>NZ_CP121472.1:4739083-5478625 GCF_036208045.1 Thiorhodovibrio winogradskyi | reverse complement strand
TTTTGAACTCCCAAACACTTCAATAATAAAGAATAACCAGGGTTATTTCCGCGGAAAGAATCATTAAACTAGTCCGTGGAAAGAACGCTAGAGCGGAGACCGTGGGCAGTGAACCATCAGTCTAGACCTTAGATAGTCAGTTATCCACAAGTCCGCCAAGATTTTGAACGATACTAGGAAGCGAAAATGATTGTCTATAGAGTTTTAGAACCGCTTACAAGTCGCCTCATGAATCGACGAGATTGCATTTTTACTTGATTTCCATCGTGAAATTCAAGTACTCAATGTCCAGATTAAAAAAAAAATACAGTGAAAAACTTCTGGATCTTGACTGTGGCCCTTGATCTTGCTATGATTGGAAGTCTTTTTGGGCACTTTTGATCTTGACACAAGTTGTATCCCTGACCTTTTCCATCTCCGAGGCAGGTGATTTCTCTTGTTGTTAGTGCAACTCCTTGATATAGAAACCAGTCAGGTAGGAGTTTGACAGTTAGATTAGTCAGGAGTCGCCTGAACATCCTTATGTTATTCAAGCCCGGAGTTTTCTATCATGAAACAGACCTTTAAACCTAGTCGCCTCAAGCGAGCTCGCACACATGGTTTTCGAGCGCGCAGAGCAACCAGAAATGGCCGCAAGGTTTTGCAGTCGCGACGTGCCAAAGGCCGGCTGCATTTGATTCCACGTTAACCTTCCACTTGTTTATCGGTTTGTCAGCGCTTTCCATGACAGGGTAATGCACACTGGGTCACAAACTGGGACCAAATGTTTTACCAGGCACCAACGTTTGCTTAAATCCGAAGAGTTGCAACGCGTATTTGCTACTGGCAGGCGCTCTGCAGACTCTTGTTTCACAGTTCTTGCAGCTGTTCGGGACGACGTTGATTCTCAAGAAGAACAACAACATCGGCTAGGACTTGCAATCTCAAAAAAAGCCGCTCCCCGAGCCGTTGATAGAAATCGGATTAAGCGTATTGTTCGCGAGTCATTTCGGCTGATTAATATCAGATGGAGAAACCGAAGCATCGATTTCATCGTGATGACCACACGATCGGCGACTCAGAAAGACAATCCGATCCTATTCGATTCTTTGCACCGTCATTGGCAAAAACTCTGGTCCGACAGCCATCAACACTAATTGTCACTACAATGCGTGGATTGATTCGCGCTTATCAACTGTGTTTAAGCCCAATGCTCGGCCCACACTGCCGCTTCCACCCAAGTTGTTCGGAGTACGCACGCACCTCACTTGAGTTGCATGGCCCGATCCTTGGGCTCGGCCTCGCTATTCGTCGAATTCTCAGGTGCCAGCCTTGGGGTTCCAGCGGCTTCGATCCAGTTCCTAGTAAAAAAACTCAAGGATCCAATGGATAATATCCGATTAATATTGATTCTAGCATTCGCCGGGATCCTATTCATGATCTATTCCGCTTGGGTTGATGATTATGGTGCATTGACACCATCTCCTGAGCAGTTTAACGCTATGAATCAATTTGAGACTGCCGAAGAAACGGGTGAGAAGCCTAGCTTACCCGATGATGCACCAGCAGTTGCTCCGACGCCTGAACAAGGTGATCCATGGTCTAAGGATTCACCTATATCTCAATTGGAGCCAGTTCGGGTGGAAACCGACGTACTAAAGGCAGAAATATCGCCCCAAGGTGGAACGATAGAAAATCTTTGGTTACTCAATTACTCGGTGACCGCTGAAAAGCCAGAAGTTAAATTTCAGCTTCTGAAGGCTGAAGCGCCAAATATGTTCATTGTTCAATCGGGTCTTCTAGGTCAACCGCAATCAGAGTTCCCAACGCACGAAACTCATTTTACTCCTGAAGCTAAACATTACCAACTAGAGACAGGGCAAGATGAGTTGATTGTAACCTTGCGTTGGCGGGGAGACAGCGGAATAGAAGTGGTAAAAACTTATAGTTTCACCCGTGGCGAATATTTAATCGAGGTTTCGCAGGAAATTTACAATCCCACTGATACAGTGTTGAATCTTCGAGGTTATCAACAGCTTCAACGCACTGAATTAAATGATCCACATAAAACAAAATTTGTAGCAACTTATACTGGCGGGGTTTATTACGGTCCGGAAATTAAATACAAAAAAGAAGATTTCAAGGAGATGGTCAAACATCCGCTTGACACCAAGATCACTGGTGGCTGGATAGCTATGATCCAACATTATTTTCTAGGCGCTTGGATTCCCCCGGCAGACATGCCTCAGACCTTCTATACAAAAGTTATCGCAAAGGACAGTCCTGAACCACGCTATATTATTGGACAGTATTCAAGTGCAATTGCTGTCGCGCCAGGTGATCGTTATATCTTTCAGGACAAACTCTTTGTTGGGCCGAAATTGCCTGATCAACTCTCACGTGTTGCCCCTGGTCTACAACTCGCTGTCGATTATGGTTGGTTGACAATCCTGGCTGAGCCCATTCATTGGCTGTTGTCATGGATCTATAAACTGGTCGGCAACTGGGGTTGGTCCATTATATTGTTGACAATCCTAATTAAAGCAGCTTTTTACAAGCTCTCTGAAACAAGTTATAAATCTATGGCTCACATGCGCAAACTGACTCCACGCATGAAGGCTTTGAAAGATCGCTATGGCGATGACAAGGAACGTCTAAACCAGGCGATGATGGAGCTTTATAAAAAGGAAAAGATCAATCCGCTTGGCGGTTGTTTGCCAATCCTGATCCAGATTCCTGTCTTCATTGCGCTTTATTGGGTGTTACTGGAGAGTGTGGAATTACGTCATGCACCCTTTATCTTTTGGCTCGACAATCTGACTTCGCCGGATCCTTACTACATTCTGCCACTTATCATGGGTGTGTCCATGTTTGTGCAGCAGAAACTTAACCCGCCACCACCGGATCCGATGCAGGAAAAGATCATGCTATCTTTACCTGTTGTTTTTACGGTTTTCTTTGCCTTTTTCCCCTCCGGTTTAGTGCTTTATTGGACGGTCAACAACCTTCTTTCAATTGCTCAGCAGTGGTATATCACCCGCAGTATTGAGAAGCAGGAGCATCGGAAGGCGAGCTAGACCCGGTGTGAGCAGTTTGAGGGAGCTCAGATGAATATATTAGTGGCTAGTTAGGGAAAACCTAACAAGGTTGGCACTGATGTGTTTCGTGATAAAGCGTTTCCTGTGATGCAATCGGCGACAAAAGCCCAGTTTGACACCATTGCAGCGGTCGCAACCGCTCCAGGTCGTGGTGGTATAGGTGTGATCCGAATTTCTGGGTCAATAGTAAAGTTGATAGGTAAATCAATTCTTCAGCGTTCATTGCCACCACGCCAGGCGATCCTTGGGAATTTTCTGGATGATAGCGGGGAGACAATCGATCAAGGAATTGGCCTTTTTTTCCCGTCACCCGCCTCGTACACCGGCGAAGACGTTCTAGAACTTCAGGCCCACGGTAGCCCGGTCGTACTTGATTTGCTCCTCAAACGGGTAATCAGTTTAGGAGCGCGGCTTGCCTGTCCCGGAGAGTTTACTGAGCGTGCATTTCATAACGGCAAACTTGATTTAACTCAGGCAGAAGCTGTCGCTGATTTGATTGCAAGTAACAATCAAATGCAGGCGAAGTTAGCGAGACGAACCTTGCAGGGTGCGTTTGCGTCTTCGGTTTCTGACTTACAGGCATTGTTAACCCGTCAACGAGTTTTAATTGAGGCTGGGCTTGACTTTTCCGATGAAGACCTTGAGCCAACAGATATTGAGGCAGTCGACAAGGGCATTGTGTCGATTATTCAAAGAATTGATCAGTTATCTCACGTCGCTTCCCAAGGTGAACGCGTTCGTGACGGAATGACGGTTGTCATTGTGGGTCCACCAAACTCTGGGAAGTCAAGCCTGTTGAATCAAATCTCCGGTCAGCAGTCAGCGATCGTAACACCTATAGCTGGTACGACCCGTGATTTAGTTCGTGCGGATATTCAACTGGATGGGATGCCGCTTCATGTGATCGATACCGCAGGCATCAGAAACAGCTGCGATTTTATTGAGCAAGAAGGAATACGACGTGCCCTAGAAGAAACTCAGATAGCTGATTTGGTGCTTTGGGTCTATGACGGAATGCTTGGTCGACCAGAGGCAGTTGATTTGCAAAGGATTCTCGCTACCACAGCAATCACATTAGTACGAAATAAAATTGATTTGCTCGCTGAACAGCCAAATGTTCAAGAGGTTAGACATTCTGGAGCTCTAATGCACGAGCTTTCGATCTCGGCAAAGACTGGACTTGGGCTCGGACAACTGAAAGAGCACATTAAAAAATGTTCGGGGTACGAGATGATGGTCGAGGGTGCCTTCATGGCTCGACGTCGTCATCTTGTTTGTTTAGAACAGACACGAAACTATTTGGTGGCCGCGAAGAAGAGCCTCTCTGTCGGGGAGCCAGCTGAAATTCTTGCCGAGGATTTACGTGAAGCGCAAATGGCCTTAAGTCGAATTACCGGTGATGTTAGTTCGGACGATTTGTTGGGAGAGATTTTTTCTAGTTTCTGTATTGGCAAATAGTTGCGGAGCAGACGCAAGCTTGGGATATTGGGTAAAACCGCGGTTGTTCAAAGTAACAATTCTTTACTACTTGGAAAACACATGGGCGCACCTGGCTTGCTCTGATTGATGCTATTAGCCTGTTTAAAATCCTCAGTCGTGTTGAGATTGATAAAAGCAAGCCTGTTGTCAGAAAAATCAGCGACTGCAGTGCTATGACGGTTTAGCCAGGCTCCAAGCCGGCGCTCGCCTGATGCTAAATAGGCCTGTAGATCTTCTAACAGAGATCGCGACAGCATCGCGTAGGTAAAGTGAGTTTGATGGCCATCGGAGGCGACTGCTGCAGGTACCTTTTCTGTCTCAATGGTATTGGCCAGTCTTATAGCTAAATTAAAGGGCACATATGGACCATCACAGGGTACCATTAGGATCCAGGGAGTTCTCGAGCATTCAAGGCCACGGGATAGCCCGGCAAGAGGGCCTGCGTGATCTGGGATGTCATCGAACAACAGGGGCCAACCAAATCGGTGATACTCTGGGACACATCGATTTGCACTGATCAGCACTGTGCCAACCTGAGGCTTAAGGCGTTCAATAACCCAGTGCACCAAAGGCTGGCCCTGGTAGTCCATTAAGCCCTTGTCGCGACCATGGATACGTTGACCACGGCCTCCGGCAAGAATTAGGCCCGTAATGTCAGAACGCTTTATCAATGGCGAACCAGAGTCTTAGATGCAGAGAAATCTTTGTATTCTGTGGTGGGAGAATTACCTCTAGGGGACGTGCGTCACAGGCATCATCTCAGTGTCACAGTTTCCGCCTACGCGAGTCGTTTTCGAAACCGCTGCTTCTTTGCAAGTTTCCCCGCGTTCTTTAATACGGCAGGTTATCGCGAGAGGCTTGCCAGCACTTAACCAACTCGGAATTGTCCGATAGCGATTGATCTTGGTAAATTGGCAGGTGGGTGAAACCCCATAAGGCGTGCAGCGGTGACCGGATTTCAGACTGACTTTTCGGGCATCGACGATGAAACCGGGATAGTTGTCGATAACCCGTAACTTGTCACCCTCGGGCGTGTGATCAAAGCGGAATTCTTTGAATAGGTAGCCCTTACTGACAGCTTGTCCTACTTCGATCCGGGTATTCGCAATGAGCGCAAATTGACCATTGTTCTCGGCGACTGCTCCGCTCATATATTCAATGCGGTCCTTTTGCGGAAAACATTTCTGCATCGCAGGCGGATGGTAATAATGGCGCATTTCCTTTAGGTCGGATAGGGTGTTATCAGGAAAGACTTGCGACAGATCTTGATCGCTACCGAAAAGAATGCGCTCGGCATCGCCGACGCTTTGCTGATGCATTAGTTGGATTCGGCGGTAGTCTTCGTGCGTCGCCAGGTCAGAGCGTAAATAGCAAGCGGTGAGCCCGGAAATCTGAGTCAAATAAGCATCCCAGATGTTGTATTGCGAAGGCTCCGAGGCCGCGCCCTGGAAGTCACCGGGGAAGCGACAACCTCGCCCTTTGAGGCACTGCCCAAGCGCGCGATTGCGAATAGACAGGACCACGACGTTTCTCTCACAGGCGCCATAGGCGCTACAGCCACGGTCGAGATGTCCTTCGTATATGGCTGTGCGCATGCTGTAGTCGAGATGTTTGGCTCGCGCGAGTTGTTGCGCGTCTCCCGCCTTGCTCTCGCGTGAAATAAAGTCATCCCAGGCGCGTGCGAGGCGCTCGCGTCGGCCGAGCAGTCCAATTCCGACTCCCGCACACTCGTCGGAATTATGAAATTTCCGCACCCATAAATCCAGCTCCGACATCCGTGCCTGCTTGTCGAGTTGCAGTTTTGCCGAGGTGGTGCGTGGCGGGTCAAAATAAGGCGCTTTGGTTAAGGCGTACAGGTGGCGGATGTTCAGAACATGACGGACATCCGGTGGACAGTGGTGGTTGGCTACTTTAAGTGAGTTTTGACGTGATATGGCTTGCTTGAACTTTTCCGTGGCTTCAGGGCCAGCTTTGGCGGAATTAACAATGATTTCAAAACCAACATAGGGAGTTCCCTTGGCATCCGTGAGGGCTTGACCATTGCGGACCACTAAACAAGGAACGACCGAGGTTCCCTGGGACAGGTAACCGGCAACGGCGCCAGGTCCGGAGGGACCGATCTGATAGTAGGGTACCCGTATTGGACCATTGAATTGATAGAGCGTCATCACAGGGGTTGCGGGAATTTCCGCCAGCACTATCAATGGTGATACGAGGAAGGCGCACACCAGGCCAAGGACGATGGCTGTGCGCACCATGTGCCTTTGGGGCTGTATCGCGGAGAGTACCGCAGAGATGCTGGAGGTATGAAGACCATGGTTTTGGGGATTGGACTTAGTCGTTTGATCCCACCAAGGACGACGTGCAGGCGACATAGAATGCTCCGCGCTCGATAAGGGCCCTTAAAGCCCAATTGTCCCCCAAATTTAGGCAGATCGTCGAGAGCGAATTGGTCGCCTGCCGGCGGTGCCTTATTTTGACACCCCCGGCGACCACCGACTCGACTAAAAGGCTCTTCGAATAAGGTTCAAGGGTTTGAAGCGCGGCAATCATTAGAGTTCAAGCTGGACTCGCAATTTTTTCATCGCGTTTTTCTCGATCTGGCGTATACGCTCGGCCGATACACCGAACTGTAGGGCTAAATCGTGCAATGTTTGCTTTTTTTCCGAGAGCCAACGTTCTCGCAAAATGGTCTTGCTACGTTCGTCCAGCGCAGAAACAGCTGTAAGCAATCGCTCCCGTTCGTAGGTATCTGAATCCTCGCGCTCTAGCAGGCTGGCTGGCTCCATGCGCATGTCGGGCAGATAGGTGGAAGGCGCCGAGGGTGAATCGTCATCGTCATCCTCGTAACCGTCAAAGGCTGCATCATGACTGGAAAGGCGCGATTCCATCTCAAGCACTGTCTCTGGCTTGACGCCAAGATCAGCAGCCACGTCATCCACTTCCTGTTTGGTGAACCAACCCAGGCGCTTTTTTGAGCTGCGTAGGTTGAAGAACAATTTTCGCTGGGCCTTGGTGGTGGCAACCTTCACAATGCGCCAGTTGCGCAAGATGTACTCGTGAATTTCAGCGCGAATCCAGTGGACGGCGAATGAGACCAGTCGTACACCAATGTCAGGCTCAAAGCGCCTTACGGCTTTCATCAACCCGACGGTGCCTTCCTGAATCAAGTCAGGCAGCGGCAAGCCGTAGCCCATGTAGCCTCTGGCAATGCGGATAACAAAACGCAGGTGGGAAAGCACCAGGCGGCGCGCAGCGTCCATGTCGCCATGGTCCCGCAGGCGCTCAGCTAGACTGCGTTCTTCTTCGAGGGTGAGGACAGGAATCTGGTAGGCGCTACTGATGTATGAGTCTATGGTTCCTGTCGACAGAGAGTTACGGGGAGTGACGTTTTGGCTCATGATGGCAATACCCTAGTAAATTTATCAGGATTTAAGTCTAGCATCGGCACAACGCGATTGACAATAGCTGCGTCGGGGTTTTTCGATGCTATTTTTGCCTGCGAAGTTCCCTCGGATCGCCTGAATCTGCCCGCAACCGCAGCTCGATAGTCCGATGCGTTAGCGAATGACAGAAACCTAGTCTCTTGCGCCCAAGCAACCACAAACCACCATGGCTTGATGGAACGCCGGTGGTGATGCTTGAGACCGAAATATTTGGCCCGACTTGCGATCCAACATTGTCAATGACGCGGAAGATCGCTATCGTCCCCTGCGGACACTTGGCGAGATTTGACCATGCGGTGGAACTCAGCGAGCATTGCGCCTGGGCCCGAACAAGCGAAACAGACAAAGACCGGAATTGATGCACGACCTGCAAGGTTCGCAACCTGCCGCCGCAAACGGCCAAGCTCCGCATGGGCCGAGTCTTCATGCCTTGGCGGATGCGCTGACCGATCCCGCGTTGCTATTCGACTCCCAGGGGAATCTCATCTGTGCCAATCAAGCGGCTCGCCAAGGCTTACAACGCCTTGATGTGCCACTGAATGGCCACAAACCCGACTTCCTCGATACCTTTTCGGATGTGCGTGATGGGACACCTCTGCAGGCGGCCAAGTCACCTCTTAATCGTGCACTCAATGGCGAGACGCTTGCCGCGCAGCGCCTTTACTTCAGGACCAGAGCGGCTGGTGTTTGCGTCGCCATTGACCTGACGGCGAGACCGCTCTGGGAAGATGGAGCCGACAAGCCATCTGGTGCCCTATTGAAATGGAGCTCCATCATCACGGAATCAGGCAGTCAGGTGGAGTTGCGAACTGGCCATCAATCCAACACTCGCGACACGCCTGCCCTAGAGTCATCGGAGCTGGGGGATGATGGCTTTGTAGATAGACAGTTTGATACAGGGCTGCGCCGCGAGCGTGATCAGCTTCGTTCCGCGCTTGATAATCTGCCCGCGATTTTGTTCACAGTTGACAGATTTGGTCATTTTGGCATCTGCAATCAGCAACTCTGCGAGGTTAGCGGTTACACAGGCGAGGATCTCTGGCACATGACATTGCTCGATCTCTTCAGCGGCCGCTCCCGCGAAGAGCTTGCACGAGCCATGGACACAGCCTTCGATACACAACAGGGCTTCGATCTAGATCTGCCTCTCATTAGCAATACCGGTGAGCAGATTCCTATTACCCTGTACACTACCGTAGGGACGCAAGAATCAGTCAGATCCCAAGAGAAGGATTTGTTACTCACGGGTATCGCGCTGGATGTAAGCCACATTCGCGAGGCCTTGCGCGCGTCAGCGATCAGTGAAGAGCGGCTGAACCGCAGCCAAGCCTTCGCCAATATCGGTCTTTGGGACTGGAATTTGCGTACCGATGAGGTCTACTGGTCCGACCGGGTCGCTGAACTCATCGGCTCGACAAACTCGCGGATGCAATTTGGCTTTCAGGAGTTCTTGGCTGCCGCGCACCCACTTGACCGGGCACGCCTGGCCAACTCGATCGAGAACTGTGTTAGCGGTACAGACATTCTTGACGAGGAATTTCGTATTCAGCGTCCCGATGGCAACGAGCGCTGGATGTTGGCTCGCGCCAACTTAATCTACGATGACCAGGCCACTCCGGTGCGTATGCTTGGTGTCATTCAAGACATCACTCCTTTAAAGCATGCGGAATTTATCGAAAAGCGCGCGCGCGAGCAGGTGCAGTCCGTCATTGACTCATTGGAAGCGCGCATTTGCGTGCTTGACCAAAGGGGCGAAATCATTTCAGTGAATCGCTCCTGGCAACGTCATCCCTACCGTGATCCAGTGCGTGACAAGAGCCTTGCCTCTGGCGGCAACTATCTTGCGTTTTGCGATGCGCTAGCCGAAAACGGTCGCAAAGACATGGCACGTCTGGGCGAGGCCGTGCGCTCGGTACTGGATGCCTGCACCAGCTCCGCTGAAACAGAAGTGGCCTTTCTCCAAGGCGAGCGTGAGGAGATCCATCTCGTTCGGGTCACGCCGCTGCGTGGTTCCAGTGAAGAACATCCACGTGTTGTCATCAATCATCTTGACGTCACCAAACGACGGGAAATCGAACAAGATTTGCGCCAGGCGAAAGATGAAGCGGAGCAGGCGAGCCGCGCTAAGTCTGAATTCCTGTCCCTGATGAGCCACGAACTGCGTACTCCCATGAACGCGGTGCTCGGTTTCGCGCAACTACTAGAGCAGGATGATGATCTTAATGAGGATCAACTCGAGAGTATTGGCGAGATCCTCAAAGCCGGCAAACACCTGCTGCACCTAATCAACGAAGTGCTCGATCTTGCTCGGATCGAGTCAGGGCGTGTAGAGCTTACCTTGGAACCAGTCGTTCTTGACGACTTGGTGAATGAGTGCCTGCCCCTGATCGAAGCCAACGCACGTCAACACCAAATCCGTGTCGAGCGTGACTTGCTCAGCCAAATTACTGTCCTGGCTGATCGGGTGCGCTTGAAACAAATCCTGATCAACCTGCTGTCCAACGCCGTTAAGTACAACGTTCCAAGCGGACTTGTGCGCGTTAGTGCAAGGCGTGGCAATAACACTCGTGTTCGTATCGAGGTCATGGACAGCGGACTTGGCATTGCGGAAAAAGATATCTCGAATCTTTTCAGTCCGTTCACCAGGTTGGAGCGCGACACTCACCGGGAGGGCACAGGGATCGGTCTTGCGGTCTGCCGTCGCTTGGTTGAGGCCATGGGGGGAACCATCGGTGCAACCAGCAAACTCGGACAGGGCAGCTGCTTTTGGCTCGAGATTGAAGCGGCTACCTTGAACGATGCCTTGAGTGTAGACGACCAATCAGAGCACAAGGCAAGCAATTGGCCAAAATGGCCCTCCCGCGCGCGAAGAATTTTGCAAATCGAGGATAATCCCTCCAATCTCAGGCTCATGGAGCGTATCCTAATGCGCTACCCGCAGCTGCACTCAATGAGTGCCAACAATGGACAGCAAGGGCTCGAGCAGGCCAGGCAGAAACAGCCTGATTTGATTTTGCTCGATATACACATGGCCGGGATGAACGGCTACCAGCTGCTGGAGGCGCTGCGAGCGGATAGGCGTACCGCAAATATTCCCGTAATCGCGGTTACAGCCAATGCCACTGATGATGACATCAAGCGCGGCATGGAGGCGGGTTTTGATGCTTACCTGACCAAGCCAGTCGATATCCGCGATCTTGCCGAGACCGTCTGTCGGGTCATGGGTGAGGCTGACCCTTTGTTTTTACCTAACTGAAATTCGTTTTTTTCCGAAAGGCCATATCCAATTGCTCATGCGCGTGAGATAGGTTCCAGCGCGATTCTGCTATCCTGAGGTAACCAACATCCTGGTTGTCATGCGGAGTGTTCCAAGTGAGGAAGTGCTTGTCCAGTCCGTCCGAGGGATCAGAAATGACGGCAACCGATCACAGGTTCAGGCCATCCGATCAGAACGCGGGCACGGGCACCTGGACCTTGGTTGCGCCAGTCTTTGATCAGCGTCGACAGCGCAGTGGTCTGTGGTTGGAAATCGCATCCACCCCGGATCAGGCGGGTTCCCTGTTGACTCTGCTCGTGGAGCGCTTGCAGGAACATCCACCCGAATGGCTTTTTTTGGTGGATACAACCAAGAGCCTGGCGCACTACTTGCCCCTGGACCTAAACTGCGATCAGATGTTGGTGCGCTCGCTTGCCAAGGATACGGAGACGACCTCCTTGAATGACTCTGTGTTGCTTGGAATTCGCGGCACGCGCGCTGAGCTTGCTCGGGTGAGCAATGCCGACTGGCATATTGTGACTGACCCCGTTGGTCCGGTTTCTACCAAGCCAGCGCTGGCCGATGGTTTGGCTGGTTGGCAGCAGTGTCAAGCGCTGGCGGATCTTGGCTGGACCGCTTTCATGATGACTGGCAACCAGGGCGCCAACAAAAAGCAGCACAAGGCCGATCAAATTGCCCTGACTCGCCTGCTGGCCCTGGTCACCAGCGACGCCGATACCGACGAACTCGAATCTCTGTTCAAATCCCAGCCCAGGCTCGCGTTCGATCTGCTCAATCTGGTCAATTCTCCGGCCCTGAATTTGCGCACGCCGGCAACCAACTTCCGTCACGCGATTACCCTGCTTGGGCGCCGCCAGTTGCAGCGCTGGCTGCAGTTGTTGATGTTTACCCGCCAGACCATCAAAGGCGAGGTGAACATCCTGCTCTGGCACTCAGCGTTGCGCGGGCGGTTAATGGAACTGTTGGCCCAACATCTGAGCTGGCCCGCCGAGTTGAGCGATCAGGCATTCATGGTTGGCATTTTCTCCTTGCTCGATGTGCTAATGAATGACCAGCTCGAGAATCTGCTGACACCACTCGCCTTGCCCGAGAGCATTCTGACGGCGCTGCTCGGACAGCAGGGGCCTTTGGGTGATCTCTTGGCTCTCGCCAGTGCCATTGAACAGCGCAAGACCTCCCAAGTAGGTACTTTGTCACAAAGGTATCACCTTGATGCCGTTACACTCCTTCAGCTACAACTCGATAGCCTGTTCTGGGTCGAGTCCTTTTCATCGCCACCTGGCAACTGAAGGCCAATGTCTGCCGGGATGAGCTTTCTTGCGAATTGATTGATCTGCCGTAGCGCCGGTCCTCCCCGAATCGGCGCCAGCTCCGGCAAGGATGAAATCATGACCGAATGCCTGGCGGTACCCATTGGCGACACCGACTCTCGGCTGCGTTGGTTCGCTGACCAACTGCAAGCCGTGATCGCGCCAAATCAGTTTTGGCTTGGGTTGCGGAGAACCAATGTCGATGGACCAGAAAAAAGTGAGCCAGAAATAATTCAGCCAGAAAAAACCGTACGAGAAAAAAACCTACCAGAACAGCCACCCGACTGGTACGTCGCCGCTGCCGCAGCGGGCCATGCCTGGCAGTTCTCAACTGTCGGTGGCGACGCGCTGATCCTCGCTCTTGCCGAGCCTCCCGCCTCTATGATCAAGGCCTTGCTCTTGCCGGCCATGGCGCTGCTGGCAAATCAGCTTGACGGCCATGAGCGAGGTAGCTCCACTTGCTGCCAAGAAGTAAAGCAGCATCGGCGGATGCTGGATGCGATCACAAGCTCCGTCATTGGCATGGACCTTGATGGTTACATCACCAATTGGAACCGCGGAGCCGAACAGATGTTCGGTTACTCCAAAGAGGAAGCTATTGGCCGTCATGTGCTCTTTCTCTATGCCGATGGTGATGAGGACGACAGCCTGCTCGCGGAGGCATACGACAGCGGTAGCAGCAGAGAAATGTTGGTGCGGCGCAAACGCAGGGATGGATCGGTATTCTGGGCCAGCATCCATCTGTCGCTGCTGGTGAATGAAGACGGCGAGCCCGATGGCCTGCTCGGCTACCTGATCGATGCCACCGAACGCATTCGCGCGGAAGAAAAACTTCGCCTGCAGTCGGCTATTTTTGAGTACAGCGAAGAAGCCATCATGGTCACCAACGCCGGCGGGCGCATCGTGTCGGTCAACCGCGCCTTTGCGCGACTGTTTGGCATATCAGCCGACCAACTCATCGGGCGGGAGCATGATTTTCTCTACTGCCGCCGTTACGACAAGGAATTCTGGAACAGGCTGCGCGACGAAGCTAGCCGAGAAGACCACTGGTTCGGCGAGATTCGCTGCAGTCGCGATGGTGAGACCATCCTGCCCTGCTGGTTGTCCTTCAGCGCGGTGCGCAACAAGGAGGGTCAGCTGACCCACTTCATCGCGCTGCTGATGGATGTCTCCGAGCGCCAGGAGGCCAAGGAGAAGATCTACCAACTGGCCAATTTCGACACCCTCACCGGGCTGCCCAACCGCTCCATGCTGCGCATTCTGCTCACCCAGGCGCTTGAGGAAGCCAAGCGGATGGGTACCTATGGTGCCCTAATGCTAGTGGACATCGATCGCTTCAAGCGTATCAACGACGGCCTCGGCGTCGCTGCCGGCGATGAGCTCCTGATGCAGATTGCCGGGCGTATCCGCAGCGGCTTGCGCGCTGAGGACGTCGTCGCCCGTTGTGGGCCGGATGAATTCGTCATCGCGCTGTTCGACATTAGCGAGCGCGAGCATGCCAGCATTGTTGCGGACAAGGTGCTGCGCGCGCTGAAAGAGCCCTTTATTCTAGAGCGCGCGGGTGGCCAGCAGGCCGAGCCGACAGAAGAAACGCTGAGCATCAGCGCCAGTATTGGCGTGGCCGTTTTTCCAGATGACGGCACCGATGCCGACAGCCTGCTGCGCCATGCCAGTATTGCCATGCGGCGGTTGCGCCAGACGCCCGACTCCGAACACGGCTATCTGTTCTTCGCCGCCGATATGAACCAACGCGCGCGCGAGCGCCACCACCTTGAAGAAGACCTGCGCGACGCTCTGCGTCGCGGCGAGCTGTTGCTGTACTTCCAGCCCCAGTTCGAGCTCGCTACCGGCACCATGCAGGCGGCCGAGGTGCTGCTGCGCTGGCAGCACCGCGAGCATGGCATGATCTCACCGGCCAAATTCATTCCAGTGGCCGAGGAGACCGGCCTGATCCACGAAATCGGCGACTGGGTGCTGGAAACCGCTTGTGCCACCCTGCATGACTGGCTTGGGCGCGGCATCCCGCCGTTGCGTCTGGCGGTTAATCTGTCGGCCCGGCAGTTGCGCCCCAAACTTCTCGTCCGGGTGCTTGAGTTGGTCAGCCAGTATCAGCTGCCGGTCCACTTACTCGAACTCGAAATCACTGAATCCCTGCTGATCCAGGACGATGCCAAGGCGCTGCAGCTGCTCGAATCCCTGCGCGCGGCCGGTTTTTCTATCGGGCTCGACGATTTCGGCACTGGCTACTCGGCCCTGAGCTATCTGCGCCGGCTCCCCATCGATACTCTCAAGATCGACCGCTCCTTCGTCTGCGATTTACCCGGCGGTGAACAGGAATCGGCCCTGGTGCTCTCCATCCTCCGCCTGGCACAGACCCACGGCCTTTCGGTCGTGGCCGAGGGGGTCGAAAACCAAGCCCAGCTTGACTTCCTCCGCCAGCACGGCTGTCCCGCGGTGCAGGGTTTTCTGCTCGCGCGCCCCATGCCGTTGCAATCCCTTGAGCCCATGCTAACCGCCCAACAGCTCGGAGCGGCTTCAGCCCAACCATCCAATTGACCCGCATCGTCAGCTAAACTGGCCCGGGCAACCGGTACAACCAGGGAGCAATCGCCATGGCCCTTGCCCAAAGCGACCTGCTCGATGAAATGCTCAAGCGTCACGACCAGCAATTCGTCACCTTGGACGGCTTTATCGGCAGCGGGACTGGTCCGGTTATTGTCGCCATGCGATATTTCCAGCCGGCACTCAGTCCTCATGCTGTGGCAGCCAGTTCCCGCTCCAAGCGCCGCTCACGCTCGCTGGGGGATTCGGTGCCGCGCGCCAGCAGATCATAGGCCACCGGCACCACAAAAAGAGTGAACAGCGTTGCCGCCACCACGCCGAATAGAATCACAGTGCCAATCACCGCGCGCGTCTCGGCTCCGGCCCCGCTGCTTAGCAGCAAGGGCACTGATCCCGCCGCTGTGGTGATGCCCGTCATCACGATCGGGCGCAGGCGCACCGCTGCCGCCTCGCTCAGGGCGGCGCGAAATTCCTGCCCTTGATCGCGCAACTGATTGGCGAACTCGACAATCAGAATGCCATTTTTCGCCGATAAGCCCACCAGCATGATGAGCCCGATTTGGCTGTAGATATTCAAGGTTTGTCCGGTGATCCACAACCCAAACAGGGCCCCGGCCATGGCCAGGGGGACTGTGAGCATGATGACCAGCGGATGCACCCAGCTCTCGAACTGGGCCGCCAGCACCAGGTAGACCACCGCGACGCCGAGAAAAAACACAAACAGAATGCCGCCGCCTGATTGCCGAAAATCCGCTGACTGGCCCTTGTAGTCCACCACCACCTGATCTGGTAGATGCTCGGTGACCAGATTGTCGAGATAGGAGAGCGCCTCACCGAGCGACAAGCTGTCAGCCAGATTGGCCTCAATGGTGATGGCGCGGACTCTGTTGTAGCGGTTCAACTCATTGGAATCGGCCGATTCGATCACCCGCACGAGATTGGATAGGGGCACCAGTTGGCCGCTGCGCGTCGAGCGCACATAGAGATTCTCCAGACTGCCTGGCGTGCGCTGGGCATCACGCTCGCCCTCGAGGATCAGATCGTATTCCTCGCCCGCGTCGATGTAGGTGGTGACCCGGCGCGAGCCGAGCATGGTTTCCAGAGTTCGCCCGATGGTGTCGATGCGAATGCCGAGATCGGCGGCGCGGTCGTAGTCGATCTCGACGCGCAGCTGCGGCTTGGTTTCCTTATAGTCCCAGTCCAGGCCGACCAGTCCGGGGTTGTTCTGCTCGATCTTCTCGATCAGGATATCGCGCCACTCGGCCAGCTGTTCATAAGTGCCACCGCCAATCACAAATTGCACGGGTTTCTGGATGCGCTGGCCAAAGCCGCTGCGCATCACCGGAAAGGCGCGTACCCCCGGTAGATCCGCCAAGGTCGCGCGCACCTCGTCGATAATCACCCAGCTTGAGCGACGCTTGTCGAAGCTGTTCATCACCATGACGACAATGCCGGTGTTGAAGGCATCACCGCCACCGAAGCCGCGCGGGGTGCGCATCAGCACCCGGATCGCCTCGCCGGACTCCGCATAGGGCAGTAGCCTGCGCTCGATCTCGTCCATGTAATCTTCCATGTAGCTGAAGGTGGCGCCCTCTGGCCCATTGACCATGACGAAGAAGGCCCCGCGATCTTCCTTGGGTGAATACTCTTGCGGGATGTGCGTCAGCAGCCACCAGGCGAGCCCAATGGTGACCAGAAAAAGGACGGCGATCATCCACTTCTGGCGCAGAAAGAAGCCAAGCAGCCGGGCATAGCCGATCCGCACGCGCTCGAACAGCCAGTCAACCCCGGCGCTCAGGCGCGCGGCGCCACGCTTGGAATCCGGCCCCTGCCCGGGATGTTGCGGAAGAATCAGCGACGCCAGCATGGGCGAGAGCGACAGCGCGACGAAGGTGGAGAAGACCACGGCGGCAGAGATGGTGATGGCAAACTCCGAGAACAGCCGCCCAATGTCCCCGCGCAGAAAGACTATGGGCATAAAGACCGCGAGCAGCACCACCGTGGTGGCGATGACCGCGAAGCCCACCTGCCGGGTGCCGCGGAAGGCCGCGACCAGGCGGCTCTCGCCCAAGTCCTCCATGCGCCGGTGAATGTTCTCGAGCACCACAATGGCATCGTCCACCACCAGGCCGATGGCCAGTACCAGCGCGAGAAGGGTGAGAATGTTGACCGAAAAGCCCAATGCCAGCAGCACGCTGAAGGTGGCAATCAGCGATACAGGCACGGTCACCGCCGGCACCAGCATGGCGCGCGCGCTGCCCAGAAAGAGAAAAATCACCAGCACCACCAGCCCAATGGCGATGGCGAGGGTTTTATACACCTCTTTAATAGCATCCTTGATGAAGATCGAAGTGTCATAGCTCTGCTTCAGCTCCATTCCCTCGGGCAGAGTGGGATTGAGCCGGTCGCGCTCGGCCTTGGCCCGATCAGCCACCGCGACCGTATTGGCGGTGGATTGCTTGATGATGCCAAGCCCCACCATGGGCACGCCATTGCCGCGAAATGCCGTGCGGTTTTCCTCGGTGCCCCGCTCGACCCGAGCCACGTCGCCCAAACGCACCAGATAGCCGTCCGCGCCACGGTCGATGACTAGGCGAGCGAATTCCTCGGGCGTGCGGAAATTGCGTTCGGTGCGCACACTGAATTGCCTGTCGAGCGACTCCACGCTGCCAGCCGGAAGTTCAACGTTCTCGGCCCGCAACGAGGACTCGACATCCGCCACCGTCAGTCCGCGCGCGGCCAGTGCATTACGATCCAGCCACACGCGCATGGCATAGGTCTGCTGACCACCGACCCGCACTCGCGCGACGCCGTCGAGCACAGAGAAGCGGTCGACCAGATAACGTCGGGCATAGTCGGTCAGCTCGGGCACAGTCATGCGGTCGCTGACCAAATTCAGCCACATGATGACATCGTCGTTGCTATCGACCTTCTGGATGTCAGGTGGCTCGGCTTCCACTGGGAGTTGATCGAGCACCCCGGACACCCGGTCGCGGATGTCGTTGGCCGCGCCGTCGATGTCGCGGCCAATGGCGAATTCAATAGTGATGCGCGAGCGCCCATCCTCGGAGCTAGAGGCAATGCTCTCGATGCCCTCGATACCAGCGATACGGTCTTCAATCAGCTGGGTGATGCGTGTCTCCACCACGTTGGCCGAGGCACCGGGATAGACGGTGTCAATGGACACCACCGGTGGGTCGATGTCCGGAAACTCTCGTAGTGGCAGGCGGTCGAAGGACACCAGCCCAAAAGCCACCAACAGCAGCGACATGACAGTCGCCAGCACCGGGCGGCGGACGGAGAGATCGGACAGCATCATGGCGTGGTGGCTCCGTCGCGCCCGCCGTCCCTCTTGTCCGAGGCCAGCATCTCTTTGAGCGACCGGCTGCCGTCATCCACGGCAATAATCTGGACCGGCGCGTCCGGCTTGACCTTCTGCAGACCATGGGTGACCACCCGGTCACCAGCGCTCAGGCCCGACAGAATCTCGGCCTCCCCCGGCCGCCGGGCGCCGATGGTGACCTGGCGTTTTGCGACCCTGGGCTCATCGCCAGCCACCACAAAGACGAAATGCTCATCGCCGCGATGCAGCAGGGCGGATTCGGGCACCATCAGCGCCTGGCGCGGATTGCGCAGCAGATCCACCGTCATCAACTGTCCCGGGCGCAACAGCCGCTCGTCGTTGTCGATGAGCGCGCGTACCTGCACCGAGCGGGTGACCGAATCAACCCGGCTGTCGATGCTGCCGATGGTCCCCTCGAATACCTTATCCGGAAAGGCGCGGGTGCGTGCCTCGACCGCCACGCCAGGCGCCAGGGATCCGAGAAAGACACTCGGAACAGCAAAGTCGAGCTTCAGGCGCGCATCATCATCCAGGGTGGTGATCACATCCCCAGGCTGCACCAGGGCGCCCAGGCTGATGTTACGCAAACCAACCACGCCGTCGAAGGGCGCCTTGATCAGCCGATCATTCAGGCGCGATTCGATCGCCGCCAGGGAGGCGCGCGCGGTATGCAGATCCCGCCTGCGCTCATCGAGCAGCGAGGCCGAGGCCGAGCCGCTCGCCTCCAGCGACTTGACGCGTTCATACTGGCGTTCAGCCTCGCCCATGCGCGCGCTGATTTCCTCGAGCTGTGCGTGTTCCTCGACGCTGACCATCTCGACCAGCAAATCCCCGCTCTTGACCCGATCACCGTCGTCGAAATGGATGGCCGAGATGGTATCGGTCGCATTGGCGGTGATGACCACTGACTCGCGTGCCTTGAGCGTGCCCAGTGCCTCGATGCGGTCAGCCAGTGGTGCTGCTTGCACCTCGGCCACAATGACGCCGGGCTTCGCCCCCTCTGGGCCCTGGGCCAACACTGACAAGCCGAGGAGACAGAAACCCATCCCTAGCGCAAGGAAAAATCGCATCCAGGAAACTCCTTCATCATGGCAAGCATGAACAGATAATCAGGCCAAGGCGCACCGATCCCAAGCAAAACAAGTTTCAAGCAATGCGTCAGTCGCATCCTTGCCAGTGTTGGCCTGGGCGGCGGCGCCCCAATGTCACAGCCGAACCAACAGTGACTGACTCCAAAATGCCCATGCCAAATATCTTGCTCGTCGACAACGGCTCCAAACGTGCCGATGCCACCCTCTCCTTGCGCGAGTTGGCCACCAGGCTCCAAGCGCGCGCGGCTGACCCAGTTGAACCTGTGTCGCTGCTGCACTCGGACGCGATTCCGCCGCATCAGCTCAACGACCAGCCGGCGCGAACCTTGGCACCCTATCTGCGTCGCCAGCTCGAATCCGGTCAGCGCGATTTCCTGATTGTGCCGCTTTTTTTTGGCGCCAGCCGAGCCTTGACGAGCTTCATCCCGGAAACCGCCGCCGCATTGCGTCGAGACTTCGATGACTTCAGGCTGCGCATTGCCCCCCCATTGTGCCCGCTCCCTCGGGGTGAGCCGCGCTTGGTCGAGATTCTTGTCGACAATCTGGCGCAATGTCGCTTACAAGCATCGCGTTCGCCCGAACATGTCTTTTTGGTCGATCATGGCTCGCCAATCGCGCGAGTGACCGCCGTGCGCAACTGGCTTGCTAAACAGCTTGTCCGGCGTCTTGGTGATCGGGTGGGATTAACAGAGGCGGCGATGGAACGCCGACCGGGTAGGGAATACGACTTCAATGGCCCTCTGCTCAGTGACGCTCTTGCCACCCATGCGCGGGCGCATCCGCGAGCAAGAGTCGCCGTGGCGATGCAGTTTCTTGCCGCTGGCCGTCATGCTGGCCCCGACGGGGATGTGGTGACGATCTGCCGGGACATCGAAGCCCGCCACCCCGGGTTCAGCATCAGTCTGTCGCCCTTGATGAGCACGCATCCGCTGTTGATTGACATCCTCATTGACCGGATGCATGCCGAGCACAGGGACGGCAATGATTCAGCGTGACATGCTGATTTGGGGCCACGGCGGAGCGATTACCTCCCTTGCTGATCAGGAGTGGTTAGCGTTTTGGCCCAAGCAGTAGCCAAAGAATGAAGCCCAGCACTGGCAGCAGCAGAATGAGAACCACCCAGAGCACTTTGCCCAGGGTGCCCGCACTGCTTTGTACCGTCTTGATGATGGCATAGATGTCCAGAATGAGCAGCAGTAAACCGAAAAACCCGGTGACTTGAAGGTCGATCATGTGAATCCCCCAGTGTTCCCCGCACTCTTGGCGGAACTCGAAATGCAAGCGTTGGATCAACCCAGCATGCTTTGCGCAAGCGGGCGGAATTTCAGAGTGTAGAACATCTCGAGGTAGCGTGAGGTTTCGGCGCGCTCAAGGTCAGTCACATATTTCCAGAAACCGTAGACCCGCGAGAGTGTCATCATGCGCTCGGCATAGCGGCGCCAGGTGTAGCGTTCTTGCACGCGCGCGATGGCGGCGTCGGAAAAAGCCTGCCAATGTTTGGGCTTGTTGGCGCAAGTGTCGAAGAACTCGAGAATGAGCGCGGCGGCCTGGTCGCCATGATTGGGGTCAATGTGAAAGCCTGACTGGCCGTGCTCGATGATCTCGGATGGGCCGCCATAACAGGTTGCGAAAGTGGGCAGACCGCAGCTCATGGCCTCGATAACCGTGAGTCCGAAGGCCTCGAACAGGGCCGGCTGCACGAAGGCGCCCCGGCGATCGGCGATACAGCGGTAGAACTCGCCAGCCATAAATTTGTCGAGATGAACCCCGAGCCAGCGCACCTGCCCGTCAAGGCCGTGAGTGTTCATCAGATAATGCATGTAGTCGATCTGTTCACGCTCTTCGCTGTCGCCCGAGGCATTGCCGTCGACATGGCCCGCGACAACGACTAGGTTGACACGATCACGCAGTTCTGGTGCGCGGGCGTACCAATCGACCAGGCCGCCAATGTTTTTGATGCGGTCCAGGCGCGCCATGGAGAACAGCAGGGGTTTGTCGCGGTCTTGCAATTGACCCCTGGATTGCCCTTGCACGGGTTCACCGAAAAGGAGCTGCTCGATTTCCCCGTGCAGATGGCTCAGCCGGCGGTCGGTCTCGGTGAAGGGAAAATAGATCTCCTCGTCGGCACCAGGGGAGACGATGTTGAACTTGGGATCATAAACATCCACCCCGGCGACCACGCGATAGAGGCCGGGCATGGTGAAATTCATGTAGCTTTCGTACTGTCCCAGGCTGTCGTCGGTGCCGGCAATCTCCTGATAGGTACTGGTGATGATAAAATCCGCTGTGTTCATCGCGATCAGGTCCGCGGTGAACTGACAGGAGAAATGGTAGCGATCCTCGTTATCGCGCCAGTAAAGATCGGAGAAGAGATACTTGGTTTTCTCCAATGCATGGGCGATGTTGCACTGGCTGACCCCAAGTCGCCGCGACATCAAGGAGGCTACTAAATTACCGTCGGAGTAGTTGCCAATGATTAGGTCAGGGCGGTCGCCAAGCTCTGCTAGCAACTCTGTTTCGGCATCCAGCGCGAAGCGCTCCAGAAAGGGCCAAAGATGAAAGCGTGAGATCCAGTGTGGCAGCACATCACCGTTGTCGCTGCGGAAGGGTACGCGCAGAATACGAGCGTTTTGGGTGCCAGCGATTGGCTCGATACGCTGATCCGAGGTGGTGCCCTCGGATTCTGGAATCAGCCGGGTGATGACGATGACCTCGGGCTCGATATCGATGCCCTGCTCGGCGAGGCGGGCGCGCATCTCACGCTCAAGCGCGCGCACCTGATCGAGGATATAGACCACCTGCCCGCCAGTGTCCGGCCGCCCGAGCACATTGGATTGGCCAAACCAACCATGCGGCGACAGAATGGCAATGGAGAAGATCATCGGGATGCGGCCGAGGAATTCCTCGATCGTCTGGGGCGAGGGCGCTTCCAAAATATCCAGCAACAGCCCCATGGTGTTGCGCACCCGCGCAGCGTCACAGCCCCAGCCGGGCTCGAAGCCTAGCGGGCGCAATTCCGGGGCTAGCTCTTCATAAGGGATGCTGGCCGCGCGCCGCCGAAGTGGCAGCAGAGCCTGGCGCAACGCATTGCGCAGACCAGCCACATCGGCGATGCTGTCATTAAGCATGAGCACCTGACCGCGATGACTGTGCATGCGCAAAAAATTCAGCAAACGGCGGTCGCCTTTGCCAAGTTCCTCGAACAATCGGCTCGACAAGCGCCGGTTGAGAAACTCCACGCCACGCCCGATGGAGCCCTCCTCGCGCAGTTTGAACTGGTCGCGATAGAAGGGGGACATGTCGATTTCCAATCCCCAGGGTTCTTCATGGCCACCGGTGGCGGTGCGCTCCTTGAACATGAGGTACTCAGCCACGTTGACCGCCTGTGCGTCCATGGTCTCGATATGCAGGCGCACAAACTCCCAGCGCGCGACGCGTCGGCGTAGTGCAAGGTAGATCCAGGACGGTGTCAGGGTGACTTCCTGACACTGCGCGAGCGCCCGAGCCAGCACCGTGGAGCTCAGATCCGGGTCGTCCTGGCACAGGTGCGCCAGCGCATCAATGACATCGCTGTGCAGCAGGAAAGGCCGTTGTAGCCCGATCAACCAGTGAAAAACACGATGGGTCTGATTGCGCTGCTCGCGCACGAAGGCAATAAACTCCGGCACCAGGGAGCCAGTGGATTGCTCGTTGCGTTGTTCGAGAAATAACTCGCTCATGGTGCAATCCATTGTTCGCTGAAAGACCGATAAAAGGTCGGTTCACGGCTGGTGGCGCCGCGTTGCCCGACAATGGCGGAGGCGAAAGCCTGCGCGCGCTCAAGCGTTAGTTGCAGGGGCCAGCCGCGCAGCAGGCCGAGGATGAGCACCGAGGAAAAGCCATCTCCGGCGCCAACGGCATCGACAAAACGTTCCACCCGGGGTGGGCCGAGTCGCAAGCACTCGCCGCTTGCGGTGACGGCCAGCGCACCCTCGGCACCGAGTGTGATGAAGGCGGTACTCAGGCCATTGCTGTCGATGAGAGCGCGTGCGCGCGCTTCGAGTGAATCACCTGGGGGGGCCAGAATCGCCAGTTCATCGGCATTGAGCTTGATGTAGGTCGCGCCATCGATCAGTGTCGCAACCTGCTCGGTTGTCCACCAGGGTGCGCGCAGGTTGACATCGACGAAGACGCTCGGCTCGCCGTTGTCTCGCAATTGCCGCAAGGCCGCGGCGGAAACGCAATGACGGGCAGCTAGGGTGCCGTGATATAGCAGGGTGCCGGGTGCCACCTTGGGGACAGCTGTGGCGTCGATGAAGTCGTAGGCACGCTCGGAGAGGATATCGTAGCTCGGCTCGCCCTGTCGCAGGCTGACCTCCACGGTGCCGGTTGGATGCCTATCATCCTGTTGCACCAGGGAAGTGTCCATGTCCTGCTCGGCCATGGCAGCGAGAATGCGCGTACCCAATGAGTCCCGGCCGACACGACTGATCAAGCGTGGCGGTTGGACCCGCCTAGGTCCTGGCGCTTGGGCGAAGGCGTGCAGATGCCAGGCAACATTGAAGGGCGCGCCTCCCAGCACCTCGGTCACCTGTCCACTGGCCTCATCGGTAAAGCGGTCGAACAGGACTTCGCCAAAGATGATTGGTCGCTGTAAGGTCTCGGGTGTCATCATATCCATGCCTGCGCGGTTGTTGCCCCGACCCAATTGTGGCCCAGTGGATGGGGCACTTCGCTGGGAACTCAGCGCCGTGAGCGCGAGCCAGTCTTGGCTCGCCATCAGTTGGCTGGGAGTTAACCGGCTGGCTTGCGGAAATGCAAGATGCCCCAGTCGAGATAGCCGTTGCGTCCGGCTTCCACCCAGTGACCAAGTCCAGCGATCATGCGATCAATGTAAGCCTCCGAGACCTTTCCGGCCAGATCCTCCCGACTGGATTCGAGCACATCCCGCACCCGGCTGTAATGACTGATCAGATGCTCGACCATGGGCTCGACACTGACCTCTTGCAGCCCACGGGCGGCGGCGGTTTCGCGATAGAAACCAATGGAGCCGAGGCTGGCGAGATGAATGCGGTCAAGCACCGGCTGCAACACGCCCTCTGGGCAGTCATCGGCCTGCATGGGGTCGGTGAAGATCAAATTACCACCCGCCCGCAGCACCCGCGCTGCCTCGCCAATCACTTGAGCGCGCTGTCCGCTGTGTAAAATAGCGTCCTGTGACCATACCAGATCGAAGCTGCCATCCGTCGCCGGCACCTCCTCGAAGCTGCCATCGATCACTGTGATGAGGTGATCCAATCCCTGCTCGCGGTTCATGTCGCGATCACGGGCGTTTTCGGTCTCGCTGAGATTCAGCGCCGTGACCTGGCAGCCAAAGGTTGCGGCCAGATAGCGCGCGGCCCCGCCATAGCCGGCCCCCATGTCCAGCACCCGGGTCTCGGGGCCAAGACCCGAGACTTTTGCCGCCATGCGCTCAACGGTTCGGCGGCTGGCATCACGAATGGCCTCATCCGGGTGGCGGTAAAGACCGATATGAATATCCTCGCCACCCCAAACATGGAAGTAAAACTGATCGGCATCGTCACTGTTGTAATAAGCGCGGGCGGTTTCGACAACTTCTGTGTAATTCAAACTCATTCTTCCTCGCCTCCCTCGACGTAGCGTTTTTCGGCGACATGGATGAAAAAGTCTGGTTCGCTGTCGTGATAGGTTTCCTGAAAGTCGCCGTAGGTGGTGACGCGCTGAAAGCCAACCTCGCGCAGCAGGCGGCGAACATAGTTCTTGCGCAGCGGGAACATATTGAGATGAAAAACTTCTTCATCTGGAAACTCGTAGCGGAAACGGGCCAGGCTTTCGTCGACATGCTCTGGTGTGGCGCGCACATTTTCACCGCAATAGTAAAAATTATGTGTGGGCTCAACCCGATGATCAAGCAGAGCATCATAGTTGCGTTGATCAAGAATCAGAATCCCATCGTGTTTCAGGGTGGCATAGAATTCGGCCAGCGCCTTGCGCCTGTCGTTCTCCTCGTGCAGATGGGTGAAGGAATTGCCCAAGCAGATCACTGCGTCGTAATAATCGTGAATGTCGCGATTCAGCCAGCGCCAATCGGCTTGCGCGGTGCGCAGCAGATAGTCGCGCTTGCGGGCGTTCGCGAACGCCTTGGCCAGCATGTTCGGGCTGCCGTCGGCGCTGGTGACCTCAAAACCGGCGCGCAGCAAACGCACCGAATGAAAGCCAGTACCCGTGGCCACATCTAGGACTTTGCGTGCCCCGTGCTCGCGCAGGGTGCGGATGAAAAAATCTCCCTCCGACTCGGCGCGGCCGTCCCAGTCGATGAGCTGATCCCAGCGCTCGACAAAGGGATGAATGTATTCGGATTGATAGTGATTGGTATCACGAACCTCGAGCGGGTCCGATCCGTAGTTCTGCTTAGTGGACTGTGCTTGACTTTGAAGATTCATCGCGGTTCCTCGAGCGGATGCGGGGCAACCCGCAACGCGGGCGCCGGTGGGCGACGAGCGCGAAGGCACGCCAGCGAGTTTTCGCGGAGCTGGCCTGATGCCAGTGATTTACCGTACGAGTATTCGTACTTGTTTGCAGTATTGGCTCGCGACCTTGGTCAGATCTGCACCAATCAGTTTGAACCCCGCTCAGTCCGCGGGGCAGCGCGTCGCCCTTTGAGTGACCCGTCTTGAATCATCAAACCCAGACGGGTCTGATCCGATCAGGTAAAGCCAATCGAAAGAGACGCCTGATGCTAGGTCAATCCCAGACTCGGAACCAAAGAGCGCGACTTGCGATGACCGCCTGACGGTGGCGGCCGGATGAGATGGCAATCCAGCAAACGAGCCGTTATGGTGACACTCGTTATGGCGATTGCCGAGAATCAGCCCAAAGCACTGGGCTGAGGCAGGCATTCTAACCGAGAATGGCGTCGAATTCACCCAAGGGCTCTCCAACCTTGCGGAGTGAGGTTGGTTTGTCTTTTTGATTCAATCGGTTATGCAAGGTCAAAAAAGCTGATATCAGCAAGAAAGCGCGACTAAAAGGCGAGGAGGCGGATGTGCTCTGGGGCTGGCGCGGCTCAGCCGGAGGCTTCGGCATCCTTGTCACGCTCTATCATGGCGTAAGCCGAGTGATTGTGAATGGACTCGAAATTCTCTGATTCCACCATATAGGCGGCAATCCGCTCATCATGGTTGAGGACCCCGGCGATGTCGCGAACGGTGTCCTCGACAAACTTGGGGTTATCGTAGGCGCGCTCGGTGACGAACTTTTCATCGGCACGTTTGAGTAGACCAAAGAGCTCACACGAGGCCTGGGATTCGACCAGGTCGATGAGCTCTTCCAGCCACAAAAACCCCCGTGTGCGCACTGTCACCGTCACATGCGAACGCTGATTATGGGCGCCGTAGGCCGAGATTTCCTTGGAGCAGGGGCACAGGCTGGTCACGGGTACTACCACCCGGATCGACAGGCTCGGCTGCCCCTGGTGGATCTCTCCAATAAAGGTGACATCATAATCCAGCAGGCTGGCCACTCCGGAAACGGGCGCACGCTTGTTAATGAAAAAGGGAAAGCGCATTTCGATGTGCCCGGCCTCTGACTCAAGTCGCTCGGCCATCTCCCTGAGCATGTCCTTGAAGGTGGTGACGCTGATTTCTGGCTGGTGGTTGTTCAAAATCGCCACGAATCGCGACATGTGCGTGCCTTTGAAATCATGCGGTAAGTGCACGTACATCTTAAAGGTCGCAACAGTATGTTGCTCTCGGCCGCTGCGATCCTGAATGCGCACTGGATGGCGAATGTCTTTGATACCAACGCGATCAATGGCAATCCGACGGCTGTCGGCACTGGCCTGCACATCGGCCATCATCTGTCGCGATGGGTTTGCCCGCGATTCGGCTTGTGGTGAGGATGGCAGCGCTGCTGTGGCGATACCCTCCAGAGTCGATTCCATCGAATGAAAACCTCTTGATCGACGATTAAATCGCCGCGGGTGGCGGATAGATCTCACCGCACTCCCGCGCGACTGTCATGAAATAGTTATATATTGGCGCTCGCCGGAAAGGGAAGGTGGTTGGTGCGGATCAGGGCAGAGCGGAGGCACCGGAACTCTGTCCCTGGCTAGCATCGCTGCCGGGCTTGAATCTCCACCGGAATTTCCATTGGATTTCCACTGGGATTGCAAAGGGCGACGCCAGGGTGTGTTAATGATCCCGAGCGATGATGTAGTCCGCGATCCAGCGCAGCGGATCAGCGCCGCTGTCGAAGCCGCTAAGACAACGGTGCGCTTCTTCGATCAGGCGCGCGGCCTCACGATGCGCGGCGTCAATACCGAGCAGCGATGGATAGGTGGCTTTGTGGTGTGCGGCGTCCTGACCGCTCTGTTTGCCGAGCACCTCGGTCTGACCTTCCACGTCGAGCAGATCGTCCTGGATCTGAAATGCCAGCCCAATGCAGCGTGCGTAGCCGTCAAGCGCGCCGGCTTGATCGCCAGTTGTCTCCGGTTTGATCAGGGCGGCCATGTTCACGCTGGCTTGGATGAGAGCGCCCGTTTTGTGCAGATGAATTTTCTCCAGCCCGGCGCGGTCGAGTGTCCGACCCTCGCTGGCCAGATCCAGTGCCTGGCCGGCGACCATGCCGCGCGAGCCCGAGGCACGGGCGAGCAGATCGATCATACGGATGCGCGCATCGACGCTGTTGGCTGAATCCGTGGCCAGACATTGAAACGCCAGGGTCTGCAAGGCATCGCCGGCAAGAATGGCGGTCGCCTCATCGAAGGCTTTATGACAGGTTGGCCGCCCCCGGCGCAGATCGTCGTCATCCATCGCGGGCAGATCATCGTGGATCAGCGAATAGGTGTGGATGAGTTCCAGTGCGCAGGCCGCAGCGTCGATTTGTTCACGGGTGACTTCGACCGCGCTGGCCGCCGCATAGGCGAGCGTTGGGCGCAGCCGCTTGCCGCCGCCAAGCGCGGCATGGCGCATGGCTTGATGCAGGCGCTCGGGTTCTTGCTCAGCGCTAGGCAGGCGTGTCTCGAACGAGCGTTCAATCCGTGCCTGGCAGACGTTTAAAAATTGTTTCAGCGGCTTGTTGGCCATTGTTGGACTGTATTGGTCTTAAAGTGTGGTTTGCTGATGCCGCTTATGCGTCTCTCGTCCCTTGATCTCAGGGGGCCTGAACAGGGGATCACCCGGGCTCGAAGGGTATCGGCTTGGCCGAAGTCTCGGTTATCGGCTCGTTGGATGCGTCGGTCAGAATACGCACGCGCTGTTCGGCTGCGTCGAGAGCTCTTTGGCAATCGCGGCTGAGATGCACGCCGTGCTCGAAGCTGGCAAGGGCATCCTCAAGTATGAGATCGCCTTGTTCAAGGCGGTCCACCAGCGCTTCAAGCTCCGACAAGGATTGCTCGAATTGGGCCGGATCCGGGCTTACTTCGCCATTGCTTGCCTCTTCAGTACTCGGCTCCTTGATGTAAGAACCCAGGGCTAGCGTGTCATTGGCGTCGATCAAGGACGCGGCAGGTCGGTCGGAGGGGTCGGCGGCGGTGGGTTTTTTCTCGGTTTTGGCCAAGCGTCGTGGTCTTCCGCTGGATTGTTGTTTTGACTTTTAAGCGCACTACGGTAGCTTACAGCGGTTTTTCGGTCAATCGATTCGGGTGGGGTTATGGCTGTTAGCCAGCACCAGGTGCCTGACCCGACCCTGGGTTGTATGTTAAGGAGTTTCAGCAGTGACAAAAGGCGGCTATGACGCCTCGGCGATAGAGGTTCTGAGTGGCCTCGACCCGGTCCGAAAGCGACCGGGCATGTACACGGATACAACAAGCCCAAATCATCTCGTTCAGGAGGTTGTCGACAACAGCGTCGATGAGGCGATCGCCGGACATGCGCGCCGCATTGCCGTGGAGTTATTCGCCGATGGCTCGATTCAAGTCGAGGACGACGGGCGCGGGATGCCGGTCGACCAACATCCGCAACTGCAATTGCCCGGCATTGAGGTGATTCTGACCAAGCTGCATGCCGGCGGCAAGTTCTCGGCTGGCAGTTATCGCTTCAGCGGTGGTCTGCATGGTGTTGGCGTGTCAGTCGTCAATGCATTGTCCAAACGGCTCGATGCCTGGGTCAAACGCGATGGCAAGGAGTATCACATCGCCTTCGAGCAGGGCGAGAAAGTCGCGGAACTGACGGAGACCGGCAGCGTCAAGCCCAGGGATACCGGCACGCGCCTGCGCTTTTATCCCGAGGCGGGCTATTTTGACACCACCAAAATCGGCGTGCGTTCGCTGCGGCATCTGCTGCGCGCCAAGGCGGTGCTCTGTCCGGGGCTGGAGGTGTCGTTTTCTGATGAGACCAGTGGCGAGCAGGAGACCTGGTGCTATCACGACGGCTTGCTGGAGTATCTCAGGCAGGCGCTGGGCGACTCGCCCATGGTGCCCGACGCACCCTTTGTCGGCGAGATGGAAAGCGCGGCTGAATCGGCCAGTTGGGCACTGGCCTGGTTGCCGGAACAGGGCGACCTGATCACCGAGAGCTATGTGAACCTGATCCCGACCGTGCAGGGCGGCACCCATGTCAATGGCCTGCGCACTGGCTTGACCGAGGCGTTGCGCGAGTTTTGCGAGTTTCGCAATCTGCTGCCACGCGGGGTGCGCCTGGCGCCCGAGGATGTCTGGAGCCGGGTCAGCTACATTCTGTCGGTCAAGCTGCTCAATCCGCAGTTTTCCGGGCAGACCAAGGAGCGGCTGTCCTCGCGCGAATCGGCGGCTTTTGTATCCGGTGTGGTCAAGGATACCTTTAGTCTGTGGCTTAACCAGCATGTCGCCGATGCCGAGCGCATTGCCGAGTTAGTGATTACCGCGGCCCAGACGCGCCTGCGCGCCGGGCGCAAGGTGGCGCGCAAGAAGGTGACCCAGGGCCCGGCGCTGCCCGGCAAGCTGGCCGACTGCACCTCCACCGACACGACCCGTAGCGAGCTGTTTCTGGTGGAGGGCGACTCCGCCGGCGGCTCGGCCAAACAGGCGCGGGATCGGGAGTTTCAGGCCATCATGCCGTTGCGGGGCAAAATTCTGAATACCTGGGAAGTGCATCCGGCCGATGTGCTGGCCTCCCAGGAGGTGCATGATATTGCCGTGGCCGTGGGGGTCGATCCGGGCAGCGCGGATCTCTCGCGTCTGCGTTTTGGCAAAATCTGTATTCTGGCCGATGCGGATTCCGATGGCGCCCATATCGCCACCCTGTTGTGCGCTCTGTTCCTGAAGCATTTTCCCAGCTTGGTTGGCGGCGGCCACGTCTATGTCGCCATGCCACCGCTTTATCGCATCGATGTTGGCAAGCAGGTATTCTACGCGCTGGACGATAGCGAAAAGCAGGGTGTGCTTGATCGTATCGCGGCTGAAAAGCTCAAGGGTAAAGTCAGCGTGCAACGCTTCAAGGGCCTCGGCGAGATGAACCCGCGCCAGTTGCGCGAGACCACCATCGACCCCGACACCCGGCGCCTGGTGCAACTGACGATTGAAGATCCCGAGCAAGGCGAGCAGCTGATGGACATGTTGCTTGCAAAAAAACGCGCTGCCGACCGTCGCGCCTGGCTGCAACAAAAGGGCGATCTGGCCGAGATTTGAGGCCTGGATTTGCGCAGGCGCCCCACCGCAACAGGAGAGTCCAATGAACCTATTCCGCCATACCCATGCCAGTGGCGAGGACTGGCGCCAGATTCTTGCCCAGGCGGCCGCCGAGTTGCGCGGTGCCACGGGAAACCTTGGCTTTGTCTATGTCACCGAGCCGCTGAGTCCACATTTGGATGACTTATTGGATGCCTTGCGCCTGGCCACCAAAGTCGAGCACTGGTGCGGCGCCGTGGCCGGTGGCGTTTGCGCGACTGGCGTCGAATCCTACGAACGTCCGGCGCTGGCGGCCATGGTGGCTGATCTGCCGACGGATTCCTTTCGGGTGTTTCCGCCCATTGTGCGCGACCTTAAGGCGTTCGACGTGGATCAGAAGGCCTGGTTGGGCAATCAGCTACCCTACACCGCGCTGGTACATGCCGATCCTGGCAACGGACAGACAAAGTCATTGATCGAGCAACTGGCCGCGCGCACCGCGACTGGCTTTTTGGTCGGAGGTCTGGCCAGCGCCACTGTGGGCAAGGAGGCACGCCTGATTGCCGATGAGCCCTGCGGTGGCGGGCTGACTGGTGTACTGCTGAGCGATAACGTGGCGGTGCAGACCGGATTGAGTCAGGGCTGCACGCCCATCGGGCCGCAGCGGCGCATCACGGAAGCCCAGCGCAATGTGATTGTGCAGCTTGACGGTCGCCCTGCCTTGGATGTTTTTCGAGAAGACATCGGCTCTGAGTTGGCGCGCGATCTCAATCGAGTCGGTGGCCTTATTTTCGCTGGCTTGCCAATTCGCGGCAGCGACACCGGGGATTATCTGGTGCGCAATCTCATCGGCATCGACACCAATAAGCGCCTGTTGGCGATCGCCGAGCTGGTGGAGCATGGGCAGGAAGTCATGTTCTGCCGCCGGGATCCGGACAGTGCCCGCGAGGACATGACGCGCATGCTGCGGCACTTGAAAGGACGCTTGAGGCAACCCCCGCGTGGCGGTATTTATGTCTCCTGCCTTGGACGTGGCGCGAGTCTGTTCGGGGAGGATTCCGAGGAGCTGAAAATGATCCAGGATCAGCTCGATGAGGTCCCTTTGGTGGGCTTTTTCGCTAATGGCGAAATCTTTCAGGACCGCATGTATGGCTACACTGGCGTGTTGACGCTTTTTACTGGCTGAAGGCGCGGGTGGATGCCGCGCCCGCGGCCAGCCGCTCTCAGCCAGCCATTCTCAGCATTGGCGGCAAGCCTCGACCGGTAGTCCGCGTCTCAGCCAACCAGGACCGGCGCGGCTGCCAACCATCCCCTCGCTGATGTTGGCCACGTCGGTAAAACCCGCTTCCAGCAGCGCCCGCTGCACCACGCCACTGCGGTTTCCCGTGCGGCAAATGAGACCGATGGGCGCGTTCTTGTTGCCATCGACCGCGTGCAGAACCGCGTCGATAAAGCCCTGCTTGCCGCCAGGGTGGTTCATATCGATGCGCAGGGCACCGGGCGCGACACCGGTCTCACGCCATTCATCCGGGGTCCGCACGTCGATCAGCGTCAGGCGCTGCTCGGCCACGGCCTGACTGGCTTCGGGCGCGCTGAGTTCGGCGCCAGCTTCGGCGGAACAACCGCCCATGAGGCCAACCAGCAACAGACTGGCGGCGACGGACAAGAACAAGGGTTGGAAATGGACATGAAAAAGGGATTTTAAGGGCGACAAGGTGTTCATCCTCCGTTGTTGCTTCACTGTGCGGACAGATGGGGTGTCGCGCGGCCAGGCGCAAGCCGACTGGCCGCCCCGCGCCTTCTGGGGTGCTTTTCTTAACTGCCGGCGAGTTTGTCCTTGAGTAACTGATTGACCACACCGGGATTGGCTTTGCCCTGGCTTTGCTTCATCACCTGGCCGACGAAAAAGCCAAACACCTTGTCCTTGCCAGCGCGGTATTGTTCCACCTGCGTCGGATTGGCGGCGATGACGGCATCGACAATGCTCTCAATGGCGCCCGTGTCGGTGATCTGCTTCAGCCCGCGCGCGGCGATGATGGCATCGGCATTGCCCTCGCCAACCCACAGGCCGTCGAACACCTGCTTGGCGATCTTGCCTGAGATACTCTTGTCCTGAATGCGTTTGAGCAAGCCAACCAGGCCCGCCGGACTAACCGGGCTGTCCGCGATATCGAGATCCGATTTGTTCAAGGCCGCCGCCAGGGCGCCTGTGATCCAGTTCGCGGCCAGGCGGGCGTCGCCGCAACCGGCCGCGGTTTGCTCGAAATAATCGGCCATGGCGAGCGAGTTGGTCAGCAGGCTGGCGTCGGCCTCGCTCAGGCCATATTGCTCGGCAAAGCGCGCGCGCATGGCATCCGGCAACTCGGGCAGGTCAGCCGTGGCCCGCGCGATGAAATCGCCATCGATCATGACCGGCAGGAGGTCTGGGTCGGGAAAGTAGCGGTAGTCGTTGGCCTCTTCCTTGGAGCGCATGGAGCGGGTTTCGTCCAGATCGGCATCGTAGAGGCGGGTTTCCTGCACAACGCGGCCGCCATCTTCCAGAATATCGCGCTGGCGTTCGATCTCGAACTCCAGGGCTTTGTGCAGGAACCGAAAGGAGTTGATGTTCTTGATCTCGGCGCGGGTGCCCAGGGTGTCCGAGCCGGCCGGGCGCAGGGAGATGTTGGCATCGACGCGGAAAGAGCCCTCCTGCATGTTGCCGTCGCTAATGCCAATCCAACGCACCAATTGGTGGATTTTGCGCGCGTAGGCCACGGCTTCCTGGGGTGAGCGCAGGTCGGGCTCGGAGACGATCTCAAGCAGCGGGGTGCCGGCGCGATTGAGATCGATGCCGCTCAGGCCGCCCGCGCCGAAATGGTCCTCGTGCACCGACTTACCAGCGTCCTCTTCAAGGTGGGCACGAGTCACACCGATGGTTTTGAGGCCGCCATCCTCGAGCAGGATATCCACCTGGCCGCGTCCGACCACGGGTAACTCGTACTGGCTGATCTGGTAGCCCTTGGGTAGATCGGGATAAAAGTAATTTTTACGCGCGAACACCGAGCACTCTGGCATCTCGGCGCCGATGGCGGTGCCGAAGCGCACCGCATGGCGCACGACTTCAGCATTCAGCACCGGCAGCACGCCGGGCAGGCCAAGGTCGATGGCGCAAGCCTGACGATTGGGTTCGGCACCAAAGGCGGTGCCGGCGCCGGAGAAGATTTTCGAGGCCGTCTTGAGCTGGGTGTGAATCTCAAGGCCAATCACGGTTTCCCAAGGCATGTTCGCTGTCCTTTGTGAAGGGGGAAGCTTGAAGGGTGAAGTGAGGGGGAAAGCGGCTGAAAGAGCCGACCCTCCGCGTTAAGCGACTTCTAACTACTAACTTCTTAACTTCTTAACTTCTCAACTTCTTAACTTCTCAACTTCTTAACTTCTCAACTTCTGCTCCGTCGGCCGCGCCAGATGCCAGTCGCTTGCCTGTTGCAACTGGTGAGCGACATTCAGCAGCCGCGCTTCGGCAAAGTAATTTCCGATGAGTTGCAGACCCACCGGCAGCCCGGCGACGGGCGCGACCGGAACCGACATGCCGGGCAGGCCGGCGAGGTTGGTCGAGATGGTGAAGATGTCGTTGAGGTACATGGCGACCGGATCGGCCGTCTTGGCGCCAAGCGCGAAAGCCGTGGTGGGCGCCGTTGGCCCCAGAATGATATCCACCTCGGCGAAGGCGCGCTGGAAGTCTTCTTTGATTAGCCGGCGAATCTTCTGCGCCTTGAGATAGTAGGCGTCGTAGTAGCCAGCGGAGAGCACATAGGTGCCAATCATGATGCGCCGCTTGACCTCGGTGCCGAAGCCTTCGCCACGGCTGCGTTGGTAGAGATCGTCCAGGTCGATCGGGTCAGCGCAGCGATGGCCGAAGCGCACGCCGTCGAAGCGGGCCAGGTTGGAGGAGCACTCGGCGGGCGCGACCACATAGTAGGCAGGGACCGAGAGCGCGCTATTGGGCAGGCTGATGTCGTGACGCTCGGCGCCAAGCTGGCACAACAGCTCGATCGCCTGCTCGATGACAGCGGCGATGCGGCTGTCGAGTTCCGGGCTTAAAAACTCCCTGGGCACGCCGATACGCAGGCCCCGCGGGCTGTCGTTTAGGTTGGTCGCATAATCGGGCACGGGTTCATCGGCACAGGTCGAGTCATTGGGATCAAAGCCCGCCATGGCTTGCAACACATGCGCGGCATCGGCGGCGCTGCGTGCCAAGACGCCGGCCTGGTCCAGGCTGGAGGCAAAGGCGATCATGCCCCAGCGTGAGCAGCGCCCGTAGGTGGGCTTAATGCCGGTGATACCACAGAAGGCAGCCGGCTGGCGGATGGAGCCGCCGGTGTCGGTTCCGGTGGCCGCCAGGCACAAACCAGCCGCCACCGCCGCCGCCGAGCCGCCGGAGGAGCCGCCCGGCACGCGCGTCGTATCCCAGGGGTTTTTGACCGGGCCATACCAGCTGGTTTCATTCGACGAGCCCATGGCGAACTCGTCCATATTGGTTTTGCCAAGGCTGACGGCTCCGGCCTGATTGAGGCGGCTGACGACAGTGGCATCATAGGGCGCGATGAAATTGTCCAGCATGCGCGAGGCACAGCTGGTCCGCACGCCCTGGGTACAGAAAATGTCCTTGTGGGCAATGGGAATGCCAGTCAGGGGACCGCCCTCGCCACGCGCCAGGCGTTGGTCAGCGGCGTCCGCGGCGGCCAGGGCGGCCTCTGGCGTGACTGTGATGAAGCTGTTCAACGCGCTGTCATGGCGCTCGATCCGGGCGAGATAATCAGCCGTCAGCTCGCGGCTGGAGCACTCGCGACGGCGCAGACGCGCGGCCAGTTCGCCGATGGAAACGCCTTGGGGCTGGTCAAGCATGGTGCTGCAATCCTGATACGGGCCGTCAAAAATGAGTCCTGGCAAGAAAACTGTCTGATGAGAAGGGGCCTGAGAAAAAAGGCCTGATGAGAATGGGTCCGATGGGGAGTGGGTTCGATCAAGCGCCGATTCCAAGACTCATCGCGGATCCTCACCCACGCGGAGGACTCCTCTGGTTACCCAGTTGAGTTATTCGATCACCCGGGGTACTAAATAAAAACCGTCCTCGGTCATGGGAGCGATTTGCTGAAAATACTTGCGCTGATCCGGCTCCGTGATCTGATCGGAACGTAGGCGCTGGGTGAGTTCCAAGGGATGCGCGAGTGGCTCGATAGCCGTGGTGTCGAGCGCGTTCATCTGCTCGACCATGGACAGGATAGCGGTGAGTTCGGACGCGTACTGGTCAATTTCGCTCGCATCCGCGGCGAGTTTGGCAAGATTTGCGATTCGGGCGACGTCGGACGGTTGCATGGTGGCGGTGCAAATTCAGACAGCTGTTTTGAGAACTAGGGCCGCTCACCCTACCAAAACCGGCGCGAGCGCTAACCTTTAGGTATATGCTAACGGAATTCCTAGCACAGAGCACCTGTCGGAACTCCGGCAGAGCAATCCTTGATGGATACCTAGCGGCTCAACCAGCGTGCCCAGTGACAGAATGGCGGGCGCCCGGGACGCATTTCATGCTCATTTGCAATCCTTTCGGCAAGAACTCGCCTATCGCATAATGATCGAAATGCGGATCTGGATCCAGGCGCCGGATTTCGCCGCCTTAACCGAAGCTGTTACCATTGGGTGTCTTGCCGAGCAAGCGCGAGATTGCTAGATTAGTCAGCTTAAATTTTCGGGTCGATCCGATAGACCGTGCCAGCACAAACCGCCAGATATCAGACAGACTGGCGTGCGAGCGGTCTTGGGCACCGACGCTCGGCCTGCACGGCTGCGGCGCGACCTGCCTGGTAGCATGGCCAGGCGGTCAAGCTTGGGATGATGCTTGCCATCATCGTGCCCGCATCGGTCAAGCGGCATCCATTGGCGACCTCGCTGGTGAAACGCCTCGATGCGAGGCGTTTTTCATTTAGGCGCGCCCGCTGCTTTACGTTCGCGCGCGGCTAAGCGAGGCCTGTTCTGCCGGTTTTTAGGAAGGAAAATCGATGGTTTTTAGACGCATTCGGGGCTTGTTCTCCAACGATCTGTCGATCGACCTGGGCACCGCCAACACGCTCATTTATGTCCGTGGCAAAGGGATCGTACTCAACGAACCCTCGGTTGTCGCCATCAGGCAAGATCATGACGGCGGGCGCAAGACGGTGGCCTCCGTTGGCGAGGAAGCCAAGGCCATGCTCGGGCGCACGCCGCAAAATATCACCGCCATCCGTCCGATGAAAGATGGCGTCATTGCCGACTTCACGGTCACCGAGAAAATGCTCCAGTACTTTATCCACAAAGTACATGAGAGCCGCATCATTCGACCGAGTCCGCGGGTACTGGTGTGCGTTCCTTGCGGTTCCACCCAGGTCGAACGGCGCGCCATCAAGGAATCTGCCGCGGGTGCTGGTGCGCGAGAAGTGTATCTGATCGAAGAACCCATGGCTGCAGCCATCGGCGCGGGTTTGCCAGTGTCCGAGGCGCGCGGCTCCATGGTGCTCGATATTGGCGGTGGCACCTCGGAGGTTGGCGTCATCTCGCTCAATGGCATCGTTTATTCGCAGTCGGCGCGCATCGGTGGCGATACCTTCGATGATTCCATTATCAATTATGTGCGGCGCAACTACGGCACCTTCATCGGCGAGGCAACCGCCGAGCGAATCAAGCACACCATCGGCTCCGCCTTTCCCGGCAGCGAGGTGCGCGAGGTCGAAGTCAAGGGCCGCAATCTGGCCGAGGGCATGCCGCGCAGCTTCACACTGAACAGCAACGAGATTCTCGAGGCCCTGCAGGAGCCGCTCTCGGGTATTGTCAGCGCGGTGAAGATCGCACTTGAGCAAACCCCACCAGAACTTGGCTCGGATGTGGCCGAACGCGGCATTGTGGTCACCGGTGGCGGCGCGCTGTTGCGGGACATTGATCGACTCCTGGCCGAGGAGACCGGCCTGCCCGTCATCATCGCCGATGATCCGCTAACCTGCGTGGCCCGTGGTGGTGGCATGGCGCTCGATATGATCGACAAAAGAGGGATTGATTTCTTCGTCGGCGAATAGGCCGGTTGTGAATTGATGCGCATTCATGCCTGCGTCACTCTCCTGATTTAGTTCAGACTTTCTTCTGCAATCCTTGCATGAAGCCTCTGTTCAATCGCGGACCTTCGGCTGCCGTGCGCATGGTTATCGCCGTGGCATTTGCCTTTGCCTTGATCATCGCCGATCTGCACTATCGCCAACTCGACTCTCTGCGCTCAGGGCTTGCCGTCACCGTCTATCCGCTGCATTTTCTGGCAGCTTTGCCTGCGCGCATTGCCCAGAACCTGGAAACCCAGGTGGCGAGCAAAACGCGTTTGCATGCCGAAAACGACCGCCTGCATCGCGAAAATCTGATGCTGCGCGCCCGTCTGCAGCGGTTCGCGTCGCTTGAGTCGGAGAACGAACGCTTGCGCAACCTGCTTGGCTCGGCCTTCAAGGTCGGTGAGCGGGTGCTGATCGCCGAGTTACTGCAGGTTGACTTGGACCCATACCGCCAGCAGGTGTTGGTTGACAAAGGCGCCCTGTCAGGGGTTTTCGTTGGTCAGCCGGTGCTGGATGCCAATGCGGTCATGGGACAGGTGGTGCGTACCAACCCCTTGACCTCCACGGTGTTGCTTATTACCGATGCCAGGCACTCGCTGCCGGTCAAGGTTAATCGCAACGGGCTGAGGTCCATTGCGATCGGCTCCGGATTGGTGGATCAGCTTAATCTACTGCATGTTCCAAAAAAGGCCGATGTGCGAGTGGGCGATCTGTTGGTTACCTCTGGTCTTGGCGGCACCTATCCGCCCGGATATCCCGTCGCGCGGATTACCGAGGTGCGCATTGAGGCTGGACAGCGTTTCGCAACCGTGATCGCGGAGCCAACGGCGCGACTGGATCGCAGTCATGAGGTTTTGTTGGTGTGGTCATTGCCAAAACTCATGGAGGGCGCCATGACCAATTCGGAAAGCGCGGAACCAGCCGCGCTTCGCTCGACCTTGGAGCCCTGAGTTCCGTGCCTGGCCGTACACTTTGGATAATTCTGCTGACCCTGGGTGGTGCTGGGCTTCTCACAGTTGTGCCCATGCCAGACGGAGCCGCCGATTATCGCCCACAATGGGTGGCTTTAACGGTGATTTTTTGGATCACGACCCTGCCAAATCGGATCGGTGTGTTTTGGGCATTTTTCGCCGGCCTGATGCTGGATGTGGTCACCGGGTCTTTGCTGGGGCGACACGCACTAAGCTTTTCGGTTATGGGCTATCTCACCGTTGAACTCGAGCAGCGTATTGCGCTTTTTCGTGCCTGGCAGCAGGCGGTGTCGATCTGGCTGATCCTTACCGTGGAACGGCTGTTGTCGCTCTGGGTGCTGAGCGCCACCAACCAGCCAACGCCTGCGTTGTCCTACTGGACAGCGACCTTTGTCAGCATGCTGCTGTGGCCCTGGTTCGCGATAGTGCTACGAGGGATTGTCCGGCGCTTGGATCTTACTTAAGCCTGACCAAATGGTCGATTCAAGGTTTAAGAATCCACGAGGTGAAACGCGCCTCTTCACCGGCCGGATCGTTCTGGCTGGTGTGTTGGTGATCCTTTGTCTTGCAGCGGTCGTCGCTCGTCTGGTGTATCTGCAGATTTACAATAGCGATCATTATCGCACCCTTTCCGAAGATAACCGGGTGCGTGTCGAGCCTTTGCCGCCGATGCGCGGACTGATTTACGACCGCAATGGCGTGCTGCTTGCGGATAATGTGCCCGCCTATTCGCTGCAGATTATTCCGGGACAGGTTGCGGACCTTGCAGGAACGATCAAGGCTCTGAGCCGGATCATCCCGATCAGCGATCTTGATCGTCAGCGCTTTGATCGCTTGCGCCGGCAACACCGCCGTTTTGACGGAGTGCCGATCCGACTTGACTTGAGCGACACTGAGCGTGCGCGCTTTGCAGTGCAAAGTCATCGCTTTCCAGGAGTGCAGATTCACGCGGAACTGCTGCGTTATTATCCTCACTCGGTCGATACTGCCCATGTGCTCGGTTATGTCGGCCGCATCAACGAGGAGGAGATGCAACGCATTGATACTTCGGCCTATGCAGGCACTAGTCACATCGGCAAGATCGGCCTTGAGAAAGCCTATGAAGACATACTTCACGGAATAGTCGGCTTTCAGCAAGTGGAGGTCAATGCGCGTGGGCGGGTGTTGCGTACCCTCAAGGAGCAATTGCCGACCTCGGGCAAGGATCTGGTGCTCTATCTCGATATTGCCCTGCAGCGCGATGCCATGGCCGTCATGGAAGGACACCGCGGAGCGATTGTGGCCATCGATCCCAATTCCGGTGGTGTGTTGGCCATGGCGAGCGCGCCGGGTTTTGATGCCAATCTCTTTGTTGATGGCATTAGCGTTCAGGACTATGTCGAGCTGCGCGATTCCATCGACAAACCCCTCTATAACCGCGCGGTACGTGGCCAGTATCCGCCGGCATCGACCATCAAGCCCTTCATCGGGCTAGGCGGGTTGGCAACGGGCTCCATTAGTTTCAGCGAAGGCAAATACTGTGGCGGTTACTTCCAGCTCCCGGGGCATGGACATCGCTATCGCTGTTGGCGACGGGGAGGGCATGGCACCCTGAATGTGGAGGATGCCGTGGTGCAATCCTGTGACGTGTATTTTTACCGACTGGCGCACGACATGGGCATCGAACGGGTTGATCGCTTCTTGGCCGATTTCGGTTTCGGATCGAAAACCGGGATTGATTTTGCCGATGAGCTTGGCGGCCTCCTGCCGACGCCAGAGTGGAAAGAAAGAGTGCGCGGTCAACCCTGGTACCCGGGTGAGACGCTGATCATTGGCATCGGACAGGGCGCCTTTTTGGTCACGCCGTTACAGTTGGCCGCGGCCACGGCCGCCATGGCGAATCACGGAACCTACTTTCAACCGCGCATGGCGCAGGCGGTGCGCGATCCTGCCACGGGTTTCTTCCAGCCAACAAAACCGGTCAGCCACCGGATCGCGGTCGACAGCGAGGCTCAGTGGCAGGCGATGGTCGATGCCATGACCCAGGTCGTGGAGGGTCCGCGCGGCACGGCCCGACGCATCCGCAGTCCGTTGATACGCATTGCCGGCAAGACTGGAACCGCGCAGGTGTTCACCATTGGCCAGAACGAGCGCTATAACGAGGCACAGGTGGCCGAGCGTATGCGTGACCACGCACTTTTTATCGCTTTCGCGCCGGTCGAGGCGCCGCAGATCGCGCTTGCGATCATTGTTGAAAACGGTCGCCATGGTAGTTCAACAGCCGCACCCATGGCTCGTCAGCTCATCGACAGCTACCTGCTAAAAAAGCCTGTCAAGCCTCCCGAGTCGCGGAATATGCCGCCCAGCGATCAGGCAACCGGGGATTAAGCAGCGGTGGCTTTGCGTAACGACACCCTGGCTGGAGGAAGTTACCGCGGCTTGTTCGAGCGGTTGCACCTGGATTTGCCCCTGTTGCTTGGACTCTTGGTGCTCTGCGGCTGCGGGTTGGCGGTTTTGTTCAGTGCCTCGGACCAATCCACTGGTCAGGTGGGGCGTCAGCTGATCAGATTTGCCTTGGCACTAGCCATCATGGTAATGGTCGCGCAGATTCATCCAGACCAACTGCGTCGGTGGTCGCTCCCGCTTTTTATTTTGGGTGTGGTGATGCTGGTGGCCGTGGAAATCATGGGGGACATTGGCAAGGGAGCACAGCGTTGGCTGGATCTTGGGATTTTCCGTTTCCAGCCCTCGGAGTTGCTCAAGCTGGCAGTGCCCATGATGCTTGCCTGGATCTTCTCTGGCGCCGTCTTGCCACCGAGTCTGCCGCGCATTCTGCTGGCCGTGATCATTACCACAGTACCCGTGTTGCTGATTGCTCGACAGCCCGATCTGGGGACCGCTCTGATGGTCACCAGCGCGGCGGTGGTGGTGCTCTTCATGGCTGGGCTGAGCTGGCGCCTGATCGGGCTGCTAGCGGCGCTGGCGGCCGGTGCCGCCCCTGTACTGTGGTACATGATGCACGATTATCAACGCCAACGGGTGTTGACCTTTCTCGATCCGCAGTCCGATCCGCTTGGCTCCGGTTATCATATTATCCAGTCGCAAATTGCCATCGGCTCCGGCGGGATGTATGGCAAAGGCTGGTTTCGCGGCACTCAGTCGCATCTGGAGTTTCTGCCAGAGCGTTCGACGGATTTTATCTTCGCGGTGCTTGGGGAGGAATTCGGGCTGGTCGGCATTCTGGGGGTGCTGCTGGTCTATCTGTTCATTATCTTTCGCGGGCTTTACATTGCCGCGCGCGCGCCGAACAGCTACTCGCGACTGCTTGGCGGGGCCATTATCATGGTGTTTTTCACCTATCTGTTCGTCAATACCGGCATGGTGGTCGGGCTCTTGCCGGTGGTGGGAGTACCGCTGCCGCTGATCAGCTACGGAGGAACCTCGCTGGTCACCATCATGGCTGGCTTCGGTATTCTGATGTCGATTCATACATCTAGATATTCTCAATCCAGATAAGATGTTTCGAGCTATAATGCAGGTAGTTTGTCAGGAAGGAGCCAACATGAACGTGCATCTTTTACTTCGCTGGCCGGCATCTGTAGCCCTTGTTTTTCTTCTGGTGTCCCTGCTCGGGGGCTGTGGCGGTGGTACCGCGACTCGTCCGGATACGGAGGACAATCAGGCTATGGGTCCACCAGACGCTGTTCCCAAGGCTGAGCCTAAGTCAAAATACGGCAATATGTCGTCCTATGTCGTCCTGGGGCGTCGCTATCACACCAAGGAAACGAGCAAGGGTCATGTCGAGCGTGGGCAGGCCTCTTGGTACGGCAGCAAGTTCCATGGTCGGCGCACCTCCAGCGGAGAAGTGTACGATATGCATCAAATGACCGCAGCTCACAAGACACTGCCACTGCCGAGCTATGTGCACGTCACCAACCTGGAGAACGGGCGCGCGGCTGTGGTGCGCGTAAATGATCGTGGACCTTTCCATGGCGGGCGAGTCATCGATCTGTCCTATGCCGCCGCAAAGAAACTTGGCGTGGTTGCCACTGGAACGGCCAAAGTGGAAGTCCGATCCATCGATCCGCGCGATCATGGCCGCGTGGTTCAAGCCCCACCGCCGGCGCGGCTTGCACATCACCGACGGGTGGCCGGACACTTCGAGGATTCAGCCCCTGCGGCCGACGATCAGCTGTTTGTTCAGGTCGGAGCCTTTGATCAGCTGGCCAATGCCGAGGAACTGCACCAGAGATTATTGGCCCAGGTTTCCGACCCCGTCCACATACGTCCTAGTGCTGAAGCGGATATCGCGCCTTATAAAGTACGGGTTGGTCCGCTCAGCTCGCGTGCCGAGGCCGAGGCGGTCTCGCGGCGATTGGCGAGCCTGGGCTTGACCCAAGGGGTGGTGACTGGACCTTGATGGCGGTAGTTGCTCGATGGGTAACAACCCGAGAGCCGCTGATGGGGTACAATTTTTCTCATTCGGCGGTATGACCGCGCTTTCTCGGTTGGATGAGTCCCTAACATGTTCACCTCGGCAAGATTTTCGCCTTTAGCCCCGCTGCTGATCACCTTCCTGGTCGCTGGTTTGCTGGTTGGGTTGCCTGTTGCATTGCCTACCGCGCTGCAAGCCGCGCCACAGTCCGCTACGACTCTCGTCACGCCGCAACCGCCGGAGCTCGAAGCCGGTGGCTACGTGCTGATGGACTTCGGCAGCGGCAAGATCCTAGTAGAGCTCAACGCCGATGAACGCCTCGCGCCAGCCAGTCTGACCAAAATCATGACCGCTTACGTGGTCTTCAGTGAACTGGCGGCAGGGCATCTGGCGCTTGATGAAGATGCCTTGATCAGCGAAAACGCCTGGCGCACTGGCGGGTCAAAGATGTTCATTGAAGTGGGCAAGCGGGTGCGCATCGAGGATCTGCTTAAAGGCATGATCGTGCAGTCGGGCAATGATGCCAGCGTCGCCCTGGCCGAGCATATCGCCGGGAGCGAGTCGGCCTTTGCCGACATGATGAATGCAGAAGCTGCACGTCTCGGCATGACCGGCTCGCATTTCACCAACGCACCCGGCCTCCCCGACCCGGTTCACTACACAACGCCGCGAGATATCGCGATCCTGACGCGGGCGATGATTCAGGATTTCCCGGACTACTATGGCTGGTACTCGCAGCAGGAATTTACCTACAACAACATCCGGCAGTACAACCGTAACAGCCTGTTGCGCCAGGATCCAAGCGTCGATGGCGTCAAGACGGGTCATACCGAGGAGGCCGGTTATTGTCTGGTGGCCTCGGCAAAGCGCAATGACCAGCGCATGATTTCTGTGGTGATGAAAACCGAGAGCACCAAGGCGCGCACGCGTGACAGTCTGGCATTACTGAACTATGGATTCCGTTTTTTTGAAACCATAGATCTTTTCCCGGCCAACAAGCCGGTTGAGAGCTTGCGGATCTGGAAGGGCGAGAGCAAGGCGTTGCCGGTTGGACCTGCAAGCAAATTGTCAATCAGCATCCCGCGCGGCAGTTACGAGCAGATCGTCACAAGGCTCGAGGTCCCGCCGGATATCACTGCCCCAGTCGAGCAGGGTCAGCGGGTCGGCGATATCGTGGTCACCCTGAATGACGAGGAGCTGCACAGGGTTCCGCTGGTCGCCTTGGAAGCAGTCCCGCGTGGTGGGCTGATCCGGCGAGCCTCGGATACCGTCTTGATTTGGTTCCAGTAACAAGGGCTTCGAAAATGACCGCAGTTCAGCCCGCGGAGGTCTACCTCAACGGCAGGTTCATGCCACTCGGGGATGCCAAGATCCCAGTGCTGGATCGGGGTTTCCTCTTTGGTGATGGCGTGTATGAAGTCATTCCTGCTTATCACCGTAAGCCGCTACGGCTGCACGCCCATCTTGATCGGCTTGAGCGCAGCCTGGCTGGGATTCGCCTCGCCAATCCACTATCGCGCGCGGATTGGGAGGGCGTGATTCTGCATCTGCTACGCTCCCATGAGGCTGCCAACCAGGCCATTTATTTGCAGATTACGCGCGGCGCTCCGGCTGTACGCGACCATCGCTTTCCGCAACGAACACAACCAACGGTCTTTGCCATGACCAAAACCCTGGCACCCCGCGATCCGCGCATTTCCGAACAGGGCGTTGCTGCTGTGCTGCGTGAGGATACCCGCTGGCAGCGCTGCGATATCAAATCCATCTCTCTTGTCGCCGCTGTGCTGCTGCGCCAGGAGGCCGCCGACGCGGAGGCTGAAGAAGCCTTGCTAGTGCGCGAAGGATGGGTGGTGGAGGGTTCGACCAGTAACCTATTTGTGGTGCGAGACGGCATTCTGAGCACTCCTCCTACAGGTCCTGAGTTGCTCTCCGGTATCACCCGGGAATTGGTGATGGAGCTTGCCGCGTGTGAGTCTTTGCCGCTCATCGAGCAGCCAGTCAGTGTCGAGGATTGTCGCGCCGCCGATGAGTTGTGGATTTGCAGCTCGACCCGGGAATTGTTGCCCGTCACCCGGCTTGATGGTGTAGCTGTAGGTCAGGGGCTGGTTGGGCCTTTGTGGCACAGGCTCAATGCCGCCTATCAAGCCTGCAAGGCCGATCTTGAGCACGGTACCCATGACTGATCCCGATGCACAGGCTCTGGATGTCGCGGCTATCCAGTCCCAGGAGACGTTGCTGGAGTTCCCCTGCCAGTTTCCGATCAAGGCCATGGGTCTGGCCGAGGCGAATATCGTCGAACTGGTTCTTGAGATCCTTGGTCGTCACACACTGGATATCGCACCTGAGCAGGTTCGGCAACGGTTGAGTTCGAATGGCAAGTGGTTGTCTGTCACCGTTCTCATTGAGGCTGAAAGCAAAGCCCAGCTCGACGCCATGTATCAGGATCTGACATCGCATGATGCGATCGTCTACGTAATGTGATCGAAGCGCCTATTGTTCGCTATCTCGGGCGGCGAGAATACCCTGAAACATTCGCTCAAATGGTCGGTTTCACCGATGCGCGCGATGCGGCTAGCGCTGACGAACTTTGGGTGCTGGAGCACTATCCAGTTTTTACTTTGGGGCAGGCCGGCAGGCGCGAGCATCTGCTGAACCCGGACAAGATTCCGGTTATCCAAAGCGATCGCGGTGGCCAGGTCACCTATCACGGACCCGGTCAGCTTGTTGTCTACGTCCTGCTCGATTTGCGTCGGCGTGGCCTAGGCGTGCGGCAGCTGGTCAGTTTGCTTGAGCAGGCCGTGATTGCGCTGCTGGCGATCCAAGGCATTGGTGCTTACAGCAAGGCGGGCGCGCCGGGCGTGTATGTGACTGATGCTAAAATCGCCGCTCTGGGCCTGCGCGTTCGCCGTGGCTGCAGTTACCATGGGTTGGCGCTTAATGTCGCTATGGATTTAACGCCCTTCTCGCGCATCCATCCTTGTGGATACCCAGGGTTGAAGGTCACGCAAATGGCTGATCTAGGTTGCGATCTGTCCATGGATTCGATCGCCGCCGCACTGGTTGATCAGCTTTGCAGGCTGCTGGGATCTGTCTGAGAGAGGAGCGGAGCGCTGAAGAGCGCCATCGGAAAGGTTTCAGTAATTAGAATCACCGGCTCACCGTCGATAATGATCCGATAGGTTCGGAACAAGCTGTCACCTGTTGGCTGTTCTGCTGCATCTGACTCTGCGGTACCAGGATTAACGCCTACTTCCATCACCTCACGGTAGCTTTCCAGTCCGCTGTCGCGGATGAGGGCGCCGATGCCAATTTTGCGGTCGATGAGCCGCTGGCGAAAATCATTGGGTACGCGTTCGGCGCGAATGACAGAGTCGGCATGCGCATATTCATGGCCGGAATCGCCGCCGCGCAGACAGACCCGCCGCACTAGGGCACGATCACCCGGGTGAATGTCGACCCAGGGGATCTCGTCCTCCGCGGCGACGAACTCCTGATAGAGGGTGTCGACGATCACTGGTTCCCAAAAGTACGCTTCGAGAATCTTGGTGACCGTGCCGTCGGTGACCAGCAAAGCGCGCAGAAAGGCTGGTAGGGAGTGAATGGCGCGGCGGCTGCCGTCGCGGCAGGCAATGGTGCCACCGCGAACAAATCCCTGGCAGCGGAAAGGATTGATTTCAGTGCTTGGGGCGCGGGCACCGGGGTAGAATTGCTTCATGCGGAAAATGATGTCCTGATTGTCGGGGGCAAGTGCGCGGGTGTGAAGACAACTCAGTCAGTCTTGCGGAGGATTTTGCCGACGCTGTGGTCAGGAAAGGGCACAATCTTACCCTGGGGCTCGAAATTTTTTCAGGCTGTGGTATAACAAGCGCGCCATAAGGCAACAGTTATATGGAGAAGACTACGATGACCAAGCAAACAAAACTCGCCTCTCTGTCCATCGCTGCCGTGCTGAGCGCCGCCCTGCTCGGCGGTTGCGCCACCGACCAGGAAGCCCGTGACATGGCGCAGGCCGCCATGGATTCCGCCAATGCCGCGCAGGCTTGCTGCAACGCCAATGAAGAGCGCATTAACCGCATGTATCAGAAGATCATGTCCAAGTAATGCCAGCTGGTTGATTCCTGCCGGCCGCCCACGACCGTGGGCAGGCCGGTTTTCTCTTGCGCGACCTGCTTGACCAGATCCCAATTGATGGTCACGCCAGGCGCTTGGGTGATGGGTGTCGGAATCAAATCCTCTATCCGAGGCTCCGCGCGCTGCTCGTCGTTCGCATTCACCTCCAGGAACAGTTGATCGCCAAGCCAGCCGGTCTTGTAGGGTTGATCAACAATGGTCACCGGTGTTCCGACCGGTACCTGCCCGAACAAGTGTTCAATATCCTCTGGAAACATGCGGGTACAACCGCTGCTGACGGGCATGCCAACGCCCCAGGGCTTATTGGTGCCATGAATCAAGTAGCTCGGGTTGCTCAGGCGCATGGCGAAGTTGCCGAGTGGATTGTCCGGCCCGGCTGGCACGACTGCCGGTAAGCTCTTGCCCTCCGAGGCATATTTGGCGCGGATCGAGGCCGGCGGCGTCCAGGTTGGATTTTTGGTTTTTTGAATAATGCTGTAGCGACCGACCGGCGTTTCCCACCCCTCACGGCCGATTCCCACTGAAAACGTCTCGATTTCCCGCGGGGAACGATAGTAGTACAGTCGCCGCTCGGCGATGTTGAGCACCAAACCTTGGCGCGGCCCATCGGGCAGCACCTTGCGCGCGGGGATCAACACATCCGCCCCATCCTTCGGAACCCACATGTCCACATCTGGGTTAGCGGCCTCCATCTCATCGAAACCCAACCCATAATGACGCCCGATATCGAGCAGTGTCTGGCGCGAATCCGCCTTCACATAAAAAGGCGTACCGATCACATCGTCATCCGAACTAGCCAGCCGGTAGACTTCCGAGCCTTGTCCAGTCCCTGATGTCAGGTAGCCAAGCACCAGCACCATGGCTGCGAGCCCATGCCGCGCGCGCAACCCAGGCTTGATTTGCGCCACTGGTCGCCACGATGATTCGCTCCAGAGGATCTGATCCCCATTGGTGAAATGTCCATGACTGTTGCAACCAATCATTCCCGCATCCTCCAGCGCGTTCGCAATATCGGTGTCGCCGCCCATGTCGATGCGGGCAAAACCACCCTGACTGAGCGCATTTTGTTCTATACCGGCGCTTTGCACAAAATTGGTGAAGTGCATCAAGGCGCTGCCCACATGGATTGGATGGCCGAGGAGCAAGAGCATGGCATCACCATCACCGCCGCGGTGACACGCGCACATTGGCAAGAGCACCTGCTGCAAATCATCGACACCCCGGGCCATGTCGACTTCACCATCGAGGTAGAGCGTGCCATGCGCGTTCTTGATGGTCTGATACTGGTCCTGGATGGCGTGCGTGCGGTCGAGCCCCAAACCGAGACGGTATGGCGTCAGCGCTGCCATTTCCAACTGCCGACGCTGTTTTTTGTCAACAAGATGGATCGCCCGGGCGCCGATTTCATCCAAGCCATGGCCGATATTGCCACACGGCTTGGTGTCCAACCGGTGGCGCTGACGGTACCACTGCCCGAGCGCGCGGCGGTGATTGATCTGATCCATCAAGAGCTCATCGAGTTCCGTGGCGAACAGGGAGAGCAGCCCAAGCGCTCTCCCTGCCCCGATGCGCTCTGGCAAGGGGTGGCCGATCTGCGCGAGTCCCTGTTGCTGGCCGCCGCCGAAGTCGATGAATCCCTGGCCGAGCCGGCTTTGACCGGCGCGCCGATCGCGCCTGAGGCGCTTCTCGGTGCTCTGCGCCAGGGGACGCTCGAGGGTCGGCTGTTTCCCTGCTTTGGCGGCAGCGCGCTGCGTAATCTTGGGGTGCAGCCATTGCTGGACGCGGTGGTCGCCTTGCTGCCAGCACCGAGTGATCGCCCGGCCATGACCGCGCGGCACCTCCCGGCAACACCAGAGAGTCCCGAGCCCGCGGCCGAGTCCATTGTCATCGGTGATGACGGCCCCCTGGCCGCGCTGGTGTTCAAGGTGCAACTTTGGGACGGGCGCCGACATTGCTTCACGCGCATTTATCGCAATCGTATCCGTCCTGGCGATATTGTCGCCTTTGTCGGCGCCGATGGCCAGGTCGTCAAGGAGCATATAGCGCGGATTTTCGACATCGACGCCGGCAAAAAGATCAAACTCGATGAAGCCGGCCCTGGCCAGATCGTCCTGCTGGCTGGTCTTCGCCGTGCCGCGACTGGCGATACTCTGTGCCATCCCGAGCATGTTGTGAGCCTTGAGCGCATCGACACCCGTGCCCCGGTGCTGAGTCTGGCCATCGAGCCGAGCACCAGCGCCGATGAAGACAAGCTACTCGAAGCCCTGGACAAGCTAGTTCAGGAAGACCCGACGCTGCGGGTGGAGGAAGACCCGGATACCGGCCAGCGGCTGCTGCGCGGCATGGGCGAGTTGCACCTGCAGATTGTGCTGGAGCGCCTGGAGCGCGAGTTTCACCTGCGGGTACGCCGCGGGCGACCGGCAGTCGCGTTGCGCGAGAGCATCAGTAGCGCTGTAACAGTCGCCGAGTTGTATCAGCATCCCGCCTCACCCGATGGTAAGCACCCGGAAGCTCGCGCCGGTGTTGAACTGCACCTGACACCGGGCGAGCGCGGTTCGGGTGTGCGTATCAGCGGTGAGCCGTGGATACTGCCCGAAGGTGCCGAGTTGAACGATGCCCAGCGCCAGGCCCTGCACGAGGGTCTGCAACTCATCCTGAACAGCGGCCCGCTGCAGGGCGCGCCGGTCGAGGATGTGGTGGTCGAGCTGCGCCAAGTGGAGCTCTTTGGCTCGGCCAGCCCGCCCGAGGCGCTGAGCGCGGCAGCGGCCAAGGCACTGCGCAAGGGACTGAGCCAGGCCGGACCCGTGATTCTGCACCCGCTGATGCGCGTCGATCTGGCGGTGCCGGAGGTGTATCTCGGCCAGGTTCTCGGTGACCTACAAGCCCGACACGCGAGCATCCGCGCGACCTCGCTCCATGAGGGCGGCGGCGAAGGCGAGGCCCGCGTGCAGTGCGAAGTGGCACTTGAATCCCTGCTCGGCTATGCCACCGAACTGCGCAGCCTGACCCAGGGTCGTGGCCAGTTCAGCATGAGGTTCGAGCGTTTCGACGTTACTGCATAGGGTTCGCATCCAACACCAGCGCTCCTTTGCCCGCTGTTCCAAATTTCCCCTTGGTTTCCTCCAGGGTTCCAGAGACCCCTGTTCCCACGCCTGCGCGAACAGAAAAAAATCGCTCTTTTCCGACGCGCCCCCTTGACAGCCCGTGCGTCGGGACTATTATTAGCACTCGCTACTGATGAGTGCTAACAACCCGGTCGGCAGGCCCGGCTGGGCGGCGCTCGACCACTCACACACCTTGAGGGGACTCAAACAATGAATATTCGTCCTTTGCACGACCGCGTCGTTATCCGTCGCATGGAAGAAGAGCGTACCACCGCTGGTGGCATCGTCATCCCAGACAGCGCGGCTGAAAAACCCATCCGTGGCGAAGTCATGGCTGTCGGCAATGGCAAGATCATGGACAACGGCGACACCCGCGCGCTTGATGTCAAGGTTGGCGACAAGGTGCTCTTCGGCAAGTACTCGGGAACCGAGGTCAAGGTCGATGGTGAAGATCTTCTCGTGATGCGCGAGGAAGACATCATGGGTGTGATCGAGGGCTAAGCCATCGAACCCACCAACCCACACGCTTTTTCTCTCGCGTCACCCTGTCGCGGGACAAGTTTAGATCACGGGAGCATACTCCAATGAGTGCAAAAGAAGTTAAGTTTGGTACTGAAGCGCGCGCGCGCATGATGGATGGCGTCAACATCCTGGCTAACGCTGTCAAGGTCACCCTGGGCCCCAAGGGCCGCAATGTGGTGCTGGAGAAGTCCTTCGGTTCGCCCACCGTCACCAAGGACGGCGTCTCGGTCGCCAAGGAAATCGAGCTGAAAGACAAGTTCGAGAACATGGGCGCGCAGATGGTCAAGGAAGTCGCCTCCCAGACCTCCGATGTGGCCGGTGACGGCACCACCACCGCGACCGTGCTGGCCCAGGCCATGGTGCGCGAGGGTCTGAAGGCCGTCGCCGCTGGCATGAACCCCATGGATCTGAAGCGCGGCATGGATAAGGCTGTTGAGAGCGCCGTCGGGCAACTGCGCGATCTGTCGCGTCCCTGTTCCGACAATAAGGAAATTGCTCAGGTCGGCACCATTTCCGCCAACTCCGATGACAGCATCGGCGAGATCATCGCCGAGGCCATGGAGAAGGTCGGCAAGGAAGGCGTCATCACCGTTGAAGAGGGTAAGTCCCTGCACAACGAACTCGACGTGGTCGAGGGCATGCAGTTCGACCGCGGCTATCTGTCGCCTTACTTCATTAACAACCAGCAGAGCCAAACCGCCGAGCTGGAAGACCCCTTCATCCTGCTGCACGACAAGAAGATCTCCAACATCCGCGATCTGCTGCCGGTGCTCGAAGGTGTCGCCAAGGCTGGCAAGCCGCTGATGATCGTTGCCGAGGACATTGAGGGCGAGGCCCTGGCCACCCTGGTGGTCAACTCTATCCGTGGCATCATCAAGGTGTGCGCCGTCAAGGCCCCCGGTTTTGGTGATCGTCGCAAGGCCATGCTGCAGGATATCGCCATCCTGACCGGCGCGACCGTCATCTCCGAGGAAGTCGGTCTGTCGCTCGAGAAGGCCACGCTGAACGAACTCGGCCAGGCCAAGAAGATCCAGGTCAGCAAGGAAGAGACCACCATCATCGACGGTGCTGGCTCCGAGGTGGACATCAAGGGTCGTTGCGAGCAGATTCGCGCCCAGGTCGAGGAGACCACCTCCGACTACGACCGCGAGAAGCTCCAAGAGCGTCTGGCCAAGCTGGCCGGCGGCGTGGCCGTGATCAAGGTCGGTGCCGCGACCGAAGTCGAGATGAAAGAGAAGAAAGCCCGCGTCGAGGATGCGCTGCATGCCACCCGCGCGGCCGTCGAGGAAGGTATCGTCCCCGGCGGTGGTGTGGCGCTGGTACGTGCTCTCGGCGGTGTGCGCGGTCTTACCGGCAACAACCACGATCAGGACGTTGGTATCAGCATCGCTCTGCGCGCGATGGAAGAGCCACTGCGCCAAATCGTGCATAACGCCGGCGCCGAGGCCTCTGTGGTGCTGCAAAAGGTCGCCGAGGGCGAGGGTAACTACGGCTACAACGCCGCCAGCGGCGAGTACGGCGACGTGGTCAGCATGGGTATCCTGGACCCGACCAAGGTCACCCGCACCGCGCTGCAGAATGCCTGCTCCATCGCCGGGCTGATGATCACCACCGAGGCCATGGTGGCCGAGGAACCCAAGGATGAGGCACCAGCCGGTGGCGGCATGGGTGGCGGCATGGGTGGCATGGGCGACATGGGTATGATGTAAGCCCTGGCGACCTGCTCGCCGCGCGGTAGGTGACGCCAGCGACAGCTGTCGTGCTCCGCACCCAAAGGCCCCCAGCGATCATGCATCGCTGGGGGCATTTTTTTATTGGAGTTCGCGACTCCGGCGATGTCATGGCAAACTGTCGCCCATGCGCCCAACAGCTCAATTTTTTACCTATATGTTCAGCTGCCTGCTGCTGGCGGCAGTGCTCGCGGTGCCCTTGCTGCATGGCGGTCTGATTGATGAAGATCCGCAACGAGTCCTGGGGCGCCTGGCCCAGGTGCTGATGTTGCTTGGGCTCTGGCCTTTCCTGCGCTGGCTTAAGCTGGCGGACCGCGCTGCCCTGGGGTTTGACCGGCCAAGGTACCAGTTGCGCCTTGCGCTTATCCAAGGCTGGCTGCTGGGTACTCTGATGATGGCCATGATCGTCGCCCTGTTGCTTTACAGCGGCGCACGGGTCTTTGCAAGTTGGGAGCCTGGCTGGTTGTTTGATCTCACTAAAACCGCCCTGCGAGGCCTGATCGCCGGTCTCCTAATCGCCCTCCTCGAAGAAACCTTCTTTCGCGGCGCGCTCTTCACCGCCATCCGTCGCCAGGGGTCGTTGCTGCAAGCCGCCGGCTGGTCGGCCGCTCTCTATGCAATGGTGCATTTCATGAAGCCGCGCGAACTCCCCGACGGCATGGCCGCGGATTTGGCTGGTAGCGCCTGGATGGTGGGGAGTGTCTTTATTGGTCTGGCCGATTGGCGCCATTTGGATTCTCTGGTCGCACTCTGGCTGGCTGGAGTGTTACTGGCGCTGCTGCGCGCGCGCAGCGGCGGCATTGCGCTTGGCATTGGTCTGCATGCCGGCTGGGTCTTTGTGATCCAGACCAGCCGACGCCTGACCGACGGCGTCGATGGCGCCAACTGGGCCTGGCTGGCGGGAGCCTATGATGGCGTGATTGGCTGGTTGGCCGCTGCCGTGCTTCTGTTGCTCATCGGGCTGGAAAGGCTCACTGCCAAGCGCCCCCGGGAGCCGAAACCACAGATCTAATGCGCTGGTCTGACAAGAGGATGCGCGGCGCCACCGCAAAGGATGCAGCCCTTGTTTCAGGTCAGAGCTACTCGTTGTGTTGATGCACTCTGTAACCTTCACGATCACACAAGGCATCTCGTTCGGCTTCTTTCAAATCCTCGCGCATCATTTCCGCCACCAGTTTCTCGAAGCTGATTTCAGGCTCCCAGCCGAGCTTTTCCTTGGCCTTGGTTGGATCTCCCAGCAGGGTCTCAACCTCGGTCGGGCGGAAGTAGCGTGGGTCGACCTCGACCAGGCAGGCGCCGGTTTTTTGGTCGTAGCCCTTTTCCTCGACGCCAGTGCCCTCCCAGCGGATGTCGATGCCGATCTCGCGCGCGGCAATGGCGACGAACTCGCGCACCGAGTATTGCTTGCCGGTGGCGATGACAAAATCCTCGGGCTGGTCCTGTTGCAGCATCATCCACTGCATACGCACATAGTCCTTGGCATGACCCCAGTCGCGCTTGGCGTCCATGTTGCCCAGGTAAATGCGCTCTTGCAGCCCAAGCTTGATGCGCGCCAGACCCCGGGTGATCTTGCGGGTAACAAAGGTCTCGCCGCGAATCGGGCTTTCATGATTAAACAGAATGCCATTGCAGGCGTAGATGCCATAGGCCTCGCGATAATTCACCGTGATCCAATAGGCATAGAGCTTGGCCACGGCGTAGGGTGAGCGCGGGTAAAAGGGCGTGGTCTCGCGCTGCGGGATCTCCCGCACCTTGCCGAACAGCTCAGAGGTCGAGGCCTGGTAGAAACGGGTTTTTTTCTCAAGGCCCAGAATGCGAATTGCCTCCAGCAGCCGCAAGGGCCCAAGCCCATCGGAATCCGCCGTATATTCCGGCTCTTCAAAGGACACGGCAACATGACTTTGCGCGGCCAGGTTGTAAATCTCATCCGGCCGCACCTGCTGAATGATGCGAATCAGGCTGGAACTGTCGGTCATGTCGCCATGATGCAGCACAAAGCGCCGCTCAGGCTGATGTGGATCCTGGTACAGATGGTCGATACGGTCGGTATTAAACAGCGAGCTGCGCCGCTTAATGCCATGAACAATATAGCCTTTGTCGAGCAGGAATTCCGCCAAATAGGCGCCGTCTTGGCCAGTAATGCCAGTAATGAGAGCTGTTTTCATGTTATCGCTATCCGCAAGTGATTCCGCCGAACGACTCGTATGGTAGCGCAAAATGTGGCCCGCCCGCAGTCTTCCTGGTGACGAAGCCTCTTGGCACAGAGGGGCGGACGCTTGCTGGCATTTGGTTTCTTGCGCGGGAAAGTCTGTAAATTAGGGCCAGGGTCGGTTTAGTTTCTCGCCTAGTTGGGAAACAATTCGAGCCTGGCTTCTTCTTGGACATTGGCGCCCGTGTGACGGAGCCTGCCGGAGCAAAAATCGCTGCCGCAGGACCTCTTGGCCATAGGGGGCCTCCGCCTGCGCGATGGGCAAGCGGTCGTCTCACTGCAGGCAGTGAGCTCAGAGCAGACTTAATCGAAACGGTCGCTGCAGGCGCTGCTCCACCGCTTGGGGATCGAGCCAAGGGCCGGTGAGGGTATTGCGGATGAAGCCGATGGTGGCCTGCACCCCAAGCTCCACGAACAGCGCCGCCAGCTGCTTGGAGAAGCGCGCCAGGGTGTTGATCAGGTGCGCCAGACGCATCAGGAAATGATAGCCCTTCATCGCGTTCCACTGTTTGGCGAAGGCATGTTCGTAGGCGTAGCCCTGATGCTTTTCGACCAGAAACGCCCCTTCGATGCCCCAGCGATAGCGCGCCCCCAGGTTGCAGCGGGTATGCACATTGAGCCGGCCCATTAGGCAATGGGCGGGCGCGAGGAGAGCCAGACATGGCGGGCGTGCTTGGTGATGATCTCCGCGGTCTTGGGGTCCACCACCTGCCAGTGTTCGTGGCAAGTCACCACATGGACCTCAAGGAACTTCTTGCCATTGGGTCCATACTCGTAGCGAATCGCGTTGACCCACTCAAATTGCTGCCGACGCTCGCCCCAGTGCTGTGCGCAGCGATTCTCCGGCTGCTCGTGCGCCAAGCTGCGATACTCCTCCCACACGCTCGGCAGCGAGCCATCCTTGAGCACGATCATAAAATCCCAGTGATAGCGGCGGCAGCGTTCCATGATCGGTCCATTGGCATAGAGCCCATCGAGCAACACCATCACCGGCAGACGAGGAAAGGCGTTTTTAATGCGTTCGGCCAGACGGTGAAAGGCCTTGGTCTCGCAGTCCTGTTTGCGCTGTTCGCCCTGCTCTGGCGCATACTCGAGGAACTCGCTCATCAACGGGATCACCATCCCGTTGCGGAAACACAGACTCGCCTCCAGCACATAGACGTAGTACTGATAGTCCTGCTCCTCGTCGCTGTCGGGATCCACCTTGGGACCGACACGGCGTTGGGATAAATGCTCATCCCACAGCACGGGAAAAGCGAGTTTCCGCGAGCCATCGATCCCGATGGGGTAACAGTTGTTGATCAAGTAACGCGAGAAGGCTTTGTTGCGGATTAGCCGCCGGACGAGCTCAAGATGCGTTGTCTCGATGGCACTGATCTCCATGCGCGCGAGCAGGCGGTAGAGCGTATCGGCGTGCGGCAGGGAATCGAGTTGCGGGAACAGCAGCCGCAAATTGGCCTCGAACATCGGCCGGGTGAGCTCGCGATTGGCCGCGCGTCGTGAGCCATACTGAAACACAAAGACCAGAATCCCGTAGAGCATCAGGACGGTGAGTTTGTGTTTGACCTTTTTGGGGTGACGCGGATCGGGGATCTTGCCGAAGCGTTTGAGCAAGATCGGCAGCATCTGGCGCATGATCAAGATCAGCGTCGTCACCGCCTCGGTGCGCGCCGCGCGTTCCTCGGTATTGTCGCGGAAAGGGCAGGTGCGATTGGACGGGGTAGCGCTCGGCGGCGAAGTCAGGCCCGCTTCACGCTGCTGTTGGCGCAATTGCTTGTGCTGGTCTTTTTTTTTCTCGCTTGCGCTTTGATTTCCTCGCGTCCCGGACGCCGGCTGGGTTTGCTCATGGCGCGCTTTGACCTCGCAGTTGATGGGAACACAACAGGGTTCGAAACTCCGCCTGCAATGGCTTGGCAAACATCAGCTTGGGGCGGGTGTGGTAGGTTTTTCCCGGACGCACCAGGCCTCTCCCACTGGTGTGTCCCAGTAGCGTCCAACCGGCGGCGCGGTAACAGCTGCCGCGAAAGCGCTCGGGGTCGACGAAGGTCTCCAGCAGCAGCGGGCGGTAGCCCCAGCAGGCGTGCCAGTCCTCACCGATCTGCCGAGCCAGTTGCCCAAGCACATGACTGGCGAGATGGGGCACCTCAACGCCTGGGAAGATGAGAAAACGGCTGTTGTTGACCACCCAGGGCAGATTCGCCAGGCGCTGGCGTTCGCTCCACCCAATCCAACGGTCGCGTGCCGTCAGGGCCTTGGCGGCACCGCTCAGAAGCACGCAGCCCAGCCAATGCTCGCTGGATTCGATCAAGTAGCGTGCCCAATAGCCGAAGGGTTTTTTATAGCCCAGAGGATGACACTGCGCGAGGGCGTCATTGAAGCGGTGCTCATCGGCTCGGTCACTGACCAGGCGCAGGTGCACCGGTGCAAGCGCCGACAGTGAGCTAACCACGGATGGACGCTGCCGGGGAGCGCGAGCGACCGCTGCGGCCCGCGCGTGCGGGCCGGGATGACTGAAGCGTTCATCCAGGGCCGGGCGGCGTAACTCCCCGGCCGCTTCCAGACGGGCGAGCAGCTTGGAGCAGGCCTGAAACTTTGGCCGGCCCGCGGGCGTGAGCCAATCGAGGTGTTCGCACAGGGTGGCAGTGAGTTCCGTGCGCGATAATCCGGGGAAACGCTCGGCGAAGGTGCGAATGTAGGCCAGATTCTCGGGTGTGATGTCCCGACCCGCTTGCCGCCAGGTTGTTGGAGCTTTATCGAGCATGCGCTGACAATCCCTTCGCGAGAATGACTCAGGCTCGATTCTGGCATCATGCGCGAGCGTTGTCTAGCCGCTTTTGCGAAAACATTTTTTTCTGCCGGCCCATCAGCCCTTGCCACCTGTGGGGGCGAGTGGTTATGCGTCAGGGCTGATACCGGGGTGACGCGCGGCAAGCGGCTGGTGGTGTTGATTGCTCAGCCGAAAGCCTTGGGCATGGCCGTGCGCCAGACCGGCGGGCAGCGGCTGACGCGGTTGCGGTAGCGACTGATCGAAGCGTCGGTTTGAGGAGGAGCCAATGTGCGGTCGCTTTGCGCAATGCTTCGATGTAGCGGCCACGGCGGACTGGCTGGAGGCGCAACCGCCGGCTGAAAGACTGCCGGCGCGCTACAACCCCAGGCTCGGGTAAGCGGCTTGAGAGCGCGACCATCATCGTCACCCAAGCCAATGCCACCGTCGCCGCCGTTCATGACCGCATGCCGGTGATCCTCGATGCCACGCACTGGGCGGAATGGCTGGATCCCGGCAACCAGCACCAGGCCCGACTGACCGCGCTGCTGCAACCCTGTCCAGGCGAGCGGCTCATCGGCTATCCCGTCGCGTGCTCAGTCGGTCAGCCGCGCTTCGATGCACCAGAGTGTCTGGTGCCGACAGGTCCGCTGATCGACGCGCCGGCCGATCAGCTGGCTTTGATCCCCTGATATCAAGCATTCGGATGGCCGCGCGCCACCGACGGCGGAACGCCGCCCGCGCCGGCAACCTCGGCCTTGGATCACAGTGATGCGAAGCGATCGTACCGGGCGGCCCATCGGGACTTGACAAATGGGCTGGCGCTTATCAACAGCCCCTGAGTGACACACTTTCCGCGCCGACTTCCGGGTTTCAACCCCTCGCACCCTGGTGGAACAGGGATCAAAAAAGCAAAAAAACAGGCACTTACCGGCCGGAACAAGTCTGACCAATCGAAAACGACGCGCGCCGGGACAAGGGGTTAGAGCCCATCTGACAGCCTTGCCCACAGGGTTATCCACAGGCGTGGTGGATAAGGATAATTTTCAAAAGCCTCTCGGGAACTTGCCGATCTTTGTTGCGGAAAGTCTGAATCTCGTTGTCCAAGTGGAGCGAGCCATCTTGGTGCGCCCACCATGCGCCTGGGATTCCAGCGTTCATCAGAGCGGCTGATCGAAGACCCCGCGAAACGGTCCCAGGGTCGCGCGTTCGGGCGACCAATCGGTGATGGCGAAGACGATGTCATCGAACGCGCGTGGGAAGGTCTGCTCCAAGTGGGTGCGGAAGGACTCGGCGGTGCGGCGCGGATCATTGCCGAAGGCGCCCCAGGCGCCGAGCACCAGGGCGTCATGGCCCATGGCATGGGCAATGGCCAGCACCCGATGGATGCGCGCATGCAGCAGATCGCCCGAGCGCGGCTGACCGACCCGCGGTGCATAGGGTGCGGCGCAGGTTAGAAAAAATAGCAGCCAGGGCGCATCTAAAGGCGTGCCGTCATCGCGGCGAAACACCGGCACCAGCGGGGAGTAGATGGCCCAGTCGGTGGAATCGGGCAGCGGGCGTTGCTGGTGGGCGGCGTACATCGGGTCGCCTTCCTAAGGTGGCATAGAGCGCACTGGAACGGCACAGGACTTCTTCCTGCGCGTGGGCACCGTGCAGAAAGCCGCCGCCGGGATGGACCCCGTTGGCGAAGTTCAGCGCCAGCACCGAGCGGGTGCCAGCGCGGGTCAGGTGCTCGGCGGCGGCCAGGGTGGTCTCGTTGGCGACCTGGACGCGTGTGGTTTCAGCAGCGCAGCGATCCGCTGTTGGCAGTGGTTCATCAGGCGGGATGGAACGTCGCAAGGCCATCGCCTGCTAGATGGCTGGCTGCCAGGCAACGCGCTGGCCCCGGGCGTTGGTGTAATCCCCCTGCAAAATCGCATCGACCGCCGACTGACCGAACGCGGCGGCCTGGTCGCGGGGGATTTGCAGCTCGCGCCGGCGCGCCTCGGCGTGCTCGGGTGAATCCAAGCAGGGTAGATGGTTCAGCTGCATGTCGGAGCATCTCCTGGGATCAGTCGCTTGGAGCCGTCAGCATCGGTGCAGGTAGGCGTGAATGCGCGCAGCACCAGTTTCAAGCGGGCCGTCCGGCAGGGATTGGACGATCTCGTGGGCGCGGTCCCAATCGCCCTTGGCATCGAACCAGAGCGCGGCCAGGCAGGGATGCTCGGTGACGGGACAGGTCGCGGCGTTCAGGCTGTTCAAAAATGCGGGATAATCCATTGGGGCTTAACGTTCGCTTGAGCTTGGCTTTGGCTCACTGTCACACCTTTTAGCCGATCCATCAATGATGTTCACATCCATCAATCCCACCACCGAGGCTTGTATCGAGCGGGTCGCCGCCTTCGATTCAGCGCGGATTGAGCAGGCTCTGGCCGCCGCGCGTGGAGCCAGCGTGCTTTGGGCCGAAACACCCCTCGCTGAGCGAACTCGACTGCTCGTCTCAGTGGCTGAGCGGCTGCGGACTCAGAAAGAGACCCTGGCGACCCTGATCACCACCGAGATGGGCAAGCTGCGTACCGAGGCACTGGCGGAGATCGACAAATGCGCCTGGGTCTGTGACTACTATGCCGAGCACGCCGAGGGCATGCTGGCCGATGAATTGATCGACACCGATGCAGCCCGCAGCCTGGTGGCCTATCAGCCGTTCGGGGTCTGGTTGGCGATCATGCCCTGGAATTTTCCGTTTTGGCAGGTGTTCCGCTGTGCCGCGCCGGCGCTCGCCGCCGGCAATCCGGTGCTGCTCAAGCATGCCTCCAATGTACCCGGTTGTGCCTTGGCGATCGAGCGGCTGTTTCGCGAGGCGGGGGCGCCTGACGGCCTGTTCCAAACCCTGCTCATCGCGGGCAACCAGGCCGAGGCGCTGGTCAGCGATGCCCGCATCCGGGGTGTCAGCCTCACCGGCAGCGAGGCCGCCGGCCGGCGCGTGGCAGCCGCCGCCGGCGCCAGCATCAAACCGTCGATCCTGGAGCTTGGCGGATCGGATGCCTTTGTGGTGCTGGCGGATGCCGATGTCGAGCAGGCCGCGACAGTGGCGGCCAAGGCGCGGTTTCTCAACGGCGGACAGAGCTGCATCGCCGCCAAGCGCTTCATCCTGGTGCCAGAGATTGCCGATACCTTCGTGGCGGCGTTCAAGGCGGCGGCGGAGGCTCTGATACCGGGCGATCCGATGCAGCCCGAAACCACACTCCCGCCCCTCGCCCGCTCTGATCTGCGCGATCAGCTGCATGCCCAGGTTCAGGCGAGCCTTGCCAAGGGCGCGCGCTTGGTGAGCGGTGGCGCGCCATTGGAGCGCCTTGGCTGGTTCTATGCGGCAACGGTGCTGGATCAATGCGCACCGGGGATGCCGGCGTATCACGAGGAGCTCTTTGGCCCGGTGGCCGCCATCATCCGCGCGCGCGATGAAACCGATGCCCTGCGGCTGGCCAACGACTCGGACTTCGGCCTTGGCGGCAGTGTCTGGAGCCAAGACCGCGCGCGTGGTGAAGCCTTCGCGCGGCGCATGCAGTGCGGCTGCGCTTTCGTCAATGACATGGTCAAGAGCGACCCGCGCCTGCCCTTCGGCGGCATCAAGCACTCAGGCTACGGGCGCGAGCTGGGGCTCTTGGGGATTCGCGGCTTTTGCAATGCCAAGACGCTGTGCGTCCAGTAGCCCGGTTTGGACCCGACCCCGATCGCGCATCCAGTCATGACGCCCGCCATCGATACCCTCAAGCGCCTGGGCATCGCCCACCGGGTGCATGCCTACCACCACGACCCAGGCACCACCGCCTATGGCCGAGAGGCCGCCGATCGACTCGGGCTTGACCCCTCACTGGTGTTTAAGACCTTGGTCGTCAGCCTCGATGCCAAGACGCTGGTGGTGGCCGTCGTGCCGGTCAGTCGGCAGCTGAGTTTGAAGGCGCTCGCCAAGGCGGCCGGAGGAAAGAAAGCGACCATGGCAGAGAAGGCGCAGGCGGAGCGCGGCACGGGCTATTTGCTTGGCGGGATCAATCCGATTGGGCAAAAGCGTCGCCTGGATACCTTTGTCGATCGCAGTGCCGAGGCGTTGGACCGTAGCCTTGCGCTGGAGCCACTGGTCAAACAAGGCAGCTGTCCCAGCGGCTAACGCACCCATCAGTTCAGTCCCAGCGCCTTAAACGCCGCTTGTCGCATATCCCCGAAGAACACCGGATCAACCTGCTCCAGTACATCGGCGTTGACCTCCAGGAACTGACGCTTGTTCTCGATCGGAATCAGTGCGCGCTTGCCGCCGTTGTCCATTGCGACCTGGAGTGGTTCTGTCAGCGAACGCACAGGCTTGATGTTGCCCTGGATGCTCAGGTCACCGAGGACGAGCAGGGCTGGTTGCGCGGGCGCTTTGCGCAGCGCTGAGTAGGCGGCGACGAAGAAGGCGACGCCGATCTCGGCTTCGACCTTGTTGCCGAGCAGATTGATGACCTCGACGTGTAAGTCTGAGGTGTCGACTTCGCGCGGGACGCCGAACGCGCTTTTGTTGGCGGAGAGAAAGCTGAAAGCCCTAGAGACGGATTCCTTCATCGCCCCGCTCACGCCCCCGGCAGGCTTGAGCTTGCCGGTACCGGTCGAGAGCGTTACCTCGACGCGATATAGCCCAACGGTGCCATCGCCGCTGACGGCGGCCGTGTAGACGGCGCCTGGGGGCAGTGGATCAGTGGAAATCATGTCGCGTCCGCCTTGCTCCGGAACGCCGACGAACTGTTCCTCGCCGCTGTCGTTGATCAGGTAGCTGAACGAGGTCTGGTGGTATTCGAACGACCCCATTTTCTTGAGTTGTTCCTTGACCCGGCGGCGGCCTTCCAGCGCCAGCTCCAGCATCTCGGCGAGGTCTTTCTGGGAGACCTGCCCGTGCGGGTGCAGGATCTTCACCAACCCGGAGACAGTGCGGCGGACGGCCTTGCGGTCGCGGGCGTTCAGGTGCGAGCCGAGCGAGAAGTAGTGATCGATGATCTCGGTAAAGTTGTGCTTGCGCAGCTCCCGTAGCGCCTCGGCCAGGTAGTCGATGACGAAACCATAATGGTCGGTGAAGTGCTCGTTGCGCATCTTGGGCACTTCCCAGCCCGGCAGGTAAAAGTGCAACCGGTCGATGAAGGCCATGTCGTCGCGGATGACATCCGGCATCGGCGCGAACAGGTGCCCGGTCTGCACCATCACGTCGATCGGCTGCTGGGTGTTGCCGAACATGGCGATGCTGGCATAGCCGGCCATGGCCTCCTGACCGCGCTGGAACTGGCCAGACTCGCAGAAGGTCTTGAGCGTGGTGATCACCTCCTTGGGCATCTTCTGCAGATCGGCGACCTCGTCGAAGCCGACCACGTCCCAAATCATGACCATGCCTTTCTGCTTGCCACTCATGTGGCCAAACAGATTGGCCACCGTGGTTGGTCCGGTGAGCAGGGAGGCATAGGGTGAGAGCTCCTGCACTGCATAACTTTTGCCGGTCCCGCGTGGCCCGAGCTCTACCAAGTTGTAATTGCGCTCACACAGCGGAATCAGCCGGCTGAGGAACAGCAGCTTGGTGCGCCGTTCCATCACCGTCGGCTCATAGCCCATGCTGCGTAGGACGAAATCCAGCCACTCGTCGGTGTTGAATTCAGCGCGCAGGCGGCGGTACTCGTCCAGATCGAAGGTCGCAAGCTGAATCGGGGTCAGCTTTTCGATCCAAAACGGGTTCCTGCCCTTGGTCTCCTCGTCGTACTCAAAGCGCATCTCGACCTGTGCCCAGATGCCGCCGGTCAGCAGTCGATCGAACTGGCGCACGTCCTGATCGGGGATATGAACGAACTTATGGCCAAAGTTCGTCACTTCGGCCCAGTACTGAGAGTCCACCAAGCGCACTTTGACCTTGTCGATGAAGCTGTGCTTGCCATTTTCCTTCACCCGGCTTTGGGCGCGAGTCGCTTCATCCGGGCGGATGTAGTTATCCGCCAGGGTGTCGTTGACCACCTGCAGGCCCATCTGGATCGCCATCTCATCGGACGAGGCGCAGTACTTGCCGAGCAGATACTCGAGCACGAACACCGGCACATTGGCGCCGACCTTGACCTTCCTGACCAGATCCTTGCGCACCACCTTGCCGGCGAAGACGCGGTTGACCTTGTCATCGAGCGCGTCGCGACCGTTTGCGGCTTCGTCCATCACATCAGGTCTCCCACTTCAATCTCATCCGACTGGGCCAGCACGGCATCGGTCGCTGGGTCTTGCACTACGACACGCACCTTAGCGGGTGTCTCTTTCATCAGCATCATGCCGATGCTGGCCTCCTTGTTCGGTGTGAGTGTCACTGTGGCCGTGGCGCGGTCGAACTCGCTGTCTGGCGCCATCCCGGCGCGGCCGACCTCCTGACCGTCGCCGATCAGCAGCACCCGCGCCGCTATGGCCTCCTGCTCGAAAAGATCCCCGCTGAAGATCAGCCGGCAGCCAAAGGTGCGGTTTGTCAGCCTGGTCGGATAACCCGCGACCTGAATGTTCGACGCCGTCTTGCCCTCAAGCTCGGATGCCGGCATGCGCAGCGAGATCACCGGCACCACCAGCTCCTGCAGGCTGCAGCCGCCGTGGTGAAAGGCCAGGTCGCCACCCGCCTTGAAGACGGCGAGTCCGCGCGGAAAGATGAAGTCCAGATCGGTCTGATAGCCGAGTTCTTCGCCGGCGACACGCACCGCTGCCGCCGGGGTCTGCCCACCATGACCGGCCCAGCAGCGGCGGTGCTGATCGACCTCCTTGCCGCCTGGGCGGTCCATCAGCATGTCCTCGGCCTTGCGGATCGAGAACTGATGGCCGTGGTCGCTGGTGATGACGAACTGTTCGATCCCGAGCTTGGCGAGCTTGCGCACCGCCCGCGCGACGTTGCCGATGACGCTGTCCATGACCTGGCGCGCGGCCAGCTCATGTCCGGATTCGCCGAAGGCGTCGATCTCCTGGGAGCGGACCACCACCAAGGGCGCATCGCCGAGCTTGTTGGCGACCTTGGTTGATGACCAGAGCAACAGACGATCCAGCAGGATCTCCACCGAATCCGGCCGCGCCGCCTTCAAGCGCTTCAGTCGTTCGTTGACCGTCGGCAGCAGGCTGTCGCCGATCTTGGCCGCGAGCTGGCCTTGGTGCTCGACCACCGAGTAGCTACTCGACGCCCCGGGCAGCAATGCCGCCATGCCCATCGGCGTGATCGAGGGTAACGCGGCGACGGCAGGCTGCAGGCGAAGCTCCTCGGCCCCGTGCAACTGATCGACCAGCTCGGCGCCCATTTCAAAGCGCATCGCATCCACCCAGAAATAGGCCACCCGGCCGCCGCAGGGCTCGACCAGGTCCGGATAGATGCCGGCCTGGTGCAGCAGCCCCGGGATTGTCCAGGCGGACGCCATGAGGGCGGCGGTGAACCCCTCCGCCATCTCTTTGAGCAGCGCCTCATGCTGGCGCTTGGTCACCGCCAGGGCCTGCTCCAGCGGCTCCTCGGGATCGTCCTCCATGGTCGCCACCCAGGCATCGAGCGCCCGCTGTGCCCGGTCGACCTCGTACCAGCCTCCCGGTTGGGCGTAGGTCTCGACCCAAGCGGACGCATGGGTGGGCGACTTCTTCAGCGCGGGCCGCACGGCATCCACCTTGGCGCCCAACTCCGCCAGCAATCGGCACAGCTCCCACTGCGCGAGGCGATCGAGGAACGCCGGCTGATCGACCCAGAAACTCCGCGTCCGGCCGGTGACCAGGGCGAGGGCCTTGGCGTAGTCGCGCTGAGTGATCAGCGTCGCGGTGTGATGCAGGAGGCTGCGTTCCTCGAAGCGGAAGGTGTCGATGGCACCGAGGCTAGCCGGGTCGATGGTCGCCGTCGCGAGACCGAACTCCTGCTCGACCGCATCGGCGAGGGCTGTGTAGCCTATGCCGTGTTCAGCCCGCAGTGCGGTTGCGATGGTTGCGACGTGCTTGAGGTGGTCTTTGTTGCCAACGCTCGGCACGATGGTCAACGCGTTTGGCGCGTCGCCCGTCAGATCGGACCGAAACTCGTTGACGAGCAGGAAGCGGACGACCTGATGGCGTGCCTTCGCCAAGGGGGTCTCCGCTGTGATCTGAAGCCCGAGCCGTGCCTGGATGAGGCGAAAGAGCTCAGGCTCGGCCAGCTTGGCTGCGAGCGCCGCGTCTTTGTCCTCGCAGACGATCCAATCGACAATGAGCGCCTCACTCGTTGCTCCATTCAACACCAGCTTGAGCAAGGAACCGCCGCCGTCGTCGCCGTGGCCGAGAAAGCGCGCGACATCCTGGTAGCTCAGCGACTCCGGCCGGAGCATCGCGTCGATGTCGCCGTCGGTGTAGGTCTGGCGCAGCAGGCGTCTGGCGACACTCTTTAGCGCATGACTGGGGGCATCGCCATGGACCTGGCCGGCCTGCTCGATCTCCATCAGGACCGACCCGGTCCGATCCCGCACCTGGCCTGGGATGTAGACTAACAGGGGGTCTGGCTTATCCACCGCGACCAACGGCTCGATGCGCGCCTTCAACGCGAAAAACGATCCCTCGAACCGCGCCAGGTGGGTGAGTGTGTCGCCGACCGTCACCCGCGGCAGGTCTTCGCGATCGCTGCCGACCACCTCAAGCTCATGGATGAAGGGTTCAAACTCGGTGCGGGCATCGTAGAAGACCACCACCCGATGCTGGCGCAGGGCCTGGTCGAGTTGTTGCGCGAGGGCGTTGTGGAGAAGGTGCATGGGCATGGCTTATCGATGCTCGGCAATGAGCGCGCTCGCGACCTGGCTCAGTCGTTCGACCATGCTCAGAATGGCGGGGATTTCGGCCTGGATGCCATTGAGCAGATCGGCGATGGTTTCCGCCTCCGGGTACTCATGGCCGACGGCATTGCGCAGACTGCGCTGCCGCTCCCAGTCCGCGGTGGTTGCGACAATCCCCTGCTTCTGCATCAGCGCGTGCAGCACGAGAAAACTGGCATCGGCCTTCGGCTCCAACTGCGCACGGGCGAGCGCACGCATCGCCGGGGCGAGCAGGTCCTGGCAACGCGCATACCGCACCGCCAGGGCATCGAGACGCTCCTGGTCGATCTGGCTCATCGCGTTCAGCCGCGCCGAGGTGAGCGGGAAATGCGCTGTCAGATCGCCATGGGTGGCGCGCAAGCGCGACGCGGCTTGTCTCAACGCTTGTAGGGCTTGTTCCAACACTTGAACACGCACGCTCACAAGCGTTGTCCCTCCTGCATGGCTTGGCGCATGAACGCCGTGGGTGAGCCGCGCCGCACGACCAGATCAACCGGCCGCTTCAGTCGCTGCTCCAGCTCGCGACCGCAGGCTTGACGGGCGAGGAAGAGATTTTCGGCGTGAGGGGCGGTCGGCTCCACGTAGAGATCAATGTCGCCACCAAGCGCGTGATCATCAAGCGCGGAGCCAAATAACCAGATGGCGCTGCCTGGGCCGAAGTGGGCATCGACAGTGCCGCGAATCGCGCTGATTTCCTGGTGTTTGAGTCTCATGCGTGGCAGGGTTCGGGGTTCGGGTTTCGGGGTTCAGGGGTTTGTCGATACGGCAACGCCTGAGATCACTTGGTAGCCAAGGACATCTTCCGCCTCATGATTGAGTTCTGTTGCATGGTGATCCAAGCGTTCCCGGTCTTGTGGCTCCAGATCGCGCGCGGCAAAAAAATCGCGCAAGTCTTTCTCGACCAACGCCGTGCGAGCGGCGGGGGTCTTCGCCCGATGCGCCAGTTCTGCGACGAGTTTGTCTTGGATTTCGATGGTGTGCATTGGCAAGGGTGCTCACTGCTGTTTGGTTCGGGGGTCGGGGGTCATCGGTTTATCGATGCGGCAACGCCTTCGCGAGTTGCTCGCGGGCGGCGTTGCTGAGTACAACGCTGTCGAAACATGCTTGCGGATAGAGATAGTCCTCGCCGGATTCATCAATGATTCGAATCATGCCGTGACCGGCATCTCGCTCCACCACCTCGTAGAGCCTGCCGAGTTGCAGGTCATCGCCGGAGAGATCGCCGGTAGGTTCCTTGCTTAAACAAACCACGAAGTCTAAAGCCATCGTTTCACCTTCAGTTTGACTTTGCCGATCCCATGGGCTTCGTACCAATGGATTTCGGCGAGTTGATCCGCACCGTCAGGCGTTTTGACCAAGGCGATGCCCTTTTTCTTTTTCCAACGGCCAGGGCCATAGTGCTGACGCAAACGCTGAACTTCCCTGATCGATGGTCCCTCGGCGATGGTTTCAACCGACGTGATCGGCGGAATGATCTCGACCATGGAGGGGCTTCCCTAGCCTGTCGACCGCTTCTTGCGGCGACTTGCACCGCTCGGCGCCGGGGCACTGAGCAGGTCCTCCAGCGCAGCCTTGACGGCAGTGGACGTGCGCTCGGCGATCAGGGCGTCGATCTCGGCTTGGCTGATGGGGCGCGGTTGCCATTTGCCATCGTCCGCTTCCAGCCAGAAGGCGTCTTCCAGCCCGTGGGCGATGGCGAGGCTGCGGTCGGTCTGGCACTTGGGCACCACGCGCTCGGGCCACAGGTGCATAGCCAGATGCGCCCAGTCGTAGTCGCCCTTGGCGAGCTTGTCCCAGCACTCCTTGACCTTCTTCTGCCAAGTGCTGTTGCGCAACAGCCGCCAGACGGGGGCGGAGTTGATGATGACGCCATCGTTGAGGTTCGGCTTCCACAGCGGGGCGATGCGGTTGAGCTCGGTGATGAAGCCGCGCAACTCGCTGACGAAGCTGTCCTGGGCGTCGATGACCTTGCGCTGCTTGGCGGTGGGATCAGGGCCGGCCTCCTGGGTCAGCTCCGCGAGCTTGCGCTCCTCGAAGCCGAGCTTGTCCCCGGCCAGGCGCAGCAGGCTGTAGAAGGTATTGGGCTCGAAGCGGTGGTAGTAGACCCAGAAGGAATAGGAGCCTGAGGCGGTGGACAGCGGCCAATAGATGGGCGCCTGCCTGCGGCTCTTGCTGTAGCGACTCAGGTGGTCCTTGAAGAAGGGGCTGCCGGCCTTCTTCTCAGCGAAGTAGTCGCGCAGCTGTTTGATGCCGAGGATCTCGCAGGCCTCCTGCTCGATGGCGGCGGCGCGCTCGCCCCAGATGACGGTGAGTGCCTCGCGCACCCGGGTGACGATGTCGTCGGGGTGGCCGGGGTCATCGACCAGGATGCCGGACCAGGTGATGCGCAGCGGGTAGTCGGCGGGGATATCCTCGGGCGCGGCGGGCAAGCCGTCGGCGTTCTGGAGCATGCCGGGTGGGCAGACGGGGAGCGGGTCAAAGGGGTCGGGGAGTTCAGGCGGTTGGCGCTCGCCGGTGGCGTAGCGGATGTCCCAGCGGCCGAAAACGCAGCCCACGGACATGCAGATCATATCGTTCGATAAGGTTGTTAGATCGTGCTGAGGAAGGGCTTCCGCCTCTTGACGGATCGAAGCAACAAGCTGTGGCGAGATCTTGAAACGCGTTGCTACAGCTTCGTATCGACGATCAGCAACAAAGGAGAGTTTTGTGGTTGCTCTATTTTGCCCCAATTCATACGAGTCATCCTCTTCAGGAGTGACTTCTTCGGAAAGAAATGAATTCAGAATTTCCTTTCTCGTGTTGTCAGAGACCGATATTCCGGTATACCATATACGCTCAAAGCTACGAATGATATCTTCTCTTTCCTCTGTACCTAAGTCATATGCTCTTGAAACGACGTCATCTAGCTGGCGAAATTTATCTATCGCTGCAACCACAGAACGTTCGTAATCTCTCAGTCGACACAATAATTCTGCACGTAGGCTTTTATTGCAAAAAGGTCGAATAAAGAATTCAGGAGATGTCTCGCTCCAATTAAGGCCTTGCAGTTGCTTATGGTAATCGTGCGTGATCGAACCGATTTCGGTTAGTAAAGCGTCAAAAGTCCGAGGTACAGGTAACCGCTCAATAAACGTAGAAGAGAAATGTCGAGCAGCAGTCCCCGGTGCTGATGTATCTCCACCTCCGACAAATAACTCAATATAGAATCCGACTATGCTCGAATTTAAGAAGCCAAGCAATCCGTGAAGGTGTTCATCCCGAGCGGGAAACACACCAGGACCAGCTGGACTGAAAACACATCTTGCTGGCATCACCCGACTTGCGAAGTTACTAGTTGTACGCTCCGTGTAGGTCAGGCCAGCTCGACCATAGAGGCCTTCGTTAGAAACTCTGCGGGCAAATTCTCGAAGTTTCCAATTGAAAACGAGATGCAGATCGGAATGCGCAGGTCTATACTCGCCACCCTTGCTGTAGAACGTCCAATACTGAAAAGGAGCTATATTAGTCGCGGGAACCTCCCAACAGAGTCTTAGGAAGCGAAAGTGATTTCCTGTTTCTAGCCCGCGTTTGGCAACAACACCTGAGTTTCCAGCATTCTTCCAAGTCGAAATCCGCGTCAGCCATGCAGCTGAACACCAGTATGCGATGATGTTGCTTGGAAGAGAAAGAAAGCTCGAAAATACGTGGACGAACACTCGCTCATGCCGATTTCCAACGAAAATTTCGTTAATAGAATTGACTAGCGCGTTGTCCTTTGACTCAGTATCCAGTGCCGAAAAGAACAGTCCAATCTGCTTTATGGGAACTTGAGTTGGTCGCTCGACCACATACGCAGCCGCCTCCACGACCGCTCCGTCAAGCACGCCATAACCGAGGTCGCCCACTACCGCTAGCTGGGTGTCTCCACCTAAAAGAAAATGGTATCTCCATTCTGCGAGCAACTCTTTGAACAGCGCTAATCGGCTCGAAATTATGCCTAAACGCCCACCTTCTAATAACTTACGGGAAAATCTTTCTACGAATGCTGCGAACAGATCTTGTGGGGCACTTGCCAAGACTTGGTAGAGATATTCTCGCGATTCAACAGACACCGCCCCAAACGGCGGATTCATCACCACCACGTCATACCGCTTACGACACACATCAATAAAAGCAAACCCCTGCGCCGCATCCTCGGTAAACAACCGCCGCCGATAATCCCCCGCTTCAGCCGATTCGGCATACGCTTGCAGCGCCGCATAGATGCGCGCCTCCGCCGTCGCAAAAAAATCGGCATCGGCAACCTCAATCGACCCAAACAAATCGCCGCGCTGCCGCTCCGCCTCCTGCCGCGCGTCTTCGATGGCTGTGCGAATCTCCTCCTCGATCTTCAGCAGTGTGCCGGCCTCACCGGCCAGCTGCATCCTCTCGAACACCGTCTTGACCAGCTCGCCGAGCAGCGGCGGCTCGAGCTGTTGCACAAAGTCATCGAGCATCGCGCGGTCGCCTGGCATCGGCTCGGCGCAGACGATATTGGTGCGGCGAATCTCCGGACGCTCGCCGGGCGGCAGGTCGCGCCAGCTCTTCTGGGCGCGCAGCCACAGCGACAAGGCGGCAATCTGCACCGCGCGCGGGTCGATATCGACGCCGTGGATGTTGTGCTCGATGATGAGCTGCGGCACCTCGCGCAGAAAGGCCTCCTTGGACTCGAAATCCTCACGCAGCGCCGGGCAGTCCCCCCGATCCCAGGCCTCCTCGTAGATGATCTCGAACAGATCGAAGGCGTAGAGCCCGAAGTGCATGGAGCCGCAGGCGGGATCGAGCAGGAGGATGTCGCGCGGGTCTTTCAGCGGGCGGTGCGGGATATAGACCGGCTGGCGGAGGAGCGCTTCCTGGCTCAGAGGCTCGTCGCCCTGTTCGACCTGCTCGGGGGCCTGCTCGCCTTCGCGCAGGAAGATCTCAGTCGGGCGTCGCACTAGGTAGCGGCACTGCTCGGTGAGGCGCGTCTCGCCCTGGGTCATCTCGTACCAGATGCGCCCAAGGGTGTTGTCGGTGAGGAATTCGACCACGTAGCGCGGGGTGAAGAACTGGTTGCGCACCGCCAGCTCGCGGCTGTTGCGCGGCGCGGCGGCGGCGTCGCGCATGGCCTTGCGTTCTTCCACGCTGTTCCAGTACTGATAGACCCAGCCGATGGTCTCGTCCGCGTCCCAGACCTCGGCCAGCTCGGGGGTGTTGAGGATGGCGAGCAGGTCGAGCAGAGTCTGGCGGTCCGGCCACAGAAGGCTGGCGACATCCTGGCGGTCGAACAGCACCTTGAGGCCGCGGCTCAGCTCGTCGAACAGGGATTCCAGATAGAGCCGGTAGCCTTTGTCCGCGATGGCGACCAGGCCGGGGGTCAGGGCGCCGAATTCCTTGAAGCCGCTGGAGTCCTCGCCCTTCGACACGCACTCCTGGACCAGCCCTCGGGCCTCGAGCATCTTCAGCGCGACGAAGCGGTTGAACGTGGTGAAGGCGGCGTCGCGCAGATAGTCGGCCACCGCCTCCTTGGCGCTCAGGCCAACGGATCGCTTGTGAGCCAAAACGGCGACCAGTCGTTCGCGGAGGAGCTGTTGCCGCTCGGAGAGATGGCTGCCCGGCTGGGCGGCGATGCGGCCGTCTGGGAGGATGTCGTAGGTGCCTTCGAGCTGCTCACGGTAGGCATCCTCGAGCAATTGACGGGCGGCCTGAGTGGCGTTCTGGATGGCGTTTCTGGTGCTCTTATCCATGATTGATCCGCGTTACTGGACCAGGACCTTCTTGCCCTGGCCGAGGAGTTTTTCCACTTTCTGTTGAATCCCGGAGAGCGCCGTCTTGAGTTGCGCTTCGGTCTCGATGCGGCCGCTGAAGAAATCGCTGACGCTGATGGTGACCAGCTGCTGGCCTTCGATGAGTTCCAGCATCTCGCGGACGGCCTGCTTGTAGTGCTGGGGACAGGCGCTGAGTTCCGAGCGTAGGAAGGGGATGCTGGTGGTGGCGGGCACCTGTGTCTCGGCGCGGCTTTCTAAGGGCTGGGCGATGCGGGCTTGCTGTTCGTCGTTGAGTTCACCCCAGGCGTCTTGGGCGTGCAGCTTGTCTAAGGCTTGCGAATAGGCATCGGCGCGGGCGTTCAGTGCCGCGTCAAAGCGTTGCTGGTATTCGCTGCGCAGGGCGGCGGCGGCCTGATCGATGGCAGCAAGCTCGCGGAAGAAGGTCTCGCGGGCCAGCAGGTCGGCCAGGGTGGCGGCGCGCTCGGCGAGCCCGTCGGGCAGATCGGGCTCCTGTTCGAGGAACGGCCAGTGGTCGTCGAGGGCTGTGCGGGCGTTCTTGAGGCCGAGCAGGGCCGGCTCGGTCAGGACTGATGTGAGGGCTGAGCCGCGCTTGATGGCTTCCTTGATGCCCTTGTAGGCGGCGTTGAAGGTGGTGATCGCGTCATCGTCGCTGCCGCCGCGGATGCTGCGCATCTGATCGAGCGCCTCCTGCAGCACCTCGGTACCGGGTAGGCGGTGGGTGAGGAGCCTGGTGAGGATCTCTTGCAGCGCCTCCTCGGCAGCGCCGACGGCCGCGCGAATGGTGGAGGCAATCACCCCTGCCTGCAGCTCCGGCAGTTGTTTGCCGAAGACGTCACGGAAGGCCTCTTCGGCCTGTAGCCAGTCCTCGATGTCGGTGCCGGAGACGCGCTTCTGGAAGGAACAGGCCTTGAACAGGTTGTTGCTGGTGAAGGTGGTTCTGGCGTCGGTGGAGAGCGCGTTCTCGATCACCGCACCCTTGCTGGTGGCGCGAATGGTACCGGCGCGCACCAGGCTGACGACGAACAGGCGCACCACGTCGAGGTTCCAGCCGAAGGGTTCCTTGGCGAACTCGTCGATCAGGTATTTGCCGCTGGCGATCTCGCCGTAGCTGGTCTTGTTCTCGATCCGGTCCAGCACCTCTTTCAATGCGCCGGTATCGGCGTTGATCACTGGCTGGCCGTTCTCGTCGCGGATCAGGCCGAGCTGGGCGAACACGGGCGTGATGCCACGCAGGCTCTCACTGGTGAGCAAGGATTCCAGGTCTTTGGTGCTGACCTTGGCGGCGCCCTCGGAGAAGCGGGTGTAGACGTCCGGCAGGACCTGGCCGAGCACCCGGTTGGCCGCCTTGGTGACCGTGTCGAGATGGTCGTCGGGGCTGCGGTCGTTGCCACGGAAGTAGATGGCGCCGGTGAGCATGGCCTGGTTCAGCAGGCGCTTGAGGTCGCTTTGGACGCGGCTCAGGCGTTGTTTTTCTTCGGTGACGAGGGCGGTTTCGTCCTTGGTGCGGGCGCCGCGCTCCTTGCGCGAGAGCATCTCCTTGGAGCGGTGCACCTCAGCGGTGATCCGTTCGATGTGATCGTCAAGACCAGCGACCCAAAAGACCTCTTGGGTGTCCTGCTGGCTGCGCGTGCGGGCCTCGGCGCCGCGGGTGGTGAAGTCGTCCCCGGCATCGGTGAAGGTGAGGTTAAAGCGGATGTCCTCCTCGACCAGGGAGCGGCCGTTGAAGGTGAGCCCGGCCTTGAAGATCTTGGCATCGGCGAGGTTGTGGCTAGGTCGGGGTTCCCACAACCCCGTCACCACCGCGGTGTACAGCCGGTTGATCTCCCCTGGATTGGCTTGGAGACGGGCGCGGGTGGTCTCCCAGTCATCCTCGGCCGGTGTCGGGATGCGGTATTGGCCCTCGTGCAGGCGGACCTTGTGGGCCGACACCAGCTGCTCCAGGGCCTGTTTGACATCGGGCAGCCGGGAATCGCCGGCAACGGTGTCGTGCAGTGTGGCGGCGATGTTCTCGGCGGTGCGGTGGATGTTCTGCACGTACTGCAGCAGGCAGATGGCCTTGGCGACCGGCTGGGCGAAGTGGTGTTCGACCTCGGTGCCGATGGCGGTGATCTTGCCGCGGATCTCACTGGGGATGTTGCCGGACACCAGGTCATAGATCTGGTCGATACGGGCGAGCGAGCCGACCGGCTTGTTGGCCAGGCCAACGGCGTTGTGGATGAGCAGTTGCTGGGCGAGCTTGATGATGGTGCGGTTGGCGCCGCCGACGTGCTTGCTGGCTCCGCCCTGAGTGCGCAGCCCGGAGACGACCTCGATGATGAGATCGATCTGGTAAGGCAGCAGCGGGTACAGCTCCATGAAGCGGTCGGTGGCGAGTTCTGGGAGCTTGATGTCCGCGGTCAGGTGGGTGTTGGCCATCAGCCGGCCGCTGTGGGTGGTAAAGAGGTCGCGGAGCAACTTCTCGGCGGCGGCGTTCTTCGACAGCACGCGTTTGCTGGTGACCTCGGAGATGTCGGCCGGCTCCAGATGGACCTGGCGTTCGCTGGGGAAGCGGTCCATCAGGCGGGCCAGCTCGACCCGCTTGTCGTCGAGGCCGCTGACCAGTTCGGTGAGCTTTTCCTGCGAGGTGACGATGAGCCAGGACTTGCCGCGTGAGATACGGCCGAGGCTCTGCACCACCCCTTGGAGATCGAGCATCTTCTGCACGTCGCGTGAGACGAACTGGCCGACCTCGTCGATGACAAAGACCAGGTTCTGGCGCTGGCGGCGGCGCTGCATCAGGTCGCGGCAGCGCTCAGCGAGTTTGCCCGCGGTGATGTCGGCCTTGTCCTGGGCGGCCTGGACCCAGCTGTCGGGGGTGGCGTAGCGGTTGGGGTAGAGCTTGTGCATCACCGCGCTCGCCTCGCCAAGGGAGAAGGCGATCAGGTCTTTGTTCTCATCCCAATCCTGGTCGAATTCCTGTTGGTAGGCGGCCTTGAAGGCGTCGAGCTCGCCCTTTTGCTCGAGGGTGATCTCAAGCTCGGCGAGGTCGAGGTCCTCCGCATAACCGAGATGCTTGAGGAAGAGCCGGTACATGATCTCGGTGATGCTCTGGTTGCCGCTGCGGATGCCGCGGTCGGTGGAGACATCGAAGATCACCGCATCGGTGGGGATCTGCTCGCTGATCTGTTTGAGTAAGACATGGATTTCGTTGTCGCCGGTGCGCTTGCCGATGAGTTCGGCGGCTGAGTCGCCAAGGACGGCGCGGTTCTGCAGGGCCAAGCCGAGCATCTTGGCGAAGCTGGACTTACCGGAGCCGAAGAACCCGGAGACCCAGATGCCGATGCCTTCATGGGGGTTGTTCTTGGTCTCCCAGTACTTGCGCAGGATGTTGCGGAAGTTGGTTCGGATGGCGTCGGTGACGATGTATTCGGTGATCTCGTCGTGGACGATCTGCTCGTCGTTCTGATCGACCTTGATGACTTCTTCGATCTCGCGTTTGATGTCGAGCGCGAAGAGTGTCTTGATCAGCTGCGCTGGGGTCTGTCCGTCTGCCATGGGTTCGCTTCCTAGAAGATTTTCGGCCGGTAGTTGTGTTCGGCGTCGAGCACGCTCATGAACCGCAGTCCGGCGGCACCGTCGAGGTCTCCGGGGTAGAACAGGATGGCCGGGATGTCGACCTTGCCCTTGAGCTGCTCAAGCAACGAGGAGGTGCGGTAGAACGGAAACAGCGCGCCGGCCCGTGTGATGAAGACGATGTCGACCAATGGGTCCGGGTTCTCTGGGAGTTGCTCGGCAACGAGCGCATCAAGCGACTGCCGGCCCGCGAGCATGTTGTGCAGGGTGTCAATCATCTTGTGCGTGCCGGTGCGTTTCTCGGCCATCTCGATCCGCTTGGCGGTGAGTCCGGCACGCTGCAGCGCCAAGTCCAGGCAGACGGCGAGCGAGATGGTGGTAACGCGCTTACCGGTCTGCTCCAGTCGCGTTCGCAGCAGGGTGACCTCGCCGCGCAGCGCAAATTCCACATCCGGCGGATAGCGGTAGATGGCGTAGGGCATGTTGTGGTAGGCGCTGAGCCGCGGACGCGGGTCGGGCTCGCGCAAGATGGGCTCGAGGTCTTGCGTCAGGCGCTGCTTCCAATCGCTCATGCGGCCATCTCCTCAACGAACGCAGCGGCCGAGCGGCAGGGTAAGGTCAGTTCCACCAGCGAGCCGGCGACCTCGTAGCGGAGCCTGCGGAACTGATGCAGACGCAGCAGCTCGCGTTCGACGTCTGCCGAGCTCATCAGAAAGAGTCTCCAGTCTGGCGATTGCACGACGTCCGCGGCGTTGCCGTGTTTGTCATACATCGCGTGGAGGAGGTACAGAAAGCTGTCTTCAGGGAGGTAGTAGGAGGTGAATTCGCGGACAGTCGAGCCCGTGAGGAGCCCGAAGTCTGTCGCCATGCGCAGAAGATCGCGGCCAGCTCGTTTGAGACCGTATTCGCTCAGCCCCTTGTTGCCTGCAGCTCGGGACGCGGTGATCGATTCCACGAACGGCAGCACGTCGGTAGTGCGCAACTGGTACACGCCAGCCACATACTCATTAAACAGCCACTCTGTTGCAAACCGGTAGTACAACTCGTCCACCTCGCCAGCATGCCAAAGCACGCAAGGGCGCCACTCATCAAAGCTGACCCGTTGTGCGAGTTTGATGAGACTGAGAATCCTCCGCTCATGGCGCCAGCGGCTGGAGATGGTTGATATCACCTCTTTCAGCCAGCCCTCGTTGTCTGCCGCGGGTGTATTCAGTTGACGCGCACGTACCATGTTTTCGTCAAACGACTGCGCAAAGTCCCAACCCATGGCCACTCTATGCGTATCTTCAAGCAACGCCCCTTTACGAACGAGACGTGTGGAAAGCTTGCGTCGATCTGAAACAGACCTCGGCCGGTTCAAATCAGCTGTCCACTCGCGCAAAGGGGATGGCGGGTTTAGCGGCCTCCCCATGGGAGAATGCGGCGGCGAGTAGTGTGATGGTGTCATCGTCGACCGAGCGCTCGCCGGGCAGTGCGACCGAGCGTCCTTCGGCAGAGCGGCGCATGCGGCTGATCTGCTCGGCTTGCTCAGGTTGGATTAGTTCGTGCGCATGCAGGGTATCAAGCAGATTGTCGGATGGTGCCTGGATAGACTCGAAGAAGTCAGCCCAGGACGCGCCGCCGTCGACCCATTCCGGCCAGCACGCCTCAAATTGCGCCTCAACGTCCGCAGGCAGGTGCCACAAGGTGATGCAACCAGGGATCGTAGGGAAGCGCTCTGCGCTGCGAGCCCGTGCGACTTCAAAGACCAATCGCGCCTGGGTGAATTGGTGCGTCTTCGGGAAGCCACGGCTCATCAGGAGCCTGCCCTTGCGGCTCAAGACGCCGTTGGTGTTCCACCAGCGGGCCGCGTCCATCTCGCCGTGACGGGCGACGACGAGGCGGAGCTTGAATAGCCGATCCAGGTCAATATTCGTTGCAAGCGCTGACACTTCAGTCCCCCCTTGGTTTTCTGACGAGCGCGATCTGAGCTGCGCAAGTCCGTCGAACCTTTACGACGCCCGGATCGCTGTCGGTCAATCTCGCCAAGCCGGACTCCCGCGGCGGCAACGCTTGATTCAAGCACCTTTGAGGTCCGTTGTCCACTGCTGAGAGGTCTCACGTCAAGACCTCGCCCCCCCCGCCCCTAACTGTTACAAGCCGGCTCCTCGGAGAGTGTCTTATGACTCTCTCGCCGAAGATTCGAGGCATGGGAATGCATATGGCTTGGCGCGAGGGGGATAACGGAAAACGTCCGGCAAACCTCTGCTGTAGCGTATTGGGATATCGTGCGGGAGCTAGCTGACGGTCGATGAGCGCTATCGCGACTTGCAACAAGTCGAACGCAATTTTAGAACCATGAAAACGGATTTCCTGGAGATCCGTCCGATTTTTCTCCGCAATGGCCAACGCACCAAAGCCCATGTGTTCGTGGCCATGCTGGCACTGAAAATCACCCGCCTGTTTCAATCCCTATTACATCGGGCCTTTGGTACCACCGATGATGATCCCCATGCCACAACCGTTGATGATGCATTAGTGGCGCTCAGTCGATTGACCTATTTGATCTACGAGGTCAAAGGCTGCCGTTATGCGCGGCTCATTCAACCTGATGAGGAGCAATGCAACCTCCTCGACGCACTCGGCCTGCGCTTCCCCCGCCAAACCGCCTTCCGAAGTGACGACACCGGACCATGAAGAACAAACGTCAGGCGTCGCAGCGCGCGGCAAACGCGGTCTACCGGCGGCGGATGACGTCTGATTTTCCAAGCGTTGCTTGACGCGCTGATAAGATGGGAAAGCCTCGGCGGAGTCTTCGCCGGGGCTCGTAGCCACTTGAACCAAGAGGCGGCAAAGGCTGCTCAGAGACGCCCCACTGTCGCTGTCAAAAGTGTAGCTGAGAATGTAGCTAAACCCTGACTCAACAGAAATATTTCTAATTAAAACAGGTAATTAGAGAAATTTAATGGCGGAGAGGGTGTCCGCTGTTACCCTGTCGCTAGTGTCTCGCACCATCTGATAAACGTCTGATATTACTGAGAGTCGCTGTCTTTATCGTCTGCTATTGTCTGGCAAGAGCCGATGCATGGTTGTATACTGGCTTGTATACCGACATCAGCGGAGGGTCAGACATGGCAGCCATTCACAAGCTCACAGACCGGCAGGCGCAGACCGCGAAGAAGACCATCAGCGACGGCGGCAACTTGTGGCTGGTGGTCGGTAAGACAGGCGCGCGCAAGTGGGTTTTTCGTTACAGCATCGGCGGCAAGTCGCGCGCGAAAGGGTTAGGCGCTTACCCGGAGACAACCCTGGCAGATGCGCGCGACCAGGCGGCTAAGGCGCGCGAGCAGCTCAAGGCCGGCGTCGACCCGCTTGATGCGCCAGTCGACCAGGATGATGCGGCGCCAGCGGTCCCGACCTTCACGCAAGCGGCGGCGCGCTTTATCCGTGGTCGCAAGCGGTCATGGTCTAACCCGAAGCATCGGCGGCAATGGGTGGCGACCATGCGGACCTACGCGCGGCCAGTCATCGGCAACAAGCCGGTCGACACCATCACAACAGCCGATGTCATTGCCATCCTCGACCCGATATGGCACTCCCGCACCGAGACGGCAAAGCGGGTGCAAGGCCGGGTGGAGAATATCCTCGACTTCGCAGCGGCGCATGGCTGGCGTGACCCGCTTAACCCGGCACGCTGGCGCGGACATCTCGACAAGCTCCTGCCGGCAGCATCGCGGGTGAAGAAGCAAAAGACAGGTGGAGTAACCCGTCATCATCCATCGCTGGACTATCGCGACCTCCCGGCGTTTTATCGCGAGCTAGTCGCCACCGAGGGTACAAGCGCGCTGGCGTTGCGCTGGCTGATTCTCACGGCGACCAGGACATCAGAGACGCTCAAGGCGACGTGGTCAGAGCTTGACCTTGATGCGGGTGTCTGGACTATCCCTGGCACTCGGATGAAGACCCGCATAGAGCACCGCGTCCCGCTCACTGATGAGATGCGCGCCATTCTCGACCAGCTCCCGCGTGTCGATGGTGAAGACTGGCTATTTCCGAGCACCCACAAAGGCAAGGCGCTGTCGAACATGGCACTCCTGATGCAGATGCGGCGCATGGGTTATGGCGTGAATGGCACGCGCGGAGATGCAGTCCCGCATGGGATGCGCGCGTCGTTTCGTTCGTGGTCGGGTGAAGTCTCGACCGCACCGCGCGAGATATGCGAAGCGGCGCTGGCGCATGCACTCGAAAGCAAGGTGGAGCAGGCGTATCAGCGCGGAGACCTCCTGGCGAAGCGGCGGCGCTTGATGGAGCAATGGTCAGACTGGTGCACCAGGCCAGCGGCGGAGGTGGTCGACCTGGCATCGCGGCGCGTGGTGGCCAGCGCATGACCATCCATCAGCGCAAAGCCTATGCATTGCGGCGAATGAGCGCGGCAGTTGACCGCGTCATCACTGGCCGTGGCGACCCGGACAATGCGCGGCGATGGGTCCGCGCGTGGGCATGGCATGCGGGTGTCCCGAGTGTCAGGCGCAAGGCCGGCTAATTTTCAACATCTGGCCAGATGCGACAGCGACACTTGCGACTCTTGCGACACTTGGCGGCATTCTTGGCGCGGGTGTCAGGCCAGCAAGACATCCTGTGCTGTCAGTCGCGCGTGACGTGAATTGACGCTGGTCAGTTTTGCAAGATATTGCGTCTCCAGACCCGCGCGACCACAACATATAGGGATTGACACCAGACAAAAGCGGGGTATTGTGGACATCTTAGGACAAAAAAAGACCGGAGGTGCTGGTAACACCATCCGGTCCCGTTGTCCGATAGGCTCGGACGGGCGCTGTTTGCACTGTGACCGCTCCGAGGCATCCTTGCCGGAGCGATAGGAAATTGGTCATCTGTGGATAAGTCTGGACTATAACAGACACTAACGGACGGCTACAAGACCCTGTCCCGCCGGTATCTTCAACTCCCGGAGATACTGTCCATGTCACAACCCACCATCATTCGACCCGCAGACATCAAGGCGGCCAGCGGCTATTCCCGCTCACACGCTTACAGCTTGATGAAGAGAGGCGAGTTTCCGCAGGCCGTCAAGTTAGGCGCGCGCGCTGTCGGGTGGCTCAAGTCCGACATTGACCAGTGGCTCGCGGAGCGCGTCAAGGCGTCCCGCACTGACCCGCAAAGCGCCGCATGAGGGTCAGACAATGCTCACAGACAACAAAGCCGTGGCGGCTGGCACCGCTCACGGCTCAATGAGTTATTGCGCGCTCAATTCTACCACCACCACCGACCCGGAGCCGTTTTCCCTGGCAGCTCCCGAGGTTTACACGGCACCATCACCGGGTGAGATAAAGACCCGCGTCGACATCCTCAAGGCCGGCGGCTGGACTCAGTCCGGCATTGTCGCGGAGGTGCGCGCGCGCGGCGTCAAGCTCGACACTGGCGACCTCAGTAACGCGATGCGCGGCAAGCATGGCAAGCGGCTGACAGATGCGCAGTGGCAGGCAATACAGGCGCTCGCGGTCGACCCTGATAAAGCAGGTAAAGAACAGGCCACCGACCCGGCACCCTACCACCGCGCGGCAGCAGATACGGCACAGGCGATGCGGCGCATGGCGGAGGCGCGGCGCTTTCTCGCCATCCTCGACCCGGAGGCGGAGTCATTCTGTTTTCAGACCTTTGATGACAGAGGCCGGCGGCGCGAGCTGGCGCGGACTATCCCAGGCGACATTGAGACAGTCTGGCCAGAGCTTGAGCGGCTCAACCAGGCCGGCGCGGGTGTTTTCGTCACCATCAATGAGACCCGAGGCCAGACCCGGCGCGCGGGCGACGTGGTCAGGGTCCGCGCGGTCTTTGCAGACTTCGACCCGCCGAAAACTGCACCAGCACCAGCACTCGCGGACTATCCGCTCCCGCCGGTCATGCTGGTGGAGTCCAGTCCTGGCAAGGCGCATGCTTACTGGCCAGTCGACGGCGTCGACCTCCTGCACTTCAAGCCGATGCAGCAGGCCATTGTCGCGCGGTTCAACTCCGACCCGCAGCCGGTCGACCTCCCGCGCGTCATGCGACTCCCAGGGTTTTTTCACAAGAAAGACCCGGACAACCCGCATCTGGTGCGCGTGGCGTGGTGTGATGAGCGGCAACCCTACCCGGCGGAGCAGGTGCGCGCGGCATTCGGTTTGAATGGCCATCAGCGCCAGCAAGAGGCACCGCAGCAGCAGACCACCGACCAGGCGGACGCGCGGCCAGCGCAGAATGAAGACCTCCTGGCGCAACTCCTGGCTGGCGCGGACATTCATCAGGCGGCGCTCACGATAGTCGGTCGCATGGTCGCGGACGGCGTCCCGGACGCTACCATCAAGGCGGTGTTTCAGGCGCTCGCGCTTCAAGTCGCAGCGGCCAGAGGTGCAGACCGCGCGGCGGCGCTATCAGGGTCCGAGCTTGCTCGTATGCTCGCGGGTGCGCGCGCGAAAGGCTATGGCGATGCGCAGCAACAGCCGGATGAGTGGCTGGCGCTTGAGCCGCTCGCGCGTCCCGGAGTCCCGGAGCCATACCCGGTCGACGCACTCCCAGAGCGTGTCAGAGCCGCAGTGTCCGAGGTGCAAGGGTTCGTTAAGGCACCGCTCCCGTTAGTGGCGACATCGGCGCTGAGCGCGCTGTCAGTGGCCATTCAGGCGCATGTCGACGTGGCACGCGCGGACAAGCTCACGGGTCCGAGCAGCTTGTTCACGCTGGTCATTGCCGACTCAGGCGAGCGCAAGAGTACGGTTGACGGGTTTTTCACGGCGGCTATTCGCGAGTATGAGGCGAAGCAAGCCGAGGCGATGAAGCCGGAGCTGGAAGACTACCGCGCAAAGCTCGCGGCGTGGGAAGCAGAGCGCGACGGCTATCTGGCAGGCATCCGGCAGGCGTCAAAGGCCGGGAAGCGCGACCAGGTGAAGAGCAACCAGCTCTCGCTACAAGACCTTGAGCACAGCAAGCCGGCGGAGCCGAGAGTCCCGCGACTGCTACGCGGAGATGATACTCCCGAGGCGCTGGCGTGGTCGCTGGCGAAACAATGGCCATCAGCCGGCGTGCTGTCATCCGAGGCCGGCGTCATTTTCGGCGCGCATGGCATGGGTAAAGACAGCGTCATGCGCAACCTGGCGCTGTTGAATGTGCTATGGGATGGTGGCCAGCATGATGTCGGCAGGCGGACATCGGAGAGCTTCACTGTCAAGGGTGCGCGCTTCACCGCAGCCCTGACGCACGACTTACCAGACCAAGGCGCTGGACGAGGAATTTCGAGAATTTTTGCGCCGAGTGAGGTGAAAACTGGACATTGGCGCCCGTGTGACGGAGCCTGCCGGAGCAAAAATCGCTGCCGCAGGACCTCTTGGCCATAGGGGGCCGCCGCCTGCGCTGTGAGCAAGCGGTAGGCTCTTGGCGATATTGAGCTCAGAGCAGACGCAATCGAAACGGTCGCTGCAGGCGCTGTTCCACCGCTTGGGGATCGAGCCAAGGGCCGGTGAGGGTATTGCGGATGAAGCCGATGGTGGCCTGCACCCCAAGCTGCACGAATAGCGCCGCCAGCTGCTTGGAGAAGCGCGCCAGGGTGTTGATCAGGTGCGCCAGACGCATCAGCAAATGATAGCCCTTCATCGCGTTCCACTGTTTGGCGAAGGCATGCTCATAGGCGTAGCCCTGATGCTTTTCGACCAGAAACGCCCCTTCGATGCCCCAGCGGTAGCGCGCCCCCAGGTTGCAGCGGGTATGCACATTGAGCCGGCCCATTAGGCAATGGGCGGGCGCGAGGAGAGCCAGACATGGCGGGCGTGCTTGGTGATGATCTCCGCGGTCTTGGGGTCCACCACCTGCCAATGTTCGTGGCAACTCACCACATGGACCTCAAGGAACTTCTTGCCATTGGGTCCATACTCGTAGCGAATCGCGTTGACCCACTGAAATTGCTGCTGACGCTCGCCCCAGTGCTGTGCGCAGCGATTCTCCGGCTGCTCGTGCGCCAAGCTGCGATACTCCTCCCACACGCTCGGCAGCGAGCCATCCTTGAGCACGATCATAAAATCCCAGTGATAGCGGCGGCAGCGTTCCATGATCGGTCCATTGGCATAGAGCCCATCGAGCAACACCATCACCGGCAGACGAGGAAAGGCGTTTTTAATGCGTTCGGCCAGACGGTGAAAGGCCTTGGTCTCGCAGTCCTGTTTGCGCTGTTCGCCCTGCTCTGGCGCATACTCGAGGAACTCGCTCATCAACGGGATCACCATCCCGTTGCGGAAACACAGACTCGCCTCCAGCACATAGACGTAGTACTGATAGTCCTGCTCCTCGTCGCTGTCGGGATCCACCTTGGGACCGACACGGCGTTGGGATAAATGCTCATCCCACAGCACGGGAAAAGCGAGTTTCCGCGAGCCATCGATCCCGATGGGGTAACAGTTGTTGATCAAGTAACGCGAGAAGGCTTTGTTGCGGATTAGCCGCCGGACGAGCTCAAGATGCGTTGTCTCGATGGCACTGATCTCCATGCGCGCGAGCAGGCGGTAGAGCGTATCGGCGTGCGGCAGGGAATCGAGTTGCGGGAACAGCAGCCGCAAATTGGCCTCGAACATCGGCCGGGTGAGCTCGCGATTGGCCGCGCGTCGTGAGCCATACTGAAACACAAAGACCAGAATCCCGTAGAGCATCAGGACGGTGAGTTTGTGTTTGACCTTTTTGGGGTGACGCGGATCGGGGATCTTGCCGAAGCGTTTGAGCAAGATCGGCAGCATCTGGCGCATGATCAAGATCAGCGTCGTCACCGCCTCGGTGCGCGCCGCGCGTTCCTCGGTATTGTCGCGGAAAGGGCAGGTGCGATTGGACGGGGTAGCGCTCGGCGGCGAAGTCAGGCCCGCTTCACGCTGCTGTTGGCGCAATTGCTTGTGCTGGTCTTTTTTTTTCTCGCTTGCGCTTTGATTTCCTCGCGTCCCGGACGCCGGCTGGGTTTGCTCATGGCGCGCTTTGACCTCGCAGTTGATGGGAACACAACAGGGTTCGAAACTCCGCCTGCAATGGCTTGGCAAACATCAGCTTGGGGCGGGTGTGGTAGGTTTTTCCCGGACGCACCAGGCCTCTCCCACTGGTGTGTCCCAGTAGCGTCCAACCGGCGGCGCGGTAACAGCTGCCGCGAAAGCGCTCGGGGTCGACGAAGGTCTCCAGCAGCAGCGGGCGGTAGCCCCAGCAGGCGTGCCAGTCCTCACCGATCTGCCGAGCCAGTTGCCCAAGCACATGACTGGCGAGATGGGGCACCTCAACGCCTGGGAAGATGAGAAAACGGCTGTTGTTGACCACCCAGGGCAGATTCGCCAGGCGCTGGCGTTCGCTCCACCCAATCCAACGGTCGCGTGCCGTCAGGGCCTTGGCGGCACCGCTCAGAAGCACGCAGCCCAGCCAATGCTCGCTGGATTCGATCAAGTAGCGTGCCCAATAGCCGAAGGGTTTTTTATAGCCCAGAGGATGACACTGCGCGAGGGCGTCATTGAAGCGGTGCTCATCGGCTCGGTCACTGACCAGGCGCAGGTGCACCGGTGCAAGCGCCGACAGTGAGCTAACCACGGATGGACGCTGCCGGGGAGCGCGAGCGACCGCTGCGGCCCGCGCGTGCGGGCCGGGATGACTGAAGCGTTCATCCAGGGCCGGGCGGCGTAACTCCCCGGCCGCTTCCAGACGGGCGAGCAGCTTGGAGCAGGCCTGAAACTTTGGCCGGCCCGCGGGCGTGAGCCAATCGAGGTGTTCGCACAGGGTGGCAGTGAGTTCCGTGCGCGATAATCCGGGGAAACGCTCGGCGAAGGTGCGAATGTAGGCCAGATTCTCGGGTGTGATGTCCCGACCCGCTTGCCGCCAGGTTGTTGGAGCTTTATCGAGCATGCGCTGACAATCCCTTCGCGAGAATGACTCAGGCTCGATTCTGGCATCATGCGCGAGCGTTGTCTAGCCGCTTTTGCGAAAACATTTTTTTCTGCCGGCCCATCAGCCCTTGCCACCTGTGGGGGCGAGTGGTTATGCGTCAGGGCTGACCCGGGGATGCTCGCGCACGCGGGCTTCAGTACAGGCGATATGAGGGGCGAGCACCTGCTTGGCGGTGACTTTTGGATGATTGAAAAACCGGTAGGCCGCGCGGGTCTCATACCAGCCGTTGCAAGCCCCGGGGATACTCTGTGTCGGCTTGGCGCCGAGGGAGGCGATCACCTGCTGGGCGCGCCGATTCAGGCGCGCTCATGCCACCACCCCCAACGCGGCGCGGAAGTCCGCCGCCAGCGGATAGACATAGACCGCACAAGCGCTACAGCGCGGCTTGATGGGTGCGGTCGGTTTTGCCCCGTCCGGTGGTCTCGCCCAGATAGTGCCAGTTGGCGGCACGGTAGCAGGTCCCGGCAAAGCGTGGGATTTCCACGAAGGTCTCCAGCAGCACCACGCGCTCGCCATAGCGGGCGGGAAAGTCGATGGTGACTTGCCGCGCGGCCAGGGCCAGCACTTTGGAGGCGAGGTGCTTGACTTGCACCCAAGGCAGAATCAAAAAGCGCGCATTGTTGAGCACCCGTCCTAGGTGCGCTTGGCGCTGGGCGGGCGTCCAGCCAATCCAGTGGTCGCGGGCGGCGACTTTCCAGGCCGCCGCGCCAAAGCCGATGGCGCCGAGCAGGCCGCCATCGAACTGGATCAGGTAGCGCAGCTGCGCCCCGGGCAGTGGGCTGTAGCCGAGGTAGTGATAGCATTCGATGAGGCTATTCCAACAGTGCGAGGTACGCCGGTCACTGACGCTCACCAAGTGCAAACCGCTGAGGGCGCGCAGCGGAGCAGACACCGGGACCGGCTCGGGCCAAGTCTCGGGGCGCGCGCGGTATCGGCGCCCATTGCCATTGCCGCCGCTCGGCGGTGGCAGTTCGATGAGCCCGGCGCGATGCAGACGCAGCAACCCCACGCGGGCACTCATGAGCTTGGGGCGGCCTTGGAGATCGGTCCACTCCAACGCGCGACACACCCGCCGGGCGATCTCCGCGCGCAGCGGCGGCTGCGCTCGGGTAACCTCTTGGCGAATGCGCGCTAAGTCGGTCTCGTTGAAGGGGCGCCCACATAAGCGACTTGGAATGCCTTGTCCAGGGTCTTCCGTCCCGTCGGTCATGATGATGGGACAGCATCTCAGCAGATCTCGGGAGCTGTGTCCAGCCCTGGGCGACGCTGGGGGCGGGAGATATGGGTAATGGTATGTCCATGACCTGGCGGGCTGGCGCAAGGAGCGGTTGCCGCAACGACCCACCGGCATCATGACCATTCCGCCAGACTGGGTGTGCGAGATTCTCGCCCCCGGTCACGAGCGAAAAGATCGGGTTATGCACTTCATCCGCCTGCAACGGGCCGGCGTGCCCTTCTATTGGATCATCGCCCCGCAAGAGCGCGCCCTGATCGCCTATGCGCTGGATGCGGGCGCCTATCGTGCCGTTTTCACCGCCAAGGGAGTGGGGGAGACGGCTGTTAAGGGCTGTATTCCGCCTTTCATGGAGATCGAGATTGATCTCGGGCTGCTGTTCGGGCAGCCGCACTGATGCCTAGCCATTGCTTGATTGAAGTCAGACACCCATCACCCACGAACCTGCCCCAGATTCTCGACAAACCACTGATAGGTTTGTGCCAGTCCTTGCTCGAGCTCGATACGCGACTGCCAGCCGAGACCGCGCAGGCGGCTGACATCGAGCAGCTTGCGTGGTGGGCCGTCGGGCTTGGTGCTGTCGAAGCGGATCTGGCCCTGGTAGCCGGTCACGCGCCGGATGGTTTCGGCGAGTTCGCGGATGGAGAGATCGACGCCGCTGCCGACATTGACATGAGAACACATCGGCTCGGTCAGCTCGGCATGGCGCTCGGGGGCGAGGTTCATCAGATAGACACAGGCATCGGCCATGTCGTCGACATGCAGGAATTCGCGCAAGGCGTTGCCGCTGCCCCAAACCTCGACCTCGGGCGCCTGGTCGCATTTGGCCTGGTGGAATTTGCGCAGTAGTGCCGGGATGACGTGGCTTTCGCGCGGATGAAAATTGTCGCCGGGGCCGTAGAGATTGGTTGGCATCACGCTGCGGAAATCGGTGCCGTACTGGCGGTTGTAGGATTCGCACAACTTGATGCCGGCGATCTTGGCCACCGCATAGGGCTCGTTGGTGGGTTCGAGCGGGCCGCTCAGCAGGGCGCCTTCCACCATCGGCTGGGGCGCGAGGCGTGGGTAAATGCAGGAGCTGCCGAGGAACAGCAGCCGCTCGACCCCGTGGCGCCAGGCGGCGTGAATCACATTGGCCTGAACCATGAGGTTCTGATAGATAAACTCGGCCGGTAGGTGTTCATTGGCCCAGATGCCGCCGACCTTGGCCGCCGCGAGATAGACCTGCCGCGGGCGTTGCTCGGCGAAGAAGGTCTCGACCGCGGCGGTATTGGTCAGATCCAGTTCCGCGCGGGTGCGGGTAACTGGCTCGATTTGGGTTTGGTCCGCGAGGCGGCGGAGGATGGCGGAGCCGACCATGCCGCGGTGTCCGGCGATGAAGATTTTCATTGCAACTCCTTAAAGTCCGGTGCGGGTGGTGGCTTGGCCTGTGGTGGTTGTCGAGGGTGTGCCGGCTAAAGCCGGCGCTCCCAGTTTGCCGGCTGAAGCCCGCGCACCTGTTGTTACTCTCGCCACACCAGATTATAAAGATCATGCCGCCGGTCTTTCAGGTTTTGCACCGTCCCTGAGTAGCGCGCCTCGCGCAAATCGGCCAGGCGCAGGTCGGCGAAGGCGACCGTCTCGACATTGGGGGTGGTATCGGCGGCGATGCCGTCGCGCGCGAAGGGAAAATCGCAGGGGGTGAGGATGCAGCTCTGGGCGTATTGGATGTCCATGTTGGCGACATTCGGCAGATTGCCGCAGTTGCCGGACATGACCACATAGCATTGGTTCTCCACGGCGCGCGCCTGGCAGCAGTAGCGGACCCGCAGATAGGACTGGCGCTCGTCGGTGCAAAAGGGCACGAAAATAATATTGGCGCCCTGGTCGGCGAGATGGCGCGATAGCTCGGGAAACTCCGCGTCGTAGCAGATCAGCACCCCGATGGGCCCGCAGTCGGTGTTGATGGTGGAGAGCTCATGGCCGCCCTCGATATTCCACCAGTAGACCTCATTCGGGGTCGGGTGAATCTTGGCTTGCTCGTGAATCTCCCCACCGCGCAGGCAGACGTAGCAGATGTTCTCGACCCGCCCGTTGGGCATTTTCGTCGGGTGCGAGCCGCCAATGATGTTGATGTTGTAGCGCACCGCCATGTCGCGCAAGGCGGTTTTAATGGGGTCGGTCCAGCGCGTCAGCGCCTCGATGGCCTCGGAGGGGGAGAGCTCCTGATCCTCCATCGACAGCAGTTGCAGGGAAAATAATTCCGGAAAGACGCAGAAGTCGGAGCGGTAATCGGCGGTGACATCGACGAAATAGCGCAGCATCTCGACGAAGTCCTCGAAGGACTTGACCCGCCGCTGTTGATACTGCACGGTCGCCACCCGCACGGTGTCGGTCAGGCGCCCGCCGAAGGGCTTGGCGCGCGCTTCTTCCTTCTCATCCGGAGCCTGCGGATTGCGCCACAGCAAATGCACGCCATAGCCGAGCGACTGGCGATCCTCGTTCCAGTACTCCGGCAGCAAGCCAATAAACGCAAAATCGTTGCGCAGCTGAAAGGTCAGCACCGGGTCTTTCTCGCGGCCTTGTACGATGGCCTCGATATACTCCTCGGGCTTGGCGAAGCGCTCCATGGCGGTGGCCAGGGTGGGCAGGCGCCCGCCGTAGACAATGCCGCGCAGGGCCCAAGCCTGGACCAGCTTCTTGCGCTCGTCGTAGAGTCGCTGGCCAATGCGCAGGCCGCGAAAGTCCGGATCGACGCACACCTCCATGCCGTAGAGATAGTCGCCATTGGGATCGTGGCGGGTGGCGTAGCCGCCGCCGGTGATCCAGTTCCAGGTGTGGGGCTTGAGGGCGATCTCGCCGCTAATGAGAAAACTCGAGCAGAAACCGATCAGAGTGCCCTCATATTCAGCGATAAACTGCCCCTCGGGGAACTTGTTAATCTGCCCGCGCAGCATGCTGGCGCTGTAGCTGCTCACCCCACTGCCGGCATAGGCGCGCGCGAACAGCTTGCGAATGTTAGGGATGTCCGCCGGTGTGGGGTTGCGCACGACAACCTGCGCGGCGGTGTCTGGTACCTGGCTCATGGCGCTTTGGACTCACATTCGTGGCAAAGTCTTATCTTGACAGTTTTTCACGGACCTTTCCCACATGCATCATCAATCGACCACCAGTGCGCCACCAGAGCGTCCCGCCACCCGCAACCCGCGCGCGCTGCTGCGGCTGCTGCGCTTTGCCAAACCCTACGGTTTGCATCTGTTCGGTGCCCTGCTGGCGCTGCTGGTTGCGGCGGGTTCGGTGCTGACCTTTGGCCAGGTGATCCGCACTGTGGTGGATTCGGGGCTCAGTACCGGCTCGCTCGCGGCGCTCAATCAGGCGTTGGTGTTTTTTCTTGCCGTGGTGGTGTTAACCGCCGCCGCCATTGTCGCGCGCAGCTACTTGCTTAACTGGATTGGCGAGCGGGTGGTGGCGGATATCCGTCAGGCGGTGTTCGAGCGCGTGCTGCACCTGGATATCGGTTATTTTGAGAGCGTGCGTGCCGGCGAGGTCATCAGCCGGCTGACCAGCGACACCGCGCTGTTACAGGTGGTGGTCGGCTCGACCCTGGCCATGGTGTTGCGCACCTCGCTACTGGTCATCGGCGGGGTGGTGATGCTCGCCATCACCAGCCCGGCGCTCACCGCTCTGGTGCTGCTCGGCGTGCCCTTGGTGGTGGGACCGAGTTGGCTGCTGGGCTCGCGGGTGCGCAAACTCTCGCGCGCCAGTCAAGATCGGGTGGCGGACATCGGCGCCTATGTCGATGAAGCCGTGCATGGTATTCGCACCGTCCAGGCCTTTAATCATCAACCCATTGACAACCAGCGCTATGCCGATCAGGTCGAGCGCGCCTTTCGCGTGGCCATGCAACGCTCGGTCAGCAGCGCGCTGCTCTCCGGTATCGCCACCCTGCTCACCTTCGGCGCCATCGGCGCCGTGCTCTGGGTTGGTGGTCGCCAGGTGTTGGCGGAGACCCTCAGCGGCGGGGATCTTTCGGCGTTTTTGTTCTATGCGGTGCTGGTGGCCGGTTCGGTGGGCTCGCTGAGCGACCTGCTCGGGCAGCTGCTGCGCGGCGCCGGGGCGAGCGAGCGGCTGATGGAACTGCTCAGCCTGGAGCCAGCGGTCGTTAGCCCGGTACAGCCCACGGCCCTGCCACAACCGGCACGCGGCGCCGTGCGCTTTGAGCAGGTGCGTTTTTGTTATCCGAGCCGCCCGGAGACACCGGCTGCCGATGGTCTGAGCCTGGCCATTCAACCCGGCGAGCGGGTGGCGCTGGTTGGCCCCTCGGGCGCGGGTAAATCCACCCTGTTCGCCCTGCTGCTGCGCTTTTATGATCCGCAGGCCGGTTGCATTCGCTTCGACGGGATTGACCTGCGTGCGCTCGATCTGCGCGACCTGCGCGGCCAGATCGCCCTGGTGCCGCAGGATCCGGTGATTTTCGGCGCCAGTGCCTGGGAGAATATCCGTTATGGCCTGGATTCGGCCAGCGACGAGGATGTCCGCCGCGCTGCCGCGGCTGCCCATGCCGATGTCTTTCTTGAGCGGCTGCCGCAAGGCTTCGATACCTATCTGGGCGAGCGCGGCGTGCGCCTGTCCGGCGGCGAGCGCCAGCGCATCGCCATTGCCCGAACCATTTTGCGCAATCCGGCGCTGCTGCTGCTCGATGAGGCCACCAGCGCGCTGGATGCCGAGAGTGAGCGCCTGGTGCAGGACGCGCTTGAGCATCTAATGCAGGGGCGCACCAGCATGGTCATTGCCCATCGGCTGGCAACGGTGCGCAATGCTGATCGCATTCTGGTGCTGGACCAGGGGCGCATTGTCGCCAGCGGTCCCCATGCCAGCCTGATGCGCGAGGATGGACTCTATGCGCGCCTCGCGTCCTTGCAGTTTCAGGATGCGGCAGTGACTCACCGATAACGTCTACCCGCAGCTTGATGTGCTTTGCTGAAATATTCAGAATTGTAAGGAGTTGCCAAGATGGTGAAGGAGATTTTTGGGACATTCCGTGACAGCTCGCCCGCGCGGATTTGGCGAAGCCATTCGCCGCTCCAGTTCGCCTGGCTGCTGGTCGTGCCGCTCTTGCTCGGTGGCTGCTTCGACCCGGGGGAGAAAGGCAGTTTTGGGGTGGCGCAACAGGGTTTGTACGACGCGAATCTCAGCAGCGATGCCAGCGCGCTGGTGGCCGCTTCGATCAACCAGGGCGGCAGTTTCTGGGATCTGGCCAGCAAGGCGCGGCGTTTTAACTGGAACCACCATGGCGAGAAGCCCACGGTGCTGGTCGCGGTGGCACTCGCCGGCGATGCCAGCTATGCGGTCACGGTCGATCAGGCGCCCATCATGGTTCTGTGGGATGCCAAGACCGGCCAGGCGCTGCAGAGTTGGATGCTGCCACACGAGATCAGTTCATTGGCGTTGGCCGATGCCGGTCGGCGTCTGCTGATTGGCACCGCCAACAACGAAGCGCTGGTGTTCGATCTGCGTCGTGGCGGCATTGAGCATCGTCTGTCGCACGCGGAAGAAGTCAATGACGTGGCCATCTCAGCTGACGGCAGGCTAGGGCTCACAGTCTGTGACGATGACTATGCGCGCTTGTGGGATCTGCAACAGGCCAAGGAACTGCACCGCTGGGAACTCGACAACAATGGCATGACCGCCGCGCTGTCGCCGAGCGGGCGCCATGCTTTCGCGGCCGGGCAAAGTGCGCGCGCGGCGGTCTGGGACACCCGCAGCGGCGCCTTGCTGTTTGAGCTGAACCCCTTCCAGAAATGGATGGGACGCGGCATCACCTACAGTTCAGCGGTCTTCTCGCCGCGCGAGGACGAACTCCTGACCGGCAGTGTCACTGGTCATGTCAAGCGCTGGTCGCTCGGCAGCGGCCAGCCGCTTGAGCATTGGATCCTGGGCCGCCGTAGCTGGATTACCCCCTCGGCGGTCAAGCTGATTGCCCTGGCCTACGCGCGCAACGGTGATTACCTTGCCGTTGGCAGCAATGGTCTGGTCTATGTACTCGGGCCAGGGTCCGGTTAAGAATCATGATCCCAGCCACCGCCAAAACTGCGGCAGTGGATTCAGGGTCGCGGCGACTGGCCGCGCGCTCACACCCGGAACTGACCAACCAGGCTCTGCAGGCGGGCAGCCAACTGGGCGAGTTCTCCGCTGGCGGCACTGATCTGGTTGGCGCCCGAGGCGGACTGATCCACGGCCTCCGAGATGACATGGATATTTCGGTTGATCTCCTCGGCCACGGCGCTTTGCTCCTCGGCCGCGCTGGCGATCTGATGATTCATGTCAGTGATGCTTGAGACGGCGCTATTGATGGTTTGCAGGGATTCTCCACCCTGTCTGGCCTGCGCGACCGCCTCGCTCGCTTTCGCCTGCCCCTGTTCCATGGCCGCAACCGCGTTGTTGGAGCCAGTCTGCACCCGTTGGATTTTCTCCTGAATGTCCTGGGTGGAGACCTGGGTGCGACTGGCCAGGGTGCGCACCTCATCGGCCACCACGGCGAAGCCGCGACCCTGCTCGCCAGCACGTGCCGCCTCAATGGCGGCATTGAGGGCGAGCAGATTGGTCTGCTCGGCGATGCCGCGAATCACATCCAACACGGCGCCGATTTCCACGCTGTCGGCCGACAACCGCGAGATAATGTCTCCGGCGCTCTCGACCTCGTGCGCGACAGCCTCAATGGCCTTGATGGTCTTGCCGACCACCTCGGTACCAGCATGGGTTTCGCGGTCCGTCTCCTGGGTGGCACGGGCGGCCTCGGCGGCATGACGCGCGACTTCTTCCACGGTGGCCGTCATCTGGTTGATGGCGGTCGCGACCTGATCGATCTCATGCTGCTGACGGCCGACATGCCGCGAGGTCTCGCCGCTGGTTAGCGACAGCTCCTCGGCGGCCGAGGCGAGCTGAGCGGAGGCGCCGGCGATGTCGCGCACCAGGGTTTGCACCTTATCGACAAAGGCATTAAAGGCTTGCGCCAGGTCGGCCAGCTCATTGTGGCCATCCGCGTCCAGCCGCTGAGTCAGGTCGCCATCGCCGGCGGCAATCTCATGCAGGCGCCCGAGTGTGGCGCGCAGGGGGCCGGTGATGCTTTTGCTAATACCCCAGGCGATGCCGAAACCGATCAACAGCATCAGCGCGCCTATGCCGAGCTGGGCAAGCAAGGCATTGCGGTAGGCGTTGGCTGCGGCGGTGCGGTCCACCAGCAGTTCCACAACACCGATGGCCTGACCCGAGTAATCGGTTATTTCACGTGCATAAATGAACACTGGTTGCTCGCCGACATGGGCCGCGCGGGTGACGACCTCGCCGGCCAGGGCCGCGCGCAGTTCCTCGGGTTCAAGCAGGGTATCGCCGGCGATGGTACCGGCAAAGGTCTCGAAGCCGCGATCCTTGGCCAGGTGCAGCGCACTGGGCACCTGAAAATCTTCCAGGAAGGCATCAAAAAATGGTTGTCCGAAGGAGATGCCGAACTCCACCACGCCGAGATGCTGGCCTTGGTGAAACATGGGATAAACGCCTCTGATGCCAAGCCCGGCGACGCCCCGCTCCAGACCCATCACGGATTTGCGGGTCTGATTGGCGGCGACCACGGTGCCGCGCATGTCCCTGAGGTCATCGCCATGCTTCTCTGGCATGTGCACGCGTAGGAAAGAGGTTGCCGGAGGCCTCAGAAACTGGAACTGGCGGACATTCTGCTCTTGTTTCAGGAGCGCGAATTCGTCCTGGGTCAGTTCAAGCAGGCGTTCGCGATCGCCCTCGGCAAAGGCGCGCTGCACCTCTGGCCTGCTAGCCTGGGCGGCGCTGAGCGCGAGCGCGAGATTGCCCTGATCTTTCAAGGCGGCCTGGAAGGATTGGAACAGGCCGCGCGCAAAGCAGGTCTGGTTTTCAGTGGTGATGTCGCTTAGTTTGCCAAGCTGAATCGGCAGTAGCACACCCAGAGTCAGGAATAAAATGAGCGCGGAGCCAAGTAGGATGCGCGAGCCGATGGTCAAATTCTTCAGCATGTTTTTCTCTCTCCGGCGCTGAAAGTACAGCATATGGGACAAGTAAGCGAAGGCGCTGCCTTAGTTATAGCTTGTTTTTCAGATAATTCTGCAAGAATCTTTGTTCAATTTCTAGTTTGAAGCTGGTTTTTCAACTCAGGACGCCGCGGTTGTGAGCAAAAATTTTCTGCCCCAGATGACAAACTGGGCCTGCGCGCTTGGTCAAGCTTTGCTATGGTAAGAGAAGGCAAGGCGAGGGGTCGCCTTCTGCCGCCATGCCGTCAGTCACGGCGTGCCGCCGCCCGCCCGGGCTTGCGAGCCGCCAACGGCAGTCTTATGTGCAAGCCAATGTTGCAAGCCATCGTTGCAAAGCCGGCCTTGCCAGGCCAGCGCCATTAGAACCGAAGCGCCTGACCCCCCCAGTCAGGGCTCAGTCAGTACTAGCACCAAAGGCCAGCTTTGTGGCCTTCAGCCTGAGTCAACGGGTTTCGCCACCCGGCTTGCTAACTGGGCCTTGTGCCCAAGTTTAATGAACTTTCCTAGGGTTACCGGGTGCTGCGGCCATGTCAAGCAGTCCCGATAGACTGTAACAACCGACCAATCGGACCAGTTGAGAGATCAGCCACGAGCTGAATCTATCGCTCCATGAGTGAAAGCCAAACGACCTCCCCGCGCCGCCGTCTGCGTGCGCTCAGGGATATTCCGGATCAAGACAGAACCGATGAGCAGTGGGATGAGCTCAATGAGCTCGAGATCATGCTCGCGCCCGTCAATCGCCTTGCACCCCTGCCGGGTGGTGAGCACAATTCCGCGGACCAATCACGCACGCGACCAACGCGAACGAGCGGTACCCGTGCCAATGGTGCCCACTCGCCCGCCAGCCGCCCAACGGGTGCACGCTCGAGCAGTCCGCGCTCCAATCATGGGGTGCGCCCGAACGCGAATCCCAACGCGAACCCCAACGCCCAGGCAAATGCGAGAAAAGGCCATGGTCCGCGCGGCACCGGCGCGGATGTGCAGGCAGCAGCCGCGGCCGGGGTGCCAGCCCCGACCGCGGCACAGCGGCGCAAGCCGGCCAAGCGCCCGCGAAAAAAGCCCCGCGGCGCTGGTCCGGCCGAGGGAGCCTGAGGTGGATTGGCGGGCTGACCACCGCTCAATGCCGTAAACAGCGTTTCAGCGGTAGGACCGAGCCATAGGTCTCAGGCCCGCATCCGTGCGGTTGATGGCCTTTACTTGACCTTCATGCCTGGGGTGGCGCCGCTATCCGGCGAGAGCAGAAAGAGATCCTTGCCGCCCGGCCCGGCCGCCAGCACCATGCCCTCGGACACCCCAAAGCGCATTTTGCGTGGAGCGAGATTCGCCACCATCACCGTCAGGCGACCGGTCAGGGATTCAGGCGTATAGGCAGCCCGGATGCCGGCGAACACCTGACGCTCCTCGCCGCCCAAGTCCAGGCGCAGCCGCAAGAGTTTATCGGCGCCCTCGACCAAACTGGCCTCCACAATGCGGGCGATGCGCAAGTCGACCTGGGTAAAGGTGTCGTAATCGATGCTGTCCGCGAGCGGTGGGTCCAGGCTGGCAACGGGCGGAGTGACCTGAACAGCGCCCGGCGTGGCCGCCAGATCCACGCGCGAGGCGGCCAGCATGGCGTCGATCTGGCTGCGTTCAATGCGCGTCATCAGCGGTTTGAACGTCTCGATGCGATGATCCAACAGTGGTTTGGGCAGGGCCTCCCAGGTCAAGGGCTCGATGCGCAAGAATTCCTCCGCGGCCTCGGCGGTGCCAGGCAGCACCGGGCGCAGCCAGCCGATCAGCAGCCGAAAGAGATTCAATCCCAGGGTGCAGACGCCATGCAATTCGGCGACGCGCTCCGGCGCCTTGGCCATCACCCAGGGCGCCTGCTCGTCGATGTATTGGTTTGCCCGGTCGGCCAGTGCCATGATCTCGCGCATCGCCCGTGCCAGCTCGCGCTGGTCATAGGCGCGCGCGATGCTCTCGCCGGCGGCGACAAACTCCGCAAAAAGCGCCGGCTCCGGCAGGCTCGCGGCCAGGCGTCCGTCAAAGCGTTTGTGAATGAAGGACGCCGTGCGGCTGGCGATATTGACGATCTTGCCGACCAGGTCGGCATTCACCCGTGCCTGAAAGTCCTCCAGACTCAGATCAATATCGTCCACCCCAGGGCCGAGCTTGGCGGCGAAGTAATAGCGCAGATACTCGGGGTTGAGATGCTCCAGATAGGTGCTTGCCTTGATGAAAGTCCCGCGCGACTTGGACATCTTTTGTCCGTCGACGGTGAGAAACCCGTGGGCGAAGACCGCCGTTGGCGCGCGAAAATCCGCGCCATTGAGCATCGCCGGCCAAAACAGGGCGTGGAAGTAAATAATATCCTTGCCGATAAAGTGATAGAGCTCGGCGCTTGAATCCTTCGCCCAGAAGCGGTCAAAGGCAAGCCCCGGCGTGCGTTCGCACAGGTGCTGAAAGCTCGCCATGTAGCCAATGGGCGCGTCGAGCCAGACATAGAAAAACTTACCCGACGCATCCGGAATCTCGAAGCCGAAATAAGGCGCGTCGCGCGAAATGTCCCACTCCTGCAGGCCGGCATCGAACCACTCATCAAGCTTGTTGGCGACCTGTTTTTGCAGACCACCACCGCGCGTCCAGTCGCGCAGCATCGCCTCGAAATCCGCGAGCTTGAAGAAAAAATGCTCTGACCGACGCATTTCGGGCACCGCGCCTGACACGGCCGAGCGCGGGTTTTTCAGCTCCGCCGGCGAGTAGCTGGCACCACAGGCCTCGCAATTGTCGCCATACTGATCAGCCGCGCCACACTTGGGGCAGTCACCCTTGATGAAGCGATCCGGCAGGAACATCTTCTCGACCGGGTCATAGGCCTGCTTGATCTCGCGCCGGGCGATATGGTCCTGGTCACGGTTGCGGTTGTAGATGAGTTCGGCAAAATGGCGGTTCTCCGCCGAATGGGTCGAGTGATAGTTGTCAAAGTTAATGCGAAAGGCGGCAAAATCCGCCTTGTGCTCGGCCGCCACCCGCTCGATCAGCGCCTCGGGCGCAATACCCTCGGCACGCGCCTTGAGCATGATGGGTGTGCCATGGGCGTCATCGGCGCAGACGTACCAGCAGTTGTGGCCGCGCATTTTCTGAAAGCGTGCCCAAATGTCGGTCTGGATGTATTCGACCAGATGCCCGATATGAATGGGGCCATTGGCGTAGGGCAGGGCGCTGGTGACAAGGATGTCGCGGACTTGGGTCATGATGCTCCGTTACGGGGTTGTTCGGTCGCTGTAGAGAGGGATTTGGACGATGCGGCGCGAGGCGCGCGTATGCCCTCATTATCGGGCAGCCTGGGTGTCAGCGACAAATCCGGCCCGGCACTTGAATGTGAACTGGTCCGATGCTCGCCCCGAGCATCGCAAGAGCGGTGGTTTTCTCCCGGTCGTCGGCAAAGGCCGACTCGGTGGCGGATTCCAAGGTCACTTGCTCGTAGATGGACTTCCAGACCTGTGAGTAATCATGCTTACCGCGCCGGGCCGCATCCCCCAAGTCGTTCTTGAACTCAAAGGGGCTGAGCAGGCCGAACAATCTTTCGGGACTCGACAGTTAACCGAACAGATAATCCAGGTTGATGGCGACGGCCTCGAAGGGGGGAATGCGCATCTTCCGCTCACCCGGATCGGTCGCGGTGACGCTGGCGATGACCCGATAAGTATCGCCATCGAGTTGAAAGGCGATCAACGAGCGATCCTCCGGCCAGATGAGCCAGTAGTGCGGCACCCCTTGGCGCTGCAAGAGCAGAAACAGCGTCAGGGTGTCCTTGCGCTCATGGCCAGGGGAAATGATTTCACACACCCAATCGGGTGGAACCTCAACCACACCGCGCGGACGCTCCGACAACCGCTCCTTGCGCCACCCCGCGAGGTCGTGGGTTGGGCATTGGTGCAGCGAATAGCGCACGCTGATCTCGCTGGCGATCAACCAGCCGCCCGGCCCGGACGGATGATCGAATGGACCAAGTTCAACCGAGGCGCGATGCTGCACCACGCCATGCTCCGCGCGCGCCATCGGACGTCGAACAATCTCGCCGTCGATCAGCTCGACGCGCTCATCCTGGGCGTCGAGCAGATCCTCGACGGTTTTGAATTTTAAGGCTTCCATGATGAAAAATGTAAATTTCCCCAAGGCTTGGTGGAAAAAAAGTCTCAATGGGCGCGGCCTAGAGCGCCCCGATAAAAAGTCCCGTCACGCGGCTTTCGCCGCAAGTCATGTGCGGCGCAAGCCGCGCATAGAGCGCCCGGTTGAAACTGGATTGAGAATGATGACCCATTTTGATCAGCAAGCTTCCTGATGGGATAGAATTCCCTATCGCCTGTCGTTTGCTGACGATCTGGGATGTTTGCCATAACGGCCGCCCTGGTGTCGGCCATGCGCTGGGTTGGAAATGATAAGGCTCAATGTCCCGGGCCGTTGCGCTGATTCATTGCTAACACAAGGAGCAGACATGGATCGCAGATCATTTTTAAAAATCACCGCCGCAGGACTATTGGCTGGCGGAACCCAGCGGATATCAGCGCCGTTCGCGGCCCTGGCCGCGCCGGATTTTGGCGCGGACGCAACCATCAGACATTCGATTGCGGACAGTCATTTTCACTATGCGGATTTTCTGCAGAAAACCGAGGGAGTGGACGCCTTATTGCAGTCCATGAAGGCGGCGGGCGTGGATCACATCATGTTTTCCGGCATGCCTCTCGTCAAGAAATGGGATGCCGCGGAGCCGGAAGAACCTAAGTACTACCTGGACGATAACGCCCGGGCCTACTGGTATTCAGCCACGGACTTCGTGGTTGCTAGGCGTTTTTTGGAATTGCCCAGCCAGGTCCGTTCCCGCTTCCATCCGTTTATTTGCGGGTTCAACGCCACTGACAAACACGCCGTGATGCACGTGGAGAGAATGCTGGCGGAATACCCTGGTCTGTGGCAAGGCGTGGGCGAGGTTTTCGGACACCGCGACGACCTGACCAACCTGACCTACGGTGAAACGGCCCGGGCCAACCACCCGGCCCTGGACTCGGTCTACGACCTGGCCGGCCAAAAAAACCTGCCCGTCAATCTGCACAACAACGCCACCTCGCGCAACCGGCTGGATAAGCCAATTTATGTGTATGAGGTGCGGGAAGCTCTGGCCCGTCATCCCAAAACCGTGATCATCTGGGCCCATGCCGGGCTGTCACGAATGCTGGATCTAGACCAGACCGCCTACACCGGACTGCTGCGGGAGATGCTCGCCAGACACGACAATCTGTATATCGATCTGTCCTGGATCATCTACGAAAACTACGTGCAGCTCTCCGGTCAGGAACCGCGCATCCGCCCCGAATGGCTGACCCTGATCTCGGATTTTTCCGACCGGTTCATGATCGGTTCCGACAATATCGGCCACTTCGCCACCTACAACCAGAACATTTTAAAATATTACACTCTTCTGGATGCCTTGAAGCCTGACACGGCGCGCAAGGTGGCCCTGACGAATTTTTTGAGCCTGCTGACACGAGTTGGGGGTGACGCGCCTCAAGGGCCGATACCCTCTCCATCCTAGTCAACAGAGCCATCGCGGAGGCCATGCCATTGTCCATGTCGCGGTCAATCTTGGCTGCGTAGGTCTGAAATGCAAACTGAGTCAAATCCGCTTTTTTCCGACCGAAAACGCGGTGGCGTGGCATCGCTCGCTTTCGCTGACCATTCAGGAATAGACCTCATGCAAGACAGATTGAACGCAAGCACCATGGCCACTCTGAGCAGGATGGCTGTTCTCCTGGCATTCCTGCTGTTTCTCTCGCCCCCGGCCTGGTCTCGATCCGGTATTGATACGGACATTTTCGGACAGGTTCTCCAGGAAGCCCATAGCCTCTTCGCCGCCAATACCGAAGGCGCCAATGCCGACTACATTCCCGAACTGGCCAAGGTGGATGCGGCGTTATTCGGTTTGGCCCTGGTCACGGCTGACGGCAAAGTCTACACGGCAGGCGACGCTGAGCATGTCTTTACTATCCAGTCCGTGTCCAAGCCTTTTACCGCCGCACTGGTCATGCGGGAGCATGGCGATGCCAAGGTCATTGCCGAAAAAATCGGCCTGGAGCCCACCGGCCTGCCGTTCAACTCAGTCCTCGCCCTGGAGCTGCTCAAGGCCCGATCCGTCAATCCCCTGGTCAATGCCGGGGCCATCGCGGCGGTCAGTCTGATCCTGGCCGACACTCCGGATCAAGGCTTCGATAAGATTAAGGGTTTTTATGAGACCCTGGCCGGTGAAGAACTGGACGTGGTCGAGGAGGTTTATCGTTCCGAGGCCTCCACCAACCAAGGCAATCGAGCCATTGCCTATCTGCTACACCGATACGACCGGATCTACGCCGATCCCATGGAAAGTGTCGATGTATACACTAAGCAGTGCTCCATCGGCGTCAACGCCAGACAACTGGCGATCATGGGCGCGACCCTGGCCAATGGTGGGATCAATCCGGTCAGCAAGCAGCAAGTGCTGGATGCCGAGTATGTGCCCAGGATTCTCGCCCTGATGCTGACCGCCGGATTCTATGACGAGTCTGGAGCCTGGGCCTTCAATGTGGGCCTGCCCGCCAAGACCGGCGTGGGCGGCGGAATCCTGGCCGTGGCGCCTGCCAAGTTGGCCGTGGCCGCCTTTTCCCCTCGGCTGAACCAATCCGGCAATAGCATCAGGGCCATGCGCGCCATTGCGTATGTTAGTCAGCGTTTGGGACTGGGGCTGTTTCAGTAAAAAACGGTGGAACGCCAACCCGATGCTCGTCTAGGTGCAGTGCATGCCCTGCTCCAGCGACTCGGGCGTTATTTTTTTATTGTCAGCCATGCCCAGACATCACGCTCCTGGCCAAAATCCAGCAGCGCCTCGCCGAGCGCGTTGAGCTGCCCCGAGACGAGCTGGCGAATGTGCGCCGCGAGCGCCGGAGTCAGACCACCAAGGCGCTTGTCGAGCAGGCGCAGCACCAGCCCCAGCTCGCCCTCGGCTTTGCCTTGCTCGCGCACGGCTTCCAGGCTGGCGTAGCCCTTGCGCTGGAGCAGATTGCGCAGCGCCACCTCATGGGCGGCTTGCGGATCATAGAGCGCCTCGACCGGAAGTGGATTTTTCAGCACCCCGGCCGCGCTGAGCGCTTGTCCCGGATAGCACGTCCGGCAGGGTTGGCCTGGTTCATACACCTAGACCCGGCGCGGGCCGTGTAAGCGCACCATCCACAGATGCTCAGCTCATAGGGATCGCCATCGTGCAGTTGCGTGGCGAAAAAAGGTCCGCGTACTTGGCGCAGGGGATATTGCGACATACCGGAAACTCCTGTTGTGTCGATCCAAACAGTCAGCCGTTTCGAGCGTCAAACATCCCTCAGGCCCCGTGGAAATGATAGCTGGTCTCGATCTCATGGATCATGCGGGTATAGTCGTCATTCCTCAGGTCTTGCATGTCGAGCTGGCGCGCCAGAGTGGTGGTGAGTTGGTCGAGCATCACGCGCTGGCGAGTGAGCATGGCGCCGGTGAATTTTTGAATCAGTGACTTGGCGAACGCTGGTTCTTGCTGATAACTGGCCAGATAGGCTTGTTCCATCTGGCGCTGTTCGCGCGCGTTCTCCTGCTCGAAGGCATGGATGGCCTGCTGGACCTTGGGCGCAAAGCGCGGATAGTCCTGAAACACCAGGGTCTGCAACTTGCGGTAGCGCCAAAAGAGGCTTTCGTCATCCGCTTGGTCGCTGGCGTGCTGGTACTCCGCCGGCAGTTCGCTCAACCCCCAGTAAATTGGCACATAGGCCGAGAGCGCGGTCATGCCCAGTGCGATGTAATTTACCCGACCGATAGCGACGGGCAACTCGGAGCGGGTCTGGGTGATGTGCGAGAGCGAGGCGCGCAGCACGCTGATCGGCCGCCAGGGCTCTTGGGGGTTTTGATGCGTATAGGGGTCGTGCGTCGTGCCCTGATAATAATCTCGTAAGCCGCGCGCGACATCGGCGATCGAGAGCTTTTCGCTCGGTGTTGGGAACAGGCTGAAGCGACCGTCCTTGCCAGTTTCATCCAGACCAGAATAAAGGCTTAGCAACCGCTCGACGCGGGGATAATTATAGGTTTGGTCATGGGTGCCATTCGCGATGCAGCAGGCAAAGAGGTCCAAAGGCCCTTGGCTGGGGTCGTACAATCCTTGTTCGATCAGAAAAACCGCAAGCCCGGCGGATGCCATCACATTGAGTGGGTCGCTGAGGTTGACCTGCTGAAAGCGCCCCTGATTGGCCGAGACAAAATAGGCATCATCGGGAATGCGCTGGGCCACCCAATGGTGCCCGGAGACGGTTTCCAGATACCAAGCCTCGTGCGCGTCGGTGAAGGCCACGCCAAAGCCCTCGCCGGCGCCGACATGCTCGATGATGTAGCCAAGTAGCAACACGCCGTGGCGCGCGGAAGCGGCCTGGGGCAGTACCACCGTGGTAATGCCATCCTCGCCGATGCCGGTCTCGACCAGATAGGGATCGACCGCGAGCACTGCGTCGCTATTGAAAATGGTCTCGGTGGCCGAGAGGGCGACGCCTCGGTCATTGAAGCCAACCTCCTCGAAGGAGGGGTTGCCGGCTTGCACGCTTTCCCATTCCGGAAAGGCAACATACCCCAGGGTACCCGCCGGCATCTGCCAGCTAAATTGGTTGTTGGCCGGGTTGCCAAAGGAATTGGAGCGGAAGACGTAGTCCTCGGTGCTGGGATCATGGCGCATGATCAACTGTGGGTCCACGGCATTGCTGGTGTCTTCGTTGCGGGCGATGATCAGGGAGCCATCAACGCTCGCCCCCTTGCCGACAATGATGGTGGTGCAGGCAAGGGCGGCTTGCAGTGTGCCGGCGAGATAGAGCCCCGTGGCGAGACAGATCAGTCTTTTGTTCATGGGAGTATTGTGGGCTGCGTGATTGGTTAATTGGTTGCATTCTTGGTTGGCGGTTGTTATTCGCCATCCGTGTCGAGGATTCCGCCCAATCGAGCGCGGTTGCCACCAGGGCGCGCGTACCGCTTGGTCGAGTCAAAAATCCAGGCTGATCTTGGCGCCGATCACCAGGGCATTGTCGATGTCGCCGGTACCGCCGGGACGCAGGATGTACTGCAGATCGGGCTGGATGGCGATGCCATGCCCGAGCGCGAAGCGGTGGTTGAGTTCAATCACCGCCTCGTGGTCTTTCCGCGCCTGCCCCGCGGCCTGAAGCCCCCGGTTGTAGGGATCGCCATACCAGCCCACCGCCAGGCCAAAGCCGGTGCTGTCTTGGGGGCGGGCGCGGAAGAGTCCGCGATAGACCAGTCCCGCATTCAGGTAGTGGCTCATTTGGTTGACGCGATCATCCAGGCTCGCGACCAGGGAGCCGAAGGCGGACAGATGACGGTCGGGGCTTGTGCGATAGAGCATTTGCTCGCCGAGCAGCCACAGCATGGCGTTGCCGCGCACCTGATCGCCAGCGGGAGCCTGATGCGAAACGGACAGGTCGTCAAAATCCCCTGTCAAATAGTAGCCGCCGAGCTTGTAGGTGCCAGGCAAGGCGGTGGCCGAGTCGCGATGGCGGTGATACTGCAACTCCCCGGCCAGGGTCACGCCATTATCGCCAAGGCCCCAGTCGGTGCCGTGCGGGTTTTGGCTCGCCAGCCGAGCGTCGCCCCGCTTGAGTTCCGGGTCGCCGTCGTAGAGCGCGAGTTGCACCGTCCAGTCGCGCGCCGGGGTGTCGTAGCGCAAGCGCGCGCCCCAGGTGGCCACCGGATAGGCACTGAAGGTGAAGGGATTGTGCAAAAACACAGCCTTGGGGCTGCCGCAGAAGGCGTTGTTGACGAACTGACAGTAGAGCGACGAACTCAAAAAATCATCATTGGCGACCAGTCGCCCGTAGGCCAGATCCAGGCGCCCGTCGAGCAGGCGGGTGTTGAACTGGACATTGACCACCTTGAAATTTGGCGTGCCGGCGACTTCCTGCGCGGTGAAGGTGTTGCCGCCGAGCGAGGGCGCGATGAAACGCTCGGACACACTCGTACCGTCGCGCTGCGACAGCTTGACCAAGAGTTGCGTGCTCGGCACACCGAGGAGCTTGGCGAGATCGAAGCGGACATCCAGGCCGATGTTGTCCGCGTAGGTGCCGCCTGCTTTCTCCCCGCCGGCGACATTGACCAAGGACTCCGTGGTGTAGTTAAGCCGGATGTCGACTCCGTGCGCCTGCCAGGCGGAGCGGGCGCCACCCCAGTCGCCGGTGAGCACATTGGCGCTGGAAAAATCGCTGGCGTTCACGTTTGATGGGATAGTCAGCACCGCGCCGATCAGCGGCGGCACGAGCCAACGGAAGCCAGCGCGAGTCTTGAGGGACAACACGGAGGAAAACGCGACGGAAGCCACGTTGCTTTGATGTGGCATCATGGATTGACAATCCGTTTAAGAATGGGGTCCTGGGCATAGACCTCCCGCGCATTGGCCTGGGTCACGATCAGCGGCTCGAGCAGATAGGCGGGGACGATCTTGACGCCATTGTTGTAGCTGTGATCATCGTTCACAGGTGGCTCGCGCCCTTGCTGGAGATCCACCACCATGGCGATGGCCTGGCGCACCAGATCGCTGGTGGACTTGTAGATGCTCGCGTACTGCTCGCCGCGCAGGATGGACTTGACCGACTCGACTTCCGAATCTTGCCCGGTGACCACGGGCAGCGCCTTGCCAGCGGCGCGCGCCGAGGTCAGGATTGCGCGGGCCAGGGTATCGTTCGGGGCCAGCACGCCAGCGAGTTCCGTTTGGTCGTAAGTGCCGGCGAACAGCGTATCCATGCGCCGCTGGGCATTCTCGGCTTTCCAGCCCTGGGTGGCGGCTTGGGCAAAGCGCGTCTGCCGGGAAGTGACCACCAACGTGCCGTCTTGGATGCGCGGGCCAAGCACACTCATGGCGCCATCGAAAAAGACCTGGCTGTTGGCATCGTCCGGCGAGCCGGCGAACAGCTCTATCGTCCAGGGCGGCGCCCCCTTGCGTTGCGCAAGCCCTTCGAGCAGGGCCTGGCCCTGGAGCACACCGACCTTGAAGTTGTCGTAGGCGACGTAGTAATCGACCGCCGAGGTGTTGGTCAGTAGCCGGTCGTAGGCGATGACCCGCGTCCCGGCATCTTCGGCCTCACGCAACTGCCCGCCGAGCTGGGAGCCATCGATGGCGCCGACGATGATCACCTTCGCGCCCTTGGCGACCATGGTCTGAATTTGATTTTGCTGCTCGGGCACGCCGCCGTTGGCGAACTGCACATCGAAGCGGAAGCCCGCCGCGCCCAGGCCATGCTGGAACAACTGCTGCGCGAGCACCCAGTTCTCCGAGGTTTTTTGCGGCAGAGCGACCCCGATCAGGCTGTCTGCTGGAAAACCGCTCGCGGCGCTGTCGGCGTCCGCCCCTGGGGTTGGTCGGTGCCCGGTCAGCCACAGCAGTCCTGCACCCAAGCCAACCAGCAGCAGCGCCGCGAGAACGACGGGCAGCACCGCCGGCGTGGCCGCTTCGGTCTGTGCTGACCGCGGGTGTGGCTGCGGCCGCTGCCGCATCAGCCAGCCGATGATGGACGGGCGCCCCTGACGCTTGCTATAGACATCGAAAGCCACCGCCAGCAAGAGCACCAGTCCCTTGATGATCTGCGTCCAATCGGCGCCCACGCCCATGAGCTGCAAGCCGTTATTGAGCACCGCCATCACCAGGCCGCCAATCACCGCGCCGATGACGGTGCCGACGCCGCCTGAGACCGCCGCGCCGCCGATGAAGACCGCCGAGATGGCATCCAGCTCCCAACTCACGCCATCGAAGGGACCGGATGCGGTCGCGCGACCGACAAACATCAGCCCCGCCAGCGCGGCGAGGATGGACATGTTCATCATCACCAGGAAGGTGACGCGGCGGGTATCGACCCCGGACAGGCGCGCCGCCTGACTGTTGCCGCCCACGGCATAGACATGGCGGCCGAGAATGGTGTGCCCGGCGATGAAGGAGTAAAGCAGCACCAGGCTGACCAGCATCAGCCCCGGCACCGGAAAGGACGTGCCCGGCCGACCGCTGGCGAATTGATAGGTCAGCCAAGCGATCACCACCGCCAGCAAACCAAGCCGCGCCGCCAGGATGCCCAGGGGCGCCACCTCGCCGCCGAGGGCCAAGGTGCGCTGGCGCGCGCGCCAACCGCCAATCACCAGCCACAGGATGGCGCCCGTGCCCAGCATCAAGGTCGGATCGTTCAATCCTGTGTCATAACCGAAGGTGGGCAGATAGCCGCCGCCGAGGAACTGAATCGACTCCGGCACCGGAATGGTGTTGGCGTGGCCCAGCGCCTGATTGGCGCCGCGAAACAGCATCATCCCGGCCAGGGTGACGACAAAGGCCGGAATGCCGACATAGGCCACCCAAAACCCCTGCCAGGCGCCGATCAGCGCGCCCACGCCCAGGCACAAAAGCACCGCCAGCCAGGGCGCCAACCCCCAATCGCGGATTGCCAAAGCCAGCACAATCCCGGCAAAGGCCGCCACCGAGCCAACCGAGAGATCAATGTGCCCGGCGATGATCACCAGCACCATGCCCACGGCCAGCACCAGGATATAGGCGTTGCCGTTGAGCAGATTCATCAGATTGGCCGGGGTCAGCACCAATCCGCCGGTCTGGATCTGGAAAAAGCTCACCAGCGCGAGCAAGGCGAAGATCATGCCGAACTGGCGCGGATCGCTGCCAAACAGATGTTTGAGTGCTGTCATCATTGGTTCACCGTCATCAGTCGCATCAGGCGTTCCTGGCTGGCCTGGTCGCGTTCCAGTTCGCCGGTGATGGCGCCCTCGCACAGCGTATGGATGCGATCGGCCAGGCCGAGTAACTCCGGCAGCTCGGAGGAGATCAGGATCACGCCCTTGCCCTTGGCGGCGAGCTGGCGAATCAGGGCGTAAATCTCCTGCTTGGCGCCGACATCAATGCCGCGCGTGGGCTCGTCGAGAATCAGGAGTTCTGGTTCGGTGAACAGCCATTTGGCCAGAATCACTTTTTGTTGATTGCCACCAGAGAGCTGGCCGACGCAGGCATTGACACTGGATGTTTTGATGCGCAGGGAGCGGCGATAGTCCTCGGCGACCGCCACCTCGCGCTCGCGGTCGATCACGCCGTGGCGGCTGATCCGACCGAGATTCGCGGCGACCGTGGTGGTCTTGATGTCATCGAGTAGATTCAGCCCCAGGGTTTTGCGATCCTCGGTCACATAGGCGATGCCATGGTGGATGGCCGCCGCCACGGTCGGCAGATGCAACGCCTGTCCGTTCATCAGGATTTGCCCGCGCTCGTGAATGCCATAGGAGCGCCCGAACAGGGACAGTGCCAGTTCCGTGCGCCCGGCGCCCATCAGCCCGGCGAAACCGAGAATCTCCCCGCGCCGCACGCTGAAGCCGATGCCCTTGCACACCCGCCGCTCGGGGTTCTGGGGATGGCGCACCGTCCAGTCGCGCACTTCAAAAAAGGACGCGCCGATGGGGCTTGAGCGCGCGGGAAACCGTACCCCCAAGGAGCGCCCGACCATGGCGCGAATGAGCCGATCCTCATTGACCGGTTCGGTCTGGTCGCCGGTCAAGCGCAGCGTCTCGATGGATTGACCATCGCGCAGGATGGTGATGGCGTCGGCGCTGGCCAGCACTTCGTTCAGCTTGTGGCTGATCAGGATGCAGGTCATCCCCTGGGCGCGCAGGTCGCGCAGCAGGGTTAGCAAATGGGCGGAGTCGTCCTCGTTCAGCGCGGCGGTGGGTTCATCGAGAATCAACAGCCGCGCCGACTTGCCAAGCGCCTTGGCGATCTCCACCAGTTGCTGCTTGCCGACGCCCAAGTGCTGGATGGCGGTATCAGGATCCTCGCGCAAACCGACGCGTTCAAGCAGGCCGCGGGCCTGGGCCTGGGCTTGGGTCCAGTCGATGACCCCGGCGCGGGCGATCTCATGGCCGAGAAACAGGTTCTCGGTGATGGACAAGGCCGGAATCAGGGCCAGCTCTTGATGGATAATGGCGATGCCGGCGGCTTCGCTGGCGCGAATGTCCTTGAAGGTCACCGGTTCGCCGCGCAGCAGGATGTCCCCCTCGAAAGCGCCATGCGGATAGACGCCCGAGAGAATCTTCATCAGGGTCGATTTGCCAGCGCCGTTCTCGCCACAGATGGCGTGGATCTCCCCGGCCATGACGTGCAGGGAAACGCCGTTAAGCGCCTTCGCACCAGGAAAGGTCTTGACGATCCCGCGCATGGCGAGCAAGGGTGTCGGGCGAGGATCGATCATACCACTCAAGGATGGTGCTGCCCGATCACCGGGCGATGTGCCGTGTTGGCGATGGGCTCAGCATGGTGTATTTCACCGAAAAAGGCCTTGACCAATGTCACTGAACCAGCCCTATTCGCTCGCGCACATCCTGGTCCGCCGCGAGAACATCAGCCGCCAAGCGCCCGCATGTTCAGCCGTCGCCAGCGCAGCGGTCGAGCCACGCCTGCAAATCGCGCTCCTGGCCAAAATCCAGCAGCGCGTCGCCGAGGGCCGTCAGTTGCGCCGGGTCGAGCTGGCGAATTCGCGCCGCGAGCGCGGGCGCAAGACCACCAAGGCGCTTGTCGAGCTGGCGTAGCACCAGACCCAGCTCGCCCTCGGCTTTGCCCTCGGCTTTGCTTTGGTCGCGCACGGCATCCAGGCTGTCATAGCCCTTGCGCTGGAGCAGATTGCGCAGTGCGACCTCGTGCGCGGCCTGGGGATCGTAAAGCGCCTCGACCGGCAGTGGATTTTTCAGCACCCCGGCCGCGCTGAGCGCTTGTCCCGGATAGCACGTCCGGCAGGGTTGGCCTGGTTCATACACCTCGACCCGACGCGGGCCTTGCAAGCGCACCACCCACAGGTAGCGGGTTCCCGCAGCCAGTAGTTCGCGGATCTTGTCCTGTAGCTCCTGCTCGTCCTGTCCGCTGTCGGCATATTCCACCGCCAGCGGTGGAACGCCGGCAATCCAGCCGGGGGCGTCCGGCACATTGCCCACGGCGATATCCGGAGCGCGCAGATCCTGGGGGCCGAAGGCGTAACCGGCATCGACGGCGGCGTCCTCGACCTCGGGATCGGTTTCCATGGCCAAGCCGCCAACCAGGTTGGCGCGGGCGTGGCGTCCGCCCGCAGGCAGACATTCGATGGGATGGCCGTTGCTCAGTTCATAAGGATCGCCATCGCGCAATTGCGCGGCGAAAAAGGGACCGCGCGTTTGGTGCAGGGGGTTTTGTGACATGCTTAACACTCCTTTTGTATCGATCAACCGGGGAACGGACAAGCATAAGAGAGTCGGCTGAGCGTTCCAATGGCCAACAGCCAAGGCGAGACGGATTGGCCGATCAACTCGATTCCTAACCCGGCCAGGATGTCGCCACGGGTGAAGCGCGCCTTCGATTGCCGGGTCCGGACGACTGATGGGGCGTCATGAGGAAGGCGCGCGCCGTCTCGGCATCGGTGCAATCGCGCGCGCTGACGGTCAAAACGCTCGAATGGCGCAAATAGTCGGCGAGCATCAGGTGTCCGTTGATACTAAACAGATCCCAGAATGACCAGGGCTCTGGGGACTCTGGGGCCAACAGGAACACAGACGACTCAGCACCATTTCCTTAGTTCTATTTTATGTTGCTTTAAGTATATGATTCATAAATAATAAATAGAGAATAAGGGTTTTCCTGTGCAAGCGAAGCACATGGCTCAACCTTTCGGGCGCGAAAATGAACACGATTTTGTCAATTTGGTCGATAACCTGTCGAAACATCTTAAGCGATATCAATGGAACTTTTTACTGTCCAAAAATCAGGGCGCTTTTGGGGCGATTTTGGGAGGTCTGAATGCCATGCCGAGGTGCGAGAAGCCTATCGCCGCCGCGCGGATCAAGACCAAATCTGTCCGCCGCCGGTTGTTCATCCTGTTCGTGGTCGTTATGGCAACGGCCAGTTGGGTATTCTTCACGGGGCCGAGAGTGATGGTTTCCTGGCATGCCGATGACCCTGCCGTCAATCCCGCCAGCCCTGCTAACAGCAAACTGGAATCCAGCATTCCGGAGGCGTCCAGGCTTGACGCCTGGCTGACGCGAAGCGAAGCCGCTATTGCCGATTTGATCCCCGGCACCGAGAAGACCATCCGCTGGGCGTCGGCGCCCGGCGCGCGCACTGACATCGCCCTGGTTTACCTGCACGGCTTTTCCTCCAGCCGTCAGGAGAGCCGGCCGCTAATGGAGGAGGTCGCCGCCGCGCTCAACGCCAATCTCTATTTTGCCCGGTTGAGCGGCCATGGCCGCGGCGGTGATGCTTTGGCCGCCGCCACTGTGGCCGACTGGCAGCGCGATGCTTGGGAGGCCCTTGCCATTGGTCGCCAACTCGGCGGGCGCGTGGTGCTGGTGGGTGCCTCCAATGGCGGAGCCCTGGCAACCTGGCTGGCGTCACAGTCCGCGGCGGCGGACCTGGCCGCGCTCGTTTTGCTCTCACCGAACTATGGTCCGCGCGATCCCATGTCGGAAATCCTGCTTTGGCCCTGGGCGCATGTTCTGGTGCGCTGGGTGGTGGGACCGGACTATGAGTGGAAGCCGCGCAACCCGGAACACGCCCGCTACTGGACCTGGCGTTATCCGAGCAAGGCCCTGCTGGTGATGATGGGGGTGGTCAAGCTTGCGCGCATGAGCCCGGTCGAGCGCATCAAGGCACCGGTGCTGGTGCTCTATGCACGGGAGGACCGGGTGGTGAATGCCAACGGAATCGAGCGTTTCTTTCCGCGCTTCGGCGCGGTGGACAAGGTCTTAATACCAGTGGAAAACACCAGCGACCCGCAACATCATGCCTTGTCCGGAGATATATTGGCGCCCGAGGATACGGCGCGCGTGCGCGCGATGATGCTGGATTTTCTGTGCCCGCGTCTTAAAACCTGTCGCGGGAGTTAGCTGAATGCCAGCGCCTGGCCTTTCATCTTATTGACGATGGCATAGACCCCAACATGGCGGCTTGGACTCAGATGGTCCTCGAGCCTGAGCCCTTCGAACAGCGCGTCCACGTCCAACGCTTCGATCTCGGTCGGGGTTTTGCCGCTGAACAGCCCGACCAGCAAGGCCACCACGCCCTTGATGATGGAGGTGTCGCAATCACCCTGGTACTGGAGTTGGCCGTTGCCCGCCGCGTCAGCCTTGGCGACCACATGCACGGTGCTCATGCACTCCTTGACTTGATTGGCGTCGCTTTTGTCGGCTGGCTCCATGGGCGCGAGTTTCTCGCCGATTTCCACCAGGTACTGGTAGCGCTGATCCCAGTCGCCGAGCAGTTCGAAGGTGTCGATGATCTCGGCGATCTGTTCGCTTGCTGGCGAAGAAGCCGATGAGGCGGCCGCTGGCGGGCTGGACATGAGACCTTGGACCTCAGACGCTGAAGGACTCGCCGCAACCGCAGGCGTCCTTCACATTGGGATTGCGAAACTCGAAGCCTTCATTGAGCAGGCTGGATTTGACGAAGTCAACCTCGGTGCCATCAATCCGGGTCAGGCTCTCGGCATCCACCACCAGTTTAATGCCATGGCTCTCGAACACCTGATCGCCCTCGTCAATGTCGTCGGCATAGTCCACCTGATAGGCAAAGCCGGTACAGCCGCTCTTTTTAGTGCCGATGCGAATGCCCAGGCCGTGCCCGCGCTTGTCGATCATGCCGGAAACATGCCGCGCGGCGGCATCCGTGAGTGTAACGGCCATGTTGTAACCCTCCAAGTGCAGAAGTCAGTGTCTCTTTAGATCGCGAATAATGCTTGTATTGACAAATTTCAAGCGGCTCGATGCGATAGCCGTCCGGCCATCGGCCAGCCGCCGTGGTTGTCGCGGCCACTCGTGGCCCTTCAGTGTCGCAGTATCACGCCATTGGTGCTGGCGAGGGCGGACATGTCCATCAGCCCGCGCATCAGGGTGGCGCGCTCCTGCAAGGCGACGGTTTCGATCAGCGCCTGTTTGTCGCCGACATCCAGTGGCAGATGGGCGCAGAGCAGATTGACCAGGTCGTTGTCGGCCATGTTGGAGATTTCGTCCCAGGGAATTTCGACCTGGCGGCGGTTGCAGAAGCTGCGCAGGGAGCCGATGAACAGTTCGCGATCCGTCAGCTTGGGCTGATCGTTGTTGTAGTCACCGGCGAACTCATCCCAGCTCACCAGCACGCGGCGAACGCCGGCCAGGGGTTCGACCTCCTCGAGCACGCGGAAGCGGCAGAAGCCGGTCAACACCAGCACAATGCGCCCGTCATGGGTCTCGCTGTAGGAGGTGATGCGCCCGGCGCAGCCGATGCGATGAATGGCGTCGCTGGACTCTGGGTCTCCCGCCGCGGGCTGCACCAAGCCGATGATGTGCTGCTCGGCCAGTGCCTGGCGCACCATGTTCAGGTAGCGCGGCTCGAAAATATTGAGCGGTAATTGCACGCCTGGGAGCACCACCGCGCCGGGCAGCGGAAAAATCGGAAGGAATTTGGGCAGTTGCTCGAAATTGGGTATAAATGGACTGTGTTTCATGGCAAATCCAGCTCGGTCAAGTGGTATGCATCGCTTGTTTGAGCAGATGGGGGCTAAGGTCCCCGCCTGCGAGGTCGACCGCCGCGGATTCGCATCGATCGATGGTGTAGAAGCGGCTTTCAGCCGCTTCCCGAGCTGCTTCCTGTGGCGTCTGCTGAATAACCAGGCGGATAGCTGCCGCGGGGGTGCGACAGTCATTGATTCAGATTGCGGAATGGCTATGGCCAAAATTGTCGCCCGATTTCAACCAAGCCCAACAATACCGCGTAACGCAGCCCTTTGCCGGTCGCGGTCAGCAGCAGAAACACCGGGAAGCGCACCCGCATCATCCCGGCGATGAAGGTCAGGGCATCGCCGCCAACCGGCGCCCAGGCGAGCAGCAGCGACCACACCCCCCAGCGCTGGAACCAGCGCTGCGCGGTTTTGAGTCCCGCCCCATTGACCGGAAACCAGCGCCGGTCCTGAAACCGCAGCAGCCAGCGCCCGATGGTCCAGTTGAGCGCGGCACCCAGGGTGTTGCCGGCGGTCGCCCAGGCCCAGAGTGCCCAAGGGGCATGACCAGTGGCGAGCAGACCGGCGAAGACCACCTCGGAGTAGGCCGGCAGCAGGGTGGCGGCGAGAAAGGAGATGGCGAAGAGGCCGAGATAGGCATCCATCGGTGGCAGCGGCGGCAGCAGCGCGGGGGCCGGGTCGTCCCCAGGCTAATTCGGCGCGCGCGCCGCGGCGACCAGATCGCGAAACAGCCGCCGCTGACGGCCAAGGTAGAGCAGAAATTCCGGATGCCATTGCACGCCGAGTACAAGGCTGGCATCGGGGTCTTCCACCGCCTGCACGATGCCGTCGAGATCGCGTCCGGCAATGCGCAGGCCGGCACCGAGTCGGTCGATACCCTGGTTGTGCAGGCTGTTGATGCGACAGCGCGCGCAGCCGAGGCGCGCGTGCAGGTGGGAACTGGACTCGACCAGCAGGGTCTTGAGCGGAAAAATGGTCCAGCGGTTGGAGGTCTGCTTGCGCCGCGAACGCAATTCCTGAAACAGACTCCCACCGCGACGCACATTCAGCAGTTGGGCACCGCGACAGATACCCAGCAGCGGCCGCTGGCGGGCCAGCATGCGGTCGATGGCGCGGGTCTCGAAGCGGTCGCGCTCGGGGTCGAGCTTTGGTTTGACCTCGGGGGCGGCGGCATAGAGCACCGGGTCGACATCATGACCGCCGGTGACGACCAGTCCGGCCAATTCAGCCAGGGCTTGCTCGCTGTCGTCGGGATAGAGCTGGCGCGGTCGTCCGCCGGCCAGCCACAGGCCGAGCGCGACCAGCCCGCGCGGCATCAGGGCGCCATGGCGCGGGCCGGTGATGCCGATCAGTGGTCGCGAGTTGGCGTCAGCCATTGCGCGGTCTCCTGTGCCCAGTCGTCGAGTTTGGGGTTGAGCCGCCCACCCAGCAGTTGTGACAGACGCTCAAGGTAGGCGCCGCGGATGGCGCTCAGGCGCTCGGGGTCCTCGGCCAGGCGCTCGACCTCCACCCAGTCGTTCCAAGCTGTATGCAGACCCCAGTCGGGCTGGTCGATTTCGCTGTTGGGCAGGCGGTAATGGAAGGTGGGACGCGCCTTGACGCGACTGTCGGCAACCCGGCGCTTGACCCGCTCCGGGTCCAGGTGAGCGAACAGGGGCAGCAGGTCGAGTTCGCGATTACGGGTCGGGTTGGCGCTCAGATAGTCGTCGATAAAAGCGCTCTGGTCCGGCCAGTAATCGGGCGCGATGACCTGGCGCACATAGGCCTTGGGGAAGGGCTCGGCAAAGAGCGTCAGTCGTCGGGTCAGGTCGACATTGGCACGCTGGCGCAGCCAGTCGGCCAGGCATAGATAGGCCTTGAAATGGCTCAGCAGAGTGCGCGCATCCAGCGCCGGGGGTTGGGGATTGAGCTGCAGGCCAAAGGCAAAGACGGGGTTCTCGCCCGTGCCCAGGGCGCCGGCTTCACGCAGCGCGGTGATCAGGGACTGGACCTCGGGCAGGCGCGCGAAGGGCAGCGGCGGGCTGACGATCTCCACCGGCACCAGAGGCTCGGCCATGAGTTTGAGCAGTTGCTCAATGCCATTGTTGATCAGGCTTTGCAGCGAGGGCTCGGTGTCCGCCTCATCCTGGTTGCGCCGGCCGAAGTCCTTCAGGAGTTCAAAGTCCAGTTCCACGCGCCAGTCGCCGGCCGGATCGCCGCTGATGGTGGCCTCGTAATCACTCCCGTTGGAGAGAGTCGCCTTCAGCTGGTCGACCAGCAAAATGGCGGTCTGCTCCAGGGTCAGGCCGCCGAATTCGATTTCGATGCCGACCAGTCGCGGTTCGCCCTCGGCTGTTCGCATGCGCGGGGGTATGGCGAGCTGGGTCGACGGCTGTTGTTGGGCGGTATTCTGCGACATGGATTTTTGCTCCGTCGGTGGGCTCCGTCGGTGGGCATCGTCTGGGGGCATCGTCTGGGGGCTTCGTCGGGGTTAGCGGAAGGGCCTGCGCGAACAAGGGGCCGAGTGTCAGTCTTGCCCGGCGCTCGGCAGCCGCCCGGCGCGATCGCGCGCGAACTGCCAGGCGGTGCGACCACTGCGCGAGCCGCGCGTCAAAGCCCATTGCAGGGCTTCGCTATCTATGGTGTCGGACTCCCGTGGCGGCGCGCCGAGGCGATCCAGCCAGTGATGCACCAGGCGCAGATACTGCTCCTGACTAAAAGGATAAAACGACAGCCAGAGCCCAAAACGATCAGACAGGGAGATTTTTTCCTCGCTGCTCTCGCCCAGATGAATCTCGCCGTCAATCAGGCGCGCGTCCTGATTCTCGTGCTGGAATTCGGGCAGCAGATGACGGCGGTTGGAGGTGGCATAGATCAGCAGATTGTCCGGCGGCGCGCTGATGGAGCCATCGAGCACCGCCTTGAGCGTCTTGTAGCTTGACTCGGAGGCCTCGAATGACAGGTCGTCGCAATAGATGATGAAGCGCTCCTCGCGCCCCTCGATGGCGTCGATCAGATAGGGCAGCTCAATGAGATCTTCCCTGTCGACTTCGATCAGCCGCAGCCCCTGCTCCGCATAGGTGGAGAAAACGGCCTTGATCAGAGAAGATTTGCCGGTGCCGCGCGAGCCCCACAGCAAGACGTTATTCGCCGTGCGCCCGGCGAGGAACTGCCGGGTGTTGCGCTCGATCATGGCGCGCTGCCCGTCGATGCAGAGCAAATCATCCAGCGCTAGGCGGTGCGCGCGGCGGATGGGCTCGAGCCAGCCGTCCCGGCCGGCGCTACGCCAGCGATAGCTCTGGGCCTCGAAGTCCGGCGTGGCGGGCGGCGCGGGCAGCAGCTCTTCGATGCGCTTGATCAGCCGGGTCGCGCGGTTGATGAATTTTTTCTTGTCGCTCATGGATGGGCGGCGGTTTCTGCTGTGATCACGCCAGGGATCAGGCATGCAGCGGTCGGTATTTAATCCGGTGCGGCTGATCTGCCTCATCACCCAGGCGACGATGGCGGTCGGCCTCGTAGTCGGCGTAGTTGCCCTCGAACCAGGTGACTTGCGACTCCCCCTCGAACGCCAGTATGTGGGTGGCAATGCGATCCAGGAACCAGCGATCATGGCTGATGACCACCGCGCAGCCGGGGAAGGTCAGCAAGGCTTCTTCCAAGGCGCGCAGGGTCTCGACATCCAGATCGTTGGTCGGCTCGTCGAGCAGCAAGAGATTGCCGCCACTCTTGAGCAGCTTGGCCAGATGCACCCGGTTGCGCTCGCCCCCGGATAGGGTGCCGATGCGCTTTTGCTGATCCGAGCCTTTGAAATTAAACCGGCTCACATAGGCGCGCGAGGGCATCTCGAAACGCCCGACAATGATGGTGTCGGAACCATCGGAGATCTCCTCCCAGACCGTTTTCTTGTCATCGAGTGCGTCGCGGCTCTGATCGACGTAGGCGATCTCCACTGTCTCGCCCACGCGCAACTCGCCCGAGTCGGCCTGTTCCTGGCCGGTCAGGATGCGAAACAGCGTGGTCTTGCCGGCGCCATTGGGGCCGATCACCCCGACGATGCCGCCCTTGGGCAGATTAAAGGACAGGTTTTCATACAGCAGCCGCTCGCCATAGGCCTTGCCAAGTCCATTGGCCTCGATCACCAGATCACCCAGGCGCGGACCGGGCGGAATGTAAATCTCGTTGGTCTCGTTGCGGCTCTGGAATTCCTGCGATTGCAGCTCATCGAAGCGCGCCAGACGTGCCTTGCTCTTGGCCTGACGCCCCTTGGGGTTGGTGCGCACCCATTCGAGTTCTTGCTTCATCGCCTTGATGCGCGAGGCTTCCTGCTTCTGCTCAATCTCCAGTCGGGCTTCTTTCTGCTCCAACCAGGAGGAGTAGTTGCCCTCCCAGGGAATACCGTGGCCACGGTCGAGTTCCAGAATCCAGCCGGCGACATTGTCGAGGAAATAGCGATCATGGGTGACCGCCACCACGGTGCCGGGGTAGTCGTGCAGGAAGCGCTCCAGCCAGGCGACCGACTCGGCATCCAGATGGTTGGTCGGCTCATCGAGCAGCAGCATGTCCGGCTTGGACAGCAACAACTGGCACAGCGCCACCCGCCGGCGCTCGCCACCCGAGAGCTTGGTCACATCCGCCTCCCAGGGCGGCAGGCGCAGGGCATCGGCGGCGACCTCGAGCGTGCGCTCAAGGTTATGACCATCGGTGGCCTGAATCAGGTCTTCCAGCTCCGCCTGCTCCTTGGCCAGGGCATCGAAATCGGCGTCTTCCTCGGCATAGGCGGCATAGACGGCATCGAGGCGCTCCAGCGCCTGTTTGATGGGCGCCACGGCTTCCTCGACATTGCCGCGCACGTCTTTGGCCGGATCGAGTTGCGGCTCCTGGGACAAAAAGCCGACCTTGATGCCGGGCTGGGGCCGCGCCTCGCCCTCGATCTCGGTATCCAGCCCAGCCATGATGCGCAGCAGGGTGGACTTACCAGCGCCGTTCAAACCCAGCACGCCGATCTTGGCGCCGGGGAAGAAGGACAGAGAGATGTCGCGCAGAATCACGCGCTTGGGCGGCACAACCTTGCCGACCCGGTTCATGGTGTAGATGTATTGCGCCATGGTGTGAGAAATCTGGTTGGGAGTTCGTGAAGCAACGGGCGCGCGGTTGCGCGCCCGGGTGCGATTGCGGATAAGGAATTTTGCGCGTTCGAGGCGGGAATGTCCAAGCAACCCGAGGGGCTTGCTGGGCTCAAGCTGCCAGAGCGGACAGACTGCGTGAAGGCGAGTTGAACAGACCGGCAGACCCCTGTGGTGCCCGAAACCTTATGTCCAAGGTCACTGCTTGGGCCATGGCGCCGGGTTCGCGTCGAGCCCTGGCTGCTGCGCCCCGTCGTCAAATCTGACAGTTAGCGATCACAACGACAAGAAAAAAAATCTTTCTGGCGCTTGGCTTTGCTCGAACGCTTATGTTAGGTTCTGATCTCCCAGGTGTTCAACTGTGGTTTTTATGGCTTAATCCATCATTCATTGTAGGGAGGAAGCACCGATGTTTCGTAACAAACTTCTTGGGCTGACGCTCTTTTTAACTGTGGTGATCGGCTTCGGAACGACCGGCAATGTCCTTGCGGCAACCTGCAAAGGCATGGAAAAACCAGTTTGTGAATCGACGGATGGGTGTTATTGGGTGGATCCCTATAAACGCAAGGATGGCGTTGAGGTCTCCGGCCATTGTCGCGGAAAACCCGGGGGCAAGAAGGGTAGTAGCGACGACGAGGGCGACAAAAAAGGGACGCAAGGCACGACTGGCTCGGGCAGCTAGGCGAGCACCAAAAGTCATGCTAGGTGCGGTGGTGGATTGAGCCGAATTCCAAGGCTCTTGCTGCCTTTGCTAGTTTCGCGGTCTGCCTCGGTTTCTGGTTTCCCGTCGCTACCAGGCCCAGCCGCTACCCAGCAAGCCAACCGGCCCTCGGGATCAGACGGATCGTCTGATCCCGAGCCTCCTCCTCCGCGTTTCTTCCAGGTCGCCCTGGATCTGTGTGGCTGGTCGGTCTTCCCGGCATTGAAACCGGCCGCGACCATGGCGATCTTGATCACCTGCTCCTGAATAATCGGCACCCCAGGGTGATCGGGCATGGGCTGCGGATGCGGCAGCCAGATCGCCAGTTAGCCCATCTTGTATAAACACAGTGCGAGAGTATAAAAACTAACTTGAGCTGTGTTGTCGCGTAATTCGTTCGACCGCGTCAGGCTCCTTATGGATTCTTGCTCGCGCTCAAAAACTGCAACGCAAATGAGCACGCCGGCGCGCCCCACCTCAAACCGACTGAAGTAGTAGCGCTTATCCGGCCCGCCTTGCCGACCCGGTTCAATGAGAAGAAATACTGGGATAGTAGGGGTTTAGAGTACAGCTGATGGATTTAGGTTGGTAAAATCACCCGAAACTGGGCGCCCGGCGGCGGTTGATGACTATACTCCAAACGCAGGCCATTGGCTTCGCACAGTTCGCGCGCAGTGTAAAGTCCCAGTCCGGTCCCGGTGCTTGCGGTGGTGAAGAAGGGATCGAACAAATGGGCCACATGCTGCTCTGGAATCCCGGGGCCGTTATCGGCCAAGTTTACATGCAGGGTATCGCTGCCTGGCACCCGCGTCACTCGAATACAGACCCGCGTCGGCTCGCCGTCCGCCTGGCCATGGAGGAAGGCGTTGTCGCACAGATTGCGTAACACCTGGCCAAAATGGCGGGGATCCAGGCTGACACTGATGGGCTCATCGGGCAGCAGCAGGCGCAGTGCCTCGGGGTCGATGCGGTTGCCGGCGAGGTATTCATCGCGAAACTCACGCAGCCAGCCACCGATGTCGAGCTGCTGGGGCTGCGGCTGATCGCGCCTTGATAGCTCGAGAATGCTGGTCACTGTCTCATCGATGCGCAGCGCGTTGCGGCGCACGATATTGAGCAGATGCTGCTCTTCGGGTCCGCAGTGCTCGGCCTCGGCCAGCAACTGCCCGGCATGGGTGATGGAGGAGAGCGGATTGCGGATATTGTGCGCGATACTGGCCGTTAGGCGGCCGAGTGAGGCGAGCTTGATCTCCTGTGCCTCGCGCACCAGCCGGCGGTTATCATCAAGAAAAATCAGTGCGCCGCCGGCACGGAAATCATCCAGACGCTGCAAGCGCGGCCTAACTTCATGCTCGCCAAGAGAGAGGACTTCATCATTCGCTCCGCTGCTGGTGAGCGCCTGGCCAAGCCAGCGATTCAGTGCTGGGGACAGGCGCCCGAGCTGCTCTCCGCCGCGCGTCTCGCCCATGCCGAGCAGGCGTTTGGCGGCATTGTTCAGCACCAGCAAGGTGCGGTCGCCCGTGACCGCCAGTACCCCAGTGGACATACTTTGGATGATGAACTCATTGAGCTTGGACAGATCGGCCAGATCCACCTGGCGCCGCGCGGCCAGGTGCTCGGTCTCATGCAGCCGGCGCGAGAGTACATGGGCGAGCAAGGCCACGGCAAAGTAGGTGACCCCCAGCAGGCCCGCTTGAGTATAACTACCACTCGGCGCGCTGCCGTAGAGTTCGGCATAGAATTGCTGGAAAATAACCGCCAGGGTGGCGAGCGCCGCGAACAGCAACGACAGCCGACCCTCGAGGGTAATGGCTCCGGCGGCGACCACAATGGCCAGAATGAGTCCCAGGCCGGTGCTGATGCCGCCGCTGACATGCATCAGCACGGTGTAGAAGACCAGATCAAAAAAAATCGCCAGTTCAATCTGTCGCGCCGGTTTTGGGCGGCCAAGCAGCATCAGCCCCCCGCCAATCAACACCGACAGGGTTTGCAACTTGAGCAGCAGCCGTGCCATGCTCAGGTTCCCGTGGGCGCTGAGCCAGGTCGGCGTCTGGGGATAGAAGAAAATCACAATCAACGCCAGCACCAGGCTGAGGCGATAGAACAACAACCAGCCGAGCGCGCGCGGGGAATGCAGGGGCTGGGCGTGCGGCGGTGGTGCTGAGTTCATTAACTGTCGCATGCATGCTCCGGGGTCATCGGGACCTGAAAACCCAAGTCCAGAAACCTTAGTTTAGCGAAACCATGAATCTGCACGAATACCAGGCCAAGGCCCTGTTCCGCGACTACGGCATCCCAGTGCCAGAGAGTCGCGTCGCCGATAGCGTCGATTCCGCAGTGGCCGCCGCCGCCGCCGTGGGTGGCAAGCAATGGATGGTCAAGGCGCAGGTGCATGCCGGTGGTCGTGGCAAGGCCGGTGGTGTGATGCATTGCACCACCCTAGACGAGGTGCGCAACGCCGCCGGTCAGCTCCTCGGGCACCCGCTGGTCACCGCCCAGAGCGGCGGGCGCGCGCTGCCGGTGGAGCGGGTACTGATCGAGGCCCCGGTCAGCGCCGCGCGGGAATTTTATCTGGCCATGCTGGTTGATCGTGCCGCCGAACGGGTGATGCTGATTGCCTCGCGCGCCGGCGGTGGCGATGTCGAAGCCGCCGCGGCGGCCGAACCGGCGGCCTTTGAACGAGTTTGGGTGCATCCGGCCACCGGCCTGCGCGCTTGGCAGAGTCGCCACATCGGCTACCGCCTGGCCCTGCCCGCCGCGACCCTGAAGCCCCTGCATCAAATCACCCAGGCACTCTACCGATTGTTCGTCGACAAGGATGCCAGTCTGCTCGAAATCAACCCGCTGGCACTTGGGAGCGGCGGGCAATTGGGTGAACAACAGGGCGAACAGCTGCTGGCGCTCGACGCCAAGGTGGTACTGGATGCCAATGCACTCTACCGTCACCCGGATCTGCAAGCCCTGCGTGATCGCGGTCAGGAGGACGAACGCGAGGCACGCGCCGATCAACAAGGCCTGAGCTATGTGAGCCTCGAGGGTAACATCGGCTGCATGGTCAACGGCGCCGGGCTGGCGATGGCGACCATGGATCTGGTGCAGCGCCACGGCGGCAAGCCGGCCAATTTTCTCGATGTGGGAGGCAATACCACCGCCGAACGGGTGGCCGAGGCCTTTCAATTGATTCTGTCCGACGCTAAGGTCGCCGCGATTCTGGTCAATATCTTCGGCGGTATTGTGCGCTGCGATTTGATCGCCGAGGGCATCATCCAAGCCGTTGCGCGCACCGCGCTGCGGGTGCCGCTGGTGGTGCGCCTGGCCGGTACCAATGCCGAGCAGGGCCTGGCCATGCTGGCCCAAAGCGGCCTGGCGCTCGAGACCGCGAGCGATTTGGCCGAGGCCGCCGACAAAGTCGTCGCAGCGGCCAATGAGTAAACCCAGCTCCAATTCCAATCTTCACACTTCAAGCTTTCTTCTAAAGCGATGAGCATTCTGGTCGACGCCAACACCCGCCTGATTTGCCAGGGTTTCACCGGCAAGCAGGGCAGTTTTCACAGCGAGCAGGCGCTGGCCTATGGCACCCGCTTGGTCGGTGGTGTCACACCCGGCAAGGGGGGGCAGCGGCATCTCGGTCTGCCGGTGTTCGACACAGTTGCCGATGCCGTGGCCGAGACGGGCGCCAACGCCAGTATGATCTACGTCCCGGCCGCCTTCGCCCCCGATGCCATTTTGGAGGCCGCCGATGCTGGTATCGAGGTCATTGTCTGCATCACCGAGGGCATTCCGGTGCTCGACATGCTGGCGGTCAAGGCGGCGCTGGCCTCCACAGGTGTGGCGTTGATCGGCCCGAACTGCCCTGGTGTGATCACGCCCGGCACCTGCAAGATTGGCATTATGCCGGGTTCCATTCACCAAGCGGGCTGTATCGGCATTGTCTCGCGCTCCGGCACCCTGACCTACGAGGCGGTTTTTCAGACCAGCCGTGCTGGACTGGGACAAAGCACCTGCGTCGGCATCGGCGGTGATCCCATCCAGGGTCTGGATTTTATCGACTGCCTGCGGCTATTCGAGGATGATCCCCAGACCGAGGCGGTGCTCATGGTCGGGGAGATCGGCGGTCTGGCCGAGGAGGAGGCGGCGGATGTTATTCGCGCCTCCATGTCCAAGCCCGTGGGTGCCTATATTGCCGGTCTGACCGCGCCACCGGGGAAGCGCATGGGCCACGCCGGTGCCATTATCCAGGGTGGTGCGCAAGCTGGTGATCGGCGCGCAACGGGCACGGCGGAGGCCAAGTACCATGCGCTTGAACAGGCCGGCGTGGCGACTTTCCGCTCCCCGGCTGAACTTGGCGACGGGATGCTGAAGTTACTCGGTCAGCCACCCGCTTGATTGCAACCGCGCCCGCGACCATAGCCAAGCCGGTGGCGGGCTTTTATACTCACCCGGTCAACTGAAAGAAAGCTAGCAGACAACCCGGCAGCTATCAACGGAATCACGGAGCCCCTGATGAAGAAGGTCGAAGCCATCATTAAACCCTTCAAGCTCGACGACGTGCGCGAGGCCCTGTCCGCCGCCGGCATTACCGGCATGACCGCGATTGAGGTCAAGGGCTTCGGGCGCCAAAAGGGCCATACCGAACTCTACCGCGGTGCCGAATACGTGGTGGATTTTCTGCCCAAGGTGAAAATTGAGCTGGTCGTGGCCGACGAGCAACTCGAGTCCTGTGTCGAGGCCATTACCCGAGCCGCGCGCACAGGCAAGATAGGCGACGGCAAGATTTTCGTCACCGATGTCTCGCGCGTGGTGCGTATCCGTACTGGCGAGGAAGACGAAGCGGCGATTTAGCCGGGAGGCGCCTGATGGACTGCCTGATAGGGATCCTGATCGCCTGAAAGGGGTTCGGCCTGGGTGGTGTTAAGCCGCTCCCAAAATTCGTCTCCAGAACCTGTTGCTCGAAAGATGTATTCAGAATCCGTTCTGGCAGGCCATCAGTTCTGATCAAGCCCAAAATAGTCCCATACCTTGCGCCCAAGGCTGATGTCTTGCGGGCGCGGCTCATCGCTGATAAAACGCCCAGCCTCGCGGTTCATGACCAACACCCGCTCGGCGTCGGTCGCGAGTTGCTGCTCTCCGAGTCTGCGATAGGCCTCGACCAACAATTCCAGTGCATCCTCCACCGCGGAGGTTCGCTGATAGCGTTCCACCACATACTGCGCGCGATTGGCCGCCGCCAAATAGGCCCCGCGCTTCATGTAGTAGCGCGCGACATGTACCTCGTTCTTGGCCAGGTTATTACGCAAGTAGAGCATGCGCTGGCGGGCATCGGCGGAATACTTGCTATCGGGAAACAAGCGCACCAGCTCGCTAAAGTCCTGAAAGGCATCGAGTGCTGAACCAGGATCACGTTGCGAGGCATCGGTGGGGATAAAGCGATCAATAAAGCCGACGCTGCGGTTATAGTTGACGATGCCTTTCAGATAATAGGCATAATCAACAAAGGGATTTTGCGGATAGAGCTTAATGAAGCGATCCGCCGCCGCGATGGCCGCTTCAGGTTCCTCGTGCTTGTAATAGGCATAGGCCAGATCGAGCTGTCCCTGCATCGCGTAGCGACCGAATGGATAACGCGCTTCAAGCTTTTCGTAGTAGTCGATGGCACGCTGATAGTTGGCCGCGCTGAGCTGATCGGCGGCCTCGGTATAGAGTTTCGACGCGTTCCAGTCCTGGGTTTGATCGAATTCCTTGTTCAGGATGCCGCAACCCGTCATCAGCGCTGGCAGCAGAGTCGCGAAAAGGATGAAGGCGAAAAACTTTGACCGCATGCCTGTCACGTCCAAGGTTACAGTGAAAATTACTAGATTCATCTTGCGCGGATTCATCGTTCGGGGTGGTCGCGAGCATGAATCTCCGTCGCGAACACTCGCTTGCAGTATAACGGAACTCAGTTGTCACCACAGAACTCTGCTTCGCTCGTGAACTCAGCCTACTCCTTGGCGAAGGTCGCGGGTCCGCTTGGGCAGCCATGACCGCGCCGCTTCACTGGCAACTCCCGCCCGGCGCGGTTGGGCGGCGACTCGATCAGGTGCTCGCCGAATTGCTGCCGGAGTACTCGCGCGGGCGTATCCAGCACTGGCTGGACACCGGCCAGTTGCTGGTGGATGGCCAGTCGCGCCGGCGGCGCGACAAGGTGCGCGGCGGTGAGAGGGTTTGTCTGCGCACAGATCCGGTTTTGGAGGTACAAACCGCCGCACCGGCGCAGCAGATCGATATCCCGCTGGTGCATGAGGACGAGCACCTGCTGGTCATCAACAAACCGGCTGGGCTGGTGGTGCATCCCGGCGCTGGTCAGCCCGACGGGACGTTGCTCAACGCCCTGCTGCATCGCAATCCCGGGTTGGCCACCCTGCCACGTGCCGGCATCGTGCACCGTCTCGACAAGGACACCAGCGGACTCATGGTGGTGGCCAAGTCGCTTCTTGCCCACCGGTCCCTGGTCAACCAGTTGCAGGCGCGCCTGGTGCATCGCGATTATCGCGCCCTGGTACGCGGGGATTTGATCAGCGGCGGCACTGTCGATCAGCCCATTGGCCGTCATCCCCAGGCGCGCACCAAAATGGCGGTGGTTGCCTCCGGGCGCCCGGCTGTCAGCCACTATCGGGTGCTAACACGTTTCGGACATTGCACCCTGCTTGGCGTGCGGCTGGAAACTGGCCGTACCCATCAGATTCGGGTGCACATGGCCCATCTGCGTCATCCCCTGGTGGGTGACCCTGTCTATGCCCGCGCGCGCCAGCCCTTCCCGGCACAGGCAGCGGCGGCGCAGGCGCTGCGCGCTTTTCCGCGTCAGGCGCTGCATGCCATCGGCCTGGCGCTGGCGCATCCCGCGAGTGGCGAACCCCTGAGGTGGGAGATTCCCATGGCGCCTGATCTTGCGCGCTTACTGGCCGCCCTTGAGCAGCCCTTGCCGGAGGGTCATCAATGACATTTAGGTCACAGCCCCCAACACCAATGTCTCCAGCGCCAATGTCACCGGGTCTGGAACTGCTGTATCCCGACTGGTCGGTGTCTCAACGGGTGCGCGCCTGCACCACGACTCGCGGTGGCGGCACCAGCACCGGCGCTTACGCCGGCCTGAATCTGGCCACCCATGTCGGTGATGATCCGGCCCGGGTGGCGGCCAACCGCCAGTTGCTCGCAGCGGCCTTGGGCTTGCCCAGCGACCCGGTCTGGCTGGAGCAGGTCCATGGCATCGAGGTGTTGGAGATTGGCGAAACCACCGAAGGCGTCGAAGCTATTGGGGGCGAGCAGGCGATTCCCTGCGCGGACTCCAGCCTGACGCACAGGCTCGATCGCGTCTGCGCCGTGCTGACCGCCGACTGCCTGCCGCTGCTGCTGTGCGAGCGCCAGGGTCGCGCGGTGGCGGCGGTGCATGCCGGCTGGCGGGGGCTGCTCGCCGGAGTCATAGAACAAACAGTCGCGCGTCTGGCGGAATCCCCGGAGAAGATCGCCGCCTGGCTAGGTCCAGCCATAGGCCAAGACGCCTTCGAGGTTGGCCCCGAGGTTCGCGCAGCCTTTGTTGCCGCTGATGCCCAAGCTACCCTGGCCTTCAAACCCTCGCCTGGCGCACGCTGGCTGGCGGACCTCTACACCCTGGCGCGTCAGCGACTGCGCCAAACGGGCGTGAACGACATCAGCGGCGGTCATCACTGCACCTTCACCGACCAGGAACGCTTCTACTCCTATCGCCGTGACGGGCGAACAGGGCGCATGGCGACTTTGATCTGGTTGGATTCGACCATTTCAGCGACCTGATGGCGCGCGGCGCCCACCACAATCATAGCGGCAAGCGGTCGCCGAGACAGGTAGAATGCTTGTTTCGGCCGGTCTTTGGCCAGCCAGATGTTTCCCGTCGCCGCCAACTCTTGCAGAGCCCCGCGAAGAGATCCGGCAACGCCAGAAGAAGACGGATACTTGATCCATGCAGCAACTCCAAGGAACAACCATTTTATCGGTTCGTCGCCACGGGCAGGTGGTCATCGGCGGTGATGGCCAGGTCTCGCTCGGGCAGATGGTGATGAAGGGCAACGCGCGCAAAGTGCGGCGGCTCTACAAAGAAAAAGTGCTGGCCGGTTTCGCCGGCGCCACCGCCGATGCCTTCACCCTGTTTGAGCGCTTCGAGGGCAAGCTTGAAAAGCACCAGGGGCATCTGGTGCGCTCGGCGGTGGAACTGGCCAAGGACTGGCGCACTGACCGCATGCTGCGCCGACTCGAGGCCATGCTGTGCGTGGCCGATACCAAGGCATCCCTGATTATCTCCGGCACTGGCGATGTGATTGAACCCGAGCAGGACTTGATGGCCATCGGCTCCGGCGGTGCCTTTGCCCAATCCGCGGCGCGTGCGCTGCTTGAAAATACCGAACTCAGTGCGCGCGAGATCGTCGAGCGCGCATTGTCCATCGCGGCCGATATCTGCGTCTATACCAACCATAACCTGGTCCTGGAAGAACTCAGCGCCGACACCTGACACCTAAAGCTGCATACCAGACTCCCACATGTCCGACATCACCCCCCAACGCATCGTCGAAGAGCTTGACAAACACATCATCGGTCAGCACCAGGCCAAACGCGCCGTGGCCATTGCGCTGCGCAATCGCTGGCGCCGGATGCAGATCGAGGAGCCCATGCGCTCGGAGATCACGCCCAAGAATATCCTGATGATCGGCCCCACGGGCGTGGGCAAGACTGAGATCGCACGCCGTCTGGCCAGGCTCGCCAATGCGCCCTTTCTCAAGGTGGAGGCGACCAAGTTCACCGAGGTCGGCTATGTCGGGCGGGATGTTGAGTCCATTGTGCGCGATCTTGCGGACATCTCCGTCAAGATGGAGCGTGAGCAGGAAATGGAACGCAACCGCGAGCGCGCCGAGGCCGCCGCCGAGGAACGCATTCTCGATGCCCTGCTGCCGCCGCCTTCGAACTTCGATCAGGAAAGCCGCTCCAACGCCACCAGTTCCGCTACCCGCGAGAAGTTTCGCGCCAAGTTGCGCGCGGGCGAGTTGGACGAGCGCGAGATTGAAATTCAGGTCAATCTCTCACCCTTGGGGGTGGAAATCGTCGCGCCGCCGGGCATGGAGGAAATGACCAGCCAGCTCCAGGGGTTGTTCCAGAACCTCGGCTCGGAGCGCACCAAAAGACGCAAAATGCGCATTTGCGACGCACGCAAGGTGCTGGGCGACGAGGAGGCCGCCAAGCTGGTCAACGAGGAGGAGATGAAATTGCGCGCGGTGCGAAACGTCGAGCAGAACGGCATTGTGTTTCTTGATGAAATCGACAAGGTCACCAAACGTTCCGAGGCCATAGGCGCCGATGTCTCGCGCGAAGGTGTGCAGCGCGACCTGCTGCCCTTGGTCGAAGGTTGCACTGTGTCAACCAAATACGGCATGGTCAAGACCGACCATATTCTGTTTATTGCCTCGGGTGCCTTCCATCTCGCGCGCCCCTCGGATCTGATCCCCGAGCTTCAAGGTCGGCTGCCAATCCGGGTCGAACTCCAGGCACTCACCACCGAGGACTTCATTCGCATCCTGACCGAGCCCAACGAATCCCTAACCGATCAATACCGGGCGCTGCTCGGGACCGAGGGCGTGACCCTCGAGTTCACCGAGGACGGCATCAGCCGTATCGCCGAGATTGCCTGGCAGGTGAACGAGCGCTCGGAGAACATCGGCGCGCGGCGCCTGGCGACCGTGATGGAGCGGCTGCTTGAGGACGTGTCCTTCAACGCCTCCGAGCTGGACCGCGTCAGCATCGATGTGAATGCAGCCTATGTGGAGCAGAATCTGGGCGAGCTGGCGGCGGATGAGGATCTGTCACAGTACATTCTGTAATCAGATCACAAAAGTGGCGGCCGCTTTGTCCCTAGGGGTAAAGCAGCCGGACCTCTCATCCGAGCTGGGGTGTGAGCATCAAGCTTGGTTCGATTTGTGGAACCTCTGCCCTTGCTCACCCCCTCCTGGTTGCCCCAAGATGATCGGCGCCCTGGCTGAGGCCTGGTGCTAGGCATCCCGGCCGTAGTGGCCGATGACGTAGTCATCCACCATGCGCTTGAACTGCGCGGCAATATCGGCGCCTTTCAGGGTGACCGCCTTCTCGCCGTCAATAAACACAGGCGCCGATGGCTGCTCGCCGGTGCCGGGCAGGCTGATGCCAATGTTGGCATGCTTGCTCTCACCTGGCCCGTTGACCACGCAGCCCATGACGGCGACCTGCATCTGTTCCACCCCCGGATAGCGTTCGCGCCAGTTCGGCATTTGTTCGCGTAAATAGGCCTGGATGTCGCGCGCGAGTTCCTGAAACACCGTGCTGGTGGTGCGCCCGCAGCCGGGGCAGGCAGCCACCATTGGCACGAAGGGCCGCAGGCCCATGGTTTGCAGAATTTCCTGCGCGACGATGATCTCGCGCGAACGCGACTCGCCAGGCTCGGGTGTCAGAGAAACACGAATAGTGTCGCCAATGCCTTCCTGCAACAGCACCGCGAGCGCGGCGGTGGATGCGACAATGCCCTTGGAGCCCATGCCGGCCTCGGTCAGTCCCAGATGCAGGGCGTGATCCGAGCGTGGGGCCAGGGCGCGATAGACGCGGATGAGATCCTGCACGCCGCTCATTTTGCAGGACAGAATGATGTGGTCGCGCGGCAGGCCGAGTTCCTCGGCGCGCCTGGCGCTGCCGAGAGCGGATTCGACCATGGCCTCGATCATCATCGCCTCGGCCGGCTTGGGCGCGGCCGATTTGGCATTCGCGTCCATCATGCGCGCGACTAGCTCGGGGTCGAGGCTGCCCCAGTTCACCCCGATGCGCACCGGGCGGTCATAACGGCAGGCGATCTCGACCATGGTGGCGAACTGGCTGTCTTTCTTCTCGCCACGCCCCACATTGCCGGGGTTGATGCGGTACTTGGCCAATGCCTCGGCACAGGCGGGATAGTCACTCAGCAGTCGGTGACCGTTGAAATGAAAATCCCCGATCAAGGGAACCTCCACGCCCTGGGCGGCCAGGGCATCGCGGATCCTTGGCACCGCGGCGGCGGCCGATTCGTTATTCACGGTCAGGCGCACCAGCTCGGAGCCGGCGCGAGCCAGCTCGGCCACCTGGGCGACCGTGCTGTCAATATCGGCCGTGTCGGTATTGGTCATCGACTGGACGCGCACGGGGGCATCGCCGCCAACGACGATGTCGCCGATACGCACGGGAAGACTGTGGCGGCGTTGGATTTGATTCATGGTCGGTGGTCGGTGGTCAGTGGTCGGTGGTTTTGGACTGGCTTCATGGGATGGGCGAGCGCAGGCGTTGCACCAGTTCAAAGTAGTCGGGATCATCCGGCGTGATCTGGCCGTGGCGGATGAGAAAGTCGATGATCACCAGGTTGCAGTTCAGCTTGAATTCATCGCTCTCGCGGACTGTCTGCATGACTTGCTCAATGGGCCAGCGCTCGAAGGCGGCGACTTCGCCATCGGTGCAAACTGGTGTCAGCTCGGCCGGCAGTTCCAGATCATAACAATACATCAGGTCCGGCTTGAGCCCGGCGCGGGTCGCGCGACAGTAGCTGATGGCGCCGACCGGCAGGGCGCGATCGGCGATCTCGGCGCTCAGGCCCGCCTCCTCGAAGCATTCCTTGCGCAGATTCTCGCGCAGGTCCGCCCCATGAGGCAGGCCGCCGGCCACCATGTTATCGAGCCGGTTGGGATAGTGGCGCCGATCCGGCGCGCGCCTGGCCACCCACAATTCAAGACCGTCATGGCCGCGCACATAGCCATTGAGATGCTGGCCGAAGGCGCGGGTGCCAAAAAAGGGCGCATGGGCGCGGTCGATGCTACATCTGGCCTGATCACGGCGCCCGGGTGTCACCGGATAGCGCTCGCCCTGGGGCGCGGGCAGGCTGTCTTGGGTCTGCAGTTGCTGGCACAGGCGCGCGAACGCATGCTCGCGTGCGTCCCAATCGAGATTCGCCGCGTGCCAGCTGAGAATCCGTAACTCTGGCCCAAGCCAGTCCAGCGTGAATCCGCCCGTTTTGGGGGCATCAATGGGGGCGCTAGCAGCAACCACTTGTTCGGCAAAGGCCGGGCGTACCCAGCCGAGAATGTCGCCCGCCAGCCCCCAGGGCAGAAAGTCCGTCCGCGTCCAGGCATTGCAAGCGTTGATATGGTCCAGAAAGCTCATGCCCCAGCTCGCTCAGGTGTCGGCCAGTAGGGTGCAGACCACGCGCCGCTCGCTCCGGGGTCCATCGAATTCGCACAAGAAAATGTTTTGCCAGGTGGACAGCCCCAGCTCGCCGTCCATCAGTGGGATGGTCTCGGAAGGCCCAACCAGACCGGCCTTGAGATGCGAATCACCATTGCCGTCCTGGGCGTCGTGGCGCCAGACCCCGCGCGGAATCAGCTTGCGCAGCAGTTCGACCACGTCGGTCTGGACGCTCTCATCCCAGTTCTCCTGAATCATGATGGCGGCCGTGGCACCCTGAGCGTAGACATTCAGCAGGCCGTCGCGCACCGAACTGGCGCGGGCGATCTCGCGCACTTGGGGGGTGATGTCGATCAGCGCTTCGCGCGCGCTGGTGCTCAGGGTGATGATTTGGCGCATCAGCGTTGCTCGTGTTTCACCGTTTCCCACAGGCGCTCCATGCGCTCGCGCTGCGCGGGCGCGGGTTCCAGCCCAGCGGCACGCAGGCAGACCTCGACGCGATGAAAACGTCGCTCGAAGCGATGATTGGCCGCGCGCAGGGCCTGTTCGGCATCCACACCAAGATGCCGGGCCAGATTCACGCAGGAAAACAACAAGTCCCCCACCTCATGCACCCTGGCGTTGAAGTTGTCGCCATCGGCAACGGCTTGCTCGCACTCCTGAAGCTCTTCACGGACTTTTTCGACCACGCCGTCGAGTTCGTCCCAGTCGAAGCCAACATGAGCCGCGCGCTTTTGCAGTTTCTCGGCCCGCACCAGCGCCGGCAAGGCCTGGGCCACGCCCTCGAGCACGCTGACATGCTCGCGCTCGCCCTTGGCGCGGCGCTCGGCGGCCTTGATCGCCTCCCAACTCGCGCGCGCTTCCTCCTCGGAGGAGAAGTCCTCATCGCCAAAGACATGCGGATGACGGCGAAGCATTTTCTCGGCGATGGCTTCAACGACATCGGCGAACTCAAAATAGCCTTTCTCCTCGGCCATGCGCGCATAGATGGCCACCTGGAACAACAGATCGCCTAGTTCCTCGCGCAGCTCGTTCATGTCGTCGAGTTCGATCGACTCGGCAACCTCGTAGGCCTCCTCCAGCGTATAGGGCAGGATGGAGGCAAAGGTCTGCTTCAGATCCCAGGGGCAGCCATGCTCGGGATCGCGCAGCCGCGCGACAATGGCGAGCAGGGCGTCGATCCGGCGGCGGTCGGCCAGGCGGGCGTCGATACGGGTGAGCTTGGCGGTATCTGTCATGCGTTGATAGCTTGGTGTTTACGAATTGACTCAATGCGTCAAATCAGGGAAACGAATCAGGGTCGCAGCAGGACTTCGGCCAAGGCGCCAAGCAGGACAGAGGCGAGGCCTCCCCAGGCCCAGTATGCCTTGGGGATGCCGGCGATCTCCTCCGGGCGGGCCGAGCGCGGATAATAAAGCACCATCCATAAATGCGGACCGGACAGAAACCATGGAATAAAGCCAAAGACCACAGGCACGGCAATCCATAATGGCGTTGGCTGACTGATGTAGAGCAGAAAAGCGGCCGCCGGCCATAACCCAAAATAGGCCGCCGTGGCCTTGGCTTCAGTGCTTTTGCGCGCTGTTAGCGCGAAAGCCAGCAGCGCGCCCAGGCCCCAAAGTGTGGCGATCATGATTAAAATAAAGCGCATCGGAGTCCGAGAGCGTCGTTATCCACCAGCGGTGGGGCGTGCAAGAGCACGCAGTTGCATGGCATCATGCGCCATCCTTGAGGGCAACTCGGTGCAAGCCACCGCCTCATATGTTCGGGCGTCACCTGTCCGCGCGGCGCATGCCTGGGCGGATGAGAGCCGCTACTGCAAGCCGCTGATCCGGAATTTGCTTTGAATATCCAAGAATACCCCAAATCACCAGCGCGCGTCGCGAGCGCATTGGCCGCCTTGTCAGGGTGCGCTGCTCATGGTCGAGACTGGCTTGCCCGCTTCTTGCTGGCGGCGCTTGCCTTGGGTGGTTGCGCGCAATCGGCGGATGCCAGTCGTGATCTGGTCCTTGCAACCTGGAACCTCGAGCACCTGGCGGCCGACGATAGCGCCGGCTGTCGGCCGCGCAAACCGGCGGAGTATCGCGCCCTGCGTGCGCAGGCCGAGCGGTTGGAGGCGACTGCGATCGCGGTGCAGGAAGTCGAGAATGTTGTCGCGCTGGCGCGGGTGTTTGATCCGGCGCGCTACGATCTGATTATCTCCCGCCGGCACGAGGAGCGTAGCCGCAAGTGTCGCGGGCAAAGCGGCCAAATGCTGACCGCGCAGCGCACTGGTTTTGCCATCCATCGTGAGCGCCTGGCTGCTTTGGGTCTGGAGTATGAGCGCCAGCCAGACTTCACCGCCCTTGGTGCCGACGGGCGCCGCCATGGCGTTTGGCTCACACTGACCTGGGCCAAGGATCACACACCGCTGCTGCAACTGCTCTCGATCCACCTCAAGTCCGGCTGTGCCTGGGGCGCGCTCGAGGATCGCCAGCCGATTCGCCGCGGCCAGTGCCTGGTCCTGCGCCGTCAGCGCGGCATTCTGGAAGAATGGATGGACACCCGGATCGCGCGCGGCGAGGCCTTTGCCGTGCTGGGCGATTTTAATCGGCAACTTGATCAGCCCAATGACCACTTCTGGGAGGACATCGCCGATGGCGAGATCTGCCGCTGGGAGCCGGATGAAGATGACGGGCGCCGTTGCATGCGCGGTACGACGCAGGCCGCCCCGGGGGGGCGCCTGGTGCTGGCCAATGCCGGTCAACCCTTTCCTTATCCCTATGACAAGAAATTTCCCTACGCCATCGATCACCTGGTGTTTGATGCAACCGCGGGTGCCTGGATCCGGCGCGGCAGCTATCAAGCTCTCGACTATCCTCGGGCCGCGCTGTCGGATCATCACCCAATCCGCCTGCGACTGCGGCTGCCCGAGCGTCCCTGAGGCAGGTCACCGAGCAAAGGCATTTGAACTTTTCCCCCCGCTCACGTAAAACGCCAGTCACTGTTCTCACTGCAATAACCGACCTTAGACACATGAGCCAGGAGATTGATTGGGCGCAATATGCCAGCGATGGCTTTTACGATGAACTGGTGGCGGCGCCAGGGGAGCCGCGCGCGGTTGCTCGTACCCTGTTAGCCGATATCGGTGCCTTGGGGGCCGAGGAACTCGCCGCGCGCCAGGAGGCCGCCGATGTGTCCATCAAGGAGATGGGTATCAGCTTCACGGTGTATTCCGAGGAAGGCGGCGCCATCGACCGTGCCTGGCCCTTTGACGTGGTGCCGCGTGTGATCCCGCAGCGGGAATGGCAGCGGGTCGAGGCTGGTCTCAAACAGCGGGTGCAGGCGTTGAATCTTTTCATCAACGACCTTTATCACGACCAAAAAATCCTCGCCGACGGCGTCCTCCCGCGCGAGGTCTTAGCCAAATCAATCAATTTTCGCGAGCAATGCATGGGGGTTGATCCGCCGCTCGGTATCTGGGCCCATGTGTGTGGATCCGACCTGGTGCGCGATGCCGATGGCACCATCTATGTGCTCGAGGATAATCTGCGTGTGCCCTCTGGCGTGTCCTACATGCTTGAGAATCGCCTGGTGACCAAGCGCGTGCTCCCGGAGTTGTTCGAGCACTATGCCCCGCTGCCGGTCGACGATTATCCCTCACAGCTGTTCGATACCCTGGCGGCCTTGTCTCCGCGTCCGGCGGATTACCCCGAGGTCGCGGTGCTTTCGCCTGGTATCTATAACTCCGCCTATTTCGAGCATTCATACCTTGCCCAACAAATGGGCGCCGAGTTGGTCGAGGGACGGGATTTGTTCGTCGACGATGACGACTGCTGCTACATGCGAACGATCGACGGTCCGGCGCGGGTCGATGTGATCTACCGTCGCGTTGACGATCTTTTTCTCGACCCCGAGGCTTTCCTGCCTGATTCCACCCTGGGCGTGCCGGGGCTGATGCGTGCCTGGAAGGCCGGCAATGTTGCCCTGGCCAACGCGCCCGGTGCTGGCGTGGCCGATGACAAAGTGGTTTATGCCTTTGTGCCCGAGATCATCCGCTATTATCTCGACCAAGACCCCATTATCCCGAATGTCCCGACCTACCGCTGCATGGAGCCCGATGCGCTCAAATATGTGCTCGAACATCTCCATGAATTGGTGGTCAAGCCAGCCAATGAATCTGGCGGCTATGGCATGCTGGTCGGGCCGGCCTCCACTGCAGCTGAGCGAGAGGCCTTTGCCGAGGCGATTAAAAAGGATCCGCGCAACTACATCGCGCAGCCAACACTCAAGCTTTCCACAGTCCCCACCGTGGTCAAAAAAGGCATTGAGCCGCGCCATGTCGACCTGCGGCCATTTATCCTGTCGGCTGATCGCCAGCAGGTGACCACCGGCGGGCTCACCCGAGTGGCGTTGCGCAAGGGCTCGTTGGTGGTGAACTCTTCTCAGGGCGGCGGGAGCAAGGACACCTGGGTTGTCTCCGAGGATTTGCCTAGCGAACCCTTGGCCTCAAGTCGGGATGCCGCCGAGCGACTGTCGCAGACTCAAGATTAATCCGGGGCGCTTGACCGGACCCTGAACTTGCCAGAAAAGTGGCCAGAAGACTGACCATCGAACTGGTCGGAAGGATTGCACCTATGTTATCGCGCGTTGCCGAGAACATTTACTGGCTAGCCCGCTATATCGAGCGCGTCGAGGATACGGCGCGCCTGGTCAGCGTCAATGCCAACCTGCTGCTTGACCTGCCGCGCGGTATCGCTCCCGGCTGGAAGCCGCTGATCGACATTTCTGGCGCCAATGAGTTGTTCGAGGAACACTACAAGGACTACGGTGAGCGTCAGGTGGTGCGCTTTCTGCTGGGTGATCGCCGCCACTGCGGCTCCATCATCTCGGCGCTGACGGCCGCGCGCGAGAACTGCCGCACCATCCGCGACATTGTCCCGCGCGAGGCCTGGGAGCAACTCAATGGCCTGTTTCTCTTCGCCAGCGAGCACCTCCAGCAAGGGTCGACAAAAAGCGGTCGCCACCGCTACCTGCGCGAGATGATCGCCTCGGTGCAGGGCCTCAACGGCCTGCTCGACGGCACCATGCTACACGACCAAGGCTATGAGTTTCTGCGTCTGGGTCGTTACCTGGAGCGGGCCGACATGACCTCGCGCATCGCCGACGTGCGTTCCGCCACCCTGCTGCCAGAGGCCGATGAGTTGCGTCCCTTCGACACCATTCAATGGGTGAGCGTGCTTAAATCCCTGACCGCTTACCAGATGTATCGCCGCAGCGAACAGATCCGGGTACAACGTGGCCCGGTGCTCCGTTTCATATTCCACAGCGACAGCTTTCCGCGCGCAGTGCGCTACTGCATGGAAACCGTGCGTGCCGGGCTCGAACGCCTGCCGCGCAACGAATCCGCCCTGCGCACCCTAGGACGTCTGGCCCGCAGCCTTGATGCCGCGCACCTGGAGTCGCTCAGTCATACCGAGTTGCACGACTTCGTCGATGAACTCCAGGCCGGCATCGCCCAGTTGCATCAGGAAATCGCCACCACCTGGTTCCTTCCCCTGCCCGAACCCCCGGCTGCCGAAGCCGATTAGAGCAAGCGTTTGGCAAGCCACCGCGGAATATGCATATGAAGTCAAGCTTTTACCTCAAACTCTATCTGCTGACGGTCCCGGTGTTTTTTGCTGTTGACATGCTGTGGCTGGGTTGGATCGCAGTGGATTATTACCAGCAGCAGATCGGGCATTTGCTTGCGCGGCAGATCAATTGGGCGGCGGCGCTGGCGTTTTATTTCACTTACATCGCCGGTATTTTGCTCTTTGCCGTGCTGCCGGGGCTCAAGCGGCGGTCACTTGTGCATGCGGCAACCATGGCGTCGGCCTTCGGCTTCTTTACCTACATCACCTACGAGCTGACCAACATGGCGACTCTGCCCAAGTGGCCGCTTGAGCTGGTGATGGTCGATACCCTGTGGGGCATGGCCCTGTGCACCTCGGTGGCCAGCCTGAGCTATCTGATCGGGCGCTGGTTGCAGCGGGGTGGTCATGACAGCGGCGAGATCGGTGCCCATATGGGTGCCCAGATGGGCGATGGTCGCGGTGAATAATGTCGTCATGACAGCTTGGGCGCGTTGTCGCGGGCGATGGGCTAGGCAGCTGCCGGCTCGGCCTGGGTGGCGCTGATGCCGCTGTGGCGCAGCAGCGCCTCGGTGGTGGGCTCGCGGCCGCGGAAGGCGATGAATAAGTCCATGGCCTCGGCCGCGCCACCTTGCTCGAGAATGCGCTCGCGGAAGGCTTGTCCGGTGGCGGTATCAAAAATGCCGCGCTCCTCGAACAGCGAAAAGGCGTCGGCGGAGAGCACCTCGGCCCACTTATAGCTGTAGTAACCGGCCGCGTAGCCACCGGCGAAGATGTGCGAAAAGCCGTGGGCAAAGCGGTTGAAGGCCGGCGGCTTAATGACCGCGACCTGGTCGCGCACCTGATCGAGAATCTCATGGATACGCGCGCCGGCGCCTGGGTCGTATTCACTGTGAAGGCGAAAGTCGAAGAGCGCGAATTCCAGCTGACGCACCATGAGCATCGCCGACTGGAAATTGCGCGCGGCGCGCATGCGCTCGAACAGCGCATCCGGCAGCGGCTCGCCGGTCTCGACATGGCCTGAGATCAAATCGAGGGATTCCCGCTCCCAGCACCAGTTCTCCAAGAACTGACTGGGAAGTTCCACCGCATCCCAGGGCACATTGTTGATGCCGGCGACGGCCGGATAATCGATACGGGTCAACATGTGATGCAACCCGTGGCCAAACTCGTGGAACAGCGTCAGCACCTCCTGATGGGTGAGCAGTGCCGGCTTGCCATCCACAGGTGGTGAAAAATTGCAGACCAGATAGGCCACCGGAATCTGTTGCTGGCCTGCGCTGAAGTAGCGGTTGGCATAAACATCCATCCAGGCGCCGCCGCGTTTTTTTTGCCGCGCGTAGGGGTCCAGGTAAAACTGGGCGCGCAATTCGCCGCTGTTGTCATGCAGTTGATAGAAACGGACATCCGGATGCCAGAGCCCGGGTGCCTCGGCCTCGCTGACGCGGATGTCGAACAGCCGCCGCGCGATCTCGAACAGGCCCGGCAGCACCCGGGTGATGGGGAAGTAAGGCCGCAACTCCTCCTGACTGATGGCGTATCTGTGTTGCCTGAGTTGTTCGGAGAAGTAAGCAACATCCCAGGGTTCAAGGCGCTGATGGCCAAATTCGGAGGCGGCGAAGGCGCGCACCTCATCAAGCTCGGCATGGGCGCGCGTGAGCGAATGCGCGGCCAGGTCATTGAGAAAATCCATCACCTCCTCGGTGGAGCGGGCCATTTTCGGCGCCAGGGACAGCTCGGCATAGTTGCCGAAGCCGAGCAACTGGGCTCGCTCGTGGCGCAGCGCGAGGATTTCCTCCATCAGTGGTCCATTGTCCCAGCGCCCGGCATGGGGGCCCTGGTCCGAGGCGCGGGTGCAGTAGGCTTCATAAAGCTCGCGGCGCAGTTCGCCGTCCTTGGCGTACATCATCACCGGCAAGTAGGAGGGCATGTCGAGCGTGAGCACCCAGCCGTCGAGGTCGCGCTCGCGTGCCTGCTGACGCGCCAATGCCAGTGCCGAATCGGGCAGGCCGGCAAGGCGCTCTTCGCGCGCGAACTGCATGAACCAGGCGTTGGTGGCGTCAAGCAGGTTTTCCTCATACTGGCTGGTCAGGCGCGTCATGCGCTGGTTGATCTCGCGAAAGCGCGCCTTGTGCGCCGGTGGCAGGTCGACGCCGGAGAGGTGAAAGTCGCGGATGCCATGCTCGAGCATCTTGCGTTGCGCGGCATTGAGCCCCGTCTGCCGGGCGACGGTTTGATAGCCCCGCAGCAGTGCCGGATTCTGTCCCACCTCGGTGCCATAGTCGCTGAGCCTGGGCAGACCGGCGTTATAGGCCTCGCGCAGCGCCTCGGAGTTCATCACCGCGTTGAGATGGCTGACGGGCGACCAGCTGCGGTTGAGCCTGTCATCGGCGGTCTCGATGGGCTCGATGAAGGTCTCCCAGGTGGCGCTGTCTGGATCGCGGGTGAGGGTTTCAATGAGCGCGCGGCATGCGCCCAGGCGGTCATCCAGCGCCGGTTCAATGTGCTCGGGGCGAATGGCGGAGAACTCGGGCAGGGGCTGGTTGGTTAGAAGGGGGTTGGTCATGGGGTGTATCTTATTGCGTCATGAAGCCGCTGTTGTCGAATTCGCCGACGCGGCCGTTTTTCAGCGCCCGCAGTTGTGCCTTGTGCGGTCGCGGCTCGAATTTGCGCGGCACGCACAAATAATGGCGCCAGAGTTCCTCGTGAATGGGGTCGGCGCCAGTGCGATCAACTGGCAGCCACTGCTCACCCAGTCCGCTTGGTTGGAAGCTGGAGCCTTGGCCATAGGCGTAGACGCGATACTGGCCACGCGGGGTGCAACGGAGGCCTTCGAACGACAGGTTGCGGGAGCCGGAGGCGGACTCGGCCACCAGGGTGTAGCGCACCACCTTGTCCGTGCCTGTGCTCAGGCTGCGGGCATCGATAAAATAGTCAAAAGGCTCGCTGGTGTTGTCCAGGCGCACCGGGATCAGATCCTGATCACGGGGCCAGGGGGGCGGATTGACCTGCTGCTCGCGCCATTTCTCGCCATCGCGGACGCTTTTGGGCGCGTCTGGCTCGGCATCATTGACAAAGAGATTTTCCCGCGCGCTAGCCGGGCCGACGAGCGCCGCGCTCAGCAGGCCGATAGTGAGCACTCTGGTTGGGTTAGGGCCTTGTGTGGCTTGCCTGGTCTTGGTCACGCCGGGCGTGAATTTGAGATTTTTCAATAGGGTGTTCATTGGGCGGGTCTCCTCGGTGAGCACTGTCGCCAAGTCGGTGGAGCATCGTGCTAGCATAGCCGAGGCGATGCACAGGGCCAAACAGCAGGAGCAGTCATGAATAATGTCCGTAGTTATCAGGGGCTGGAACCACAGGTCGCGAATGACGCCTGGATCGACGAAACCGCCGTGGTGATCGGCCGCGTCAGCGTCGGCCCTCAGGCCTCCATCTGGCCGCAGAGTGTGGTGCGAGGAGACATCCATCGCATTGAAATTGGCACCGGCAGCAATATACAGGATGGCTGTATTCTGCATGTCTCCCACGACAGCCGCTTTCTGCCCGGTGGCGCGCCGACCATTGTGCACGATTATGTCACCGTCGGTCATCAGGCGGTGCTGCATGGCTGCGAGGTGCGGGACCACTGCCTGATCGGCATCGGCGCCCGAGTGCTTGATCGCGCGCTGCTCAAGCCGCGCTGCATGCTCGCGGCCGGCGCCCTGGTGCCGCCCGGCAAGGTGCTTGAGGGTGGCTATCTCTATGTGGGCGCGCCGGCGCGGCGCGAGCGCCGGCTGACCGATTTGGAAGTCGAGTATCTCGACTACGCGGCGGAACACTACATCGAACTCGCCGTGAAGCACCGCATGACTGTCTCGCTTGGCCTCAATGCCTGAGCGCATGCGTTTCTCCGCGCGACTGTTGCCGGTCGTCGCGCTGGGGCTGGCGATGCTGCTCCTCTGGCTGTGGTTTGGCTGGCAGCCGCGAGCACCCACGCATCGCCTGCTCGATGCCGGGAGTGATTCGCCACCCGGGGGCGATTTTGTGTTGCAGTCAGCCACCGGGCCGGTCGGACTCGCGGATTTTCGCGGCAAGCTGGTGTTGCTTTATTTCGGCTATACCGCCTGCCCGGATGTCTGCCCCACCAATCTTGCCTTGACTGCCATGGCGTTGCGCGAACTCACACCCGAAGAGCGCGCGCGCGTGCAGGCGCTCTTTGTCAGCGTCGACCCACAGCGGGATGATCCTGGGCATCTCAAGCAGTACGTTGAATACTTTCATCCGGACATCATCGGTTTGACCGACAAGGATGCGCGGTTGCGTGCTCTCGCCGGGCGCTATGGCGCCGTCTACCGCCGCAGCCAAGACTCAGGCTCCGCCATGGGCTACCTGATCGATCACTCTGCCTCAACCTATCTGATTGACAGCGCGGGACGCTTGCGCGAAACCCTCGGACATGCGACTCCCTCCGCGGAACTGGTGGCCATCCTGCGCCGCTACCTGGCGGACACTGGCGCTCAATCCACCTTGCCCGCACCTGATACTTTGGAGAACACCCATGTCGAAAACCACTAATTGTTCTCTCCGACCAAGAACGAAAGCTGCCTCGCCGGGATGGCTCATCGCGGCGCTCTGGCTGCTGGGCATGGCCATGAGCGCGCCTGTGGCGCTTGGAGCCGATGCCGATGATGCAACAGAAGCAAGGGCGCCGATCCCCCTGGTTCGGGATGCCTATGCGCGCGCAGTGCCACCCGGGCAAGGCAACAGCGCGGCCTTCATGCGCATCATCAACCCGAGCGCGAAGGCCTTGGCCTTGGTTGGCGCCTCAAGCTCGGTGGCGCGGGTCGTGGAGTTGCATACCCATGCGCGGGAAGATGGCATGATGAAAATGCGCCGCGTCGAGCGCATCGAGATCCCTGCAAAGTCCGAGGTTGTCTTGCAGCCCGGTGGTCTGCACCTGATGCTGATTGAACTGAAACAATCACTCGCCCCCAATGACCTGGTCGATCTGCGATTGTTGTTCGACAACGGCAGTGCGACAGAGGTGACTGCCCAGACCCGTGCCATCGTGCCGCGCGCGGACCTGTCCGGTCATCCCTCGGATCAAATGCCGCATAGCAATTGAGCTTTCGCGACGCGCCCTTGTGCAGGGTTGCGCGATACTGACAGCTCTGCAATCTCCAGGCTCTGGCGGTCTTCTGGTATCGTCTATCGGATGCGCGCGGAACCAGGAGCCAGTGGCGGCGTCGGGCGGATTTCCGCGCATCGGATTGCCCGAGGCGCCAGATTCTGCTATACATGCCGGGTTTTTCGGTCGTACCGGCAAAGGCAGCATGAGATATGCGCGCCAAACATTCGCGCTAACAACAGGCGTTGATCCAGCCGGTCAGGCTAAACCAGAATCAATCAAATGGTAGGCATTATGAAGCGAGTCCTCATTACAGGCATCCTGGTCGCGGGTCTGGCCGCGACCTCTCTGCACGCGGCTACTTCCGCGGGCACCATCACCGGCAATGCCGAGAAGGGTAAGGAGAAAGCGAGTCAAATTTGTCAGGCCTGCCATGGTCTTGATGGAAATGGCGTGCCCGGTCAGCCAATCTGGCCCAAGCTCGCCGGCCAGCATCCCAATTACATCTACAAACAGCTGACGAACTTTAAAAACAACGAACGCTACAATGCGCAAATGTCACCCATGGCCATGCCATTGAGCGATGACGAAATGCGCAATCTGGCGGCTTATTATTCGGGCCTGCCACAGTCCGGTGGCGTTGCCGCGGCGGATCAAGTCGAGCTGGGCGAAAAAATCTACCGAGCCGGGAACCCAAAAACGGGCGTGCCCGCTTGCTCGGGCTGCCATGGCCCAGCTGGCATGGGAACCAATCTGGCCAAGTTCCCGCGCGTTTCCGGTCAGTATCCGGAATACCTCGATCAGACACTGAAACTCTTTCGTAAGATGGAGCGCGCGAACGACCCCAATGGCATGATGCGTGGCGTTGCCGCGCGCATGACGGACGAGGAAATCGCCGCTGTCGCCCAATACATTTCCGGTCTGCGGCAGTAAGCAGAGCCATGGCCGCCATCCGCTGCCGGTGTGACACCGGCAGTGGGTCCGCGTATGAATCGGGCGGGATCCTTCCTTCAAGCTGCGTCTTGAGGCGCGCCTTCTTAACGCCGTCCTCAAGACTGTTTCAGCCCCCAACTCTGTTCATGAGCGCGGTGCCATGGATCGCTTGCGACTGCTGAGCTACAACATCCAGGCCGGTATCGCCTCTGTTTGTTTTCGCGATTACTTTGCCAATAGCTGGAAGCACCTGCTGCCGCATCGGGCACGCATGACGAATCTCTCGCGGATTAGCGAGATGCTCGGCGGCTATGATGTCGTTGGCCTGCAGGAAGTTGATGCCGGCAGTCTGCGCAGCGCCTTTATTGACCAGACGGAATATCTTGCCCGGATCTCCGGCTATCCGCATTGGCATCGCCAAATCAATCGCGATCTCGGCACCCTGGCTCAGCATAGCAACGGCCTGCTGAGCCGTCTGCAACCAAAAACCATTCGCGATCACAAACTCCCTGGTCTTCCGGGACGCGGTGTGCTTCTTAGCGAGTTCCAGACCAGCAGTGGTGGCTTACTTGCCGTGTGTGTGCTGCATTTGGCGCTTGGTGCGCGAGCGCGGCGACGCCAGCTCGAGTTTCTCATCGAACTGACCGGCCAATACCCCTACGCGGTACTAATGGGCGATTTCAACAGCGGCTGCGGCTCTGGCGCCTTGCGAGCCCTGGTCGAGCGTGCTGGCTGGCATGGTTTCGACTGCGAGCGCAAGACTTTCCCCAGTTGGCGACCGATGCACAATCTTGACCATATTCTGGTCTCCGCCAATATCGAGATCTTAAACGCGCAAGTCGTGGACTACGCGCTCTCTGATCATCTGCCCATCAGCATGGACATTCGCCTGCCCTCGCGCATCGAGCCCTGCAAACCCGTTGTGGAGCAATTGCCTGCAGCGAGCGCGATTTAGGCATCACTCTGTCAACCACCCGGCCATTCGTCCTGCACCAGGAACCAGTGCCAGGCGAGACCCTTACTGGCGTCCTTCAGCAAGGCGATCAGGCCCGGTAGCGGTGAGGCCTCGCCGGGAAAGACCTCTTCGATGCTAACGACCAGGCGCGCAAAGCCTGCTTGGCCGCGCCAGTCCCAATGCCAGGCATCGCTATGGTTGGCGCAGGCCGGGCAAACAAGCGCGCTGTTCTCGGGCCAGGACCAGTGGGCCATGTGTGTCGACCAGTCGGGCAAGGTTTTGTGACAAGCCGGGCAGCGCGGAGGCCGGGTGTTGCGTCCGTGCAAAAAGCGCGGCTGCCGAGGTGCCGGATGCAGACGCAGGTGGCAGCCTCCAGTGCTGGTGGTGCCGGCGGTATCAGGCAGGCCATCGAGCTTGACCGCGCATCCGGTGAAGGCGACAAAATCGAAAAAGCGCTCCCCCGGGGCAAAGGCGGTGGCCTCTGGCTCGGTGCCAGTGAATGGGAGGGAAGCGCCGAGGAAAGCCGCCTGGCTTAGAGCAGCACGCAGAGACTCCGCGGGTGGTGCTTGCAAAGGGTCATCTGGTGTCAGTAGGAGGCGTCCGGTGTGCAGGGACATGAGTGTATTTGGGAAAGTGATGCGGTGATGTCCGGATAGGATTCCTTGAGATATCACAGGTGAGCTATCACAGGGAAGGTGTCAGTGGCCAGGTATCAGTGGGCAGGTCGGTCGGAGCGAATGTCATTGCCCCCTGATACTTGATTCCAGCGAGCAAGTCGTTGTTAAATCAGCAAACAGGAGAGCATCCATTGCAACCCATCAAGAGCCAGTACTCCACAATGAGACATGCCATCCTAGCGATTTTGACCTGGGTGGCAAGCATGCTGATCGCTGCAACTGCTGCAGCTCAGCAGGAAAACGGCGACGAGGCCGGCCGGGTTCTGGGCCCGAGCATGAACAGCTACTACCTGGACGCGGATCCCGAGTTCTGGCGTGAGACCTTTGAGCGCGACGGGCGTGAGCTCTACGATCAGCGCCGCGCGATCCTCAAGGCGCTGGCGCTCAAGCCTGGTCAGGCAGTGGCGGATGTTGGCGCCGGCAGCGGCTTGTTCAGCCTGCTTTTCGCGCGAGAACTGGGTCCTAGCGGCCGCGTTTACGCCGTCGATATCTCCGAGCCCTTCACCCAGGCTATCGCCGAGCGCGCCGCCCAGGCTGGGCTGACCAATCTAGTCACAGTCGTCAATGACCAGCACAGCCTTGGGTTGCCGGATCATAGCGTCGATCTGATCTTCACCGCCGATACCTATCATCACTTCGAGTTTCCCCATGCCATGCTTGCCGCCATCCGCCGCGCCCTGCGACCCGATGGCCGGCTGGTGATCATCGACTTCCGCACCGACCCCGCCATCGCCTCCGCCTGGGTCCAGGGCCATGTCCGCGCCGGGCGCGAGCAGGTGATCGCGGAAGTCGAATCCGCCGGGTTTCAACGCGAAGATGAGTTCCAACTCCTCAAGCGTAATTACTTTCTGCGCTTCCGCCCCGAACCATCCGACTGATGGCCCGCACCGCCAGGAATTCGTCCTGCAGGTGCTCGTCATAGTGAACGCGTACCTGGACGTCTGTGGCAGGGTTGATCTGTGCTCGGTTTGGCGGTTGAGTCGAGCGCTCCAAGAACCTGAGAACCGGGCATTATGCGTGCGATAGATGGTGGACATTAGCGTGCCTGGGCTGCCAGGCGCCCGAGACTGGCTGTTAGGATGGCGCCGGCGAGCAGGATGGTGGCGACGGCGATGAGGCCGGCGCTGTAGCCATGGGTCCATTGCTTGAGCCAGCCCATCAGGCTGGGGCCGAAGAAGCCGCCGAGATTCCCGATCGAGTTGATCAGCGCGATGCCCGCGGCGGCGGCCACGCCGCTCAAAAAGGAGGTCGACAGCGCCCAGAATGGACCCATCACGCCCCAAATGCCGATGGTGGCCAGCGAGAGGGCGGCCAGCGCGAGTGGCAGCTTGGGGCTGAGTGCCGCGAGCACACAGCCTAAGGCGCCGAGGAGAAAGGCGCCGGTCAGATGCCAGCGGCGTTCGGCGTGACGGTCGGACAGCCAGCCGATCAGCACCATGCCGGCGGTGGCGGCAAGGAATGGAATGGCGTTGAGCAGCCCGATGCCCAGATCATCGGCGTCGGTGAGCGCACGCAGCATTTGTGGCAGCCACATGGTCAGGCCGTACATGCCGATGACCATGCAGAAGTAGATCAGCCCGAGCAGCCACACCCGCGCACTGCCGAGGGCTTCGCCCAGGCGATGCCGGGCGAATGGCTGTTGCGCCAGGGTTTGTTCCTCGCGCTTGAGTTGCTCGGTTAGCCAGTCTCGCTCCGGTGGTGGCAGCCAGCGGGCTTGCGCGGGATGATCCGGCAGAACGGCCAGGACGACCACTCCAAGGATGACGGCGGGCAGGCCCTCAAGGATGAACAGCCAGTGCCAGCCGCTCCAGCCCCAGATGCCGTGCATGCCAAGCAAGGCGCCAGAGATTGGACTGCCGATCAGGCCAGCCAGCGCGGTGGCGGTCGCGAACAGGGCGACGATGCGTGCGCGCTGTTGTTGCGGGAACCAGAAGGTCAAATACAGAATGATGCCGGGGAAGAATCCGGCCTCGGCCACCCCGAGCAGAAAGCGCAGCGCATAGAAGGTCCATTCATCGCGCACCAGGGCCATGGCCATGGAGATGAGTCCCCAGGTGATCATGATGCGGGCGATCCAGATACGGGGGCCGATGCGCCGCAGCAGCAGATTGCTGGGAATCTCAAACAGCACATAACCAAGAAAAAAAATCCCGGCGCCCGTGCCATAGGCGGCGGCGCCGAGGTTCAGATCCTGGTTCATGTGCAAGGCCGCGAAACTGACGTTGATGCGGTCGAGATAGGCGATGATGTATAGCAGTCCCAGGAAGGGAATCAGATGCCAGGTAATGCGGCGGATGCAGGCTTGCTCTGTGGTTTCTATGGGCATGGCGGGCGAGGTCCTGGTAACGAAAGGGAGGCAAAGGGGCATGAATGCCAGAGCTAAAGTAGCCAGTGGTTGCCGCCAAAGCGAACTGGCTTTTCTCCGCGATAAAAGCGCGCGGCCTGGGTCGCCCATTGGCAATATCGCAAGCGCGCCTCGGGGGTTGCGGCGACCACGGCGGGAGCGCGCTCTTCGGGTGCGGCCACCCAGCCGTGCGTGCGCAGGCGGCGAAAGGCCGCGCGGTCGGATTCAGTCAATCTCGCCATACCAACCTTTCATGCGCTCTTGTTCGCTTTCAAGCCCGAAAAGCTCCAGATAGTCCTCGATCAGTTCCCAATCCAGCTTGCGGCCCATCCGCGCCGCCGTTTCCAGCAACAGCCGAATATCCTGCCAATCGCCAACTTCTCGGCGCGGATCGTTGATCAGCGCCTGAATTTTCAAGCCGATGATATCCTCGACCTGCACCACTGGAATCCGCACCCCCGGGAGGCTGACATCCTCGGCGATCTCTAGGCGCTCGGCCCGGGCGAGCATACTTAAACTCGGCCCGCGAAAGGCGTGCAACAAATCGATCCGTCCCAATCCTGGTTGGCTTGCTACATAATGGGAAACATTCTCACTATGAAAAGCGCGCTGGTAACCCGCCTGTCGCAGAATCCGGTGAGCGCAGTCGAGATCTTCCAGCATCAGGATGAAATCCAGGTCAACCGTCGCCCGTTGTACACCGCGCATGGCCATTGCGAAACCGCCGATCAGCGCATAACGCACCCCGGCGCGATCCAGGGATCCACCAATGTCTCGAATCACGTGCAAAAAATCCATCGGCGAACGGCCTGTTCTCCATGCAGCAATGGGTGACACCCGCAGCGCGAAAGATCGCCGCGCCGGCCAGCGATAATAAATTACCTTGCGACGGGGTGAATATTCCATCGCGATGGCGTGCGGGGCGCGTGGCACCAGGAATGCAGGAAGGGTTGATTCAGAGGTCGAAGGCATCCGGCGCCGGCCAGTCAACGCGCACGCCAGGTAAAACGGAGACCTCGGTACTGCCGGTGAGCTCAAGAATGTCCGGGGCGCCATAGCAGCCCTGGTGGTCGAGCCGGTAAATGGTCAGCAGCCGATCATCTGGATGGATGAGCCAGTATTCACGCACGCCATGGCGTTCGTAGAGTGCGCGTTTGCGGATGTGGTCCTTGGCGGCCGTCGACGGGGAGAGGATTTCGATCGCCCAGTCGGGGGCGCCGCGCGCGCCCTTGGCATCCAGTCGGCTGCGATCACAGAACACCGCCAGATCCGGCTGCACGACAGTCGCGATTAAGTCGTCTGCTTCGTTGGCCTTGGGCAGGCGCACGTCGAAGGGGGCGGCATAGAGGCGGCAGGGGCTGCCGTCGAGCTGCGGGTGGATCCGCGCGACCAGCGCTGTGATGAACTCCTGATGCATCCACGTCGGCGCTGGGCACATGGCAAAGGCTTCGCCTTCGATGAGTTCCCAGCGCTCGTCCTCGGGCCAGCGACAGTAGTCGGCGTAGGTGAATTGTCCCAATTTTTCGGCAAGTTGAAGCATGTTCGCGACTCCCGGCGCTACTCAACCGATGTCAAGCAAGGGTGCGCCCTTGGATTGGGTCGGGTGGATTTGATCGGGTGGATTCAATCTGGCAAATCCGATACCTACGGGGCCGCACACCAAGACTGGAAGCGGCATTTTACCGCCCTTTTGCTTCGCGATCACCGCAAGCTCGGGCGGCAGCGCCGGCTTGATTCTCGGGGCTTGGGCGCCGCGTCGCCGAGCCCGGATGACGCATTACGCCAGAGTGCACGTTCGGCCGGACTCAAGGCGCAGGCCAAGGGCCAGATTCAGGCTGCGGTGGAGATGGCGAATGTGCCCGAGGGTGCGGTTGCCACACTCGCGAGCATCACCGCGTATGTCGCAAGCTATGCCGAGGCCTTTCCGGACGCGGATGAGCCCCTGAGCTTCGACAACCTCGCCAAGGCAATCGAGGCCTACAAGACGAGTTTGGTCACGCCGGACGCACCCTTCGACCGCTGGTTACGGGGCGAGGATGACGCGCTCGACCCGTTGGCCAAGCAGGGCGTGGCGCGCTTTATCGACAAGGGCTGCACCGCTTGCCATAACGGCGTGAATGTGGGCGGGCAGGCGTATTTTCCCTTCGGGCTGACGCGCAAGCCCGCCGAGCACATTCGCCCGCCGGCGGACAAGGGACGCTTTGAAGTGACCCAGACGCCGAACGATGCCTAGGTCTTTCGCGCCGCGCCGCTGCGCAATATCGCGCTGACCTCGGCCTATTTCCATTCCGGCCAGGTGTGGTCACTCGAGGAGGTGATCGCGGTGATGGGCCCAGCCCAGCTCGGCATCGACCCGACCGACGCGGACATTGCCCCCATCGCGGCTTTTTTGCTGAGTCTGACCGGTGTGCCGCCCAAGGTCGATTATCCCATGCTGCCGGTGGAGACCGCGGACACACCCAGGCCAAGGTTGTAACCTTAGGATGGATCGGCAAAGCCCAGATGAGTCGTTGCGGCAATGCAGCCGCGACCAGGATCTGCTAGCACGCGGCGGCGGCGAGGCGTCCATGCCGACTCGAACCGATGGGATAGATTGGCCATGGCCCATTTCACCGAAAACTCGCGCTCCGGCGCTGGATGCAGGAGTAGTACGGCGTCGAGACCTTGCGGACCTTCAATGAGGTGCTGGCCGATACCAACCTGGTCGGCTTGGACGTTCCTTTTTTTTTATTCGTTAGGCGTGAGGGTCTGACCCACCATGACGCCTAGCGCCACGCTCAGCCGAGCCGGTTGAGCGAGAGCGAAACCGGCTTCGGCTGGAGCACCGTGTCAGGCTGCTATATCAATGTACTCTACTTGACTTTGTGGCATCGGCGGGCTAATTCCGTCTTCCCGCATGCCTTCTAGATGAAAGGCGATTGCTTCCCGGATTTCAAATTCTACTTCGGCGACCGTAAAACCAGTTGCGATACATCCGGGCAAATCCGGCACATATGCTGAGAAGTTGCTTTCTGATTTTTCAATGACAATTGCATAGCGCATAGTTTCACTTCCAGCCGGCTTGTTTAAAAATACTGTTCTTTGTGCCTGGAGCCACGTCATCATTTGGCTTGCCGGGCACCGTAACCCGACCGGGTTTATTGGGATGCTTAAACTGCCTGTGGCTTCCTCTTGTCGCCGAAAGATACCAACCGTCTTCTTTGAGTCGTTCTAAAATTTCCGATATCTTCACTGCGTTTCATGCAAATGAGTGGAGCGAATGAATTCTCACTGCCTAACGACAAGCTCAGCCGACGCCCGCTGAAGCAGCTTGTTAGCCGATTTTGTCAGTTTAATTCAATTCCTGAAATTAAATCGACCCGGGCCCCATTAATTTTAGCTCAGCATTTGGTGTTCTTTAGCATAGGAACGCAATGCTTGATTTACTGCATCAACGCTTGGAAATATTGCGCTCAAATCAGGATCAATAGGCACAACATTAGTGCTTTCACTGCGATAACGTGCGGCATATTTTCCACGGATGCCAGACTTGATCAGCTCAGCAGGATATTCTGGCCTTAAATCTCTTTCATTGTTCATAAGCTTTACGTTCAAATGCTGTCATTCGGCGAGCAGAAATAATACGGATAATATCTTGTTTTTCGGTAAACGAGACAGCTAAACCTTTTCCTGATTTTGTTTTTCCGAACAAGAGAAAACGTTCTTCGCCATATGAGTTATCGGGATCGGGAACGCATGAGGAAAAGTTGTCACCAAAAACTTCAGTGGCTTCGGGAAATGATATTCCGTGTTTTCTAGCGTTTTCCGTGGCTTTCCGCCAGTCCCATTCAAAATACATCGATAATTCTGAGTATGATGAGCTAACGCCGTGTTCAGCCGAGCCGGTCGAGCGAAAGCGAAACCGGCTTCGGCTGGAGCACAGTGTTAGGCGACTTGATGAATTAGATTCGGTCCTAAAAAATTAAATCGAACCTGACCCGTTTGATACAGTTCAACGCCAGCCTCAGCCGCCGCGAGCGAAGCGAGCGGTCGGACTGGAGGCCATCGTTAGGCGATTGATTCTGCGTTTATTCTTTGCCTGGAAAACAATTCCAACCAGGCCCCTTTAATTCTTGTTAGGCGATTGATTCAGCGTTGATTCTCTGCTTGGAAAACAATTCCATCCAGGCCCCTTTAGTTCCTTCCCTTTAGTTCCTTTAATCCCTCCTTTGATTCCCTTTGATTCTTTGATTCCTGGCCGCTTTGATTTCCTTAGCTATTTGCCAGTGTAGTCTTGCTCAGATACTGCTGCCACAAAGTCTTGATAGTAATTCCATCATCGGTACACCAGTGCGTAGGGCCGCGGACTGAGGTGCTGCTGTATCCCTCTTTTTTCAGCAACTCTTGAGCTAAGTCGCTCATTGAATAAGTCTGTCCGTGCCACTTCAAGGACGATCCAGCGATGACGGCTCGGTACTGTGTCAACTTGTTATCTTGGTAATCCACTAGGAAAACTGACTGGCCGTCCTGCAAGAGTCCGCTAGATATTAGTGCTAGCAGATTTGCCTTCGGCAGTTTTTTTCTTGTTTTTTGTTGGCTTGGCGCAACCACCGCAGGCTTAGGTGGATTCTTTTCCAGTTGGAAAAGACGACGCAGTGTTAGGTTTGGTGTGTCGACGAAGGCACGGGCTTGACTTTGAAGATAGCCAAAAACTTCGTCATCAATCTCGATCTGTCTCACGGAGGCATCCTCTTGCGGGCTTGGTCGTAAGGATAAGGATACCTCTATTCTTATTCTTGTCAATCCATAAGAATAAGAACGATCGTTGACTGCCGCAGCTAACGCCAGCTCAGCCACCGCGAGCGTAGCGAACGGTCGGACTGGAGGCCATCGTTAGGCGATTGATTGCGCATTAATTTACGGTCTGAGAGAAAAATTCACCATGGCCCCTTTGATTATAAAAAATACAGATTCAGTTCTTCGGCATTAAAAATCGACGCACTCCGATATATCAAAATAATAGTTTTCAATCTGAGTAATTATCTCATCTTCTGTTGTTTTTCGAGTTTCGATTTTTAGTTGATCAAGAGTCTTTCCATTGTGATGTAACGTTGACTGCTGTATTAATTTCCATTCTATATTTCTGCCATAACCAAGACATTTTAGTATACCGTACTCAACAGATGTGTAGTCGTTCGGATTCTGTCGATGTATGTAAATGGCATTATCGAGAGAATTACCAAACCCTCCGGAAATAGGAAAATCTATGTCAAAATCTTGGCGTAGCAACTGCTTCAAATCCATGGTAGTGGTTCTCCTGTCAGAATGAATTTTTTGTACGGCCTAACAGTTAATTAGGCTTTGTTAATTAACTTACTGCCCTTTGTACACCATATCCCCAAAGGGACTAGGAGCGTTTGTTACAGTTGAAATATCGTTTGTGTCGATATATCTTTCTAAGAGCTTTGCCAATCCTTCACAACCATTGTTGAATTTTTCGATATTTTCTTTTGAAGGCTTGAACGGTTTTATATGCTCACCAACATACTTGCCATCCTGCCATTCCAGCATATAAGTCCATTTACTATCAGTTTTCTTTTCCAAGGAAGCTATGCAGCTTGCCTCTTCATTTGCAAATTTCAACACCTTTAACTGAACAAAGAACTTTACCGCATCTTCAGGGTTTGAGAAGAACTCATTGATTAAATTGTATTTGTTCATTTCGTACTACTCCGATGTGAGCTTTCCGCCTAGCCAAGCCTAACGCCAGCCTCAGCCGCCGCGAGCGAAGCGAGCGGTCGGACTGGAGGCCATCGTTAGGCGATTGATAATGTGTTGTTTTTTTGCCTGGGAAAATAATTTCAACCAGACCCCTTTAATTCCCCAAAAAAGGACCGTCACGTTCCTACCCCTTTCTACATCTAACTATTAAGCATTTATCCATCGGGCGCTAAGCCGTGAGTCCGATCATGCGCTGAACTCTCAGCGCCCGATGGATAAATGTCTGTTGGACTAATCCGATCCTGGCACGGGCTCTCCGGCGCAGAGGCTCGAGAGCTGGCTTCTTAGGGGATTGTATTGGTCAGACCCCGGGAGTGCGGGGGTGGTGTTGGCGCTGAAGCAGCGGCACGGGCGGCAGCGGGAGGGGAAATACGTCATTTGGTGGCCTCCCTGGGGGAAGATGCGCTGTGTATTAGCGCTGAGTTTAGTCGATTCTCGAGCGCGAGTCGAGCGCGTGCACGGACCCGAGATCGGGCCGAAACGTTTCTCATGGCAGGTGAAGGGAGGGGACGAGTGATCGGCGCGCACTATCCTCCATCACGGCGTTTGGGAGCCAAGGCGGTGCGCACCCGCAGTCGTCCGCCGCGACAGCTCTGGCAGGGAAAACCATCAAAGGTCTTGGAAGGTTGCGGATGCCCGGTGGTGCCCGGCTCAGTTGGCATGATTGCAACAGGACGCGCTTGCACCGCGCCGATCGCCGCGCGGATGGCCGGCAAGCGCTGAGCACGACAACGATTGGCCAGGAAGCCGAAATGACGCACGCGCATGAAGCCTTTTGGTAACACATGGAGCAGAAAGCGGCGCAACAGTTCCTCACCGGAGAGGGTCATGACTTTGCGCTGGTCGCCATCGCGGTAGTCCTTGTAGCTGAGTTCAACGGACTCGCCATCAAAGCTGAGTAGGCGGCTGTCGCTCAGCGCGGTGCGGTGGCTGTAGCGTCCGAGGTAGTCGACGACGGTGTCGCCGCGCGCCAGGCAGGGCTTGGAAAAGACCACCCACTCGGTGCCCATCAGGGTATCGAGCATGCGATCGATCTCGCGTGGATCGGTTAACCGGCTCAATTCGCCAGCCGCGACGGCCTGGCGCAGACGACTGACAAAGCCGCCACGCAAGTGACGCGAGAGCGCCCGCACCGGGAACAAGTAGGTGCTTTTCGCGGGATGCCACTGACCGGTGGCGGAGAATGCCCCGCCCGGCACCAAACAATGCAGATGCACATGCCGGGTGAGCGTCTGTCCCCAGGTATGGAGCACGGCGGTCATTCCCAGTTGTCCATCCAGGCGCTTGGGGTTGGCACCGAAGGCGGACAATGTGGCCCAGACCGTCTCGAACAGCAGATCATAGAGCTGTTTGGGATGGACCTCGATCCAGCCATTGAGGGCGGACGGCAGCGTGAAGACCAGATGGTGATAGGTCACCGGCAGCAAGGCCGCGCGCTGACGCGCGCACCATGCCTCGGAGGCCTGGCGCTGGCAGCGCGGGCAGTGACGGTCGCGACAGGCGTGGTAACACAGCGCATCGGCATCGCACTGATCACAGTGCAAGGCGAATCCGCCGAGGACCGCGGTGCGGCAATCGCGGATGTGGTGACACACCTGCCACTGCCGTGGGCTCAAGGTCTGGGTCGCGACCAAGCCGTCAAGACACGCGTTGACCAGCACTTGCAGGGAGGCGGACTTAGCCATGCGCCGCCTCCAACTGGGCAATGACATCGAGCATGCCTTCACCCTCACGCGCGCTCGGCAGCCAATGCACATAGCGCAGGGTGGTGTGAATGCTCTGATGCCCGAGCAAGCGTTGCAGGCGCTGCACTGGCAGCCCGGCGGCCAGCTGATGGGTGGCATAGGCGTGGCGCAGCCCATGGATGCCGCCGACCTTGTGCACACCGGCGCGCTGCTTGGCCTGAGTGAAGGCTTTCTGCAGCGTGGTGGGCGCGAGCCGCGTCCCGGCGCGTCCGGCAAACAGCCACGCGCCCGGGCGATAGGCGCGCCAGTAGGCACGCAGTTGCGCCAACAAGGTCGGCGAGAGCGGGACCATGCGGTCCTTGGCGCCCTTGCCCTGTTCAATGCGCAACAGTCGGCGCTCCCCATCGATATCGCCAACGCGAACCGCCAGCACTTCGTTCAGGCGCAGCCCGCAGCCATAGCACAGGCTGAGCATCATGTGATGGCGCACATCCGCACAAGCGCGCAGGATGGCCGCCACCTCTTCGCGCGTGAGCAGCTCGGGTATGCGTTGAGGGCGCTTGGGCAGGGTGACGGCCAGGTCCACCGCCGGCCAGTTGAGCACCTGGAGGTAGAAAAAGCGGATGCCATGGTAGAACAGGCGCACGCTCGCCGGGGCGAGCCCACGCTCGCGCACCAAGTGCTCGAAGTAGCACTGTACATCATCCGGCATCAAGGTGTCAGGCGCGCGGTGGGTAAATTTGGCGAGATCGCGCACCGCGGCGAGGTAGCTCTGGTGGGTGCGCGGGGAGAAGCCATGCATCTGCATGGCGGCAATCATACGTTGGCGTAATGCGGTCATCGTCAGACCCTCTGTCAACGACCCTGATTGGGTCATCTTCAGTGTGGGCGACAATGTGCAATTGCGCTGTCAGTGGCAGGTGTGGGTTGGGGGCCGGTAGGTCCGGAAGCTCCGCGGAGCGGATTAGTTCAACAGTTTACTAGACAGAATATCGGTCGGGTGTGCTAGACAGAATCCGTGTAGCGCTGTTAGCATGGATTCTGTCTAGCGCCGAGCCTGAGAACAAATGATCTCGCAAGCACCCTAAATCCAACACTTTCTGTCTGTGAATCCGACACTAGCACATGCCTGCGCACCAAGCAACAACAAATGACGCCATGGATCGTTTCTGGGCACGCTTTATCGAGTTAGCGCGGATGAAAGGCGTCAAGGAGAACGCGATTCGCTGGCATGTGCGGCGCGCGGAAGCCTATCTTAAGGCAGTTTCCGGCAAGCGACTGGCGCAACACTCTGTCGATGATGTGACTGGCTACCTGGAGCATGCCGGGCGGCTAGGCGGAATTAAGGACTGGCAATTTGCTCAAACTGTAGATGCTATACAGAATTTGCTGGAGACCGCTAATGCACCGGTGGCCGGGCAGGTGGATTGGGGCTTCTGGCGCGATTCGGCGCGGTCTCTAGAGGCGGATCATCCGACGATCGCTCGTGAGACCGAACCCTCGGGTACCGGCAATGCGGCCGAGCAACTCGTGTCAGGCATCGCTTTCAAGCCGAAGCGCAATGCCCGCTCGCCATTGGACGCGGTGAGGGAGAATCATTCCGCGCTGCTCGAGCGGATGATTGCGGAGATTCGCCGGCGCAAGTATTCAATCCGCACCGAGCAGGCGTATGAAACCTGGGTGTGCCGTTTCATTCTGTTCTGCGACAACCGCGACCCGACGGAGCTGGGCGCGGAGCGCGTGCGTGCCTTCCTTGAGGATTTGGCGGTGCGGGGCAATGTGTCGGCTAGTACCCAGAGCCAGGCGCTGAATGCCTTGGCGTTTCTCTACCAGCAGGTGTTGGGTCGGTCCATGGACGAGATGGGCGATTTCGTTCGGGCGAAACGACCGAAGCGGCTGCCGGTGGTGCTGGAGCGCTCGGAGGTCGCGCGCTTGTTGACGGGCATCGAAGGCACTCAGCATTTGATGGCGGCTTTGCTCTATGGGACGGGCATGCGGCTGATGGAGTGCGTGCGCCTGCGGGTGCGGGATATCGATTTTGCCTACCCTCAGATTGTGGTGCGCGATGGCAAGGGACAGAAGGATCGGGTGGTGCCGCTGCCGGGGCGGTTGGAGCAACCACTGCGGGAGCAGCTGGAGAAAGTCCGCGCTTTGCACGAGCAGGATTTGGCCCAGGGCTTTGGGGAGGTGTTTTTGCCGGATGCGCTGGCGCGCAAGTGGCCGCATGCGGCAAAGGAATGGATTTGGCAGTATGTTTTCCCAAGCGCACGGCTGTCGGTGGACCCGCGCAGCGGGAAGATGCGCCGGCATCATGTGCATGAGAATGGCTTGCAGAAGGCGGTGAAAGCGGCGGGAACGCGGGCCGGGATTGCCAAGAAGGTGAACTGCCATTGCCTGCGCCATTCGTTCGCGACCCATGTGCTGGAGTCGGGCTATGACATTCGCACGGTGCAGGAATTGCTGGGCCACGCGGATGTGTCAACCACCATGATCTATACCCATGTGCTCAATCGCGGCGGGCAGGGGGTGCGCAGTCCGTTGGACGGATTGCTCTAACGCTCATGGTCCCGGCCACCCCGGATGATGCATCCATAAGATTTATGGTAAGCCTCATGGCCTGCCGAGAAGGCCCGCGGAGCGGAAGACATTCGGGGTCCGTTCGCGGACCCCGATGTCGCCGTAACAGATTTCAGTCCTCATGACAGGGGGTTGCCTGATTGTCATCAGTCCTGATCCGGTGATCCGGTCAGAATCGCCGGGGTTGTCGCGGATTAACCTTGTGGGCCGCCGCTGCGATTGTTGGCTTGTGGCCGACGGGAGATAGTGTCGCGCAAAGGTCCCGGCAGAGGATTGCGAATTTGGAATAATTTCGAGTGATCTGGCAATAATCTGCTAGTATTTATTTAAATAAAGCAATTTTAACAACTTCATCTGGCAGCCATGAGCATCGACCACTACGACAAGCGCATCCTCGCCGAGCTGCAAGGCGATGGGCGCATCAGCAATCAGGAGTTGGCTGATCGTATCGGGCTGTCGCCCTCGCCCTGCCTGCGGCGGGTGCGGGCGCTGGAGGAGCGTGGCATCATTGCCGGCTATCGCGCACTGCTGAATGCGCGCGCCCTGGGGTTGGATCTGATCGCCTTTATCAATATCGCCATGGATCGCCATACGCCTGAGCGTTTCGCCAATTTCGACGCCGCCGTGGCTGGTTGGCCGGAAGTGCTGGAGTGCTCGCTGATCACCGGGCGCGATGCCGACTATCAGCTGAAGGTGTTGGTGCGCGACATGGATGCCTATCAGGACTTGTTGTTGCGCAAGATCACCCGCATCGAAGGAGTCTCGGGGGTGCATTCGAGCTTCGTGCTGCGGCAGGTGGTCGAGCGCACCGCACTGCCATTGGAGAGTATTCGCCTGGAGGCTGGCACATGACTGCTTCGGAAGCTGTATCAGGTGGGTTGATGGCCGTCACCCTAAACGGCATTGCCCAGCTGGAATATGACCGGGCCAAGGTGCTGGCCGATTATCAGGGCGCTTATCTGGCCAAGATGGATGAGCGCATGAATGCCGAGGGCATTGTGATTGATGGTCGGCATTTGCTCGCGCCCGATCTGGGTCAGAAAGCCCAGTTCATCGCCGCCAATCTGACCGAGGCCATCACCACTAACAATGAGGCCATGGCTGCCGCCATGTGCTCCTGGCTTGCCACCCGGATGCCGGATCTCAAGCAAGTGAAGATTCGCGAGCAGGACGGCGGTTATGAGATCCACCTGGATTTCTCCGAGGCCTATGTCAAGCAGCACCCGATTCGCTTCGGTCGACCCGGCGCGCCGTGATGCCTGGAGTGTGGGCTTCCGGGCTGACACGACGAAACAGGAAACCTGGCGCGGCTAGCGGGATCATGATCAAGTTGGCCAGTGAGCCCCGGCTTTGCCGACCTGCGAGGACGACTGCGTCAGGTGATGCATTCTCTATACTTGAGAAAAGACGCGGAACAAAACGGCGGCTGCGAATGACCACGCCCTGCCCCTCTATAAACCCCACTCGCCCAAACGCGCCATGCATATCGCCAACCCCATGTACGACACCGTCTTCAAGTATCTGCTTGAAGATAACGCGCTGGCCAAGCTGCTGATCGGCACCATCCTGCAGGAAGACATTCTCAGCCTGGAATTCTGCCCCCAGGAGCGCACCCAACAGATCGAGCGCCCCGGCAAGCGGGTACTGACCGTCTATCGCATGGACTTCGCCGCCCGAGTGCGCAACGTCGAAGGAATCGAAAGGCAGGTTCTGATCGAGTTGCAGAAAGCCAAGTTCGCCACCGATATCCTGCGTTTTCGCCGCTATCTGGGGGCCCAGTATCGCGACCCGGAGAACATCCGCATGGTCACCCGCGAGAGTGGCGACCAAACCCGCGAAGGCATACCGATTCTGACCATCTATTTTCTTGGCCACGCGCTTGAGCACAGCGAGGCTCCGGTCATTCACGTGCGCCGCGATTGCGTGGATCTCGCCTCCGGGCAATCGCTGGCGCAAGCCGAGCCTTTCATTGAAAGCTTGACCCATGACAGCTACGTGATTCAGATCCCCAAACTGAAAGGCCAGCGCCGCACGGCGGTGGAGGAGATGTTGCAATTGTTCGACCAGAGCCGCACTGGCCGCGACCGGCATTATTTGAGCATTGATGAACAGGATATCCCGCCGGAATATCGCCCCCTCTTAAGGCGCTTGCAGCAGGCCGCCGCGGAACCGGAGATCGCCGACGCCATGGAGCTCGAAGACGAGATTCTCGAGGAGTTGCAGGACATCGAACGCAAGTTAGAGCAGGCGGAAGAACGGGTGGAGGCCGCGCTGGCGCGCGCCGAGGTCGAACAGGCGCGCGCCGAGGCCGCGCTGGCGCGCGCCGAGGTCGAACAGGCCCGCGCCGAGGCCGAGCACGAAGAAAAGGAACGCCTGCTCCACCTTCTCAAAGCCGCGGGCATTGATCCGGAAGGTGCCGAACCAAGCACCGAGTAGAATGCCGATAGGCAGGATGCTGGCGCCACAAATCCGCTGGCTGAACTGGCCACGAAAACGAACTTTGCAGCAGCGTCATCAGTGCCATGGCTCGATTATGGTCACAAACGCGGCTGTTGTCAGGCCCGCGCCGACTGGTTGTCGCTGACCGCAACCCCCATGACTGACTCCTCGAACTGGGGCGCTATGGAGCGCTAACACGACCACCCGACCAGCACTTGACCATCGCGCGTCCACGGATGAGCGAGCAAGGCCGTCATGCCCTGACTAAGGCCGGGCAGGCGGTGGCCACCATGGCCGTGGTCGACACGGGGTGCGCACATTCAAGCCATCAACCCGCCAACTCGACCCGGTCGCGGCCTGCCTGTTTTGCGCGATACAGCGCCTGGTCGGCGCGCACCATCAGAGTACTGGGATTAGTCACCGGCTCTGGATAACTGGCGATGCCGACCGAGAGGGTGACAGGCCTGAGTATCTGATCCTGGAACTGAATCGGCTCGGCAGCAACCATTGTGCGCAGAGTCTCGCCGCGCTCGCGGGCCGAGGTGAGGCTGGCGCCGGGCATCAGCACGACAAATTCCTCGCCGCCAAAGCGACAGACCAGATCGGTATTGCGAAACGCCTGGCTAAGTTGGGTGGCAACCTGCCTGAGCGCGGCATCTCCGGCGGCATGACCGTGGTTGTCGTTGAACTGCTTGAAGTGGTCGACATCGCAGATGACCAGTGACAGGGATGAGCGCTGGCGCTCGGCCAGGGCGATTTCGCGCGCCAAGACTTGGTCAAGAAAACGCCGGTTTTTCAGCCCGGTCAGGCCGTCCTGGTAGGACAGATCCCGTAACTCTTCCTGCAGCGCCAGCAGCGACAGAGCGAGGTTAATCTTCTCCACCGCTCGCTCCAGTATCCGCCACCAGAGGTGGATTGTATGGATCGACTCGGTTGCTGTTCCGTCCGCGGGCGAGCGCACCAACAGAAGTCCAAAGTCGGTTCGTCCGAGCTGCGGGTGCTCATAACGCAGACGCAACGGCCAGACGCGGCTGGTCTCGAGAGTGTCGGTATTGACCGAATCGCGCGCGCTCTCGGGACCAGGGGTCGGGGCGGCTAGACTTTCACGCAGATCCGGGACCGGCTGCCCCCAGGTTGCGCGCGGCTCGCTGTTGTCGACGGCCGTGCCAACGCGGTAAAAAGCCCCCGGCAGTGGTGTGCACAGCCCGGGCAGGCTATCGCTGAGCACCTGCTCGGTCTCGGCCAGCCTGTCGCAGCTCTGCACGCGCGCGATCAGCGCCTCGAGTTCCGCGGCCTTGCGATTCTCCATTTCCAGCAGGCGCGCGCGGGTGGCTTCGGCCTGGGCCAGGCGTTCGAGCTCGGCGGTGCGCGCGGCGACCTGCGTCTCCAAGGAGGTATTCAGCAGCGCGAGTTCGCGCTGGGTGCTAGCAAAGTGCCGCACCGAGATCAGGACAATGGCCAGGGAGAAAGCGAGCACGCCCCAGTTGAGCGGAACCTGGGTCCAGGGCAGCAGATTGTGCGCCACTGCCATGTCAAGCATCAACAGCAGCGCGAGCAGGGCCACCGCGGCTAGGATGAGCTGCTGCTCCAGGGTGCCGGCACGGGCGAGACGCAAGGCTGGCAGCATCATGATGGGCAGGGTGATGGCGAACAGCAGATCAAAGACCGGGTAGGTGTTGGCCAATGAGATCCAGCCGAGTCCGGCGAGGGCGAGCGCACCAAATAGATACGCCAGATGCAGCCGGCGGATCATCACCAGCAGCCAACTCCTGTCCGGGCGCAGCCATTGTTCAAGCAGCAGCGCGATGGCGACGGGAATCAGATAATAGCCACCGGCACCAAGGAATTCCCACAGCAGTGGGCGATTGACAATTAGCAGCGCGGCCTGGGCGCCGCTGAGCAACATGCTGCCGGATGCGAAGGAGAAGAGCGCAATGGCGCCAAAACCTCGGCGGTCACGCTCGAGTGGCGCGAATATCAGCGCCAGAATGGCGATTAGCAGCGAAAAGCCGCTGGTGATAAGTCGCTCGACCGATTGCGCCAGGATGCGTTGCAACAGGTCGATGCGCTCGCCGAGCAGCAGTTCGCCCCACAGGCCGATGTCCTTGTAGTCGGAGAACACGCGAAAATAAAGCTTCTTACCGCCGGCATCGCGCGGCAGCGGGATTAGATGCCAGGGCCAGCCGGCAAATTCACCCCTGCCCTCGGCGCTGAAGGTCCCATGGTGATAGAGCAATTGGCCGTCGAGATAGACCTCGACGATGGTATCGACGCTGAAAATAAAGAGCGCCGGATCGCGCCAGTCGAGCGGCGGCAGTGTGACCCGGTACCAGATATTCCCACGCCCGCCGCGGCCGGGTGGGTTGGATGGAAAATCGATGGCAATCCATGCGCCTTCCTCGCTGGTCTGGGTCCACAGCGGGGTTCCGTCCGGGGCGACGGGCGAATCTCCCCAGCGATAGTCCCAAGTGCGCTCGAGCGGGGCGATCTCCGCGGCGACGGTCTGGGGGGCGAGTGCGAACAGACCAGGCAGGCCAAGCAGGAGGGTAAGCACCAAGGCCGATAGCCGCGCGATCCGTCTAAACACGCTTAACCTCAAACACATCGGGCACTTGACCTAGTCTGGTGAGCAGGCGCTTGAGTTCGTCGATACCACCAATGCGCAAGGTAAAGCGCATACTGGCGACATCTGCACGCCTGTCGCTGTGGGTGGTTACGCCTGCCACATCGGCATGGGCGTCGGCAAGGACGGCGGAGACGTCGCGCAGCAGTCCGCGACGATCAACGGCCAGCAGCCGCACATCCACCGCAAAGCGGCTGTCGGATGACTGCTCGGCCCAGCGGGCTTCGACCAGGCGTTCGCGATCACCGGGCGGCAGGTGGGCGATGTTGCGGCAGTTCTGGCGATGAATGCGGATGCCGCGTCCGCGGGTGACAAAGCCGACGATGGGATCGCGCGGGACCGGCTTGCAGCAACTGGCGATCTGAGTCATCAAATCGCCGACACCTTGCACGATAATATCCGGCTCGCGGTTGTTGTCGCCGGCGGTGCCCGCTCTGGCCCGCCGCGATTTGAAGCTGATCTGTTGCCGATGCTCGGCCGGACTGGCTGGTGTGTCATCCCCCGTCTGGGCACGCGCTTCGCCGACCTGAGTGCCCTGGCCGACTTGACGCGCAATTTGGCCGACGCTCAGGTCGCCTCGGCCGATGGCGGCGAGCACATCCTCGCCACGCTGCAAGTTGTAGCGCGACGCCATCTGATCGAGCATGGGTTTGGTATCGATACTCAGGCGCGCGAGTTCCTTCTCCAACGCCGCGCGTCCCTCGGCGAGATGGCGGTCGAAGTCCTGCGACTTGAACCACTGGCGCACCCGGTTGCGCGCGCGCGAGGTCACCATGTAATGCTGATGCGGGCTGAGCCAATCGCGGCTCGGGCTGGCGTTCTTTTGGGTCAGTATCTCCACCGACTCGCCACTGGCGAGTTGATGGCTCAGGGGCACGATACGCCCATTGACGCGCGCCCCTCGGCAGCGGTGGCCAATCTCGGAATGGATGGCGTAGGCAAAGTCGAGCGGCGTGGCACCCTTGGGCAGTTCAATGACCTTGGCCTGGGGGGTGAGCACATAGACATGCGCGGGCTCGCACTCGGCCTTGAAACGCGCCAGCAGTTCGCCGCTTTGGTCGCAGTCGTTCTGTAGCTCGAGCCAGTTGCGCATCCATACCACCCGGCGCTGGAAATCCGCGTCATGGCCGGCGGCTTCCTTGTAGGCCCAGTGCGCGGCCACGCCCAGTTCCGCATGCTCGTGCATCTCCTGGGTGCGGATTTGCACCTCTAGCGGTTTGTCCTCGGGACCAATGACTGCCGTATGCAGAGAGCGATAAAGATTGCCCTTGGGCGTGGCGATGTAATCATCGAACTCGTGCGGGATGTGCCGCCAGAGGCCGTGAACAACCCCGAGCGCGGCATAGCAGGCGGGAATGTCGGCAACGATGACGCGCAGCGCGCGCAGGTCGAAGATCTGTTCGAACTCAACCCGCTTGCGCCGCATTTTGCGCCAGATGCTATAGATGTGCTTGGGCCGCCCGCTGATCTGAGCCGCGATGCCAGCGCGCGCGAACTCCTCGTTGAGCCGTTCGATCACGCGAGCGATATAGTCCTGGCGCTCGGCACGGCGCTCGCGCAGGGCGTTGGCGACGCGTTTGTATTCCTTGGGATGGCGATAGCGCAGCGCCAGATCCTCGAGTTCCCATTTGATCTGCCACACGCCGAGCCGATTGGCCAGAGGTGCGTAGACGCGCTCGGTATCCTCGGCCAGGGCCATCTGACGGGCGGGCTCAAGCGGCTTGGCGGCGCGCATCAGCTGCAGCCGCTCGGCCAGCACCACCAGCACCACGCGCACGTCCTCGGCGATGCCGAGCAGCAGGCGGCGCAGGTTTTCCTCATGCTCGTGCTGGTCTTTCTCGGCGATGATGCGCGTGACCTGGGTCAGGGCGCCGATACGTCCCAGGTCGGCGACCATGCGCGCGATGCCAGGGCCGAAGCGCTCGGCCAGGGTCTCTTCGCTCGGCCCTTGAGGTGTCAGGCAGCCATTGAGCAAGGCCGCGCACAGGGTGTCGGCATCCATGCGTAGGTTAAACAGAATATCGGCGGTGGCGAGGCGATGGCGAGCCTTGCTCTCGCCGGTATCGAGTCGCATCTTGCCCCAGCAGTTGATCATTAGCGCGCAGGCGGCGGCGATGCGTTTATGCGCCTTGGGCTCGTAGTGCGCGGCAAGCGAGTGCAGCCAGACATCCGCTGCCGGGCGATCCTCCAGCGTCGAATCAGGAAGAGTGGATACGGACTGAACCATTGGGCGGGGACAGCATGGTGTACGGGAGGAGTATGATGGATAGGGAGCCCGGTGGCGCAGGCAACGCAAGCGCAGGCTGGAGGGGAACAAATCCAGCGCTCAGACTATACCAATTCAAGGCGCGCTTGGGCGCGCGCGCATCCAGTCGAGCAGAACCGACAAGGGCAGTGGGCGAGCCACGAAATACCCCTGTACCAGGTCGCAGCCCAATTGTCGCAGGCGCTCGAACTGATCCGCATTCTCCACCCCTTCGGCGATGCTCTCAATATGCAGCCCGCGCGCTAGGGCCAGTACGGTGGTGACAATCTGGGCATCATCCGGGTCATCGAGTAGGTGGTCGACGAAGGACCGGTCGATTTTCAGAATATCGACGTCGAGGCGTTTGAGGTAGCTCAGTGAGGAGTAGCCGGTTCCGAAGTCGTCGATGGCCAGGCGAATGTGGCGCTCGGCCAGGGCATCGGCATTGCGCTGGCTCTGGTCGTGATCGAGCAGGGTGCTTTCGGTGATTTCCATCTCCAGGCGCTCGGGGCTCAGGCCGCTGCGACTGAGTTCGGCATCGATCATGGCCGGCAGGCGCGGATCCTGAAATTGGCGCGCCGACAGGTTGATCGCCATGCGTAGGTGGTGAAAGCCGCGTTGCTGCAATTCTAGCAGGGCATTGCAGCTTTCGCGCAACACACCGGCGGTGAGCTGGGTGATCATGCCGGTGTCTTCGAGAATAGGCACGAAAGCTGCCGGGGAGCTGTCCGGCGCATCCGGGCGATGCCAACGTAGCAGGGCTTCCAAGCCAACCACCTGGCCGTCTTGGGTTCGCACCTGGGGCTGGTAGTGGAGCGCGAATTCGCGCCGCTCAATGGCCTGCCGCAGGGCATGCTCAATCACGAAACGCTCGTGCGCCAGGCGGTCGAGTTCCTGGGTGAAAAAATGGAAGCAGCCCTTGCCGCGCTCCTTGGCTGCGTACATGGCACTGTCAGCATTTTTCAGCAGCATTTCAGAACTGTCGCCATCGCCAGGAAAGAGGGCGATACCCATGCTGACGGAGATGAACAGCTCACGCTGCGCAATGGCAAAGGGCCGTTCAAAGCTCGCGATGATGCGTTCAGCTGTCTTGTGTATGGCGGTCTTGTCCACGAGCGCATCGAGAATGAGGGTGAATTCATCGCCGCCCATCCGCGCGAGGGTGTCGCCGTCGCGTACCGCGGATTTCAGGCGCCGCGCGACCTGTTCGAGGAGTTTGTCGCCCACGGCATGCCCAAGGGCGTCGTTGACGGCCTTGAAACGGTCAAGATCAAGAAACAACAAGGCTACCTGATGCCCCTGACGGTGGGCTTTTTTGATTGCCTGGCGCAGAAGGTCGTAGAACAGATGGCGGTTGGGCAGGCGGGTGAGGTTGTCGTAGTTGGCGAGCAGCATGAGCTGCTGGCGTGCCTCTTGTTGCTCGGTGACGTCCTGCAGGGTGCCGATACAGCTGCGCGGCTGGCCGCCCGCGTCCAGGCTCGGCTCGCCTTTTAGGATCAGCGTCCGGGTCTCGCCATCCGCTCGGCGCACCCGCACCTCAATCTCCGCTGTTGCACCGCTCCCGCCCTGGATAATGGCGCGCACCCGGGCACGGTCCTTGGATTCGAAGCGCTCAAGCAGCCCGATGACGCTGGCGTCGACAGCGCCCGGATCGAGCCCAAGAATGCGCCAGACGCCATGGGAAAGTATCAGCGCCGGTCGGTCGCGGCGCCATTCCCAACTGCCAAAAGCAGCAATCTCCTGCGCTCGGGTCAGCAAATGGTCCGCCTTGCCGAGACTGGCGGCCATGTCGTTGAGCGAATGGGCGAGGCGACCGAGTTCGTCGTCCTTGCCCCCGGACAAATCGAGCTGTCGGCGACCGGCCGCGACCTGCTCGGCAGCCTCGCTCATCGCCCGCAGTGGCCGCGACAGCGATTGCGACAGACGCCAACCGATCAGCACACTGGCGAGCACCATCAGACCCACGGCAATGAAGGTCGTCAGCAGGAGTTGGCGTGCCGAGTCCTGCCACAGTTCATCGACTTTCTGCTGCATGCTGGCGAGCAACGCCCGGTCTTTGGCGTCCGAGAAGCGGATGCGCGCATAGCCGTGGAGGCAGTCGTCATGGCCGATGGCGAACACCATGATGGAAGCATCGCTGGCTGTCTCGATGACCGGCTCGCCGGGGCGGACGTCCAGTGGCAGTTCAACCTGTGCGCCGTAGTCAGGATTGTTCTTGGTGCCATCGGTCAGCACTCGCTTGTCGGCATCGAGAATCTGCACCGCCTCCGGGTCGAGCCAGGCGTGAATTTGTTCAATTTCCTCATTGAGCCGGCTGATGTCCAGATCGAACAGCGGATTGAACAGGCGGTTGCTCAGATAGCGCCCACTGGCGCGCAGGGTGGCATGCACACTGGCTGAATGCACGGAGGAAAAAGACTGCTGCAGCTCCCGGCGCAGCTCCTGGGTACCCGAGTAATGAAAAAAGCCTGCCAGCAGCAGGGTGATGGACAGGATCAGGGTCAGGGATGCCGCAAAATAAAGCGCGTATCGGGTGCTCAGGCGGTTGAGTTTGCCCATGGTCAGTCGAACTGCCGCAGCACCCCGGCCCAGTAGGCGAGGCTGTCTCGATCAGCCGCGGTCAGAGGCTCGAAGCGGGCAATGCGCGCGGCCTGCTGCAAGACGGCCTGTCCGGCTGTGTCAAGATGCATGCTGGCTAACACCTCGACCACCGCGGCACGCTTGTCACTGGGATATGCCTGGTCGAATGACAGCAGCCAGCGCAGCAGCGGGCGGGTGCGGTGAATAATGCGCAATTGCTTGCGGAGGCTGTCCGGTACCCGCTCCCAGTCGCCGTCGTTAAACGCTCCGGCATCGGCGCGGCCGCGCTGCACCCAATAGGCCTGGTTGAGTTCAGAGCCGGCGAAACGGAAGCGAACAGGCGCGGATAATGCCGCTGATTCAGCCATGATGGAGGCGGTCCCGGCCGCCTGCTCCGCGGCCTCATCCGCCGGCATCAGGGACAGACCCTCAGCGCGCAGCGCGGCGCGGGGGACGAAATAGGCCGAGGTGGATCGCGGGGACTCAAACGCCAGTGTTTTGCCGGCCAGGTCGTGCAAGCTGGCAATGGGGCTGTCCTGGGCGACGAAAAAGACGGAATGATACTCGCGTTGGCCCTTGCGCCAGGCAACCAAGGCAGGGCGCAGCCGGTTGCCGCGCTTAATGATGGCCAGGGTTGGCATCACGCCTTCGAGCAGGGCATCGACCTCGCCCGCGGCGACCCGCTCTTGCATGCTGTCAAGGTCCGCGGCGATGACCAACTCGGCCCCGTCCAGTCCATGCGCCAACAGCCGCCCGTCTAAGTAGCGGTGCATCTCGCCATATAGCTCAAGCGCATGATCGGGCCGGTCGAGACGCTCGTTGACGATGCCGAGGCGAAACCGGGGCTGGGGCAGATCGCCCTGCGCGAGTGCGGGTAAGGATACAAGACTTGCAAGCAGCAGGGCGCGGACCGACTGCCACAGGAGACAAGCGGCGAATACTCGGCGCCCTTGAGAGCGGGTACCCATGAAAAGCGGTTGGGAATGCAGCACGGAGATTTGTCATCCAAGCACGGCGTCAGGTCCGTAACCCTGGGGTTCTGTTCGCAACGCCAAAACTGGGCAAGATACAGGTGAATGATTAACAGGATTTTACGGCTGCGGGCACCGCTGAGATCGCTTCCGGTAAAGGGCGCGGGCTTGTTTGCGAGCTTGGTCTTAACGGGCGGGGGAAGCCGCCTGAAGGAGGGAATCCGGCGCGGCGGGTGTGCCGCGCCGGGCTGCGGACGTCTTATCCGCTCAGCTGAAGATGTCGTGAACGATGTTGTTATACCAGCTATGGGCGTACTGGACTTCTCGCGCCAGTGCCCAATCGGGTGCATCCATGGGAGTCAGGCCGCCAGAGCCCTCAACACTGGCGATGGTGGCACCATCCTCGCTTAGACGATAGACGGCGGCAACCGAGATGCCATAGTCCTTGCCGACGATGGAATAGCAGGTGTTTACATAGGCAGGAATGCCGGGTTCCTCGTCATTGAGCATGGCAATGATGGCGGCGGCCGTGACCTTGGCCTGGCTGTTGGCTGAGTAGCCGGACTTGGGCATGGCGGTTGCAATGGCGGCGTCGCCGATGACATGAATGCCTTTATGAATGCTGGATTCAAAGGTTTTTTTATCCACCGGGCACCAGCCGCTGTCGTTGGCTAGTCCGGCATCCTGGGCGATCTTTCCGGCCTGCTGCGGCGGAATCAGGTTGATGACATCCGCTTTGACCTCATCGCCAAAGCTGGTCTCGACTGTCATCTCATCAGCCTTGACGCCAACCACGGCGGATTCCGGGCCAGGCTGCCATTCGATCAACGCGTTCTCGGTGCCAAAGCCATACAGGCGCTCCCAGCCCTGGGTGAACAGGCCCTGCTTGGAGAACGCTTGCTTGGAGTCAAGGATCATGACCTTGGACTTGGGCTTGGCGTTTTGCAGATACATGGCGATCTGGCTGGCACGCTCATAAGGCCCGGGCGGGCAGCGGAAGGGATCGGCCGGGGCGGAGATGAGCACGGTGCCGCCGTCGTCCATGGCCTGGAGCTGGTCACGCAGGATTTTGGTCTGCTCGCCGGCTTTCCAGGCATGGGGGATTTTCTTCGCGACCTCGTCGCTGTAGCCCTCGATCTTCTCGTAGAGCATGGACACGCCAGGCGCTACAATGCAGCGGTCGTAGGGGAATTCATCGCCGCCGGCGGTCGTGACCAGTTTCTTGTCGGCGTCGATGCCAGTGGCGGTGTCATGCACCACGGTTACGCCGTGGCCCTTGAGTCCCTCGTAACCCTGCTTGATGCTGTCGAGGTCGCGCTCGCCTCCCAAAACCTCGTTGCTCATGTAGCAGGTGAAGTAGGTTTTGTTCGGCTCGATTAGGGTGACATCAATGCTCGGGTCGCCGAGCTTTAGGTATTTGGCCGCGGTGGCGCCGCCAGTGCCACCACCGACCACGACCACCTTTTTGGTCTCGGCGCGGGCGATCTGGGGGAAGACCAGAGTACCGGCAAAGGTGCTGGCAGCCGCCAGGGCTCCGGTGGTTGTGACAAAGTCGCGTCGGTTCATCGTCATCTGAATACTCCTCCGAAATCCTTATTGTTGGCTGGCATAGTAGGCCCAAAGAGCGGCCAGGCTGTCATCGCCATTGGTTTCGAGCATCTCCTCAAGCTTGCTTTTCATTTTCTTGGGGATCTCGCGACGTTCCTCGTCGAAGTCGGTCATGGCGTATTTGAGGTAAGGCGTCCACTGACCGGCGAGGATGTAATAGTCCTCTTCCTCGGGAACCGCCTTGCCGCCTTCAATGTGGCACTTCTCACAGTAGCGCTCGTGCAGATCGGCGCCGAGTTCGACCAAGTCTTGATTGAAGTCTTGCTTGGCGGGCACGAATTCCTGCTGGTGGAAATACTCGGCCATTTTCTCGAGTTCTTCGTCATTGTAGCCGCGCGCGATGCGTCCCATGACGGTCGAGTAGGTTTCATCATCGCGGAAATACTGCATGGTCTCGACAAAGACGATGGGGTCCATGGCGGCGATGCTGGGGGTGGCGGGGCCCTGACTGTTGCCATGGGTGCCATGGCAACCGGCGCAGGTGTCGGCGAGCATGGTGCCGCTGGCGGTCTCGGCGGCGTCCTCGGCCAGGGCAGCAGTGCCCGAGCCGAGACCGAGAGCCAAGGCAACGCCGATCAGGGCGCGGGTTGGGGGTTGCTGGGTCATGATTCCTCCTCCTATTTCCGGACTATTTTTCGTGATAGGTCGATACGACCGACCTGGGTTTGGGGGAGACCTTGCTCCCTGGTGCTGAGTGTGACGGGCCCGAGACTGCGCCCCAGGGGTATCAGGCTGCAAGCCAAAATGTAAAAAATAGGTCACCCGGAGCCTGGAATTTGCTGGCAATATAGCTTTTCCTTTTAATAAGCAAGGTAATTGGCGTAAACCAAGCTCCGGGGTAGCGTCTCTCTGGTCAACCCGCGGAGGCGAACCGCTGTGCCTAGGGCGAATCATGATGCAGGGCAAAACTGCGCCTAAGATCACAACCTGGTGATATAAAAACCTAGTGAGTTCATGGTCTAAGGCGTTGTGTTCAGTACCCGAGCGACGTCATCATGCTCGCCGTCACTGGCCAACTCAAGCGCCGTGTGCCCCTCGGCATCCCTGGCTTGGGGATCGGCTCCATGCTCAAGCAGGAGGCGGACCAAGCTGGTGTCGCCCTCCTTAGCGGCCACCATCAGCGGCGTCACGCCATCGATGTCGGCGACGTTGGGATTGGCCCCGGCCGCTAGCAGCCGGCGTGCGATGGGCTCGAAGCCGTCGGTGACAGCCCAGGACAGCGCTGTCATGCCAAGCTCGTCACGGGCGTTGACATCGGCGCCGGCCATGAGTAGCAAGTCCAGGACGGCTTCGTGGCCATTGTCAGCGGCCATGATCAGCGGCGTGTCCCCTTCCTTGTCGCGGCTCTGGATGTCCGCGCCGGCCTGCAACAGGAGTTGCGCGGTCGCCAGGTGACCGGCAGCAACGGCGTTCATCAAGGCGGTGCGTCCGTCCCTGTCAGTTGCGCGCGGATCAGCGCCGCGGAAAAGCAGTTGTCGCACCATCTCGGCAATGCCGTGACGGCTTGCGATCATGAGTGCATCCCAGCCAGCGCGGGTGCGGTCGTGAATATGGGCGCCGCGCTCGATCAGCAACGCCGAAATGCCGATGTGGCCATTCTCGGCGGCAAAGGTGAGCGCGGTGCACCCAGCGACCGTGCGCTCATTGATATCAGCACCACGGCTGATCAGGAGAGCAACAGTGTCCATGCTGTCGCTTTCGACGGCCATCATGAGTGCGGACTTGCCGAATTGATTGGCGGCATTCACATCGGCCCCCTGGTCAATGAGAGCGGCGATGGTCTCGGTGTCGCCGATCATGGCCGAGAGGCGCAGCTCGCGATCAAGGTCTGTTTCCGTGGCGCCGCTCGTCCCTGCCGTGGTCGCGAGCAGCAGCAGGGCGGCCAGGGCGCCGCCGCCGAGAGTGGCCAGTCGAGATGGATTTTGGGATAAAGCATCAGGTCGGGGCTTAGCCATCGTCTTTCACCCTTGGCTCACGTGGCATCTCGTGGACCACACCTTGATGGCACTCAATGCAGGTTTGACCCTTGTCCTCGGCACGAGCATGACGGCTGCGCGCCGAGCGGCCTTGTTCGGATAAATCCATATTTTTGAACTCATGACAGGTACGGCATTCGCGCGAATCACTGCGTTCCATCTTCTTCCATACCCGAGAGGCCATGGCCCAACGATGTTCCTCGAATTTTTCCGGCGTATCAATGGTGCCCATGATTTCATGGTACACATCCTTGGCGGCAATCACCTTGGTTGCGATCTTGGGAAGAAAGGCCTTGGGGACGTGGCAGTCGGCGCAGGTTGCCTGCACGCCTGAGGGATTCTTGAAATGCAGGCTGTCTTGATATTCCAGATAATTGGTCTCCATCGTATGGCAGGAGACGCAGAACTCCATCTCGTTGGTGGCGCTCAGGCTGGCGTTGAAGAGTCCGGCAAAGCCGATGCCAGCGACGAAGATAAAGACAATCAAGAGAATGAGACGGCGGGACTTGCCCTTGGCGTCAGCCATGCGAAACCTCGCTTACATCAGATGTCGTGGAAGGCGCTTACATTTGGTTAAAGGAAACCGGTTCTTGTCCTGGCGCGCGATTGGCGATCCCGAATGTCGTGCCCCAACTCTGGTGGCGCGGGATGGCCGAAAAAGCGCGTCAGTTAGGCAGGCGTCACATGTCCGCGGTGCTAGTGCTGAGCATCGCGTCGATCAAAACGCATCCAAACAATCAAGAGCCTCAAGGCGATGGTGGTCGATCACCCGTTTGAGCCGTTTGTCCGGCTTCGTGATTATGAATTGTCAATGACAGATGCTAATGGATTCGTGCGCGCTTGCCAAGGACTGGCTGCGGGGCGCGACAAAACCCATCATGCCCGACGGAGGGGGGCCCGATTTCGCAGGGCGAGCGCGCCGCCGGGTAGTAAAGTTGTGCGAACCCGCTTGACCCTTTGGGCGATGACTGAAAATCCGCTCAGACCAACTGATGACGGTTTTTCATGTAGAGGTACACCAGATTGGAGACGGATCTCATGGCGTTGCTGCGCGCCGTGATCCAGCTAGTGTAGGACTCGGTGCGGTTGTCGCGCTCGATGATGCCAATGAAAGTATAGGGCCGTGGGCGTCCACGACTATCCTGACACTCGATAATGCCCATATTTCCGCACAGACGCGCGGTGGAACCGGTTTTGTCGTATACGCGTACATTGGCGGGGATGCTGCTGACGCGACGGGTGATGCGATCATGATTCGGCAGGCCCATGATCTCGCGGAGCTCTTGGGCTTGCGGCAGGCGACTATGCCAGAGCGCGAACAGGAAGCGGCTGTAATCGTGCGCGGAGGCCAGGTTGCGATAGGTGCGCCCGCCGGCAGGGATGTATTCCACGATGCTAGTCTCGCGGAAGACGCCTGGCGCGTGCTTTTTCAGCACGGCCTCGACATCCCCCGGCCCTCGGTTGCCATTGGCACGGCTGACCATTTGCATCAGCTCGTTGGTCGCGGTATTACTGCTGTGCCGGATGCTCCTCTCCATGATGTCACGCACTGAGCTTGTGTATTGCAGCCCGGAACCGCGTCGTTCCGTGGTGTAGAAAAATGCCTGGGCCACGAAGGGCTTGATCATGCTCGCGGCCTGACGGGGAATGTCCTCGTTGATGGCGACCAGTTTTTGCCGGCTGGAAAAGTCGTAGATCGACCAGGAGGTGCGCTCATTCGAGGAGATACGCCCCTCGGCACGCATGCGCTTGACCAGGGCGGATACTTGCGCTTGCAGGGAGTTTGGCGCGGCGGCGATCACTTCTGGCAGGCCGCCGAGCAATAGACCACCGGTGGCGAGCGTCAGCTGTTCCAGGAACGCGCGTCGTGACAGATGCGGGTTAGTCCCCATGCCTTGGGATTGGTCGATGGGCGTGGTTTCATTCGTGGGGGTCGCGATGGACGACGGGAGAAGAAGCTTGTACATGGCATGCTCCGCTCGCGGGCGTGGCGGCAAAACAACGGACTAATGCTGTCAAGCTTAATCAAAAAAGACCAAAAAGCAAGGTGATCCTGAAAAATATTTTGCTTATTAGTCAGTCTGTTTCGATAACTTCTTAATCTTACAGTTAAGTGTTGCGTCGCGGCGCCCCGAGCTGGGGCGCCAACGATCTCAAGAAAACGCGTCGCTATCGAGCGCCATCGGCACTGGTCGGCCGCCGGAGCTACTACCGAGCTCGACTAGCATCTGGGCATCGGCTGGCAGCACGTCGACCTCGGCGCGCGAGGCGATCAGCTGGTCGATTTCCATCACATCCAGCACGGCGGCCAGCACCTCCGGATCTTTTTGGCGTAGGTCGTTCAGCGCCGCGCCGACCACGGCCGGGCGGGTGGCGGCGGCTTCCGCCATTTTCTGCGACACCTTATAGGCCGTCTGGCTCTTGATCAGACCGACGCGGTTCTCGCCGTCTTGTTTCATGGCGCTGGTGACCTGCACCAGCCGCTTGACGACTTTCTCCGTGATATTGTCCACCATTTGCCGGTCGGTGAAGGCGACCTTGCGGATATAGACCGAGCCGAGCTTATAGCCCCATTTCTCCGACAGCGGGGAAACGGTCGCGCGCACCTTGCGACTGAGCTGGTGGCGATCCTCGAGCATTTTGTCCATTTCCAGATTGGACAGGGTCGAGATGGTCGAGCTGGCCACATTGGCCTGCAGCGAACCCTCTGGGTTGGCGTTGACGAAGAGATAGGACACCGGATTGCTAACCTGCATCTCGTACCAGATGCCGACACCCATGGGGGTGCCTTCCTCGGAGTTCACCATCTGATCGCGCAGGTAAAATTGCTTGAGCGCGGTGCTGACCAGATAGCGCTTGCCAAAGAAGGGTAGCAACAGGGCCTTGAGTCCAAAGTGGCTGACAGGAAACCGCAGCCCGGCATCGTCCAGGGTGCCGATGACCTTGCCGAACAGGGTGAAGACCTGCGCCTCGCGCTCCCGCACCACGGCATAAAGTCCCAGGGAGCGGGACAGACCGAGCACTAGTGGAATAAAGGCCAGGCCGAAGAAAAACGCGATGGCCGCGCCGAAACCTTGATCGATGAACATGACAGTATCCTCCTTCAGCGATTCGGAGCGGTGACTTGCACAATGCGCCGTGCCTGTTTCAGCAACGGAATGCGCATGTTACGCAGATAGGCGCGCAGCGACTCGGGGCCACCGGCGGATTTGATGTTGATCAGGGTTTCGCCAAGCTCGCGCAGCGGTGCCACCTCGGCCTGGGCGTTGTTGCTGGCGATTTCCACCGCACGCTTGCTCATGGTGATTTGTTGTTCGGCATCGGCGCGCGCGGTGCTGATATCCGCCGCCACCTGGTTGCGAGTGGAGTTAATGGCCGAGAGGGCGCGATCAACTTCCGTCGGCGGATCGATCTGGGTGATCAGGGCGGCATCAAGCTCAATGCCATAGCGGGTGCCGGTGGAGCGACATTGTTGTTCCATGTAGTCGTTCAGCAGGGGCAGATTTTTGCGCAAATCGTTAATGGAGACCCCTTCGGATAGGTCCACCGCCGGACCGCTACCCTCCTCGCCTTGCATTTCTCCATCGCCGACCAGGCTTTGACCCTTGGGGTCGACAAAATTGGCGATGCGCTCACGCAGCACCGAGACGAAATAGCCCATGACATGCTCAAGGGGGCTGTCGATGCCAAACAAATAGGCATAGAGATTGTTCTCGGAAGCGCGGAAGCGAATTTGCCCATTCACGCCCGTGGTTAGGTTGTCCTTGGTGACCGCTTCGATGGTGGACTGGCGCTTGGTGGGATCCCAGGTCACATCCAAGGCTTGAGTGGCCACATCGACTTTGTGCACCTCCTGCCAGGGCCATTTGAAGTAGGGGCCACCGGGGCCGATGGTGCGCAGCACGGGAAATTGATAGCGCTGGCGTTCTTCGTCGTTCAGGCTGTCATCGGTGACCAGGCTGTCGCCGATGCGTTGAGCACGGCCAAAGGATGTCAAAACCGCGCGTTCGTTAGGCTTGACGGTATAGAGTGCCCCGGCAAAAACACGGAACCCCATGTAGACGAGCAACCCAAGAATGAAGGCGGTAACGGCCATAGGCGGGATCTCCAAATAGATGGAAGGCAGGTGGCTGCCAGGTGGATGGCGCGAGCAGCCGCTCGAGGATCGAGCAGGCTGTTCCAAGCATAGCCGTTAGAAAGTCGCTGGCAAGCGCCATGGTGGGTGATCGCAAGTCCGCTGGTCAGGAACTTGGCGCTGTTCAGGCAAATGCGGGGCCGGGGCTGGGTTGTTCAACCGAGCAAGGGTAGGACAACAATGGCCAGCGAAATGAATACCGAGCGGGCTTTAGGCCGAGCGTAACTCAAATCGCGGAAAAGGCACTGCCTCCGGGACGGCAAGATGCGCGGGCAGGCGTGCCTGCAGCTTGGCATCGAGCAGGGAATGCGAGAGGCATTGTTGCAGGGCATAACGTGAGACGCCGGCAGCAGAGAGTGCTTCCATCAGCCGCTCAAGATAGGCGGGGGAGTCGAGCCCTGGCATGGGGGTAGTGCGGACTTCCAGTGCGACGCCGGACGCCAGTGCCAGGGCGAGGCTTTCCCAGGCTTTCTCCCCCGAACCAGGTACACCTGTGACGAGTGGGTAATCGGCGGGAAGCGCCTTGATGTCCAGCCCCACCCAATCGACCAGGGGGAGCACTTGGGCCAAGCGTTGCGGGTAAGGTCCGCCGGTGTGCAGCCCGATCTTGAAGCCGAGCTCGCGTACCTCGGCGATGGCGGTGGGCAGGGTGGACTGGGCGGTGGGCTCGCCGCCGCTGAAAACGACCGCATCAAGCAGGCCGCGACGCCGGACAAGGAACTCCCGCGCCTCGGACCAGTCAAGCGCCGGCTCGTCCGTGGCGTTCAGCAGATGGGCGTTGTGGCAGTAAGGGCAGCGCCAAGGGCAGCCCTGGCAAAAGAGGGCGGCTGCGAGTTCGCCAGGATAATCGCTGGTGGTCATGGGGGTTAGACCACCAAGGCGCAGGAGCGGAGCGACTGCCAAATGAGAAGCCATGCCCTCGGGCTCAACCAGCGGCCGCAGTACCGGGCTCGGTGCAAATGCCGGGGTGGTGTCAGCGGCTTGAACAGCGAGGCTCATGGCGGCTCCGGGTGCAGCGGTAAACCCACTGGTGAATGGGGCAATAAACTGGGGTGCGTATAGAAACGACCGCAGTGTGCAGGCAGAACCTTAGGCAGCCTGAAGTTGGCGAATTTGCTTGACTGAACGCTCAGATGCGCGTGGAGCCGTGCATTCGTCGCGGCGGTGCGTGTGACCTTGAGCCTGACCGAGGGGCTGTTCGCTGAACATCAGCCGGTCGCGATGCTCCGCTTGCTTGCCGGCATTGAAGGCCGAAACCGGACGATGGTAGCCCATCACTCGGGTCCAAACTTCGCAGGGGGTGCGTTCTTCGTCGCGGATTTCGATGGAGCCGTCAGTCAGCATGGGTGTCTCCGGAAGGCTGGATAAAGGTTAAGGTAAATTGATTCGCCTGGTGGTGGGCGATGTCTTGAAAATCTTGCTTGGACTTCTTGCTAGGAAATCAGGCTATTGGTTCGCGGCCAGTGCAGGATTTCCACCGGTCATGGCCAGCTCCGCGACCTGCGCCTCGGCGCGTTTGCGGGCGATCAGCTCCTGATCGCACTGGGGGCAAAATTTGTGCTCGCCGGCAATGTAGCCGTGATGCGGGCAAATGGAGAAGACCGGCGTTACCGTGATGTAAGGGAGTCGGAAGTTCTCAAGGGCTCGGCGTACCAGGCGCTTGCAGGCCTCGGTCGAGCTGATCTTCTCGCTCATATACAGGTGCAGCACGGTGCCGCCGGTGTATTTTGACTGGAGCGCCTCCTGCAGGGCCAAGGCCTCGAAAGGGTCATCGGTGAAGCCGGCCGGAAGCTGGGATGAATTGGTGTAGTAGGGCGTTTCCGCGCTGCCAGCCTGGAGGATGTCCGGATAGCGTTTCTTGTCCTCGCGCGCGAAGCGATAGGTGGTGCCCTCCGCCGGGGTTGCCTCCAGGTTATACATGTGGCCGGTTTCTTCTTGGAAAGCCACCATGCGCTCGCGCACATGATCAAGAAACCGGCTGGCGAAAGCGCGACCCCATTCACTGCTGACATCCTCGGCATCATGGGTGAAATTGCGGATCATCTCGTTGATGCCATTGACGCCAATGGTGGAGAAATGATTACGCAGGGTGCCAAGATAGCGCTTGGTATAAGGAAACAGCCCGGCATCGAGATGGCGCTGAATCACCTTACGCTTCAGTTCCAGGCTCTTGCGCGCCAGATTGAGCAGCCGGTCAAGCGCGGCGAACAGCTCTTTCTCGCGTCCCCGGTTCAGGTAGCCCAGGCGCGCGCAGTTGATGGTCACCACACCCAGGGAGCCGGTTTGCTCGGCGGAGCCGAACAGCCCGTTGCCGCGCTTGAGGAGTTCGCGCAGGTCGAGCTGCAGCCGGCAGCACATGGAGCGCACCATGTTGGGCGTCAGCTCCGAGTTGATGAAGTTTTGAAAATAAGGCAGACCGTACTTGGCCGTCATCTCAAACAGTCGCTTGGCATTCTCGCTGTCCCAGAGAAAGTCCGGCGTGATGTTGTAGGTCGGGATGGGGAAGGTGAAAATCCGCCCCTTGGCGTCGCCTGCGGTCATGACCTCGATATAAGCGCGGTTGATCATGTCCATTTCGTCTTGCAGTTCACCATAGGTGAAAGACTGCTCGACGCCGCCGATCAAGGGTACTTGCTCGCGCAGATCCTCGGGGCAGACCCAGTCGAAGGTCAGGTTGGTAAAGGGCGTTTGGGTGCCCCAGCGCGAGGGAACATTGAGGTTGTAAATCAGCTCTTGGATGTACTGGCGCACATGGGTGTAGTCGAGCTGGTCCACCCGCACGAAGGGCGCCAGATAGGTATCGAAGCTCGAGAAAGCCTGGGCGCCGGCCCATTCGTTCTGCAGGGTGCCGAGAAAATTCACGATCTGCCCGATGGCGGAGGACAGATGCTTGGGCGCGCCGGCCTCGACCCGGCCGGGCACGCCGTTCAAGCCCTCGTTGAGCAGGGTGCGCAGCGACCAGCCGGCACAGTAGCCGGAGAGCATGTCCAGATCATGAATGTGATAATCGCCCTCGCGATGGGCCTGGCCGATCTCGGGCGAGTAGACATGACTGAGCCAGTAATTGGCGATCATCTTGCCCGAGGTGTTGAGAATCAGCCCGCCTAGGGAGTAGCCCTGATTGGCATTGGCCGAGACGCGCCAGTCGGAGCGGTCGAGATATTCATTGATGGAGCCGGCGACATCCACCAGGGTGCGCTGGTCGTGGCGCAGCTTGCGGTGTTGCTCGCGATAGACGATATAAGAGCGCGCGGTCTCGAAATGATTGGCGCTGATCAGTGTTTGCTCGACGACATCCTGAATATCCTCGATATCCGGGATGCGCCCGTCATCGAAGCGATGAGCCAGTACCTTGACCACCTGGGCGGTCAGCAAGCCGGCCTCGAGCTCGTCGAATTCCCCACTGGCGCGCCCAGCGCTCAGGATGGCTGCTTCGATGCGCGCGGCGGCAAAAGGCACTTCCTCCCCATCGCGCTTACGCACGCGCCGCGGCAGGCTGGCGATGCTGGATGGGGAGTGGGCCATGGTGGAGTTTTCGCGAAGCAAGAGAGTCCGAGACACAAGATATTGCGTCCCTGATTATAGCCGACACAATATATTGTGCAAATCGGTGTTGCCGCGATGCTGTGGGTACCTCAGGCCGCGCTGCCCCAAACGCGCTCTGGTTAGTCCGCGTTCGCCACATCGGACGGCTGGTAGCGCAGCGGCACCCGGCGCGACAAGCCGGTTAGCAGCTCATAGCTGATGGTGCCGCTGGCCGCGGCCACGGCATTGGCGCTGATCTGAGTGCCCCATAGTTCGACCGGGTCGCCGGGTCGAGCTTGCGGCTGGTTACTCAGATCGACCGTCAGCATGTCCATGGAGACGCGCCCGATCAGGCATGTGAGTTGGCCATTGACGGCCACTGGCGTGCCATCTGGTGCATGACGTGGATAGCCGTCGGCATAGCCGCCAGCCACCACCCCGACGCGGGTCGGGCGCTGGCAGACAAAGCGCCCGCCATAGCCAATGGCCTCTCCCGGGCCGAGGTCGCGCACCGCCGTGAGTTGGGACGTTAAAGACATGGCCGGGCGCAGGGCGGCGGCGCGCGGATGCGGATGCTCGAGCGGATCGAGCCCGTAGAGCATGATGCCTGGGCGTATCCAATCGGCGTGAGTATCCGGTCGGGTCAGAATGGCCGCCGAATTGGCCAGGCTGCGGGCTGGTGGGGTGCCGGCTGGGATGCTCGCCAAGAGTCTGGCGAAATCAGCCATCTGATGATCCGTTGGTGCCGTATCGGCCTCGTCGGCACGGGCAAAATGTGTCATCAGCACCAGCTCGCCGACCTGGGGGCAGGCGGCGAGCCGCGCATGGGCCGCGCGGCCCTCCTCGCCTGTCATGCCGAGTCGGTGCATGCCGGTGTCGATCTTTAACCAGACACAAAGGGGGTGTCGCGGTCGCGCCTGCAATACCCAGTCGAGCTGGCGCGCGTCATGCACCACAGTCATCAGCCGTGCCTGGTCGATCAGGTCCAGCTCGGCCGCCGCGAAGGGGCCTTCAAGCAGCAGAATGGGGGCGCGAATGCCGGAGTCGCGCAATTCTAGTGCCTCTTCGGCGCAGGCCACGCCAAAGGCATTGGCCTCTGTGGCCAGCGCACGGGCAACCGGCGCTGCGCCATGGCCATAAGCATTGGCCTTGATAACGGCCAGCACTCGCGCGCTGTCAGCGTAGGCTCGGGCAAGACGAAAATTGTGCTGAATTGCCGCGAGATCGATGCGGGCTTGAAGCGGGCGTGACATACAGCCTGGTTGAAGAGACTTTGGGGGGTGGCTTCCGTTGTCGTTATCGACGCTAAAGGTGCTGTTCTGGAATCATCATGCCGAGCCGATCATTGACCCAGCTGTTGTGTTCCTTTTTCCTTATTGCGACACACTAGCGCCAATCCTATGGCCTCGCGCAGTTGGGCGAGGTCGATGGGCTTGGGTGCGTAGGCATCCATGCCGGCAGCAAGGAAGCGCTCGCGGTCGCCGGTCATGGCATGGGCGGTTAAGGCGATAATTGGCAGGGTACGGTTCTGCTTGCCCGCCTGACCTTCACGGATCGCAGTGGCTGTGCTGATGCCGTCCAGGCCAGGCATACGCAGGTCGAGCAGCAGCAGGTCGTAGCGCTGGTCCCGCAGGGCATCCAGTGCCTGAAAGCCGTCGCTGACCGCATGGACGCGACTGCCTGATTTCTCGAGCAGGCGCTTTGCCACCAGGCGGTTGACCGGCTCGTCATCGGCGACCAGGACATCGAGACCCTGGAGCAAATCCGTCGCTGCCATGATGCCTGGCGGAGGTTCGCAAGCGGCGTCGGCGACACTGCCGAAGGGGATGGACAGGGTAAATTCCGTTCCTTTGCCGGGCTCGCTGCCGATGCACAGGGAGCCGCGCATCAGTTTGAGTAGACTGCGCACGATCGACAGGCCTAGGCCGACTCCATCATGGGTGCGAGTGAAGACGTTCTCGACTTGCGCAAAAGGTTCGAACAAATGATCTAGTTGCTCCGCGGGAATACCGCTGCCGGTGTCGCGGACGCTGAAGAACACCAAGGCGTCCTGACCGCGGCCATGTCCAAGCCAGCGGACCGTCAGGGAGACCCGTCCGTGGTGCGTGAACTTGATCGCGTTGCCGATCAGGTTGCCGATGATCTGATGTACCCGGATCGGATCGCCCATGACCCGGCGTGGAATCTCGGGATCAAGGTCGATGCAGAACCCAATGCCTTTCTGACGCGCCGCTGGCGCAAAGAGCTGTTCGAGCGAGCGCATGCAGTCGCAAAAATCAAAGTTTTCATGGCTTAGCACCAGGTGACCGGCCTCGACTCGCGACAGATCAAGAATGTCCGACAGCAAGCGGGTCAAACGCTCCGAGGACTGCCGTGCTTGCTGGACATAGTCGGCCTGCTCCGGGGTAAGCTGGGTCGACTCGAGCAGCGACAGCATCCCGACCACTCCGTTGAGCGGCGTGCGAATTTCATGGCTCATATTGGCCAGAAAGGCGCTCTTGGCCGAGCTGGCCGCGAGCGCGTGCCGCGTGTCTTCGAGTAGACGCTGCTCGGCCTTCTTACGTGCCGAGATGTCGCGTAATACCGACATATGCTGACCGGGTACCACGTTCGCGACCGCGCAATACTCCGTCATGATCAGCGAACCGTCCTTGCGTCTCAGCCTAAATTCGCCGGACTGGGCTCCTTGAGTGGTAAAGTCGTTCCACTGCGCGGTCAGTGTCCAGGTTTCGGTTGGGACAGCCAACTCGGCAACGCTCATTTGCAGCAGTTCCTCGCGCGTATAGCCAAGCATTGCGCAGGCGGCAGGATTGGCGTCGGTATAACGCCCTTGCTCATCGGCGATCAGAATCGCGTCGCCGGCCTGCTCGAACAAGGAGCGAAAACGACCTTCGCTTGCCAGCAATTGTTCCTTGGCTGCCTTGCGTTCGTTGATGATACGAAAATAAACGCACAATGAGCGCTCGGATGGGTAGGCGTGCACCTCGTACCAATGCTGATGGGGCGCGTAATAGGCCTCGAATTCAACAGGAATATGCTCATTTAGTGCGCGTAAGCATTCATTTTGAAAACGCGTCCCGACGGCTTCAGGGAATACATCCCACAGGCTGCGCCCGACAACTTCGCTGCTGCTGGAGAATCCCGCCGCCTGCAGGCCAGTGCGGTTGATATACAGCAGGCGAAACTCGGAATTGACCTCGAAAAAAGCGTCGGTGGTGCTTTCCAGCACCTTCAGCAAGTGCTGATAGATTTGCCGCGAGTGCTCGAACTGCGCGCGATAGTCCGTGGATAAGCGGCTGGAACTCGCAGCTATCACCATGGGATGGCCCGTTTTTGTGCTGCACCGTCGAACGGAACGGCTCCAAGCGATTGTGCCCGAAAAATCCGGGAATGACACCCTTGAACTCGCGCGGACTGAAACTCGAACTGAATACTCGGGTTTTTTGCTGCGGGCTTTTCGGATAATGGGCAGCTCAGAAGTGGCTGTGCTTGCAGGCACCTCCCCTGGCTTGTTGCGTTGGGGAACTTTATTGAGTGCTTTAGTGCGCGAATTGCGGCTGCGGATCGCTCGGTTGATTGTGACTTTGGGCATCGAAATAATTCACGGCTTCGACCATATCGGCCAGCAGCATCTCGGCCATGTCCCGGCTGAATCCCTCCCGCACCACAATGCGCAGCACCGCCACCTGCTCGGCGTGCTCAGGCATGGTGTAGGCTGGCACTTGCCAGCCGTTTTCCCGCAATTTGCGCGAGATGTCGAAGACACTATAAGCAGTCACGCTGTCTTTTAACTTGAAGGCGAACACCGGCAAATTACTGCCATTGCTGACCAGCTCGAAGGGGCCGAGCGCGGCGACGCCGGCTGAGACGTACATGGCCGTGTCGCGCAGCGCCCGCATGACCGCGGTATAACCAGCCCGGCCTAGGCGCAGAAAGTTGTAATACTGCCCCACCACTTGATTGCCCGGACGCGAGAAATTCAGCGTGAAGGTCGGCATGTCGCCACCCAGATAATTCACGCGAAAAACCAGATCCTCGGGCAGATCAACATGGCTGCGCCAGACCACCCAGCCCACGCCAGGGTAGACCAGGCCGAATTTGTGCCCCGAGACATTAATGGATTTGACCAACGGCAGGCGGAAATCCCATTGCAGCTCCGGTTGCAGAAAGGGTGCGACAAAACCACCGCTGGCGGCATCCACATGCAGGGGCACTTCCCAGCCGGTCTTGGCATTGTGTGCCACCAGCGCATCATGGATGGCCTCTATGGGTTCGTATTCACCGGTAAAGGTAGTGCCAAGAATGGCTACCGCGCCGATGGTGTTCTCGTCGATGCGCTCAATGACCTCCTCGGGCTGGATCACGTAGCGCCCCGGTTCCATGGGGATGTAGCGCGGCTCCACCTCCCAGTAGCGGCAGAACTTTTCCCACACCACCTGCACATTGGCGCCGAGCACCAGATTAGGCTTGTCGCTTGGTTTGCCCTGGGCGCGGCGGCGCTCGCGCCAGCGCCACTTGAGCGCCATGCCGGCCAGCATCACTGCTTCGCTTGAGCCGATGGCCGAGGCGCCGACGCCCTGCTCCGGTGCGTTAAACAAATCCGAGACGATATTGATACAGCGCTCCTCGATGGCGGCGGTGCGCGGATACTCGTCCTTGTCGATCATGTTCTTGTCGAAGGTCTCGGCCATCAGTCGCTCGGCCTCGGGTTCCATCCAGGTGGTCACGAAGGTGGCCAGATTGAGCCGGGCATTGCCATCGAGCATGAGTTCGTCGTGGATAAGGTCATAGGCCGTGCTTGGCGCCATTTCGTGCTCTGGCAGCCTAAACTTGGGTACCTCCCGCGTCAGACCGCGCCTGGCATAAGCCGGCGTTAGCAGGGCATCGACGTTTTCTGGGTCTATCGCTTCGATCTTTTTTGTGACCATGGGGCTAGACTCCGTCTGGCAGGCTGGTGGGAAAGAACTAGCGCGACAAGGACAGTTGTTTGCGGAAGTCGTGTCGGGTTGCAATGCATCGACAAACAGAACCTGGTGCGCAACCAGGGGATATGAAGACGAAGTGACGCTGCTTGAGCCTCGGGGTCGGGATTGACGGCGCTAAAAGGTCGGAACCCCGTTGAAAGAACGGACGTGTCTGGATCAGCGCCAAAAGTCGGGACAAAATTGGCGCTCCCTAGGGGATTCGAACCCCTGTTACCGACGTGAGAGGCCAGCGTCCTAACCGCTAGACGAAGGGAGCGGGACGAGCGGGGAAGAGTGGCGTATTATACGGGATTCGCCCGCGGGCTCAAGCTGATGGTAATAAAATCGTTGCTGGCGGATTTTGCTCGCCGGATGTTGCCCAGGAGGGAGTCCTTGATGCGCGCTCATAGGGGTGGCGCTTGAGCGGGTTTGGTTCAGACACGCGTTTTCAATTGGGGTATCTTTAGTTTCCTTGTCTTCCTTTTCTTCCTCGGCAGAGCCCACTCCGAGCATTGTGCCTCGTCCGGAGCACAGCATTTCGCGTGCGAATATCAGCGCGAACGCGGTCAGGGTGCTCAATCGCTTGAAGCAGAGCGGCTATCAGGCCTATCTGGTCGGCGGTGGCGTGCGCGACTTGCTGCTTGGCCATGAGCCAAAGGATTTCGACGTCGCCACGGACGCGCGGCCCGAGGATGTGCGGCGGGTGTTTCGCAACTGCCGGCTAATCGGGCGGCGATTTCGCCTGGCGCATGTTTTCTTTGGCGCGGAGATCGTTGAGGTCGCGACATTTCGGGCGGCAAATGTCGACCTTGGCGACGAGGACGCGCGCCAGATCGAAAACGGCATGATCCTGCGCGACAATGTGTTTGGCTCCATCGCCGAGGATGCCTTGCGACGGGATTTCACCGTCAATGCGCTCTACTACAATATCGCCGATTTCTCGCTCGTCGATTATGTCGGGGGGCTTGCGGACATCGCCGATGGGCGGTTGCGGCTGATTGGCGATGATCCGATCGCCCGCTATCGCGAAGACCCGGTGCGCATGCTGCGCGCGGTGCGCTTTGCCTGCAAGCTCGGCTTTGTGATCGAGCCACAATGCGAGGCACCCTTGGTTGAGTTGGCGCCACTGTTGCGGGATGTTCCACCGGCGCGCTTGTTTGAAGAGATTCTCAAGTTGTTCCAGGCGGGCTTTGCACTGCCGGCCTTCGAGAAGCTGCGCCACTATGGGCTCTTTGCCGAACTCTTCCCCGAGACCGAGGATTGCCTGGCGATGGAAGAGGAGGACTTTCCCATCACCTTCGTGAACCGGGGCCTGGATAACACCGATCGCCGTGTTCAGGAGGGCAAGCCGATCGCGCCATTCTTTCTTTTTGCCGTGCTTTTGTGGGAACCGGTGCGGCGTCAGTACTTGCAATTGCTCGAGGCGGGACATGGCTGGTCGGAGGCCATGACCCTGGCCTCGGGTATGATCGCCGGACGTCAGCAGGGCTCCGTGGCGATTCCCAAGCGCTTCGGTCTGCCAATGCGTGAGATCTGGGCGTTGCAGCCGGCGCTTGAACGCCGCCAGGGTAAACGGCCCTTGGCGTTAATTGGCCATCCGCGGTTCCGCGCCGCCTATGATTTTCTGCTGCTACGGGCTGAGTCCGGCGAGGTCGACCCGGAACTCGCTGCCTGGTGGACGCAGTTCCAGGGGGTGAACCCGTCAGAGCGCGCGGCCATGACGGCGGAGCGCAAGTCCGGGCGCGGCAGCCGGCGCAGACGTCGACGCAAGGCACCAGCCGGTCAGCCCGCGACCGATCCCTCGGATCAGGCGGCGCCTCCGGCCTGATCGGCCTTGGGTTCTCGGGTCCGCATTCGAGGCGCGGCCTGCATGTTCGGTCCTCCGGTGTTCCTGCTTCGGTGTTCCGCAAGTCGAGCGCGTCAGACATCAGGGCCAGCCACTTCGCCAACCCTTACCGCCAATCCTCCGCAAGCCGATGGACAGCATCTCTCTAACACGACTCGTACGGATGAAACGCGAGCGCCAGCGCATCGCCTGCCTAACCTGCTATGACGCGACCTTTGCTCGCTTGCTGGAAAGTGCCGGCGTTGAGGTTTTGCTGGTCGGCGATTCCCTAGGCAATGTGCTGCAGGGGCATGGCAGCACCCTTGCCGTCACACTCAATGACATGGTCTATCACAGCGCCTGTGTGGCGCGCGCCATCTCGGCTCCGCTGCTGATAGCCGATCTGCCTTTTCTAAGCTACGCCACGCCGGCACAGGCGATTGAAAGCGCGCGCCGATTGATGGGGGAGGGCGGGGCGCGGATGGTCAAACTGGAGGGTGGCAGTCAGTTGCTTGATGCTGTCAGGCGGTTGAGCGATTTCGGTGTCCCGGTGTGCGCTCATCTGGGCCTTCTGCCTCAGTCCGTGCATCGCCTGGGCGGCTATCGCTATCAGGGGCGGGATGCCGAGGCGGCCGAGCGCATCCGTGCCGATGCCTTGGCCCTTGAGCAAGCAGGTGCCACTATGCTGGTATTGGAATGCGTGCCGGCGCTGCTGGCCGCTGAACTCAGTCAGATGCTCAGCCTGCCCGTGATCGGCATTGGTGCCGGTGCTGACTGCGATGGTCAGGTGTTGGTGCTGCACGACATGCTTGGTGCCAGCGTCGGGCAACCGCGTTTTAGTCGGGATTTTCTGACAGGGCATAGCGGTGGGTTGAGGGGCGCGGTCGCGGCCTATGTCGCGGCGGTCAAAGCTGGGTCTTTTCCAGGATCTGAAGAGATTCTTTTCTGATGTCAGCTGGTCTGATGTCATCTGGCCTCTTAAGTGAGATCATGCAAGTCGTCACTGAAATCGATTCGATCCGTGCTCAGGTTGGCCAGTGGCGCAATGCTGGCTTACGCATTGCCTTGGTGCCTACCATGGGCGCTCTGCACGCTGGGCATCTGTCCTTGGTCGATTTGGCGCGGCGGACCAATGACAGGGTGGTTGTCAGTCTGTTTGTCAACCCCTTGCAGTTCGGTCCCAATGAGGATTTCGACCGCTATCCACGCACCTTCGCGCGCGATTGCGAGCAGCTCGAGGCACAAGGCGCGGATGCCCTGTTCGCGCCGCCCGATGCCCAGATGTATCCCGAGGGACGCGACGGCCAGACGCGCGTGCATGTGCCCAGGCTTGCGGAGATGCTCTGTGGTCAAAGCCGCCCTGGTTTTTTTGATGGCGTGGCGACAGTGGTGACCAAGCTGTTGAATGCAGTCCAGCCGGATGTGGCCATTTTTGGTGAAAAGGATTTTCAGCAACTGGTGGTGATCCGGCGTTTGGTCAGGGATCTTAACTTGCCAGTCGAGATTCTGGCCGGTCCCACGGTGCGCGAGCCCGATGGTTTGGCGATGAGTTCCCGCAACGCCTATCTCACGACCGAGGAACGTGCCATCGCGCCACAACTGTATCAGCACTTGCAAAAGGCGGCGCAGGCGCTAGGTCAGCGTGCCGAGTTGGCCGAGGTGGAAGCTGAAGGATTGGCCAGCTTGAACGCCGCTGGTTTGCGGGTGGATTATTTTAGCGTGCTGCGAGCGGAGGATCTGGCCGCGCCAGCACCGGGCGATGACAAGTTGGTGATTTTGGCGGCGGCTTATCTGGGCCACACGCGCTTAATCGATAATCTGCGTTTGGAGCGGAGCCCGTGACCCGGTCTCAAGCGACAATATCTGGTGTGTAAGCCGCCCATTGGTAATAACAGGAGAGATGCAAAATGACGACTGACAATCAAGCCGCGCCAACAGGTGCCAGCCTTCCGCTTGGGCTCTTTGGCGAGCTCGAAAAGAACTGGGGTTGGCTGATGGCGTTCGGAATATTTTCTATCCTGCTTGGCACGGTCGGCCTTGGCATGACATTTCTGCTCACCGAGGCGAGCTTAAGCTTTTTTGCCGCTTTGCTGATTCTAGGTGGGGTGTTTCAGATCGTGCAGGCGATCAAGTGCCATGGCTGGCGAGGCGTCCTGCTGCATGTCCTCATTGCCTTGTTCTATGTCATCGCCGGCTTGTTGATTGTACTCAATCCCGTGCTCACGGCCATCACCCTGACCTTGACACTGGGTGCGGTTCTCATTGTGGTTGGTATTGCGCGTGTGATGCTTGGGATACAGATGCGCCCATCGACGGGTTGGTACTGGCCCTTGATTTCTGGCCTGATCTCGTTACTGCTTGGCGGTTTGATTATTGCCGAGTGGCCCCAGTCCGGGTTCTGGGTGATTGGTCTGTTCGTGGCTGTTGAGCTGATTTTTAACGGCTGGTCCTATCTATTTATTGCCCTGTCGGCGCGGGCCGCCGGGAAGGCGCGGACTGCCTGAGGCTGAGGATTGCGGCTGCCTTGACGGATAAAGCTCTGCTGTGTCACCCCCAGGAAAATAGTTCTACGGTTGCGCCGGGGCGTTCATGTCAGGCTCACTCAGGTTTCTGTGCCGGGTCGGTTCCGTCCGAATCCGCATCAGGCTCTGGTGTCCTTTGCGGTTCGTGTGGGTCTGGGTCTGGGTCTGGGTCTGGGTCTGGGTCCGGGGCCGGGTCCGGGTCCGGGAGCGCATTTGTCTCGCTGTTGCCATGGGTTGTGAGTGCATGCCCGCCAAGTGGACGCATGCCTGGGGTCCATTCCACAGCCGGCAGCAGGTGCCTGAAGGTGGTTCCGTACATGTCCCAGACGGTGATGAAAAGCGAGGCAATCAGTGGGCCGATGAAAATCCCGGTGATACCGAACATCATGATGCCGCCTAGGGTGCCGAAGAAAATCATCAACTCGTGCATCTTGGTGTCCTTGCCAACCAGCATCGGACGTAGCACATTATCTAGGCTGCCAACGATCAGGCCGCAGAAAAGCGCCAGTAAAATTCCACTGAGTACCTGTCCTTGCACCATCAGAATGATGACCGCCGGAATCCACACCAGCGCCGAGCCCACACTCGGAATGACCGAAAGCACCGCCATGACGGTGCCCCAGAAGACGGCGTTCTCAATGCCAGCCACGGCAAAAGCGACGCCGGCCAGAGTGCCCTGCAGGACGCCGATGAGCATGGTGCCTTTCAGCGTGGCGCGGGTTACCGAGGTGAATTTATCGAGCATCAGATGCTCGTCACTGCTTTTGAGTGGCAGGTAGTAGAGGATCCGCTCAATCAGCTTGTCGCCGTCCATCTGCAGAAAATACATGGTGTAGAGCATCACAAAGGCCATGAAAATGACATTGACCGTGCCAAGCGTCAGTGACGACAGTCCACCGACAAGCAGCTTGCTCGCCAGGCTGACGGCCTCGCCGGCCTTGGAAATCAGTAGCTCGCGGTAGGGTAGCAGGTCATCATAGAAGGGCAGATGGGATATTTTGGCTGCGAACACCCCAGGTTCGCTGAGTTTCTTAACCCAAGGTGTGACCGATTGGCTGACATCAATGGCCTGCGCCACCACGATGCCGATTAGGCTGGCGAGCGGGATCAGGATGATGAACACCATCGCCAGCAGGGTGACCAGGGAGGCCAGATGCCGGCGCCCGCCAAACCAGAGATCCAGGCGCAGGTAAATCGGCCGGGCCAGCGCACTAAACAGTCCGGACAGGAAGATGACCATCAGGAATTGATGGATCATGCTCAGAAACAGTGCGCTGATACCCAGAGTCATCAGCACGATGGTCAGGTTGTTGATTTGGTCTTTGCTCATGAATGCCTACCTTGCCAGTGCCCTGCTGGTTTGAGTTCTGTTTATTCGCGCGCCAGCATGTTCTCATCTGTCGAGGGCTGGCCGATGTCCCGATTTGCCGCGCATCTTGCCGCCGCCGCGCATAGACCACCGCCGTGCGGGATTCTATGTCATAACTTTGTGTCTGGGCCAAGGGTTTGCCGACATGACGCGGCATTGGCTCCTTGCTGACCAAGGAAGGGTAAAATTGATTGCGTCGTCCATTCTGTTGAGTTCGGGTTTGTTAAACTCACAGGCGAAAGAAGGCGCGACATTCATCTATCCCAAAAGATCTTTCGATAGGGCAGTTTAAGCATGGCCAAAAATCCGGCAAAGAAGACTGAGGCAGAGGCCCAGGGTGGCAGTAACAAGGGTAAGCTGATTGTCATTATTCTTGTGGCGTTGATCTTGCTTGGCGGAGGTGGGGCCGCGGCTTGGTTTTTTTTGCTAAGTGGCGGCGAGGACGAAGCACCTGTGGAAGAGGAACTCGGTCCATCGCCGCTCATCTATTTCCGTCTGGCCAAGCCGATCACAGCGACCTTGAGCCCCGATGAACCGGCCAACCACCTTCGGGTCAATGTGGTGCTGGCCAGTCGGAATCAGACCGTGATAGACGCCCTTGAGTTACACACGCCGATTATCCGCAATGACCTGCTTGCTCTTTTTGCCAATCAGACTTTCGCCGAACTCAATACGCCCGAGGGAAAAGAGTCCTTGCGCGAGCAGGTGCATGAAACCGTGACCGCGATCCTGGTTCGCACGGGCGCCCCGGCAGGGATAGAGCATGTGTTCTTCGATGAGATCGTCATGCAATAGCATCCAGTTTCAGGCCTAAGGGAACACGCCTTGCAATGGCACAACAAACCGACATTCTTAGCCAAGACGAAATCGATGCCCTGTTACACGGTGTCGATGGCGGCGACATTGATACAGAGGAGGATCCCTTTCCGGCCGATGGCGAGGCGCGGGCCTTCAACTTCGCGACTCAGGAGCGCATTGTCCGCGGTCGGATGCCGACGCTGGAGATGATCAACGAGCGTTTCGCGCGCTATCTGCGGGTGCACCTATTCAATCTGCTGCGCCGGTCGGCCGAGATCTCGGTGGTGGGTACCCGGCTGACCAAGTTCGCGGACTATGTCCATTCGTTGTTCGTCCCTACTAGCTTGAATCTGGTGCGGGTGGCGCCCCTGCATGGAACGGCGCTTTTCGTGTTTGATCCAAAGCTTGTCTTCGTGCTGGTGGATAATTTTTTTGGCGGGGATGGGCGCTTTTACACCCGCATCGAGGGGCGTGATTTCACACCGATGGAGTTGCGAGTGATTCAGAATCTGCTCAACACGGCCTTTAGTGACATGGAAAAGGCGTGGGAACCGGTGATGGAGCTGAAATTTGAGTTCATAAACTCGGAGGTCAACCCGCAGTTCGCCAACATTGTGAGCCCAACCGAAATCGTCGTGATTAACGATTTTCATGTCGACCTCGACGGTGGAGGTGGTAATCTGCATGTAACCTTGCCGTACTCGATGATCGAACCCATTCGAGAATATTTGGACACGGGATTGCAATCAGACCGTTCAGGCGTTGACCAGCGCTGGTTGAAAGCCTTACAAGAAGAAGTCCAGGTCGCGGAGGTCGAGATCAGTTCTATTCTGACGGAAGCGACCCTGAGCGTGGAGGAATTGCTTCGGGTGCGGGCAGGCGACATCATTCCGGTTAATTTGCCTGAGCAGGTCGTGCTAAACGTGGAAGATGTACCGCTATTTCGCGGAAAATATGGCACGCTCAACGGACAGAATGCCATTAAGATTGACGAAATCCTGCATCGCTGAGAACGCGCAAGTACCTGACCTCGTCACGGTTGGTCCGGCAATGCCAACATCCTAACCTAACCGAAAAGAGTCTCTACTGATGAGTGAGGACAACGAAAACTCGGCCGTTGATGATGCGCAGGATGATGGCAACGGCCAATCCGCTGCTGACGACTGGGCTGCCGCACTCGAGGAGCAGCGTCAGGAGGAGCACAAGACTGGCGGGGGCGCTCAGGCTGATGTCGATGCGGCGATGGCGGCAGCTGTCGGCGGAGGAAATTCAGGTGGCCGGCAGCCAGAGTGGCTAGGGGGTGGCGGAAGTCCTACCGCCGCGAAACCCATGCAGCCGGAAGAGTTCTCTCAGAGCATTGCCGAAGGTGTCGATGCGGTTAATCTCGATATGGTGCTGGATGTTCCTGTCACCATCTCAATGGAGATCGGCCGCACCCGGATTCCAATTCGCAACCTGTTGCAGCTCAACCAAGGCTCGGTGGTCGAACTTGATCGCCTGGCTGGCGAACCGCTCAATGTTCTGGTAAACGGAACACTGATCGCGCATGGTGAGGTCGTGGTGGTCAATGAAAAATTTGGCATTCGCCTCACCGATGTCATCAGTCCGAGCGAGCGCATCCGGAAGATCAACAAGTGATGCGGGTGCGCGTTCCTAATCCCAAACGGCGGTTTGGAACCCTCCGGATCGCCGCCATGCTGTGTGTATTTGCAGGGGCGGCGCAGGCAACTGAAGGGGCTTTCGGACGTGCCACTCCAGAGGCTAGTCAGGTTGGCCTGGGTAGCTATGGTGCCGGCGGCTATCTGACGCAGCTTGTTGGCGGACTGGCCATGGTGGTTATCGCCATTTTGGTTTTTGCTTGGGTAATGCGTCGATTTTCTGGCGCAACGCGTGCCGGCGTGCCGCGCGCTATCGAAATTCTGGCGGTTCGTTCCGTTGGCACGCGCGAGCGCTTGATGCTTGTCCAGGTCGGCGAAGAGCAGGTTCTGATTGGGGTCTGTCCCGCCGGAATGCGCACTCTGCATCGGCTTGAAACGCCGCTCAAGTCCGCACCTACTTCCCCGACACTCAGTCCCACTGGAAAGAATGTTGGCGTCGATTTTGCTTCTCTGCTGCGCAAGCAGATCAGCAAAACCGAAGACGCATGAGCCCGAACCAATCCAGTCGCCCCGCCCGCACCCCATCGAAAATCCCGGTGATGGCGTTCCTGACCGCGGTTGTGGTGGCGGGATCCGCCCTGTTCGCGCCTGAGTCATGGGCACAGGCGGGGGGCTTGAACGCCCTGACTGTGACCACTGGTCCCGATGGCGGGGAAACCTATTCGATTACCCTGCAGGTGCTGATCATCATGACCTTGCTGACGCTCTTGCCGTCAGCCTTGGTCATGATGACATCCTTCACCCGCATTGTGATCGTCCTCGGAATTTTGCGACAGGGTCTCGGTACCACCCAGACACCATCAAATCAGGTGCTGCTGGGACTGGCGCTTTTTTTGACGCTTTTTATCATGGGCCCGGTGTTTCAGGACATCTACAGCGAGGCCATCTTGCCGTACATGAACGAGGAGCTGGGCACAGAGGAGGCGCTCAGCACGGCGGTGGGGCCACTGCGCACCTTCATGCTGTCACAGACACGCGAGACTGACTTGGCTATGTTTGCCGACATCAATGGCATTGATGGGTTTGACCGGCCGGATGCCATCCCGCTCAATTTGCTGGTGCCCGCCTTCATGACCAGCGAACTCAAGACGGCTTTTCAAATGGCCTTTCTCATTTTGATTCCCTTTTTGATCATCGACATGGTCGTGGCCAGCGTGCTGATGTCCATGGGCATGATGATGCTCTCGCCCATGATTATCTCCTTGCCGTTCAAAATCATGCTCTTTGTGCTAATCGACGGCTGGTCCTTGATCATGGGCACACTGGCGCGCAGCTTTTATGGCTGAACGGCGTCTCGATTCTTTACATTACCTGGAGGTGCGCAATCATGACGCCTGAAATGGTCATAGATGTTGGCAAGGAGGCAGGAACCGTGCTGGTGCTGCTGGCCACGCCGCCGCTGCTTACGGGTCTGGCCATCGGTGTGCTGATCGGCATGATCCAAGCCGCGACCTCGGTACAGGAAATGACCCTGACATTTATTCCAAAACTGCTTGGCGTGTTTACTGCCATGCTTTTTTCAGGACACTGGATGCTGGCGACCATTACTGATTACACCAAGGGTCTCTACGATAGTATTCCACTGCTAGTGGGCTGATGCGGTGGCGATTAGGTCTTGAGCGAAGTGCGAGGGCGCGATGATTAGCATCTCGGCCGATCAAATCATGACCTGGGCGCTCTCTCTCATCTGGCCCTTTGTGCGCATCAGCGCGATGTTGCTGGTGGCGCCTATTTTCGGCGCGCGCGGTGTAAACACGAGAATGCGCATGGGAATGGGGCTCTTGCTTGCCATGGTGATTGCGCCCCAGTTGCCTACGCCGCCGCTCATCGATGTGATCAGCATGCGGGGGCTGATCGTGGCCATCCAGCAGGTGCTTATTGGCATCGCTATGGGTTTTGTGTTGCAGATGGTGTTTTCGGCGCTCACCCAGGCGGGCGAGAGCATGGCCCTGTCCATGGGGCTTGGCTTTGCCTCCGTGATCGATCCGGCCGCCGGGGTCCAAGTGCCCATCGTGTCGCAGTTTTTTGTCATTATTGCCACGCTGTTGTTTCTGGCCATGAATGGCCATTTGGTGCTGTTGGAGATGTTGCTGCTGAGTTTCTCCTCCATGCCGATCGGGGACGGGGGCTTGACCGCGGATGATTTATGGGCGCTGCTCAGCTTTGGCAGCACCATGTTCGCTGGCGCTCTGCTGATCGCACTGCCGGCCGTGGCCGGGTTGCTGATGGTGAACCTGGCCATGGGCGTGGTGGCGCGCACCGCGCCCCAACTCAATATTTTCGCGGTGGGCTTTCCTGTCATGATGTTGGCCGGATTTGTGCTTCTAAGTATTCTGCTGCCGAGCCTTTTCGCCCGGCTAGGCGAATTAATGACACTGGGCTTTGAGTTGATTCAGCGCTTGATCAGGCTCTAATACACCGCTGAAGCTGCCAGCTCAAGCCGTAGAGAAGCAACTTCCGGAGAAGGCATATGGCCGAAAACGAAAACGGCCAAGAAAAAACCGAAGAACCCACCGATAAACGCTTACGCGAATCCCGCGAGAAAGGTCAGGTTCCTCGCTCGAAGGAGCTCAATACCGTGATTGAGCTGATCGTGGCCAGCACCTTCATGCTGATGTTCGGCTCCTATCTTGGCATTGGTATCGCCAACCAATTCGCCGACGGGCTGATGCTGGAGCGCGAGTTGTTGTTCGACCCGGCGGCGATTCCGGGTTATTTTGGCACCCAGTTCGGTCGCGCGCTGTTAAATCTCGCGCCTCTGCTGGCGTTGCTTACTGTGGCGGCACTCATTGGGCCGGTGATCATTGGTGGGGCCAATTTTTCGTCAAAGGCCTTGGCGCCTAAGTTCAGCAAGCTCGACCCCATCAAAGGGATGAAGCGTTTTATCTCGCCGACCGGCTTAATGGAGCTTGGCAAGGCGCTTGGCAAGTTTGTGCTGGTCGGAGGGGTGGCCGCGCTGGTGCTCTCGAGCATTGTCGATGAGGTGCTGATGCTTGGCGATGAGCCGATCAAGCAGGCGATTGTGCACGCTGCCCATCTGGCCGCCTGGGTGTTTCTGATGGTCTCCGCGGTACTGATTCTGATCGCGCTGATTGATGTGCCCTATCAACTGTGGAACCACAACAAGCAGCTCAAGATGACCTTGCAGGAGATCAAGGACGAGCACAAGGAGACCGAGGGCAAGCCCGAGGTCAAGGGGCGCATCCGCCAGATGCAGATGGAAATGGCGCAGCGGCGCATGATGGCGGAAGTGCCCAAGGCCGATGTGATCATCACCAATCCGACCCACTACGCCGTGGCGATCTCCTATAAACCGGGCGTCATGGGCGCACCACGTCTGCTGGCCAAGGGGGTCGACGAGGTCGCCTTTAGGATTCGCGAACTGGCCGGCGAGCACCTGATCACCAGGGTAGAGGCACCCAAGGTGGCGCGCGCGATTTTCTTTACCACCGAGTTGAATCAGGAAATTCCCGGCGGCCTCTTTGTGGCCGTGGCGCGCATCTTGGCTTATGTGTACCAACTCAAGCGTCCGGATTTCCATCCCGCCATGCCAAGCGACTTGCCGGTGCCGGATGAATATCTTGACCCAGCTGCCGCGCGTCGCGCACGTAAAGCCCACTGATGGCCAGCATTGCTGACGGACTCCAATCCCTGCGTGGCTTCGGGCTTGGCGCGCCCGTGCTTATCATGGCGTTGTTGTCCATGTTGGTGCTGCCGCTGCCGCCCTTTGTTCTGGATATCCTCTTTACCTTTAACATCGCGCTTTCGCTGGTCGTAATCATGGTCGCGATCTATACCCCGCGGCCACTCGAATTTGCCATCTTTCCGACCGTTATCTTGATCGCCACCCTGTTGCGTCTTGCGCTCAATGTGGCCTCAACGCGCGTGATCCTGCTCAATGGTGCCGATGGTACCGCCGCAGCCGGGCGTGTGGTGCAGGCCTTTGGTGATTTTGTTATTGGCGGTAACTTTGCCGCTGGTCTGGTGGTCTTCTCGATTCTGGTCATCATCAACTTTGTGGTCGTGACCAAGGGCGCGGGACGCGTGTCAGAGGTGAGCGCTCGCTTCACTCTCGATGCCATGCCTGGCAAGCAGATGGCCATAGACGCCGATCTGAATGCTGGCCTAATCGATCAGGAAACCGCGCGCACGCGACGCGAGGAAATTGCCCAGGAAGCGGATTTTTATGGCTCCATGGATGGTGCCAGCAAGTTCGTGCGCGGCGATGCTGTCGCCGGCATTCTGATTCTGTTCATCAATGTTATCGGCGGGATCATTATCGGCACGACCCAGCACGATATGACCTTCAATGAGGCGGCATCGAACTTTGTGCTGCTGTCCATTGGCGATGGCTTGGTGGCTCAGTTGCCATCGCTGCTGTTGTCCTCCGCCACCGCGCTGATTGTGACGCGTGTGTCGACAACCCAGGACATGGGTCAGCAGGTCACCAAACAGTTGTTTGCCAATCCCAAGGTGCTTTATGTGTCCTCTGGCATCATAGGCATCCTGGGTTTGATTCCCGGTATGCCGAACCTGGTGTTCCTTGGGCTGGCCAGCATGCTGGGTGGTGCTGGTTATCAAATGAGCCGCAAGACCCACGCCTTGGAAGAGCCCGAAACACAGGAGGCGCTGCCGCCCGGGGTTGAGGTGCCCTCGGCCGAGCAGCGCGACCTGTCGTGGGACGATGTGCCGGCGGTTGATCTGGTCGCGCTGGAAGTGGGTTATCGTCTCATTCCGCTGGTCGATCGCAGTCAGGACGGTCAGCTCATGGGTCGCATTAAGGGTGTGCGCCGCAAGCTCTCGCAGGAACTGGGTTTTTTGATCCAGCCGGTACACATTCGCGACAATCTAGAGTTGGGCCCCAATCATTATCGTATCGCCCTGCTGGGGGTGAATGTGGCCAATGCCGAGGTCTTTCCTGATCGCGAACTGGCGATCAACCCGGGGCAGGTGTTTGGCAAGGTGCCGGGTACCCCGACCAAGGATCCGACCTTCAATCTCGATGCGCTCTGGATCGATCCCTCTGATCGGGACGCGGCCCAGGGCGCCGGATACACTGTGGTGGACGCCGCCACAGTGATCGCCACCCATCTCTCGCAGGTTCTGCGCGAGAACGCCTACCGACTCATTGGCTACGAGGAAGTGCAGCATCTGGTCGATCAACTCGGGCGCCGCTCGCCCAAGCTGGTAGAGAACCTCTTCTCCAAACAGCTCTCGCTGGGGGCAGTGCTCAAGGTGCTGCAGAATCTGCTCGCCGAGCAGGTATCCATTCGCGACATTCGGACCATCGCCGAAACTTTGGCGGAACGCTCCCAGACCAGTCAAGATCCTGACACCCTCACGGCCTCGGTGCGGGTTGCCCTGGCGCGGTCCATTGTGCAGGATCTGATTGGTCCCAGTGATGAACTGCCGTTGATCGCGCTTGACCCGTCATTGGAACAGCTTTTGCATAAATCACTGCAAGCCAGTCAGGGTGAGACCATCGGGATCGAGCCCAGCCTGGCCGAGCGGGTCCAGCGTGCGGTAGCCGATGCGGCTCGCCGTCAGGAAGTGGAAGGCGCGCCAGCGGTGCTGGTGGTGGCACCAGAAATCCGCTCCTGGATCTCGAGCTGGCTGCGCGGTGCGGTGCGCAATCTCACCGTGATCGCCTTTACCGAGATTCCGGACAACAGACGTATTCGGGTGGTCGCGACCGTGGGACAGAACGATGCGCGCGCTGCTTGATAGCAACGACATGGACTTCAGGGAGACATGCTGGCGAATGCGGCCTCCCGTGACCTTAAAACCCTTGGAGCTTGATGGAGAGCACAGATGAATGTCAGGCGATATCGAGCGAAGGATATGAGCGATGCCATGCGCCAGGTACGCGAGCACCAGGGCGCGGACGCCGTAATTCTCTCCAGCCGTCGGGTGGATGGAATGCTCGAGATCGTGGCGGCATTGGACAACGAGGACGCGGCCAAGGGGTCCGCGTCCATCCGCGCCACTCCCGCGCGCTCCGGTGGGCGCCCCGGCTCGGGCGCGAGCCGCTTCTCGGGTGGACGTGGGCAGAGTCCGGTGGACTCTGATCTTGAGGCCATGCGCCGCGAGCTCAGCGATCTGCGCCACCTGCTGGTGCAGCAAAACGGGGCCAGCGAGAGTGCCCAGTGGGCGGCGCGCCATCCGCTGGCGGCCGAACTTGTGGCGGGTCTAACGGAGTGCGGCTTTCATGAAAAACTCGCGCGCAGCGTGGCGGGCGGCATTCCCGAGGAGACCAATATCGAAACCGCTTGGTCGCGGGTGCGCGCCCGTTTGTCCTCGGCGCTGACCACGGAGCAGCCCGATATCCTTGAGCGCGGTGGCATGCTGGCGCTGGTCGGGCCAACTGGCGTGGGCAAAACCACCACCATCAGTCGCCTGGCCATGCGCCAGATTCGCCGCATGGGGCGCGACGCCATCAGCCTGGTCACCCTAGATCGCCAGCGCTTGGGCGCCTATAAGCAACTCCAGGCGTTTGGCCAGATGGCCGGGGTTCCGGTCATGCTCCTTGAGAGCGAGCGCGAGTTGGCCGATCTGGCGGTGCGATCTGGCGAAGGCCGCCTGGTACTGGTGGATACCGCCGGGCAGTCAGCGCGCGATGTGGCCGAACAGCGTTTGTTCGCGCAGATTCGCTCCGAAATCGATCTGGAAACTTGGCTGGTGCTCGCCGCCACCCATCAGGGGCGAATTTTGCGCCAGGTGTTGCAAGCCTTTCAGGGGAGCGCTCCGAGCGCATTGGTGCTGACCAAGGTCGACGAAGCTGAACAGCTTGGCGAGACTCTGTCCGTGTTGCTCGAGCAGCGCCTCGGGCTCACTTTCTACAGCGATGGCCAGGGGCTTGGTGAACACTTCCATGCCGTCGACACGCTCTATCTGACGCGTTTGGCATTGCGCGAAACACCACTGCTGCGCACTGGCTCCATGCGCGCGTCAGCCGAGCGCGCGGCGACGCGTCCACTGGGTTCGGCGCCCATCGCTGATCGCCTTGGCCCGCTGGATCAGGGTATGATCCTCGAGTCGGTGGTTCCATTTAGGAAGAGCGCTCATGTCGGCCTATGAGTCCGGGCTGAAAATTCTCGCCATCGCCAGCGGTAAAGGTGGCGTTGGCAAAACCAATGTGTCGGTCAACCTGGCCGTGGCCCTGGCCCGGCTGGGCCGGCGCGTCATGCTGTTCGACGCCGACCTGGGCCTTGCCAATGCCGATCTGCTGCTCGGACTGCGTCCCGAGCGCACCCTGCATCACCTGGTTAGCGGCGAGGTCGAGGAGTTGAAAGACGTCATGGTGGAAGGGCCCGAGGGCATCCTGTTGATTCCCTCCGCATCGGGCATCGCATCCATGGCTAACCTAAGCGCGGCCGAGCATGCCGGGCTGATCCGCGCCTTCAGCTCGTATCGCGACCCTCTTGACGTGTTGATCGTCGATACCGCCGCCGGAGTGCAGGAATCGGTCACCAGTTTTTGCAAGGCGGTGCAGGAGGTGCTGGTGGTGGTCTGCGACGAGCCAGCCTCCATGACCGACGCCTATGCATTGATGAAAGTGCTGCATCAGGATCACGGCTTGCGTCGCTTCCATCTGGTTTGCAACATGATGGCCAGTGCCGAGGCCGCGCGCCGTCTGGCGCAAAAATTGTCCACGGTGCTGACCCAGTATTTGCCCGAGGTGGTGGTGGATGTCTCGGCCACCATCCCGCTTGATGAGCATCTGCGCCGGGCTGTGCGCAAGCGCGTACCAGTGGTGAGTCTGTATCCGGAAAGTCCCGCGGCGCGGGCCTTTAATGATCTGGCTCGGCGGGTCGACGGCTGGAAAACCGCTCGAGGGGGCGGCGGTCTTGGTTTCTTTGTCGAGCGCATGCTCGAACAGGCCTGAGTCACTGGCGCGGTCGCACCCTGAGAGAGCTGCTCCATGATCCGCCGTTTCATGATGCTGGAGTGGACAGGACCATGAGCCTGACCGCGAATCAGCGGCGGCATGTCCCGGCGTGGTGTCGTGCGACGGGCATTAGCCTGGCTGTCAGGCTTGGCCTTTTGGTCCTTTTTTCGGGCTACAATGCCAAAGACTGACATCGATCAAGTCGAGCACTGGGAGGCATGACCTTGCACCCGTCATGACCGCAAAGCGACCCCTTCAAGGCTATCGAAGCGATGCCGACGCGCAGTCGCCCGAGCAGCTCGTAACCGAACACGTCGACCTGGTGCGGCGGATCGCGCATCACCTGATGGCGCGCCTGCCTGCTTCGGTGCAGGTCGATGATTTGATTCAATCAGGTATGATTGGCCTGATTGAGGCTGCGCGACAGTTTCAGGGCGGGCAGGGCGCCACCTTTGCTACCTACGCCGGGATTCGAATACGCGGCGCCATGATCGATGAACTGCGGCGGTCGGATTGGGCGCCGCGCTCGGTGCATCGCAACAGCCGTCGGATTGCCGAGGCCATTCAGCGCGTCGAGGCGCGCGAGGGGCGTGCCGCGCGTGATCGAGAAATTGCCTCCGAGTTGGATGTTGGTTTGGATGAATTCCATGCCATGCTCCAGGACAACGCGGGCGTGCATCTGCTGGGTCTGGATGAACTCTTCGGTCAAGATCAAGATCCTGATCGCTTGTTGCCAGCCGATGGTTTGACGCCGATTGAGTCACTTGAGCGCGACGATTTTCGCGACGCTTTGGCGGAAGCCCTTGCCAGTCTGCCCGAGAAGGAGCGACTGGTGTTGGCGCTCTACTACAACGAGGAATTGAATTTGCGCGAGATCGGTGCTGTGATGGGAATAACAGAATCCCGTGTGTGCCAGATCCGCAGTCAGTCTGTTCATAGACTAAGGGCGCGCCTGCAGGATTGGGTGGGCTCGGGGACCGGAATCTGAACTGCTGGCGTTGGTTTGTGGTCTTCATCTAATTACTAATCGAGTTGGTTTGGAGCTGAAAGTGGATAAAGGCATGAAAATTCTCATCGTGGATGATTTTTCCACGATGCGTCGTATCATCAAGAATCTCCTGCGCGAGCTCGGGTTCAGCAACACCATGGAAGCCGATGATGGCAGCACCGCGCTGCCAATGCTGAAAAACGGCGATTTCAACTTCCTGGTGACCGACTGGAATATGCCCAACATGCAAGGCATTGAGCTTCTCAAGGCCATTCGCGCGGATGAGCGTCTCAAGAGTTTGCCAGTGCTAATGGTCACGGCTGAGGCCAAGCGCGAACAGATCATGGAGGCGGCGCAAGCCGGGGTGAATGGCTATATCGTCAAACCCTTCACGGCCGAAACGTTGAAAGAAAAGATCGATAAAATCTTTGAGCGGCTCGAAGGCTGACATTGTTCACTGCGGGTGCCCTGGCTTTACCACTGGTTCCGGAGCAGCAAGAAAATCATGCCACATCAGAATGAAGCAACACAGGCACGTCAACTCGAGTTGGCGCGCCTGCTGGTCGAGCAACTCGAGTCAGGGCAGGTCGATGAAGCTGGCCTGACCATTCAACGCCTGGGAGCCCCCTATGAGCGCGAGTTGTTCGAGGAGCTTGGGCGCCTCACCCGCGAACTTCACGACGCCCTGCGCAGCTTCCGTGACGACTCCCGCCTGATCGAAATCACCCGGTCCGAATTTCCAGATGCCAAGCAGCGCCTGAATCACGTCATTACCATGACCGAGCAGGCCACCCACCGTACCCTAAATGCGGTGGAGACCGGGCTGCCCATTGCCGAGGCGCTGCATGCTGAATCCGCGCGCTTCGCCGGGAGCTGGACCGAGTTTCGCGGTCGCAAGTTGAGTGTCGAGCAGTTTCGCGAATTGACCCGTGAGCTCGACGAATTCCTGCGCCAAACCACTGATCAAACCAAGCAGCTTGGCAGCCTGATGTCCGAGATCATGATGGCGCAGGACTTCCAGGATCTGACGGGCCAGATCATTGCCCGCGTCATCAAGTTGGTGCAGGAGGTCGAGGGGAATCTGGTCGGGCTGGTGCGCCTCTCGGGCGAACGCCTGGAGCCCGAAAAGCTCCAGTCGGCTGCTGCTGCCGCTGCTGCCAAGCCGGAACTGGACAGTTTCAAGCCAGTCGGCCCTGCTGTGCCGAATACCAAGGACACCGAGGCGGATGTGATGTCCAGCCAGGATGATGTCGATGCGCTGCTCTCGAGCCTTGGGTTCTAAGCCCTTTGCCAGGAAATAACAGCGTCATTTTCCTCGGATGGCGCACCAAGTCAGCTCCACGGGCAACCGGACGTCTCCCGACATCGCGGGAATGCATGAGCTTCATTAGTAAGAGTAAGGGCCATGGCCATCGACCCGAATGACGAAATTCTCCAGGATTTTCTTGTTGAAGCCGGTGAGCTGCTTGAGGGACTTAACGAGCAGTTGATCGATCTGGAGCAGGAACCAGACAACAGGGATTTGCTGAACGCCGTTTTCCGCAGCTTCCACACCATCAAAGGTGGCGCGGGATTTCTGAGCCTTGATTCCATGGTGGCGGTTTGCCATCGTGCCGAGGATATTTTTAATTTGCTGCGCAATGGCGAAAAGCGCATTGACGGCTTTTTAATGGACTCAATCCTGCGGGTGCTCGATGTGTTGAACGTCATGTTCAACGACATCAAATCCGGCCAGGACCCCGCGCCAGCGCCCGCGGGCTTACTCGCGGACCTCGACAAACTCGCGGTGCCGGGCAATGCCAGCCCGCCTGCCGCTCAGAGCGCGCCCCCAGCCCAGTCTGCTCCAGCCCAGTTTGCTCCAGCCCAGTCTGCTCCACCAGCCGAGCCCGACGCCCTTGGCGATATGACCGAGGCGGAGTACGACCACCTGCTCGATGCCATCAGTGGCGATTCTGTCGGCGAGCCTCCGGCCGTGGTGAAAGAGTCCAAATCCCAGGCTCCCAAGGCCGCGCCCGCGCCCGCCAACAGCGATATGATTTCAGACGATGAATTTGAGGCGCTGCTCGATCAGTTGCATGGCAAAGGCGGACAGCCCAAGCCAGCGGAGGCTCCGCCGCCACCAGAACCAATACCGGAGCCACCGCCAGAGCCAGCTCCCGCGCAAACAAGTGGCGAGCCGGCTGACCAGGCGGTCGATGAGCCACCCCCGGAAGCAGCGTTCCAGCCGCAACAAGCTAAATCAATGCAACCTCCACCGGTTCAGCCCAGGTCGGCAGCAGAACCCCCCGCCGTGTCAGCCCCAACCACGTCAGCCCCGGCTGCATCACCGGAACAACCACTGGCTACTGGAGACAGCGCCGCCGCGGCCAAAGCGCCCGCGCGCAATGCCGCCAATGCCATGGTTGAAACCTCGGTGCGGGTCGATACCCATCGCCTTGATGAAATCATGAACCTGGTCGGCGAGTTGGTGCTGGTGCGCAACCGCCTTAGCATGCTGCGCTCCCAGATGGGCGATGACGAAGTGTCCAAGGCCATCGGCTCGCTGGCGCTGGTCACGGCCGATCTGCAAACGGCGGTGATGAAAACCCGCATGCAGCCGGTCAAGAAAGTCTTCGGCCGCTTCCCGCGCGTGATCCGCGATCTGGCGCGCAATCTGGGCAAGGAAATTGACCTTGAGACCTTCGGCGAGGAGACCGATCTGGATAAAAATCTGGTCGAGGCGTTGGCCGACCCCCTGGTGCATCTGGTGCGCAACGCGGTTGATCATGGCATCGAGTCGCCCGAAGAGCGCGTGGCCAAGGGCAAGCCGCGCAAGGGCAAGGTGGTGCTCGGAGCAGCCCAGGAAGGCGACCACATCGCGCTAATCATCGAGGACGATGGTCGTGGCATGGACCCCAATGTGCTGCGCGAGAAAGCCGTCAGCAAGGGCCTGCTCGAACCCATGATGGCCGAGCGTCTGTCCGACCGCGATGCCTTTAACCTGATCTTCATGGCCGGTTTCTCCACCAAGGAGGTCATCTCCGATGTCTCTGGCCGTGGTGTTGGCATGGACGTGGTGAAAACCCGCATCGCCCAGCTCAACGGCACGGTGGAGATTGACTCCGAGCTGGGTCGCGGCACCAGCCTGCAGGTGCGCCTGCCGCTGACCTTGGCGATTCTGCCCGCGCTCATGGTCATTCTCGACGGCCGCCGCTTTGCCATTCCCCTGGCCTCGGTGTCCGAGATTCTCGATCTTGATTTGACCAAGAGTCACTTTGTTGACGATCAAGAAACCATCATGGTACGCAATCATGCCCTGCCGCTGGTCTATGTGGGGCGCTGGATTCGGCCAGAGGTGCGCATCAATGCCAGCGAGGAAGCGCATGTGGTGGTGGTCCATGTTGGCCAGCGTAAGGTTGGCCTGGTGGTGGACGGACTGGTCGGCCAGGAAGAGGTGGTGATCAAGCCCCTGGGGTTGGGTCTCAGCGGCGTGCCTGGACTTGCCGGCGCCACCATTACCGGAGATGGTGGTATTGCCTTGATCCTGGATATACCTGAACTCATGCGCACCATGGGCAAGGGTGGACTCATTAGTCGCGGCGCGCATAGCCGCGCCGTGGCGAAGGAGGTTTAAACCATGGCGTGTCGCGTGGTTGTTGTTGACGATTCAGGCTTCTTCCGTCGACGCATTGCCGAGATTCTGAATGCGGATGTCGGTATCGAGGTCGTGGGGATGGCTGCGGATGGGAAGGAGGCCATCAAATGTGTCAAGGAGTTGAAGCCGGATGTGGTCACCATGGACATCGAGATGCCGGTGATGGACGGCATCACGGCCGTGCGCCATATCATGGCGGAGGCGCCTTGTCCGGTGTTGATGTTCTCCACTCTCACCACCGACGGCGCTCAGGCCACGCTGGATGCCCTTGATGCCGGGGCCATGGACTTTTTGCCCAAGCGTTTTAGCGAGATGGCTGGAGATGAAGAAAGCGCCAAGGCGCTGCTGCGCCGGCGGGTGCGCACTCTGGCTAGAAGTCGCGTGCGTGCGGCAACGAGCGGCGCCGCGGCTGCGCCCCGTTCCTTGCTGGGGGCAGCCACGGCGCGCACCCAAGGGCCCTCGGTCACGCCGGTGTCCGCCAGTGGCGCGCGCGCGGCTGAGCATCTGTCGCGTGCGGCCGATATCAATCCCGCGCTGCTCAAATCCGCGCGTGCCGTGCTCATTGGTACTTCCACTGGCGGGCCGGTGGCGTTGCAAGAAGTGCTCAAGCACCTGCCCAAGACCTTTCCTCTACCCATCCTGTTGATTCAGCACATGCCGGCGAGCTTCACCCCCGCGTTCGCCGAGCGGCTGAACAAGCTCTGCCAGATCGAGGTGCGCGAGGCTGCCACCGGCGATATGCTCAAGCCAGGATTGGCGCTTCTGGCTCCAGGCGGCATGCAGATGCTACTCGAGGGTGGGTCGGTCGCAAGGATCAAGATCACCGACAGTGAGCCAGGCACCATCTATAAACCAAGCGTCGATATCAGCTTTCAATCGGCCGTTGGTGCCCTGCGTGGTCAGGTGTTGGCGGTGGTGCTGACGGGTATGGGGGCTGACGGCCGAGAAGGCGCCCGTGCACTCAAGGGGCTTGGCGCCCGGGTATGGGCACAGGATGCGGCCTCGTCGGTGGTCTATGGCATGCCGGCGGCGGTCGTGGAGGCTGGTCTGGCCGATGATATCCTGACTCTCACGGAGGTCGGGCCGGCACTGGTGAAGGGGTTCTGCTGATCCGGCCAGGTTGGCGCTCTGACCAAAGTATCCGCATAATGCCGCACTGCTTAACGGGAGTGAGAACAGATGACCGCACCACAACAGGGGTCGGATGCCAAGTCCAACGATTCCTCGTCCTTCGTTACCTTCAGTCTGGCCGAGGAGACCTATGCCATCGATGTGCTTCAGGTCCAGGAGGTGCTGAAGGTGACTGAAATCGCCCCGGTGCCTGGGGTGCCAAACTATATTCTGGGCATCATCAATCTGCGTGGCGATGTCGTCACCGTCATCGATGGGCGCCGGCGCATGGGGCTGCCGGACCAGGCGCCGACCGATCAATCGCGCATTGTCATCATTGATGTTGACAACCAAAATGTCGGCATTCTGGTCGACTCGGTTGCCGAGGTGGTGCAGATCCCGTCCAAGAGCATTGATCCCGCCCCCGCGGTTGGCAATGATCAGAGTAGCCGATTTATTCTTGGCGTGTATAGCAGTTCGGACGGTTTGACCATTCTCATCAGCCTGGAAAAGCTCCTGTCCGATGAGGAATGGGAATTGGTGCGCAATATTTAGCCGCCAGTGTGATCCGAGCTGGTCTGGTCTTGGTCTACTCTGGCCTGTTTCATTCGGCTCTCTATTACGGACTCCGCTCGAACAGTTGTTTATCGCCACTTCCGATATCCTGTCCCTGCTGGCCGCGGGTATTGCCTTGCTGGCGCTTGTTGCGTTGATGCAGTTACGCAGCCGTCTGGCGCGCATGCAGCTGGTCATGGAACAGCAGACACAAACACTGCTGGCCATTCAGGGCGCGGTCAAGGTGCTCTCGGGCGAGGCCCTGACCCATCGCGAGGACCTCGCCAGTGTGCGTCGGGCGATTGATCGGGTCGGCGAGCTCAATCAACAAACGCGCCTGGAAATGCGCCTGCGCGATGCCGATGGTAGCCCCTATACCCAGGCGATCCAGTTAATTCGCCATGGTCAGCCGCGTGCCGAGGTGCGCAAGCTTTGCTCCCTGACCGACTCCGAGGTCGATCTGCTGTTTAATCTGCACGGCCAGGGTGTTGCCCTTGGTCTGGACAGCAATCAGGACAACTAATTCTCGGCGCTCTCGGCGACAATCGAGTCATCCTCGGTCGCATCCCGACGCGGATCGATACCCGCTAGCATGAAGACGAAGGCCAGCACCTCGGCGACGGCGACGTAGAGTGCGGGCGGAATTTCCTCGCCCAAGGGAATTTGTGCCAGCGCCTCGGTCAGCGCCGGATCCTGCTGCAAGGGAATGCCATGTTCATCGGCGACGCGCAGAATTTCCTCGGCCGTCAGGCCGGTGCCGGTTGCCGTGATGCGCGGCGTATGACGGCGATCCCACTGCAAGGCGACCGCTTTGCGGTGCTTGCGCTCTTTGCTCATGCCTGTTCTCGCAGCAGGGGCGCGCGCGCGGGCGGCTTGCGTTCGGTAGGGCCTTCGCGTGCGTGCAGGCTGGCGATCTCAATGTCGCGGTTTTCAAGCTGCGTCCTTAGCTCGGGCAGGCGCTCGCGCAGTAACTCGGCGCTGCTCGGCTGCTCGGCCACCAGGCTGGCGTGCAAACGGCTGCCCCTGAGGCCCAGGCGAATCAACAGTGGCCCGAGCATCGGCAGGTCGAGGCGGATTTGCATGCTCCAGTGCTCGCCCTGGTCTCCTTCCTGTTCTGCTTCGCGTTGAATGTCGGCATCCAGTGTCAGTAATCCGGCGCTGGTCTGAAAGGGCAACTCCACAGCCCAGCGTTGCTGCTCGGGGGCGTTCTCGGCATTTTGCAGTTGCAGTGTAATCAGTTGCTTGAGCATGCCATCGACCTCGCGCGCGAGGGGGGTGGAGAGTTGCGCGAGCCGATCCGCTCCAGCCGAGGGAAGGTCTTGGGTGGTCTGTAAACGCACCTTGCCGGCCAGACGCAAGAGTTGTGCTTTTAAGTCTGACTCCAGGAGCGAGGGTTGATGGGTTAAGGCGCCGCCGCGAGCCAACACGGCCTCAAGCCAGATACCGGAATTTCGCAGGCTGTCCGCCAGGCGCGCGGGATCGGTCAGCTCGCGTGGGCTGGCGAGACGCTCGAGTACCTGCTTGATTGACTGGGTTAGTTCGCGCTGCTGCGCGAGTGGCGACTGAAGGCCGCGATCTAGCCCGGCCTCGCGCAGACCACGACTCCAATCGGCAAAGGTGGTGGCGAGCCGCAGCGCGCCGGGCATGTGATTGCGCAACTGCGCATTGAACCAGGTTTTGGTGCCAGGTGCGCCTTGGTTGTCGGACGGTAGCAGGCGCAGCATGACCCGCGGTCTGAGAGAGACCACCTCCGCGTTTAGCATGGCCCCCCGCCCCTGGCCGGCGGCGAGGGTGCGCAGCGCGTTCAGCAACCTGGGGTGCAGGTCATCCGTCACGCCAACGCGCATGGTTTGTGACCATTGTCCGGCCCCGGTCTGAGTGTTGCTCTGAGGAGTCACATGAGTCCGCAGGCGAACCTCAAGGTCGCCGGGTTGTTGCACCGATGTTACCTGTACATCGACGCGCGAGCCGAGCGCAAGAGGGGTGTTGTCCTGGCGTTGTGCCACCGCCGCGCGCGCGGAGCGCGCGACGCTGGACGCATCCGAAGGCTGGATGAGTGCGGCTTGCAAGCTGGCATGAAGTTGCGCATTGATGCGGGCGTTAATCTGGTTTGGGTCCGTCATCACACAACCTGGATATGACCAAAGCAGGCTCCGGTTGGGTAGTGGATCGCGGCGGCAGCCGAGAATTGGGCAGGCTCTCGGTCCCGCGCGGCGCCCGCATGTCAGAGCGCGGATCAGGCTTGGGTGAGAGTGCGTCCCAGCACGGTGCTGGACTGGGAATATCCCTGTGCTGAATAGGTGCTGCCGTTGTCCTCCTCGCCGCGGATGATTTTCAGCGCGGTCGCGACGCGTTGGCGGCTGCGTTCGACCGCTTGGGCGTTGGTGCGGTTCATGAGTTCACAACTGGCGGCCAATGCGCGCAGGCGTTTCCATTGCTGAGTGTAAGTCTGCCTTTCCTCCCGGGCCAAGTTAGTTGCACGCAAAAAAACGTCCATGCCATCGGGTGTAAAGGTCTGGCCAGCCTCTTCAACGAAGTGCTGCAAGCTTGCGGTCGCTCCTGCAATCCGCTCAATGACCCGTTGTTTGTTTTCCACCAGGATTTGCAAACGCTCGGGGTCGCGCCCGTCGAGGGCCGCGGTTTCTTCAAGCAGCAATGTCTCGAGTTGGCCGGTGAGTTCAATCGCCTGCTCCAATGCCTGCGCAAAGGTGTGATGCTGTGTCATGCTGATACTTCCATCATCTCCGCGGCCCAGGCTGGCAGCTGGCGTCCACGGCTTTGGGTGGCTCGCCGCGGCGGTTTAGTCGAGCAGTCCCTCAAGTTCGATCAGTTTGTCCGCCAGGCGGCGGTTGTCGATTGGATAGCGGCCTTCGGCAATGGCGTCGCGAATCTCCTGCACCCGCTTGGCATCGAACGGCGGGCTTGCAGCATCGCTCTGGGCTGCGCTCAGTGCGCGTGCAATGGCCGTGAGCTCAATGGACTCGCCCTGGTTCGCGGTACCGGCTTGAGCCGCTGCGCTGCCCGCGCCGCCGCTCTTAAGGGCGGAACTGGTTCGAGCGGAACTGGTTCGAGCGGAACTGGCGGTTTGCGATGCGGGTTTTGCCCCGGGTCGCTCCGCCCGTCCCTTGTTAATTCCCAGGTTTTTGATGTCCATCGGTCATCATGCGATCAAAACGACAGCGCCTTCTGCCGAATCTTAGCCTAACGGCAAGGGCGGGGGGAACTGAAAAACTCTGTGGGGCATAGTATGGGCATCCTGGCTTCATCAGCACGGCGGATTGAAGCTCCTACATCGGAACTCGCACCACTCCTGGAGATTGAATCACGCCTTCCAACTCCCGCTGGCTTGATCTGTTGCGCACGCGGATGCGGTCTCCCGCGCCGCCATCCTCGAGCGCCTCGCCGCTCATGCTGACACGAATGCCGGTGGTCTCGGACAGGAGTTGCACGAGTTGGCCGCGCTCGACCCAGAGCGGCGTTTTCAGATGTGAGTCATTCAGTACCGTGCCCGGGCGCACTGAGCGGCGCGCCTGCATGCCAACGGCATCGCTCAGGTCTTCAAAATAGCCGGTGAGAATTCCTCCGGTCTCGCGCCGCTCGAGTTTGACATCCGCCGGGGTAATCAAGCGACCCCGGCTGATGGGGCTGGCGGCCACGAGGACGTCGCCAAAGCGTTCAACCCGGGCGGAAACGAACAGCGACCAGCGCACCGGTCCCTGGCACTGGATTTTTACGCTGGTGTTACCCGTTTTGCGCGCTCCCGGCGCCAGGCTGGTCTGCAGATCATGCTCGCAGAGTTTTAGACGCAGGCGTGGGTCAATAGGGTCGACAATGATTTTTACACTGGCGCCGCGCTCTCCGCCGGCATGGCGATAAAGAAAGGTCTTGGCCGCGCGTTGAATATTGGTGACAGGCTCAATCTCCTCGGCGGTGGGGAGGCCTGCAGCTCCTACTTGGGCGATGATGCAGTGGTTGAGGATGGCCGCGCCGATGAACAAGCACAGCTGGCCAGGCAGGTTTTTCCAAGTGGGCAGCCAATCGGGCTGCTGAGTGGATATCAGGCGCTTAACTCTGTCGTGAAATGTCAGCATCTTTAGCCTCCGGGCGAATGTGTGACTCCGGCCGTTCAATGGGTGCCTCGGGCTCTGTCAATGGTAGCGTCAGGCCAGATATCTGGAGCTGGAAACCTGGGAGGCCGGATTCTGTTCTGTTACCCGAGTGAGAAGCAAAACAGAGACCAGGTTGGCGTTGTCAACCCATCTCGTCATGCGTCTCGGGTCCTGGTCGGGCGGCTGAATCAAGCAGGCACAGCGCAAGCCCTGCGCGGACCAGTGCTTAAGCTAGGATGTCGCTTTTAGGCTATCATCCTTTAAAGGATCACGGCGCGATCAGTGTTGCGCCTTGGGAGGTGTAATGAGTCAATTTATTGACGATATCGATCAACGTACGCAGATGGTCGGGCAGAACCGGATGGAGCTGCTGCTCTTTCATCTCGGTAGCACCCAGAGTTTTGGTATCAATGTCTTTAAGGTGCGCGAGGTCATCGCCAAGCCCGAGTTGCGCCAATTGCCAGGCTCCGCGGCCATTGTGTGCGGTGTCGCCAATATTCGCGGCAAGACGGTGTCCATTATCGATCTGGCGCGGGCCATCGGGTTTGGCGCGCAAAAGATCGCCCCGGACCAAGACGCCAAAGTCATAGTGACTGAGTTCAACCGCTCAGTGCAGGGCTTCTGGGTCTCGGATGTGGATCGTATCGTGAACGTGAGTTGGGAAAAAGTGAAGCCCCCGCCACGCGGAACGGAACGTGAGAGTTTTCTGGTCGCGGTAACCGAAATCGACAGCCGCTGGGTTGAAATCATTGATGTTGAGCGGGTGTTTGTGCAGGTCAATCCGCTAACGCGTGAGATTTCATCGGAGCTGAAGCATCAGGCGGAGAAGATCCAAGGTGGAGGTGGGGTACGTGTGCTGGTCGTTGATGACTCCATGGTGGCCCGGCGGCAGATAGAGCGCAGCGTTGCCGATCTCGGCTTCGCGGTCGAGGCACGCTCTGATGGGCACGCGGCATTGGAGTACCTTGAGGCCCTGGATCCGTCGCAGCCCGTGCGCGAGCAGATCGCGCTGGTGATTTCCGATATTGAAATGCCGCGTATGGACGGCTACACGCTGACGCGGAAAATTCGCGAAAATAAGCATTTAAGCGCGCTGAACGTCATCCTCCATTCGTCACTCAGCGGCCAGTTCAATGCCGATTTGGTCAAGCGCGCCGGCGCCGATCATTTTCTACCAAAATTCGACCCGGATGAACTTGCCGCCGCCGTCTTGAAATATACTCGTGATCAACAAACCCACGAGGCATGAGGGGCTGGCCGGGCGCGATCTTGGACCGCGCGGTGCCGAGTGAAGAGTCGCCCGGCAGACATAGGTGCCTAACAATATAGTGCCAAACACAAAAGGCGCCAGACAGAAACGCCAAGGATTAAAGTGCCAAACACAGGGATAAAGTGCCAAACCAAAGTGCCAGACAAACGTGATTGATCCGCAGGACTACACTGATTTTTCCCGCTTTCTGAGCGAATGCTGTGGGCTGGTGCTTGGCTCCAACCGCCAGTACCTGGTTTCAAGCCGCCTGTCGAGGTTGCTTGATGAATTTGGCTTTGCCAGCGTCGAGGAGTTGCTGCGCGCTCTGCGTGGTTCGGCGCAACCCAAGCTCAAGTCGCGCGTCATTGATGCCATGACCACGAACGAAACCTCCTGGTTTCGCGACACCTATCCCTTTGAGATGCTGTATCACATCATCCTGCCGGATTTGGCTGCCAGCAAGCGTTCGCTCCGCGTCTGGTCAGCGGCCGCCTCTACCGGGCAGGAGGCGTACAGCATCGCCATGGTGCTGAGCGAATATGCCAGCGTCAACCCGCTAAAGGCGGTGACTGCCAGCATCATCGGCACCGACTTGTCAGAAACCGCCCTGGCCGAGGCCCGCAATGGTATTTACGATGGCCTAAGTATTGTGCGCGGTCTGAGCCAGGAGCGTCGCGACCGCTTTTTTGACACCGTCGAAAACGGCCACAAAATCAAACTGGAGATCCAGCGCCAGGTGCGCTTCCAGAAGCTCAATTTGCTCGACTCCTATGCCACTCTGGGCAAGTTTGAGATTGTCTTTTGCCGCAATGTGCTGATCTACTTCTCTGCCGAGACCAAGCGTCAGGTATTTGACGGTATTGCGCGTCAGATGGACCCCGGTGGTTACCTATTTATTGGCGCTTCGGAGTCGGTCTCTCCATACACCAAGGCTTTTGAGGTTCAGCGAACTCCACGCGGATCGGTACTGCGCCGGGTCTAGGCTGATCGAGAACTGAGCGAAATTCAGGTCGGTTTACAGTGGGATCTGATCTGGATCTCAGCTGGGTCTGAACCAGACAGTGCTGGGCTAAGATCTTTTTTCCCTTAATTTTTTCTCTCCTCCTCCGCTTCTTTTTTCTCCTCCAATCCTGTTAATTTGGTCTGTCCGTCCTGCGCCTGGCATTGGCACGCGCATTGCTTTTCCATGCCTGACACTTCGCATCACCCAGGCAGGATGAGCTATGAGCCTCTCCCTCGACAAAGCCCTCGGCATTTCACCGCAAGCCTTGCTGGTTCGCGCGGATCGTACCGAACTGCTTGCGTCCAACCTCGCGAATGCCGATACCCCAAACTACAAGGCGCGGGATATCGATTTCCGCGCTGCGCTCTCACAGGCTGCCGGGGGCGGCAATCGCTTGCCGCTCAAACGCACCGACGATCAGCATTTGCCACCAGCCCCGACAGGCACACTGGACATGCCGCCAGAGCGGCTCTATCGGGTGCCGGCGCAGCCTGCACTCGACGGCAATACGGTCGACCCTCAGCTCGAACATGCCGCCTTTGCCGAAAATGCCATGCAGTTTCAAAGCAGTGTCGAATTCCTGAACCGCAAGGTCTCGGGGCTGAAATCCGCCTTGCAATCCGGAGGAAGCTGATGAGCAACTTTTTCAGCATCTATACCACCGCGGGCTCGGCCCTGACCGCTCAATCTGTGCGTCTGAATACCGTCGCCTCCAATCTGGCCAATGCCAGCGTTGGGGCGCCCACGCCCGAGGGCACTTACAAACCCAAGGAAGTGGTATTTCAAACCGTGTTGGATCGCGACGACCCCGACCGCGCGGCCACGCCCGTGCGAGTGGCCGGCATCGTCGACAATCCGGCGGAGCCCCACGCCACCTACGAGCCTTACCATCCGCAAGCCAACGAAGAGGGTTATGTCTTTCGTCCCGCGGTCAATGTGGTGCAGGAAATGGCCAACATGATGTCCGCCTCGCGCAGCTTCGAGGCCAATGTCGAAGTGATGAACACCACTCGCCAGCTGCTACAACGCACCTTGCAGATTGGCGGACAGCAATAACACAGGATTAGAACAATGTCGGCAATTTCATTGGATGCCCTGCAAGACCTGGGGCTGGCCACCACTGCCTCCAGTTCCACCGGCACGGCCAAAAAGGCTAACGACCTCAATCAATCCGATTTTCTCGCCTTGATGACGGAACAACTGTCGCAGCAGGACCCCTTCGAGCCTCAGGATAATGGGGATTTTATTGCCCAAATGGCGCAATTCTCCAGCTTGTCGGCGATGGATGAGTTGACGAACTCCTTTACCGTGCTGGCGCAGTCCCTGAGTCAAGGCCAAGCCGTTCAGGCGGCCACCTTGGTCGGTCGCAATGTGTTGGTCCCAACGGAATTTACCGAGCTGACGGATAGCGGAAACATCGCGGGCTCGGTCGATCTCGACAGATCGGCGCAAAATGTCACCATTGATGTCGTCAATCAGAGCGGCGAGACGGTGAATCAGATTGTTCTTGAGTCTGCCTCGGCCGGCTTGAACGACTTCCAGTGGGACGGCATGCTGGCCAATGGTAGCCCTGCGCCTGCTGGTGTTTATGAGTTCCGAGCCACGGCCACCGGTGCTGAGGTGGGTGCAGCCGCGGAGGTGTATCTGGACGCATCGATCAATAGCGTCTCGGTCAATGAGACGGGCGATCTGATGCTTGATGTTGTAGGTATCGGCGAGATTGAACTTGAAGATATTCGCCGAATCAATTAAGCGCCATGCTGTGAGACTCTAAAGGAGGAAAACCATGCCTTTCAATATTGGACTAACCGGTCTCAATGCCGCTGCGTCGGGCCTGGATGTCACCGGAAACAATATCGCGAATGTTGATACAACCGGCTTCAAACAATCACGCGCGGAGTTTGGCGATATTTTTGCTCACACTTTCACTACAGTGAGTAAAACAGCAATCGGACAGGGTGTGAGGGTGCTGTCCGTATCCCAACTGTTCAGCCAGGGTAGTATCAAATTAACAGGAAACGGCTTGGATCTTGCCGTTAATGGCGAGGGGTTTTTTGTCCTGAAAGATACCGACGATAGCGTGGTATATTCAAGAGCTGGGGAGTATCAGGTCAACCGTGAAGGCTATGTCGTTAATAATTCTGGTCAAAGGCTGCAGGGTTACGAGCCAGTAGATCCCAATGATACGGATACAACCTTCAATGTTGGCACCCTATCCGATATTCAACTCACTACTGGAGAAGCCCAGCCGAAGGCAACCACAGAGATTAATGCACTCGTCAATCTAACATCCGACGCCGAGCCACCTGTTAATCCTCTTGCAGCAGGGGATATAGATCCCGCACCCGATCAGTATAACTTTTCCACCTCTGTTACCGTTTACGATTCGCTCGGAACGCCGCGTATGGCAACAACCTACTTCGTGAAAACTCCAAACCAGCTCGAGTGGGAAGTATTTGTTGGGATGGAGGATGACGCGAATCCGGGGCAAACCACCCTGATTTCTGGTCCGGATACTATTACTTTCACAAGTCAAGGCGAAGTCGTGACGCCAGCTGAGATCACGATACAATATCCGGGCCCTGCACCAGCAACTTTTAATAATGGCGCGAACGCATTGGATATGACGCTGGATTTGGCGGGTTCGACTCAATATGGTGTCAAATATTCTGTCAATGATCTAAATCAGAACGGCTGGACTACTGGCCGTCTATCGGGTATTGACATTGATGAGACTGGTCGTGTATTTGCCCGATTCACCAATGGCCAATCAGAAATTCTCTCTCAGGTTGCATTGGCGAATTTCACCAACCCACAGGGTCTTGTGCAACTCGGCAATAATAATTGGGCGGAAACCTTCGCGGCGGGAGATCCGGTCTATGGTGCGCCGATGACAGGAGACTTGGGTGGCATTGAGGCAGGTGCGCTTGAACAATCCAACGTCGATCTAACCGAGGAGCTGGTCGACCTGATTGTCGGGCAGCGTAACTATCAGGCAAATGCCAAGACAATCCAGACCGCTGATGCCATTACTCAGACGATCATTAATATCCGGTAAGTAAGGGTTCCAAAATGAGCGCAACAGTGGTAGGTCGGGTTGGCGAAGTGTAACCCGATATGGGCGGTCAAGCTTAAGAGTCATGCTTGAATCTTGCCCAAGACAAAAAGGATAATTCGATTCCAAATAAAAGGGGTTGAACAATGGACCGCATGCTATATGTGGCAATGACCGGCGCCAAGCAGACCATGTATGCGCAGGCGGTCAATAACCATAATCTCGCCAACGCCAATACCCATGGCTTTCGTGAGTCCATGGCCTATGCCTATACCGAGCCTTTGCGAGGTCCAGTCTATGATTCCCGCGACTATGTGCAGGTAGCCAATGAGGCGATTGATTTCTCCACGGGCGCCATGCAGACCACTGGTCGGGATCTTGACGTGGCCATTCAAGGCGACGGATTTTTGGCGGTCCAGGCCGAGGATGGTACCGAAGGCTACACCCGCGCGGGAGATCTGCACATTGACGGTCAGGGCATCATGCGGCTTGGCAATGGCTTGGCGGTGCTGGGCGATGGCGGCCCGATCGCCATACCGCCAGCCGAAAGCATCCTGATCGGAACTGATGGCACCATTACGATTCGCCCACTCGGTGGCGAGGCAAGCGGAGTCGTGGCCATGGAGCGCCTGCGCCTGGTGAACCCGCCAACCGAAAATCTGGTGCGGGGCGTGGATGGGTTATTTCGCCAGCGTGATGGCACCAACGCACCGGCTGATGCCAATGTGCGTGTCGCCTCCGGCATGCTTGAAACCAGTAATGTTAATACGGTGGAGGCGTTGACGCGCATGATGGAGTTGACGCGACACTATGAGACGCAGGTGAAGGTAATGAGTACCGCGGACAACCTGGGAAAGAGTAACAATCGCCTGCTCGGCTTAAGTTAAAGCCTTGAGCGGGCTGACAGGCCGCGGCCTTAAGTGAGCCCCCAGACCTTGCGGGCCTCGGAGACCTTAACGGCCCAGTCTTTGCCGGCAGGAGGACAACAGAATGAACCAAGCGCTATGGATCGCAAAAACCGGACTCGATGCGCAGCAGACGCGGATGTCCGTGGTGTCGAACAATCTCGCCAATGTGAATACTACCGGGCACAAGAAAGGTCGCGCGGTTTTTGAAGACCTGATCTACCAGACCATACGCCAGCCGGGTGCTCAAGTCACCCAGGATGCGCAGCTTCCGTCCGGGCTGATGCTCGGCGTGGGTGTACGCACGGTTGCGACAGAAAAACTCTTCCAGCAAGGCAGCATGGTGCTGACGGACAACTCCCTCGATGTAGCGATCGAAGGGCGTGGATTCTTTCAGATTCTGCTGCCAGATGGGAATCTTGGTTATACACGCGATGGAACTTTCCAGCTGAATTCCGAGGGCGAGGTAGTGATGTCCAATGGTTACCCCTTGCAACCCGGGCTGACGGTTCCGGATGAAGCCCTGTCCATTATGGTTGGTGAGGATGGCACCGTCGGCGTCATGTTGCCCGACAACCCAGAACCTCAGATTCTTGGGCAAATACAGCTTGCGGATTTCATCAATCCCGCCGGCCTGCAACCCACGGGAAAAAATCTGTTCTTGGAAACGGCCGCATCCGGTGCTGCCCAAGAGGCGGTACCAGGTACCAATGGCGTGGGTGGATTGATTCAGGGAATGCTTGAAACCAGTAATGTCAATATTGCCGAGGAACTGGTCAATATGATCGAAACGCAGCGCTCCTATGAGGCCAATTCAAAGGCGCTGTCAACTGCAGACTCAATGATTCAGTTTGCAAATAACAACCTGGCCCGCTAGAGCAAAGCCGACTGAGGCGAATACATGATGAAACTTAATCGAGCACCCACAGTCGCTCTGGTGGCGGCTATCCTGGCTGGTTGCGATGCCATGCCGGTAAAGCGCGGGGACAATCCGGATTTTATCGCTGCCTCCGCCTCTGCACCAATACCGCAGCAATACAATAACGGGGCCATATTCCAAGCGGCGCAAAGTCGCGGATTGTTCGAGGACTATAAGGCACGACAAGTTGGTGACTTGCTCAATGTGCTTCTGGTGGAAAAGACCGACGCCAGCAAGACCGCCAAGACGTCGGTGACCAAGGAGTCCGGAGCCGAGGCGGATTACTCGCAATCCGACCTCTCGAACGCCGGCGGCCTGTTTAGTATTGCCATGAGCGCCAATCGGGACTTTGCAGGCGAAGGCGATTCCGAGCAAAGCAACAGCCTGGAGGGCAGTATCTCGGTCATGGTCGCAGACGTGCTGCCCAATGGCAATCTAGTGATTCAGGGCGAGAAATGGCTTGGCCTGAACCAAGGTAAGGAATATGTTCGCCTGCGTGGCATCGTCCGCCCCGTCGACATCACTGCTGAAAATACCGTCCTCTCAACCCAGGTTGGCGATGTACAAATTTACTACGGTGGCACAGGTGCTGTAGCTGATAGCAATGCCATGGGCTGGATCATGCGGTTTTTTGTCAGCGCGCTGATGCCATTCTAGACGCACGAAGGCGCATGGCGCGGCGCCGGCCGAGAAGAATGAAACCACAATATCACACCAAGGAATGCACACTCGGGTTCTGGTCTGGAGATTGCTTATCGGAGACAGAAACCGGTTGGCCCCAGGCAAGCCGCCAGGAAGCCGCCAAATCTTTGACGAGGTCACCCATGAAACGCTGTTCCACCTTTACCTCCCTTTGGCTTTCGGCTCTGGCCGGCATCTTGACTGGTGTGATAGTGAGTACGCCCGTGCTCTCAGGCAACGCAATAGCTACAGCCGCACCCGGTCAGGAACGCATCAAGGATATCGCCAATTTCGCCGGGGTGCGAGACAACCAACTGGTGGGCTACGGGTTGGTGGTGGGTCTGGACGGCTCCGGTGACCGTACCACCCAGACGCCCTTCACGGTGCAGAGTCTGAAAAACATGCTCGTGCAGCTTGGTGTGACCTTGCCACCGGACGTCAATCCCCAGCTAAAAAATGTCGCCGCCGTGATGGTCACCGCCGACCTCATGCCCTTCGCCAAAGCTGGGCAGCGTTTAGATATCACGGTCTCATCACTCGGCAATGCCTCCAGCCTGCGCGGTGGCACTCTGCTGATGACGCCACTTAAGGGCGCTGACGGTCAGGTCTATGCCGTTGCCCAGGGCAATCTGGTGGTCGGTGGTTTTGGTGTCGGCGGAGCGGACGGCAGCAAGATCACCGTGAATATCCCTAGCGTTGGGCGCATTCCACGGGGGGCCACTGTCGAGCGCGAGGTGCCGAGCGGATTCGCGCAGGGCGGCTCGCTGGTACTCAATCTTCATCGTCCGGATTTTTCCACCGCCAACCGCATGATGGACGTGATTAACGACGCCTTTGGGGGCCAGGTTGCGCAAGCCTTGGATGGCGGATCGGTCAAGGTGCGCGCGCCAACCAGCCCCAGTGATCGGGTGGCCTTTGTCGCCGTGCTGGAGAATCTGCCGGTGGAGTCCGGTACGCCTCCGGCCAGGGTCGTGATCAATGCTCGCACTGGTACTATTGTCATTGGCGCCAATGTGCGTGTGCTGCCGGCGGCTGTGTCCCACGGCAACCTGACGGTCACCATCACGGAGAATCCAAACGTCACGCAGCCGGAGGCCTTTGCCGGTGGGCGTACCGTGGTCACGCCCCAGACCGACATCGCCGTGACCCAGGAGGATAGCCGCATGTTTTTGTTCAATCCCGGTACCTCGCTTGATGAGATCGTCCGCGCGGTCAATAACGTCGGCGCGGCGCCCGGCGATCTGGTGGCCATTCTCGAGGCTCTGCGCGAAGCTGGCGCGCTCCGTGCCGAGCTGGTGGTGATCTAGTCCGCCTTGCAAATCGGAGCCGCCATCATGCGCGAGATGACTTCAGGGAGTCCGGCATTGGCCGCGCATCAGGCCTCTAGGGCCTTGGCGGCCGATCCGGCTGGCCTGCACGACCTGCGCAGGCAAGCCCAGGCGGGTGACAACAAAGGCCTGGAAGCCTCCGCCCGCGCATTCGAGGCGTTGCTGGTCGGGCAGATGCTCAAGCAAATGCGCTCGGCCTCACTCGGCGGCGGCCTGCTCGATTCCTCCCAGAGCGAGCTGTATCGCGACATGCGTGATCAGGAATACGCGCGTGCCCTGAGCGAGGGGCCGGGGCTGGGAATTCGCGATCTGCTGATGCGACAGCTTGGACGCCCGCATGTCACGGCCGCCGACGCGCCCGATCCAGCCAGCCTGCAGATGCCGCAACGCAACCCCTGGTTGCGACCCTTGCGTGCGATTCCCGCCGCTGCCGAGGATGGCTCTTCCAACAATGGGGCTAGCGGAAAAGACCCGGTGCAGTGGAGGCAAAGCGCATCCGCCGGCGCCGTCGATGCCCCTCCCATTGATCCAAGGGATTGGCCCCCGGCCACGCCGGAAGACTTTATGCGTGTGCTCAGGCCCCAGGCCGAGGCCGCTGCCGCCAAGCTCGGCTTCGACCCCAATGTGCTGCTCGCGCAAAGTGCGCTCGAGACCGCTTGGGGCCGGCGCATGCCGCGCCATGCCGATGGGCGCAGCAGCTTCAACCTTTTCGGCATCAAGGCCCATGGCGGTTGGACCGGTGATCGGGTGTCGGTTGGAACCCTTGAGTACCGCAACGGCGTCGCCCAACGCGAGCGAGCCCAGTTTCGCGCTTACCCCAGTCCGGCCGAATCCTTCGAGGACTACGTCGCTTTTTTGCACCGCAATCCGCGTTATCGCGACGCACTCGCCAGCCCCAACAGTCGCGAATTTGTGCATGGCCTGCAGCGTGCCGGCTATGCCACGGACCCGAACTATGCCAACAAAATCCTGTCCATCCATGACCGGTTAAACGCCATGATGGCCAAGGGTTTCACTCAAGACATTGCCTCGGCAGCCGTTACTCCAAACAGGGGATGGGCCAAGAATGCGGGGGGCTAACCTGTGCACTTCAGCCTTCCATTGAGCCGATCATTGTCGCTCGAATCATCAACCTCAGAGCGATTGACTACCTAGACAATAGCATCAAACGCATTACAGAGTGCAATTATGAGCATTTTGAGCACGGGCACGTCCGGACTGCTAGCATTCCAGCGCGCATTGGCAACGACATCCCATAACGTCACGAATTCCACAAAGGAAGGGTATAGTCGCCAGCGCGTAGAGATGGGGAGTCCATCGCCGCTGTTCATCGGTGCTGGTTACATTGGCCAGGGTGTGCAGGTGGCCAATGTCCGTCGGATTCAGGACGAGTTTGTTGATACGCAGCTTCGCACGCAGATCTCGCGTGCAAGCAATGGCGAGGCGAGCGCGAATTTCGCGGAACGCATTGATCGCTTGTTAGGTGATAATGACACCGGACTGGCGCCCGCGCTTGGAACTTTTTTCGACGCGGCCAACGATGTTTCGAGTGATCCGACCTCCACTGTCGCGAGAACCGTCTTTCTTTCCGAAGGGCGGTCAATGGTGAGCCGATTCAATGAATTGAATGAACGTATCGAGGAGCAACGGGAACTGCTCAACGATATGATCAAACGAAATGTAGATGACATCAATTCTTTGGCAGAAGGCCTGGTTGCAGTTAATCAGCGCATTGTCGAGGGCTACGGCTTGACTGGCGGTACCAGTGGCGCGCCTAACGATCTTCTTGATGAGCGCGGGCACCTGCTGGATATGCTGGCGGAGAAGACAGAAATTCGAACCTTGGAGCAGGAGGATGGTGCGCTTAATGTATTTATCGGTAATGGGCAGCCCTTGGTAATCGGTACTACCGCCAATGAGCTCGTTGCGGAATCCCTGTCGGGTGACATTCGCAACTGGGATATTGGTTTTGCCACTGGTAAAGGGAGACAGCCAGTCGATATCACCCGCTTCATGAACGGTGGTGAACTTGGTGGCCTGCTTGAGAGTCGCGGCAAGATTCTTGATGAGGCCCAAAACGGCATTGGTCAGGTGGCCGTGGTCATGAGCACCCTGATGAACCGCCAAAACAATCTGGGGCTCGATCTAAACGGAAATACCGGGGACGTCATTTTTGAGATCCCCGAAGTTGGAGTGGGTGCGGATAAATATAATATTTCAACTGGAAGCCCGACTGTCAATTTTACCGGAGACGTATTTGATTTGACCGCCAGCGATTATCGGCTTGGCTATGACGGAACAAATTTTAATCTGACGCGCCTCGACGATAACCGGGTGGTAGCTTCCGACATCCCCGGGGTTCCGTTGATCGCGGATGGTATTGAAATCGATACCTCTGGTATGCCGACGCCTGGTGCGAATGACAATTGGCTAATCCAGCCCACGCGATTCGGTGCTCAAAACATTGACATGCTGATGGCGGATCCGGACAAAGTTGCGGTCGCCGCCGGCGCACTCACAGGGCCTGATAACTCAGGCAATGCTCAAATGTTGTCCCTGACTGTTCCGACACCAGGCCCGAACACCGAGATGCCTGCTGCAGTCGTATACGATGCCGCCGGAGGCGGAACCTTTACGGCCTATAGCCCAACCGATAATGCGGCTAATAATGGAAATGCAACCATTGAGGCATTCAGCGTCTCTGCTTCAGCCAGTGTTGCTCCGAGCGGTATTACTTTTCGGGAAAATTTTAACGCGACCGCGGTCAACGATGGGATTGACGGCTTTCAACTCGATACTGGTGTCTTTGTACCGCTGGATCCCAGCGGTACAACAACCATTGCCGCGAATGGTTGGGAGCTTAAAGTCAGTGGGACACCCGCAGATGGGGACACCTTCGATGTTCTCGCTTCAGCACCTCAGGGCAGGGTTGCCCCCCCAGGATCTAGTGCGGTGACTTATAACGGGTGGACGCTCGAAATCCTCGGTGAACCTGCTGATGGCGATGTCTTTAGCGTTGAATTGAGTAAAGACCGTCCAGGTGATAACCGCAACATGCTAGCGATGGCGAGTCTGGCGGATGAACGGGTCATCGAAAGCTCAGCCACATTTGCTGAAAGCTACAATAAGACGCTCGGCGACATCGGTACCCGCACCAGGCAGGCTCAGGTGTTTCGCGACTCGAGCATTGCCATGCGTGAGAACGCCCAGGCTGAAAGGGATGGTGTTTCGGGAGTCAATCTCGATGAAGAAGCCGCCAATTTACTCAAGTACCAGAAAGCCTATCAGGCGGCGGCTCAGGTGATTTCTGTCGGAAATACGATTTTTGACACTCTGCTCGCCGCCTTCCGATAATCATCGCAGGGTGATGGGATTCAGTTACGGGTATCGGTTATAGGAGCAGGCAATGCGTCTTTCAACAGAACAAATGTTCCGCACCGGCAGCGAAGCTATGCAGCGTGCCCAGTCTGGGCTTAACCGCACCCTGACGCAACTCTCGACCGGCAAGCGCATCCTGACACCCTCGGATGATCCCACGGGCGCCACCCAAAGCGCGCGGTTTCGTGACACTATTCGTTCGATAGAGCAGTATCAGCGTAATACCGATCTCGCCGAACCGCGCTTGCAGCAGGAAGAATGGGCCATCGCCGGGGTTTCCGATCAGCTACAGCGGGTACGTGAGTTGATGATTCAGGGTGCCAATGACAGCCAGTCAAATGAGACGCGCCGCATAATAGCGCGTGAAATCCGTGAAATTCATGATTCTATCTTCGATATTGGCAATACCAAGGAACCGAACGGCGAGTATTTGTTTGCCGGGACCAAGTCATTGGCCGAGCCTTTCAAGATTGATGCTGACGGGGTTGTTTCCTATGTCGGTGCCGAGGGCGAAGGCTCGGTGCGGGAAATCGCTATCACACCTAATCGAAAGGTTGCCATTAGTGACAATGGCGCCAATGTCTTCATGACTATTCCGGAAAACGACGGGAGGGTATCAGCGGATATTACACGGGCTAATAACGGGGCTGTTCCGCGCGGCTCTTTGGTAATTAAAAGCACCGAGGTCAGTGATCTGAATCTCTATCTTAGCGGCGAGAATGACACCGACTTCTTTGATATCAGTTTTGACAATAGCGCTGGTTCAACCCAATATCAGGTCGAGCGGTTTGGCCCGGATGGAATATCGAAGGGAATAGAGGTTGGTTTAACCGACTACTCGCCAGGATCTCCGATTGAATTCGCCGGACGAACGGTCGTCCTCAGTGGTCAGCCGCGATTGCCTGATGGGGTTCACCCGAGCGATATTGTTTCCTCCCGGCCGGCGCAAAGTGTATCCCTGTTTCAATCTCTCAATGCTATCGCAACTGCGTTCGAAACTCCCACCGACAGCACAAGCAGCCGCGCTGATCTAGCGACCGCGGTTAATCGTGGTATTTCCGATATCGACGCGACACTTAATCATCTGAGTGAAGTCCGTGCGACTGTCGGCGCCCGCTTGCAGGTCATCGATAATCAGACTGAGTTGAATGAAGGTCGAAAGATCGACTTGCGTTCGACGCTATCGGAGTTGGAAGATCTGGACTATGCCGAGGCGGTGACCCGCTTCAAGTTTCAGCAGGTGGCGCTTGAGGCCGCGCAGCAGACCTACGCGCAGGCCAATCAACTGTCGCTGTTCAATTTCATCTGATTCAATCGCATCCAGTCTGCCTTCAGCTGGTTGGTGGCAGAGAGTCAAAGGCTGGTCTGTTGGAGTATAGCAACTTGTAGCTGCTGTCTTTTTAACCCTCACCTAAAGCGTCTCTTGCGGATCCACATCCAGGCTGAAGCGCAGATCCCGCGCTTTGGGCAAGGCGCGCAGGCGCGGCATCAGCCGCTCGAGCAGTCGGTGGAGCGGGGCGCGCCGCGGGGCTTGCACCAGCAATTGCGCGCGATGGCGGCCGGCGCGCTGTTCCATGGCGGCGGCTGCTGGCCCCCAGAGTTCCAGGCCGGGAAATTCCGGGTTTGGGAGTTTTTGATCAGTACTGAGCAGTTCCCGGGCGATGCCAGCGGCTTGGTGCAAAAAGGTCATGGCCGCTTCCTCGCGTGGGCTGTCGGCACGGATCAGCACCTGGTAGGAAAAAGGAGGCATGCCGGCGGCGCGGCGTTCCGCGAGCGCGGCGCGGGCGAAGGCGCCATAGCCGTGCTGGAGCAGGGCGCGCAGCATGGGATGTTGCGGGTGGCGGGTTTGCAGGATGACGGTGCCGGGTTTCTCCGCCCGCCCGGCACGACCGGCGACCTGCACCAGCAACTGCGCCATGCGCTCGGTGGCGCGGAAGTCAGCGCCATAGAGACCATGGTCCAGGTCAAGAATGCCAACCAGGGTAATGCCCGGCAGGTGATGGCCCTTGGCCAGCATCTGGGTGCCTAGTAGGATGCGAAACTCGCCATTCAGCGCCCCGGCGAGCAGCCGCTCGAGTTCGCCCTTGCGACTGGTGCTGTCGCGGTCGATGCGCGCGAGCGGAATGCCGGGAAAGCGCTGGCGCAGGCTGTCCTCGACCCGCTCGGTTCCCTGCCCGAGCGGGCGCAGGTCCGGGCCCTCGCAATAGGGGCAGCGCGCCGGCAGTGGCCGGATAAGGCCGCAGTGATGGCAGCGCAACTCAGCGCGGTTGCGATGAATGGTCAGGCGCGCATCGCAGCGGATGCACTCGCTGATCCAACCACAATCGTGACAGGTGAGCACCGGCGAGAAGCCGCGGCGGTTAAGAAACAGCAAGACCTGTTCGCCTTGACTGATACATTCTTCCACGCGCTGAAGTAGCAATGGACCCATGCCAGTGTCCAGATATTGGCCGCGAATATCGGCGATCTGAACGCGCGGGGACTGAGCCTCGCCGGCACGGTGCGAGAGGACCAAGCGTTGGTAGCGCCCGCGTTCGGCATTGTGCAGGCTCTCAAGCGCGGGCGTGGCGGAGCCGAGCAGCACTGGACACTGGCAGAGTTGGCCGCGGCGCACGGCGAGATCGCGCGCCGAGTAGCGAAAGCCGTCCTGCTGCTTGAGTGACAGGTCATGTTCCTCATCGACAATGATCAGCCCAAGCTCCGGGAGCGGGGTGAAGATGGCCGAGCGGGTGCCCAGCAGAACCCTTGCCAGGCCGCGCGCACCCTGGAACCAGCGCTGCTCGCGCTCGCGCTCGCTCAGGCCCGAGTGCAGCACCGCCATGGGGGCCGGGACGCGTGCGCGCAAACGCTGCTCGAGCTGGGGAGTCAGTCCGATCTCTGGGACCAGGATGAGAATCTGGCGGCCGAGGTCGAGCGCGTCGTCGATCAGGCGCAGATAGACCTCGGTCTTGCCGCTGCCGGTGATGCCATCGAGCAAAAAGCCCGCGAAGCCCTGGCTGGCGCGCACCGCCGCGACTGCCGCGGCCTGTTGTGGGTTGAGCTGCAGCGTCGCCGCCGCGGCGGCGGGCGCCGTGGTCTGCTCGGCCGCGGTCAGTTGCCGGCTGGACGGTGCGGGGCTGCGCACCGGCTCGGGGCGTCGCAGTCGTGTCGGCAGGGCGGTGAATAGTGCCTCTCCGGGGGCGGCGCGGTAATAGCGCGCGCTCCAGAGCATGAATTCCAAATCCAGCGGTTGTAACAGGGGTTCCTGGTCGAGGATCGCCAGCACGGCCTTGAGGCGTTCCGGGGGCAAATCGCTGTCGGTGGCGAGTGCCACGATCATGCCCACCCGGCGGCCGCGACCGAAGGGCACCAGTACTCGCATGCCGGGCTGGGGTATTGGGCTGGCGTCAATCGTCTCTGGCGGCAGATAGTCGAACAGCGCGGGCAGGGGTGCGGCGACCGCGATGCGCAGAATGGCTGGGCATGCTCTCACTGGGTTCATCGCGACCAGCCTGGAAAAAGGATGTCGCTGCCCGCTTGTTGGTGATTGGCGCCAAACACTGGCTGGTGGAGATGATTTGGCTCAAGAGGAGTGAGGTGCCATTCTGATTCCGAAGCATAGGTTATGTGACCGGTGGCTGCCGTTGTGGCCGACTGCGGAAGGTTCAGGGAGATGTTCACAAAAGCTGTGGATAAGTGTGGGGATAAGGCTGTCACATTGATTCCAAGTCTGTAGAAAGATTGCCACTTCTTGCAGATTGCTCACTTCTTGATCAGGTGTTTTAAAATATCAATCAAAACAATCATTAAACCTGTCCTGCCGATCATCCTTGACAGGCTGTGCAAGCCCTCTCTGGCTGGCTGGCTCAGTTCCGGGAAGCCTTGCGGAAGCTGTTGAAAGTCCGGGTTCCGAGGCAAGTTCGAAGGCTGATTGGGCGGCTATAACCGCACACATTGACAGTCCTGATCCGTGTCGTGGATTTCCGCGCTTTGTTGAAAAGCACTTGAGCAATCGCAATGACTTGGCTGGCGAGCGCGGATGCTGGCCCGGCGCCAGCCAAGGTTCCAGCAGTTGCGTTGCTGCTTGGAGGGGGTATCATGCACAAGTATTGTCGATCCAGGCTTGTATCACCGTGTTACTCAATCAGCAGGTTCTTCGAACTGATTTGGGCGGGATGCCTTTAGAGTGGGTCGATTATCGCGTGGCGGCTCGGCTTTATTTTTTAGGGCAGGTCGCTTATTCCTGCGGGGACGCCATTTTTCTGCTGCGCGGGGGCATTAACGCTATCACGCGCGAGCGCAGCCAGCTGCGCGTGCATTCCATCATCGCCACCCATGGCATCCAGCATGCGCCAAGCAAGCTGCGCGATGATTATGTTCCGCCGCTGAGCAATCGCACCTTGTTTCAGCGCGATGGTCATCTCTGTCTTTATTGTGGCGGGCATTTTTCTGACCGCCAGCTCTCGCGTGATCATGTGCGCCCGATCAGCCAGGGCGGGCGCAATGAATGGACCAATGTGGTCACCGCTTGCGTGCGCTGCAACAATTATAAGGCTGGGCGCACGCCCGAGGCCGCGAGCATGGAACTGCTGGCGGTCCCTTTCACGCCCACGCATGCCGAATACATCTACCTGATGGGCCGGCATGTGCTGGCTGACCAGATGGCATTCCTGCGCGCGCATTTTCCGCGCACCAGCCCACTGTTAAAGCGCCTGTTAAGCCGACCGCGCGCGGCTTGAGCCCGAACAGTCGCCTTGTCGCGCGGCATTTCACCCTGCCCCAGATCACTGAGCACGGAATTGGATTTTATGCACTGGCCATTGATCGCCGAACAGATCGCTGCCGCGAGCGGCGAGCCCTTTTCTCCCTCGGCGCCGCGCTCGGTCGGCGGTGGCTGCATTAACTCGGCCTATCAACTCGCCGATGGTGAGCGGGCGTATTTTGTCAAAATCAATCAGGGCGAGACTCTTGCCATGTTCGAGGCCGAGGCGGCTGGGCTGGCCGAGCTAGCGGCGGCTGCTGGTCCTAGGGTGCCGCGGCCCCTGTGCACCGGCACGGCAGGCAGTCAGGCATTCATTGTCATGGAGTGGATTGATCTTGGCCGCCAGCGCGGCGACAGTGCCGCCGAGGCCGGACGCCAGCTGGCGCGTCTGCATGAGTGCACACGCGAGGACTTCGGCTGGGATCGCGACAATACCATTGGCTCCACCGCGCAGCCCAATACTCCACGGGCGGACTGGGTGAGCTTTTGGCGCGAGCAGCGCCTGGGGTTTCAGCTCAAGCTGGCCGCGCGCCAGGGCTATGGCGGGCGTCTGCGGGAGCGCGGCACGCGCTTGCTGGAGGTGCTGCCGGCGCTGCTCGATCATGACCCTGCGCCCTCGCTGCTGCATGGCGATCTCTGGGGCGGCAACATCGGTTACGACGATCAGGGCGCGCCGGTGATTTTCGACCCGGCGGTCTATTTTGGCGACCGCGAGGCCGACTTGGCCATGACCGAACTTTTCGGCGGCTTTGGTGGGGATTTTTATGCCGCCTATCGCGAAGCCTGGCCGTTGTCGCCGGGCTACGGAACACGCAAGGCCCTGTACAACCTCTACCATATCCTCAATCACCTGAATCTGTTCGGGCGCGGTTATCTCAGTCAGGCCGAGGCGCTGATCGAGCGCCTGCTGGCCGAGGCGCGCGGCTGAGCCAGGAGTGGTCGCTAACGCCGGACGGGCAGCACCCATGGCGGAAACCCCGTTACAGATTTTGAACCGCGTCTTCGGTTACCCCGCCTTTCGCGGCCAGCAGCAGGCGGTGATCGAGCGGCTCATGGCCGGCGGGGATGCCCTGGTGCTGATGCCCACCGGCGGCGGCAAGTCGCTCTGTTATCAAATTCCGGCTCTACTGCGCCCGGGCACCGGGATTGTGGTGTCACCCCTGATCGCGCTGATGCAGGATCAGGTCGACGCGCTGCGCCAGCTCGGGGTGCGCGCGGCCTTTCTGAACTCCTCGCTCGCGCGCGACCAGTCCGAGCGCACGGAGCAAGCGCTTCTTGCCGGCCAGCTCGACCTGCTCTATGTCGCGCCCGAACGTCTGCTGACCGAGCGCTTTCTGGCGCTGCTCGGGCGTCTGCCCATTGCGCTCTTTGCCATTGACGAGGCGCACTGCGTGTCCCAGTGGGGACATGACTTCCGCCCGGAGTACGTCCAGCTCGATCTGCTGCACAAGCGCTGGCCGCTGGTGCCGCGCGTGGCCCTAACCGCCACAGCCGATGCCCCGACACGCAAGGAAATACTCACCCGGCTGCGGTTGCCGCTCGAGGCCCAGTTCGTCTCCAGCTTCGACCGGCCAAATATCCGCTACCGCATTGTCGAAAAACGCAGTCCGCGCCAGCAATTGCTGCGATTTCTCAAGCGCGAGCACCCCGGGGATGCCGGCATTGTCTACTGCCGTTCGCGTCGCGGTGTCGATGAGACGGCTGAGTTCCTGTGCGACCAGGGCTTTCAGGCCGTGCCCTATCATGCCGGCATGAGCGCCGAGCAGCGGCGCGCCAATCAGGCGCGTTTTCTGCGCGAGGAGGGGCTGATCACGGTCGCCACCATCGCCTTTGGCATGGGCATCGACAAGCCGGATGTGCGCTTTGTAGCCCATCTTGACCTGCCCAAGAGCTTGGAGGCCTACTATCAGGAAACCGGCCGCGCCGGGCGCGACGGGCTACCGGCCGATGCCTGGATGACCTATGGCCTGGGCGATCTGGTCATGTTGCGGCGTTTCATCGACGAATCCGGCGCCGAGGAACACTTCAAACGCCTGGAACACCAAAAGCTCGACAACATGCTTGGATTCTGCGAGACCACCGAGTGTCGCCGTCAGGCGCTGCTCAACTATTTCGGCGAGCCGTTGCCCGACCCTTGCGGCAATTGCGACACCTGTCTGGAGCCGGTGCCGACCTGGGATGGCACAGTGGCGGCGCAAAAGGCCTTGTCCTGCATCTTCCGCACCGGCCAGCGCTTTGGCGCCAGCTATCTGACCGAGGTGCTGCTCGGCAAGACCAATGAGCGCATGCGCCGTTTCGGGCACGATCAGGTCAGCACTCACGGCATCGGGCGCGAACTCAATGCCGATCAGTGGCGCTCGGTGTATCGTCAGTTGGTCGCGGCGGGCTTTGCCGCCGTGGATGTCGAGGGGCATGGCGGCCTGCGCCTGACAGAGAAAAGCCGCCCGCTGCTGCGTGGCGAGCGGAGCATCCGCCTGCGTCAGGATCCAGACAAACAAGCCCAGAAACGCGCCACCCGCACCCCTGTGAGCGTCACGCCCAGCGATCCCGAGGCGCGTGCACTCTGGGAAGCGCTGCGCGCGCATCGCGGCAAGATCGCCAGGGAGCTCGACGTGCCGGCCTTCGTGGTGTTTGGCGATGCGACCTTGCGCGAAATGCTGGCGCATCGCCCGCGCAATCGGGAGGAGTTTGGGCGCATCAGCGGGGTGGGGCAGGTCAAGCTCGAGCGCTTTGCCGATGGGTTTTTGCAGGTGCTAGCCGCGCATCGGGCGCGATAAGACCGGCCGAGACTGCCCCGGACGGCTGACGATCACCAGGTTTCAGTGGGAGCTTTTGGTGGCGGCTCCTAGTGGAAAAAAGGTGATCTCTCCTCCTCGTTCGCGGCAGTGTCGGCGTCCAGATTTGCGTCCACGGCTGGATCGACATCTGAGTCCAGACCGGGCTCGCCCGCAATGCGGTGGGCCTCATCAAACCAGTCGCCCAGATCGATCAGCCGGCAGCGTTCGCTGCAGAAGGGGCGCCAGCGCGATTCCGGCGCCCAGGGGACGGCCTTGCCGCAGTTGGGGCAGGGGACGGAGGTCGGCATGGCGGTCTATGAGGTCGCGGACATCTTCAGGAACCTGATAGGCGAAGGATCAGAAGACGCAGCAAGTCAGCTCAAAGGGGATATCCGCCGCTGTCTGCGTGGGCCGTGAAGTGTCCTTGGCCGTCAGGAAGCGGATACTGAATCTGTTTCTGTGACCGCTGATCTCCGGGAAGCAGTCGAGCTCGGGATTGAGTGCCACCCGGATGAGTTGCGTGGGCGCGCCCGTCTCGAGGGTTTCTTGAAAAAAACCCTGATGAGCCTTGACCGAGCGGGCATGACTGCTTGAGCGCGCCAGCGACAGGATGAGGTCGATGGCGTTCTTGGCCGGCTCGAGATCGGTGCTCCAGCGCGCGAGCAAGAGTGCGCGCGCCTCGGGCGACTTGGTTAACAGATGATGGTAATGCGGTAGGTCGAAGCTGCAGGCGCCACCTGGAATACTGTTGCGCTGGGCAATGGCCTTCATGAAGTCATCGTCGCGCGCGGCCGCGCCAATCTGCCCGTGGAGGGCGATCAAGCAGTGCTGCGCCTTGCCGAGCCGCGCCAAGACATCATCGAGCATGCTTGGGTCGACGCCTGGTTGATTGCGCACCCGGCCCAATGCATTGGCATTGCGGTCGAGTTCCTTGGCCAGCTCGCTTTTGATGTCGGATCGCGAGGTGATCGCGAGGATATCCAATAGGCCCTCGAGTGCCGCGCGCGTGCCCCAAGTGGTCTCATCGGCACGAAAGTGATCATATTTTTCAAAAAGATGCTCAAGCCGCAGAAAAGTGCGAATGCGCTCGTTTAGCGGATGCTCGAATACCGTCATGTCCGACACTGGGACGTCCCCCGACTAACACTCATGGGATCAGCGCTCATGAATCCGGTGCTCATGAATCCAGTGCTCATGGGTCCTGTGTTCATGGGCTGGCTACCTGTTAAGGATAGGAAACTCTTGTTGCAGGGAGATTGTGTCTCAGCCCGCTCATGCATGCTGCTCCAATCCATCCTGTTTTGTCCTGATTCTCCGGCATTGGCCGGCTTGGGTCAAAGTCTTCACCAAAGTCTTAACGGGGTGTGCCGACAGCGGGCGAGGCTTGCGATGCCCCTTTGCAGTCGGGGCGATGCTAAACTGCCGTCCCAACAGGGCGCCCGATGCGCGTCTGCAATCCGTTTTGATTGCCGCGCGCGCCAGGTGTTGGAACGACCGGGGACTATCGAGGATAGCGCATGGCAGGCCATAGTAAATGGGCAAACATTAAGCATCGCAAAGCCGCGCAAGACAAAAAGCGCGGCAAAATCTGGACCAAGCTGATTCGCGAGGTCACGGTCGCGGCCCGCGAGGGAGGCGGCGATGCCGGCTCCAATCCGCGTCTGCGCCTCGCCATCGACAAGGCTCTGGGCGCGAACATGCCCAAGGATACCGTCGATCGGGCCATCAAGCGTGGCGCGGGCGCTGGCGAAGGCGACAACTACGAAGAAATCCGCTACGAGGGCTATGGTCCAGGTGGCGTGGCCGTCATGGTTGATTGCATGACGGATAACCGCAATCGAACCGCCTCGGAGGTGCGTCACGCCTTCAGCAAACATGGCGGCAATCTGGGCACCGATGGCTCCGTGGCCTACCTCTTTACCAAGCAGGGCGTGATCAGCTTTCAGCCCGGGACTGACGAGGATGCCGTCATCGAGGCCGGGCTCGAGGCCGGAGCCGAGGACGTGGTGGTCAACGAGGATGGCTCGCTTGACGTGATCACCTTGCCGGAGACCTATGTCAGCGTCTGTGATGCGCTGTCCGCGGCGGGCTTCGACACCAGTGTATCCGAGCTTGGCTTTAACGCCGCGACCAATGTCGAACTTGACCGCGATACGGCCGAGAAGCTGCTGAAGCTGATCGATGCGCTCGATGATCTCGACGATGTGCAGGATGTCTACCACAACGCCGACATCAGCGATGACATCATGGCGGAACTGGATGCCTGAGCCGCTGACGGGCCCCAGGGCGTCATGACCAATCCAGCGGTCCTCCGCCAGCGGATTTTGGGCGTCGACCCTGGCTCGCGCAATACAGGTTTTGGCGTCATTGACAGCGACGGACGCCACAGTCGCTGTGTCACCAGTGGCTGCATTCGGGTCGGTCAGTTTGGCTGGCCAAAGCGGCTGGAGCTGATTTTTGACCGCATTGCCGCCCTGGTGGCTGAACATCGACCCCACGAACTGGCCGTGGAACAGCTCATTTTCGCGCGTGACCCCAGCGCCGCGCTCAAGCTCGGCCAGGCGCGCGGGGCTATTCTCTGCGCTGGCCTGAAGGGCGGGTTGGATGTTCACGAATACAGCGCCAAGTCCGTCAAGCTTGCGGTGGTCGGTACTGGCGCGGCGGACAAATCGCAGGTGCGGCACATGGTGCGGGTGCTGCTGTCGCTCCCAGAGCTGCCCGGCGAGGACGAGGCCGATGCCCTGGCGATCGCGCTCTGCCACGCGCATTCCATGGGGATACCGGCACGCAAGCGCGCGGCGGCCTCCTGGCGGGACTTTAGACCATGACCAAAACGCCATGATAGGACGTATTCAGGGCACATTGATTGCCAAGCAGCCACCGCGGTTGTTAGTGGACGTGCAGGGCATCGGCTATGAGCTGGAAGCGCCCATGTCGGTGTTCTACGACCTGCCCGAACTTGGCGCTCGGGTCACCTTGCTGACTCATCTCATCGTGCGCGAGGACGCGCATGTGCTTTACGCCTTCAATGGCGAGGGCGAGCGCGCCCTTTTTCGTCAACTGCTAAAAGTCACCGGCGTGGGCGCGAAAATGGCCTTGGCGATCCTCTCGGCCATGGATGCCGGGCGTTTTGCCGAATGTGTCCAGTACGAGGATCTCGCCGCGCTGTGCCGGGTGCCGGGCGTGGGCAAGAAGACCGCCCAACGCCTGGTGATCGAGATGAAAGATCGGCTCGCCGCCGGTCTGCCGGCGGCTGGAGCCGGTTCGGATGTCGGATCGGGCCAGGGCGTGGCGAGCGGTCAGACGCGCTCGCTCGCACCCGCGCCGAGTCCGCTCGGCGAGGCCGTGCATGCGCTCGAGGCCCTGGGCTATCGCCCGGCCGATGCCAACCGCATGGCGCGCGCGGCAAGCGAGCAGGCGGATACAACCGAAGAGATTATCCGGCTTGCGCTCAAGTCGCTAAACCGGGGCTAATGGCCGTGCATCGCAGCTTGATGCTTAAGCCTCCGGCCTGATTCCTGACTCCGCGCGAGCTGCCCACTATGTCCGACACCGACCGCCTGATCACCCCCGCCGCGAGTTCAGAGGATCGGGCGCTTGATCGCGCCATGCGCCCGCGCAGCCTGGCGGACTACATCGGCCAGCCACGGGTGCGCGAGCAGATGGAGATTTTTATCGGCGCCGCGCGCGCGCGCGACGAAGCGCTCGACCATACCCTGATCTTTGGCCCACCGGGGCTTGGCAAGACCACACTCGCGCATATTCTGGCCCAGGAGATGGGCGTGAATTTGCGCCAGACCTCGGGTCCGGTGCTGGAGAAGCCCGGCGATCTGGCCGCGCTCCTGACCAACCTTGATGCGGGGGATTTACTATTCGTCGACGAAATTCACCGCCTGAGTCCGGTGGTGGAAGAAGTCCTCTATCCGGCAATGGAGGACTTTCAGCTCGACATTATGATCGGCGACGGCCCGGCGGCGCGCTCCATCAAGCTCGATCTGCCGGCCTTTACCCTGGTCGGCGCCACCACCCGCGCCGGCCTCTTGACCTCGCCGCTGCGTGATCGCTTCGGCATCGTGCAGCGGCTCGAATACTACTCAGCCGCGGATTTGGCCGTGATCCTGCGCCGCTCCGCCGGCATTCTGGCGGTGGAAAGCGATGCCGAGGGTCTGGGCGAGATTGCCCGCCGCGCGCGCGGCACCCCACGCATCGCCAACCGACTGCTGCGCCGGGTGCGGGACTACGCCCAGATGAAGGCCGATGGCCGCATCAATCGCGCGGTCGCGGATCGGGCGCTTGGCATGCTGCAGGTCGACCAGCAAGGCTTCGACCACATGGACAGGCGACTGCTGAGCGCCGTGATTGAGAAATTTGCCGGGGGGCCGGTTGGTGTTGAAAGCCTTGCCGCCGCCATTGGCGAGGAGCGCGGCACCATCGAGGATGTGCTTGAGCCCTATCTCATCCAGCAGGGCTACCTGATGCGCACACCCAAGGGCCGGGTCGCGACCCTGCTGGCTTATCAGCATCTTGGATTATCGGGAGCACAGGTCGCAGGGGCAATGGCTGGGGCGGCATCTGGCCTGTCGCGTGCTCAAACCCATGGCGATCTGTTTGCGAAGCAGCCGGCGATTGGGCCGCAAGCCGACAGCGAGAACAAGACGGATCAACCTCTTTGAGCGAGCTTTGCGGGGAACCAGTGCCCACAAGACGATCATCTCTCTCAGCGCTCGCCGCTTTGGCGACGCTTGATGGTTGCGATGGCCTGGGCAACGGCCTCGGTGACCTGCTGGCGCATCATGCGACCGTCGCCGCTGCTCAGATGTGCCGAGAAGTCAATGCTGTGGCGAACATAACGGGCGGGTAACCGATTGAGCGCCAGGCACATGATGTCGGCAATCAAATCCTGATCGGGCGGCTCCGTGAAGGCGTCGCTGGAGGTGCGGAAAATCTCGTCGAGCACCAGTTGTTCGTAATAGTTGGTAATACTGGACAGCATGGGATGCTCTTGATATGAGTGTTCGGGTTTGTTGTGTTTGCTTGGACGCATGATGTTACTCCGATCAAAATGTTTCGTCTGCTCGGCGCGTGACAGGTCAATCGAGACTGCCACCATCAGGCGAGACTGTGGCGGCACAGCGAGGTCGAGCGACATCTCGCCTGTAACCGCATAATCGGTGGCTGCATAATTTGGTGGTCGCATAATAGTCGAAAATTCATTCGCTTTCGGTCTATAGTTGTGAGCTGGTATCGCATATTTTGCAATCGCGTCCATGCATCCATCCACGGACGTATGGATTTCTGGGCTGATGCCGCGCCCCGGCCGCGCCACGCTTGCCATGCTTGCCCATGGACTTTCTGCCATTGACCTTCCGAAGGAGGCCCTGTCCGCCGCATGCCTGATGCCATGACGACGACTGGTCCCAAAGCGCGCATCGCCCTGTGTGGCGACGGGGACCCTGTGCGCGCGACTGCCCATGTGCTCGCCTTTCTTGGGGTCGAGCCGCTGTTGCTGACGCAATGTCCGCGCGCGCTGGGCGAACTTGCCGACAAGCAGGTCGCGGCGCTTTGGATCTGCGCTGCCGATGAGTCACTGCGCGCGGCGGTGCAGATGCTGTTGGCAGGCAACAACCCCGCCAATGGCGATGCGCTGCCCATTATCTGCCAGCCGCCGGCCGATTCGTCTTTCGCCGACCCGCGCGTTGCCCTGGTGGCCAGCCCGCTGGTGCCAGGGCAGGTCATCGGCCTGCTGCAATGGATACAAGGTCGGCAGGGTGAGACCCGCGAGGACGGCCAGGATTTGCGCGGCCAGCATCCCTCCATGCGGCAGGTGCGACGGCTGATCGCTCAGGTGGCCCGCACCGATGCCACTGTGCTCATTCTGGGCGAGACCGGCTCCGGCAAGGAGGTGGTCGCGCGCGCGGTGCATCGCGCATCGGCGCGTTCTGGTAAACCCTTCGTGGCGGTCAACTGCGGTGCCATCCCGCCTGATTTGCTTGAGAGTGAGCTGTTCGGGCATGAAAAAGGCGCCTTTACCGGCGCCTTCACCGCGCGCACCGGCCGCTTCGAGCTGGCCGAGGACGGGGTGATTTTTCTCGACGAGATTGGCGACATGCCCTTGCCGATGCAAGTCAAGCTGCTGCGGGTGTTGCAGGAACGCACCTTCGAGCGGGTCGGCTCGAACAAGTCCCTGCAGACCAACGCGCGGGTGATTTCCGCGACGCACCGCAATCTCGATCAGGCGGTGGCCGAGGGGCATTTTCGCGAGGATTTGTTCTTTCGGCTCAACGTCTTCCCGATCGACATACCGCCGCTGCGCGAGCGGCGCAGCGATATTCCCCTTCTGATTAAGGCGCTGAACGAACGCCTCAAGGAACAGGGCGCCGAACCCGCGCTGCTCACGCCCGCCGTGCTCGCGCATCTGAGTACCCTCGAGTGGCCGGGCAACATTCGCGAACTGGGCAATCTGCTCGAGCAGCTCTCCATCATGTATCCGGCGGAGCTGGTCGATCTGGCGCAACTCCCACCCCGGGTGCGACCCGAGACTGTGATGGCATCGATCCTGCCGGCGGCCGCTGCTGTCCCAAAGCCAAGCGAGGCCGCGACCGGGTCACCTGCCGCGATGCCAAGCTCCCTGCCCAAGGGGCTGGAGTTGCGCGAATACCTCAACGCGCTTGAACGCGGCATGATTCTGTCCGCGCTTGAGGAGCATGGCTATGTGGTGGCGCGCGCGGCACGGCGTCTGGGCATGCGACGCACCACACTGGTGGAGCGCATGCGCAAGTTCGGCCTGGAGCGCGAGGACGCCGCCGAGGCAACAGGCGACTGAGGGGTTGTCCTGACAACACGCATCTCGAACCCCGCGCCCGCGAGCTAATGGCCACCTCCAACCGCTGCCCGCGAAGCGCGCTGGCCGAGGGTCTGCCGGGCGAGCAGCTTTCCCTGGCACTGTCGAAAATCCGTCACTTCATTTGGGTTCCTCGCTTCAGCAGCAGGACATTCGCGTCATTCTTGACGCTCTTGCGCCCGCCGGCGGTCATCGCAAGCAGACTGCCACTCGGCTTGGGATCAGCCCGCGGAGGCTCGCATTCAAGTTGGCGCTTCGGCTTGGTGGGAGCATTCAGATTTCGGCTCCTTGAGACCGGGCCTGTTAGGAAGATGGCATTATCGTTGCTTGCCTTGAGTCATTAGATCGGGTGCCGTCCGCCGCGCGGGGAGTCAGCGCCAGGCTCGGGACAGGTGCTCAGCACGCTGGAGGTGGGTCATGAGCGATATGCAAATTCAAAGTGTTCTGCAGCAGATGCGCGCGCTGGCGCAGTCAAGCAAGCTCGAGGGGATTGAATCCGCCGGCTCCCTTCAGCCGACTCAAAGCCAGCAGCGCCTCGGAGAGCCGAATGGAGAGCTGAATTTTGCCGAGACCCTGACGGACTCTCTGCGCGCCGTTAATGGCCTGCAGCGGGAAGCGAAAGAGGTCCAGACGAGTTTCGAGCTCGGCGACGCCAATGTCAGCCTGCCCCAGGTGATGGTGGCCATGAGCAAATCCAGCCTGGCGTTCGAAGCCACCAACCAGGTCCGTAACCGACTGTTAACGGCCTATCAGGAAGTGATGCGCATGTCGGTCTGATGACTGACTGAGGAAACGGAGAGAAAAGCGATGGCCGCGGCTCTGACAGAACGCCTTGCAACCGGATTTAACAACTTTACCGCCCTACCCGCGGGCCGGCAGCTTGCGCTGCTTGGGCTTGTAGCGGGTGGCCTGGTGGTCGTCGCTGGCGTACTTTTTTGGGCACTGCGCCCTAGCTATGTGCCGCTGTTTGGAGGGCGCATGGATAATGCCGAGGCCGCTCAGGTGATGGAGGCGCTTGGCCAGATGGGCGTGCCCTACAAGGTCAGCAACCGTCTCGGTCAGGTCGGCCAGATTGAAATCCCCGAACAGCGCGTAGCCGAAACCCGTTTGCTGCTGGCGGGCCAGGGGCTACCCAAATCCGCCGATATTGGCTTCGAACTGCTGCAGGAAGACGCAGGCTTTGGCGCCAGTCGGCTGATGGAATCCGCCCGCCACCAGCGCGCGCTCGAAGGCGAGTTGGGCCGCTCCATCGCCGCGCTTGATCCGGTCGATCTGGCGCGGGTGCATCTGGCACAGCCGGAGCGTTCGGTTTTCATCCGCGAACGCAAGCCGCCCACCGCATCGGTTGTGGTTCATCTGCGTACTGGGCGCAAGCTCAACGACGCCCAAGTGGCTGCCATTGTGCATCTGGTGTCCTCCAGCGTGCCGGCTCTGGAGCCGGACGCGGTCACTGTGGTTGATCAGACCGGCCGCTTGCTGACCAACAACGATGACGAAATGGGTCTCTACGCCAATGCCGATCAGCTAGACTATACCCGGAGGCTGGAAGATAGCTATGTGGATCGTGTACGCTCCTTGCTGTTGCCCATTCTCGGTCCCGAGGGCATGCGGGTGCGGGTTGCCGCCGATCTGGACTTCTCCCGCGTCGAGCGCACTGAAGAGCTGTTCGACCCCGAGCGGACCGCGCTACGCTCCGAGCAAATCAGCGAACAAGAACGCATCGGCAGCGATCTCGGCCCCATGGGCGTGCCTGGCGCCCTGACCAATCAGCCGCCCGAAGGCGGCCAGCTGGGCGAGGGTGAAGCGGCCGGGGGTCAGGCGGAAATACCCAAGAGTCGCAGTCTTGACAGCACGCGCAATTACGAGATCGACCGCACCATCGCCCATGTGCGCGAAATGCCTGGCGCCATCAAGCGCCTGTCGACCGCCGTGGTGGTCGACTTTATCGAACAAACCAACGAGGAAGGCGAAGTTACCCGCATTCCGCGTCCGGCCGAGGAACTCGAAAACATTCGCGCCCTGGTGCGCGAGGCGGTTGGCTTTAGCGATGCGCGCGGCGACACCATTAATGTGGTCTCCGCCGCCTTCACCACCGAGCAGGAGATGGAGCCGGCGCAATTTTGGACCCAGCCCTGGTTTGTCGATCTGGCCAAGCTCGGTGCTGGTGTTTTGCTAGCCATTCTGGTGTTGCTGACCGTGGTGCGACCGGGGGTCAAACAGTTACTCGGTGCGCCAGCGGGGACCGATCTGGTCGCCCAGGATGAGGACGGCGATGGAGAGGACGAGGGTGAGGATCATGTCTCCCTGGGGCAGCATCAGGGTTCCGCCATTGCCGCGCTTACCGGTCCCAAAGGGCCCGATCAGCAGCAACTCGATCTGGAAGCCGTGCGACAAATGGTTGAGGAAGATCCGAAACGGGTGGCACAAGTCATGAAAACCTGGCTAGGTGTAAACGATGGCAGCTGATCCTTCCAAACTCACGGGACCCGAGCAAGCGGCCGTTTTTCTCATGAGTCTTGGTGAGCAAGCAGCCTCCTCGGTGATGAAACACATGGGGCCGAAGGAGGTGCAAAAAGTGGGCACCGCCATGGCCTCGCTCGAGCGCGTCTCGCGCGGTCAGGTGGACTATGTGATTCAGCAGTTTTCCGAGGCCGTGCAGGACCAGACCTCGCTTGGCATCGGGTCGGACGAATATGTGCGCTCGGTGCTGACCAATGCACTAGGGGACAAGGCTGGCGGCATCATCGACCGCATCCTGCTGGGGCGCAATTCCAAGGGCATCGAGGCGCTCAAATGGCTAGATGCACGCTCCATTGCCGATATCATCCGCAACGAGCACCCGCAGATCGTCGCCATTGTTATGTCCCATCTCGACCCAGATCAGGCCGCCGAGACGCTGCTGTTCCTGCCCGAACGCATGCAGTCGGACATCATTTTACGGATTGCCACGCTTGACGGCGTGCAGCCTCAAGCACTGCAGGAGTTGGATGAAATCCTTGAAACTCAGCTCGCCGGCAAGAGCAGCGCTCAGTCCTCGATGGTCGGAGGCGAACAGGCCGCGGCGAATATCCTTAACTTCATGGACGGCTCCAAGGAGGCCGTGGTCATGGAAGGCGTCTCCCAGGTCGACGAGGATTTGGCCGAGCGTATTCAGGAACTGATGTTCGTCTTTGCCAACCTGATCGACGTCGATGACCGTGGCATCCAGACGTTGCTGCGGGAAATCAACACTGAGACGCTGGTGATCGCACTCAAGGGCGCGGACGAGGAGCTCAGGGACAAGATCCTCAAGAACATGTCCAAGCGTGCCGGCGAGATGTTGCGCGAGGACCTGGAAGCCAAGGGACCGGTGCGTTTGAGCGATGTCGAGGCGGCGCAGAAAGAAATCCTTGCCGCCGCGCGGCGCCTGTCCGAGTCAGGCGAGATCGCACTTGGCGGTAAGGGTGGGGAGGCCATGCTGTGACGGCTCAGGCCGCCATTGTCGATGAAGTCATGTGGGCCGAGGAGGCAGACGGCTTTGATGTCGAGACTTGGCAGCCGCCCTTCTTCGGCGAGGCGCCGCCCCAAGAGCCGGAATTTGAGCATCATCTGCCCACGGCCGCCGAGGTTGCCGCGATTGAGGAAGCCGCGCGCGAGGCCGGTTATGCCGCCGGTTTCGATCAAGGCATGCGCGAGGGCAGTGAACGCGGTCAGCGCGAAGCCGAACAGGAAACCCAGGCACGTGCCGCTCGCGAGCTGAAGGCCAAGGTGGCGGCGCTCGAGAGCATCGCGCGCGAACTGGCCGACCCGCTGTCTTCCGCGGCCGATGAGATTGAACCTGAACTCTTGACACTGGTCACCACCCTTGCCCAACGCGTGATCATGGCCGAACTCGACAGCCGCGGCGAACTCGTCCAGGGCGTGCTGCATCAGGCGCTGGCCCAATTGCCTGCGCGCAAGGCTCAGGTGCGGGTGCGGGTGAACCCTGAGGATCTCGCGGTGGTCGAGGCCTATGCCGAGGATCAGGGCGAGAACATCCGCTGGTTGGCCGATGCCGAGGTCACCCGTGGCGGCTGCCTGGTCGAAAGTGGCCCAAGTCGCATTGATGCCAGTGTCGAGACACGCATCGCGCAAGCTGTCGATGCAATCTGGGGTGAGCTGATTCGTCCGCCTGCGCAAGAGGAAGAAGCCGAGCCGGATGATCCACTCGCGCAGACGCCTCCTTCTCAACCCTCCAGCGAAGGACTTTCGTCATGACGGACAGTATCCAGCAGCTGCGACAGCAGCGCAGCGGAGACCTGGTCAAGGGCCTGCGCGAGCGATTGCGCGAGTCCCAGCAACGCGTCGCCCGGGTGCCCAACCCGCTGCCGGAGGGACGGCTGTCGCGCATGGTTGGGATGACGCTCGAAGCCGAGGGGGTGCGCCTGCCGGTGGGCGGACGCGCGGCCATTCACACCGCCAGCGGCCAGCGGCTGCCGGCCGAGGTGGTCGGCTTTCATGGTGAAAAGACCTTTTTGATGCCCGAGGGCCGGCTCGAAGGTGTCGCGCCCGGTGCGCGCATTGAGCCACTGGAACAAGCACGACTGATTGGCGTCGGCCCCGAACTGCTCGGGCGCGTCATCGACGCCAATGGCAGGCCGCTGGATGACATGGGGCGCATTCGCGCCTCCGAACAGATACCCATTGAGGGCAGGCCGATCAATCCGCTCAAGCGCGATCCGGTGCGCACGCCGCTTGATGTTGGCATCCGCGCCATCAATGGCCTGTTGTCCGTTGGCCGCGGTCAGCGCCTGGGTCTGTTCGCTGGCAGCGGCGTCGGCAAGAGCGTGCTGCTTGGCATGATGACCCGTCATACCGAGGCCGATGTGATCGTGGTTGGACTCATAGGCGAACGTGGCCGCGAGGTGAATGAATTTATTCATGACATTCTCGATGTCGAATCGCGCAAGCGCACAGTGGTGGTCGCTGTCCCAGCGGACCAACCGCCCCTGCTGCGTCAGCACGGTGCCTGGGTAGCCACCGCCATTGCCGAGCATTTTCGCGACCAGGGGCTCAATGTGCTGCTGCTGGTGGATTCCCTCACCCGCTTTGCTCAGGGCGCGCGCGAAATCGCCATGGCCATCGGCGAGCCACCGGCGACCAAGGGCTACTCAGCGTCTGTGTTCGCGCGCCTGCCGCAACTGGTGGAACGTGCTGGCAATGGCGACAAGGGTGGCGGCTCCATCACCGCCTTCTATACGGTGCTGGCCGAAGGCGACGATCAAAACGATCCCATCGTCGATGCCGCGCGTGCCATTCTCGATGGCCATGTTGTGCTCTCGCGCGCCATCGCCGAGACCGGGCGTTATCCAGCCATTGATGTCGGGGCTTCGGTCTCGCGCGTCATGGACGCACTGATCAACGACCAGCATCGCCAGGCCGCGCATCATTATCGCAATCTGACCTCGACCTACGAGATGAACCGAGATCTGATCGCTGTCGGGGCGTATCGCCAGGGTGCCGATCCTGTCCTTGACGAGGCCGTCGCCATGCGTGCGCGGTTGGAGGACTATGTGCGGCAAAATCGCCTCGACAAAGTCAATTTTGATGAAGCGCGGGAGCAGTTGTTCGGGTTGTTCGGTCTGACGGCGCACAAAGCCGCCGCCTGATCTCATGAGTGTCAAACGCTTTCAGCGCTTGCTAAAGGTGCGCGAGATGATTGAAAACCAGGCCGCTGTCGCGCTAGCCGCAAGGCTCGAGGACCAGCGCCGAGCCGAGCTCCAGCGTGGTCAGTTAAATGAATTGCTGGCGTCCTATCTCAATACCGGCGTGCCCGAGAATGTTCTCGCCATGAAGCAATTTGCCGAGATGCGCGGACAGCTGCGCGCCGCGATTGAGCAGCAGGAGGTGCGCGTTGCCGCCGCCCAAGCCCGCGCCGAGCAGGCACGCGGCCAATGGATGGAAAAGCACCGCGACAGCCTGTCGCTGGAAAAGCTGATTGAACGCCGGCGCCAGGTCGAGCAGGTGACGGAAAACCGACGCCTGCAAGCGGAGCAGGACGCCTGGGCCACGCGCCGGGCCTTCGAGCGGGTGCACAGCGCCGACAGCGATTAGCTGCGCGAGCGCCTGGTGCGGAAATTGCCAAAATGCTGCCGCACCGGTCGTGATCAGAAGATGGTGCATCAAGAGACAGCCGACGACAGAGGCCAGAGAGAAGAGGCATGACATCATGATGGGAACCCAGAACGCAGCGGTGGAAGTTCGCTCGGGCGCCTCGGGGCTGTTTGGAGCCAAGGGAGCCCTGGCTCCCGGCGAACTTGGTGTGAACGGCGAATTTACCGAAGCCCTTGAAGAGCATCTTGGCGGGCTTTTGGTTGAGCTAGGGGTCGATCCCAAATCGCTCGTTGGCATGGACATTGAAGCCATGCTCGCCAAACTACAGGCGTTGCTTAATGGGCAATTGGGTTCCGCTGGCGGCGATGCCGTGCCACGGCTCGGTTCCCCGGAGCTGCGGAAAGCAGATAGCGAGGCGCAGGGTGTGGAGCTCTCCCTTGGGGCTTTACTTCAGGATGAATTCGATTCAGTCCTAAGCCCTGAAGTCCAGGCAGCGTTGGCGGTGTTGCAGCAGGGGCAATTGAGCGGCGATGCCGTGCCACGGCTCGGCTCCTCGGAGCCGCGGAAAGGGGATAGCGAGGCGCAGGGCGCGGAGCTCTCCCTTGGGGTTTTACTTCAGGATGAATCCGACTCAGTCCAAAGCCCTGAAGTCCAGGCAGCGCTGGCGGTGCTGCTGCAGCAGCATTGGGTCGGGCAATCTGGAGGGGATCTTGGGGAGACCGAGAGTCTTTCGGGCCGCATAGGCCAAGCCGGTGGCGATGTCTCGGTCTCGGATCTGCTGGCCTTTCTCAAAGCCTCGCTGGCCACGAATAATCGCAGTATTGCTGCCGCCGATGCCGGTGTTGTTGCCGGTGTCGGTGTCGCTGCCGGTGCCGGTGTCGCTGCCGGTGCCGTCGCCGAGCAGGGGGCCACCACGGCGGAAGGTACCAAGGCCTTCGATCTCACCCGCTTGCTTACGCCCGACGGCGCCCGACAATTGGCGGAGCGTCTGTCGCTCATCGCTAGGGCACGCGATGGTATGGCCGAGATCAAGCTCAGTCCGCCAAGCCTCGGCGCCATGGAGGTGCGGGTGACCATGGAAGCCGATAGAACGCATGTGCATTTCGTCTCAGCAAATCCTGCGGTGCGTGAACTCTTGGATGCCGCCATGCCAAGATTGCGCGAGGCACTGGCGCAGGATGGCCTGTCACTCGGCGATGCGTCCGTTTCCGATCAGCCACCGCAAAGACGCGACAAGCCAGGAGGAGAGGGGAGTGCCGCGGGTAATGGTGAGGGAGGCGAGGACAGCAGCGATCAAGATTCGCTGTTGGCAGCCGAAGGTCCGGTCGCCGTCAGCACCCTGTCGGCACTCGCGCGCAAGCTGGATCTCTTTGTCTGATCCCTCCAACCCGATATAAACCAGATCCGGCAAGGCGGGGTCGGACAGGCATTGTGGGGGGTGTCAAAAGACCTATCGGCACTTAGACCCCGAGGGGCGAATTCATTCGACCCTCGGGGCTCTGGGGCTAAGCTCCCATCAATCCTCGGCGCGCTGAAAGACCTCGCTCAGTTGCTTCTGCACATTAGCCGGCACCGCCGCATAGTGGCTGAGTTCAATGCCGTAGGTCCCCTCGCCGCCAGTCAGAGACTTCAAGCGCGATTCATAGCCATCTAGCTCCGCCAGCGGCACCTCGCCGTCAATGGCCACGCGGCCCAGGGTCTTGGTCTCGCTGCCATTGATACGCCCGCGCCGTGAGGACAGGTCGCCGGCAAGATCGCCCATGGCGCTGTCCTGGGCAACAATGCGAATTTTCACCACGGGCTCTAGGACCACTGGCTTGGCTTTTTCGACCGCCTCGATAAAGGCCTTGCGCCCGGCGGTGACAAATGCAATGTCCTTGGAGTCCACCGGGTGGAATTTGCCGTCATAGACGGTCACCCGAATATCCTGCATCGGGTAACCGGCCACGGCGCCCTCTTCAAGCACCTGGCGCACGCCCTTTTCAATCGAGGGAATGAATTGCCCGGGTATGCTGCCACCAACGGTGGCATCGATAAAGTCAAAGCCTCCGCCCTGCTCCAGGGGCTCCACGCGCAAATAGACTTCGCCAAACTGCCCGGCGCCTCCCGTCTGCTTTTTGTGACGATGATGCCCCTCGGCATTGCTGGTGATGGTCTCGCGATAGGGGATTTTTGGCGGCCGGGTTTCAACCTCGACATGGAACTGCTCGGACAGCCGACGTATCAGCACCTTGAGGTGCAGCTCGCCCAAACCACGCATGACGGTCTCGTTGGCGGCTGCATTGTGCTCGACGTGGAAGCAAGGATCCTCGTCTTCGAGCTTGTGCAGGGCATCTGTCAGCTTTTGCTCGTCACCGCGCTTGGTGGGGGAAATGGCCAGGCCAAATAGAGGAACCGGGCATTCAATGCTGTCAAGATGAAAGTGGTCTTCATCATGGGAGTCGTGCAGCACGGCATCGAAGTGGATGTCATCGACCCGGGCCACCGCCAGGATGTCACCCGGCACGCCCTCATCGACCTCAATCAGCTCGTTGCCATGTAGGCGGAACAGATGGTTGACCTTGAAGGGTTTGCGCGCGTCGCCAATGAACAACTGGCTGTTGGTCACAATGCGCCCCTGATGAATCCGAAAAATGCCGAGCTTGCCCCGGAAGGGGTCATTCACCACCTTGAAGACATGGGCGATGGCATGCTGGCTTGGGTCCGGGCTGACGTGCACCGGTTTGAGCTCGGCGCCTTCGCCCTTCATGAAGGGGGGCGGATTGCCCTCGGCCGGGTTTGGCATCAGGCGCTCAAGGATGGTGACCAACTCCGCGATGCCAGCCCCGGTCTCGGCCGAGCAGTAGCAGATCGGGATGAGGTGTGCTTCGCGCAGGGCTTCTTCAAAGGGATCATGCAGTTGTTCCGGCTTGAGATCCTGACCCTGCTCCAGGTAGAGCTCCATCAGCTCTTCGTCCACTTCCACCACTTGGTCGATGATCTGGCTGTGGGCTTCCTCGACCGAGGAGAAGGCTGTTTCTTCGCCCACGGGCTTGAAGAAGCAATCCACCACCCGCTTGCCGCCCTCGGCCGGAAGATTAATGGGCAGACACTCGGCGCCAAAGGTCTCGCGCACCTGAGCGGTGACGGCGGCCAGATCAACGCCGGGGGCATCGATTTTGTTAATCACGATCATGCGGCACAGGTTGCGCCGGTCGGCGCCTTTCCACATGCGCTGGGTCACGGGCTCGATGCCGCTGTCGGCATTGATCACAATGGCGGCGGTCTCCACGGCGGACAGGGCCGACAGGCCGCGGCCGAGAAAATCCGGAAAGCCGGGAGTGTCGATCAAGTTGACGTGCTTGCCATTGGCGTTGCATGCGGTGATGGCGACATCAAGTGAATGCTGCAGCTCGCGCTCCATGGGGTCGTGGTCGCAGACGGTGGTGCCTTTGGCGATGCGGCCGGCTTCCGGGATGCTTTGGGTCGCGACCAGCAGTGCCTCGACCAGGCTGGTTTTGCCGCTACCGGCGTGGCCGACGAAGGCGATGTTGCGGACGTCCTCCGCGTTGTAATCAGACATGGGCGAACCTTTCCTGTTGGATGAAAAAGACCTTGGATAAAAAAGCTTGGATGTAAGCCTGCGTTGACCAAGTATTGGGCCAATCTCGCGATGGCCAGAGTATATCGCACTGAGACCGAACCTCTGCACGGTCGGCCGGCAGGCATCGCGGCGCCAAAGGTTAGTCTGCGCTCAACATGCTGGGTTCAAAGAACACGCAACAATTGCGTCCGCTGGATTTGGCGCGATAAAGCGCAATATCAGCACGGCGATAGACCTCTTCCGCGGTGTCTTTTTCGATAAAGGCGGCCAGACCACAGGAGATACTCAAGGGCACCGGTTGGCCCCGGTATTGAAAACGTTTGGCCGCGACCTGCTCGCGCACCCGGTTGGCCAGGTCCAGCGCGGTTTCAATGTCGGTCTCTGGCAACAGCATCATGAACTCCTCGCCGCCAAAGCGGGCCAGAAAGTCGCTTTTTCGGGTGGATTCCTGCAGAAGCTTGGCTACGGCTTTGAGGGCGTTGTCGCCTACGTTGTGGCCAAAATTATCGTTGATGCGCTTGAAGTAATCGATATCCCAGATGCTCAACACGGCCGGGTGGGCGTAACGGGTCCAGCGTTCCAGTTCCTGCTCAATCCGCTCATCGTAGGCGAGGCGATTGTGCAGGCCAGTCAGGGTATCGTGCAGCGCGCGCTTGCGCGCTTGTTGCAGGTTCTTGCGCAGCTCTTGGCTTTCTCTTTCCACCTTGGCCAGGGATTCCCTGAGGTGCGCTGCCTCGGCCTGGGCAAGCTTGAGCTGGGCTTGTTCTAGTTTCTTGCGCGCTTCCATTTGCGTTTGAATGTTTTCCAAGTGCGCTTTAATGGATGATTTCAGGCCGCTGAAGTCGTTGGCCTCGGCCACTGATCGGTGGATTTGTTCGACCTCTGCCGACATGTTGGCGTCAATGGCGCTCCCCTCGACGCTGGCGCGTTCACGCTGGCCGAAGGATTCGCTAAGGTGGCGGTCGATTTCCTGCAATCGGTCGGTGAGCTGGGACAGGAATTGTTCGATATCCTTTTTTTCTTGTTCGACCCGCAGGCGCGCTTTGGCAACCAAGTCGGCGATGTCGCCAACTGCGGTACCGGCGAGTTCTACCGTGGGTGGCTGGTGCAGTTGCTGACTGATGCGTTGGGCTTGAGGACTCAGTTCCACGGGCAGGTCAAGGCGGCTCACCAGGTCGAAGAGAACCTGGTTAAAGGGCGGCAGGTCTCTAGCTGCTGGGTCGAGGGGGGCGTTTTGACCGCTTGGTGGGTCTATAGCCGCCTGATCCTGCTCGGGGCGGTCGGCGTCGCTGGCCTGGCGTGCCGTGGCCGGTGGTAGGGTATACTTTATTTCATCCAGGGGCGTGTCCAAGGCTTTGGCTGCACCCATTGAGTCAGGGCCTGCTTGAGCGTCGGATCCAGTGTCTGGTTTGGCCCCTGGCTCTGGAGCCTCTTGCTCCGGAGTGCCGGGTGTATCGCCCCGGCGGCCCAGCAGCCGCCCGAACAGGCTGGTTTTTTCTTCGCTGGATTGGTTGCCGAGCCACTCGAGGATTTCTGCGGTGTAGCTCTGGTAAGCAGCCAGTGCCTCGCGCAGGTCAGCATTCTTGCTGGCGGCCTGCAGACGTTTTTTCAGCTCCTTGGTGTTCTTGCGTAGTCCTTCGGGCACAAGAATCTGCTCCAGGCTGCGCTCAAATCCGTTTAAAGCGTCTTCAATGCCGCGCACGCTGCCCTGCCGCTGATCAAGGCGCAGGATGGATGCCGAGATCTCCTCCATTAATTGCTTGATTTGATGGAGACTGCCAGCGCCCCGAACAGTTTTGCGCAGACTTTCAAGCTCGGCATTCAGTTGTCTGTCCTTGGTATCAACTGCCAGGCTGAGTCGCGACAGGGCTTGGCGCAAGGTCTGCTCGCTTTGCTCACGGGTTTTCTGCTCTTGCTCAAGGCTGTCGAGAGTTTGCAGATATTTATCTTTCCAGGAAAGATCTTCCGGGTTCGCCATGGTCATTAGCCTATGATCGCCAAGCTATATGAAACTTATCTGTGTAAATATCACGGGGTATGGGTAAGGCAAAATTGCTCGATCAGAGCCCGCAGCAGGGACTGGGTCGGCGCGATGCGTGCGAGGGACAGAAATTCATTTGGCTGGTGGGCCTGGGCAATGTCGCCGGGGCCGAGTACGACCGTGTTCATGCCGAGTAGGTTGAAGAAAGGCAGTTCGGTGCCAAAATTCACCGCCTCAGCCGGCAGGCCGGTCAGTTCTTCGGTTGCGCGCACAATGGGCGCGTTGGCGGGGGTGGCGCCAGGTGGAATGCTTTCAAAGAGGGCGTCCAGTTGCCAGGTCAGTCCGCGTGATGCGGCGATGGGTGCGATTAGTTCTTGGAGTTCAGCACGCAGGCTGTCTGGCTCCAGGCCGGGCAGGGGACGCAGGTCGAGTTGCAGTTCGCACTCGCCGCAAATGCGATTCGGATTGTCGCCACCGCGAATATGGCCCAGATTCACCGTCGGGTAGGGGATGGAAAAGAGTTTATCGTGGTAACGTGTTTTCAGCCCATCGCGCCAGCGCAGAATGGCGCTTATGACGTCATGCATGCCGTCGAGCGCGTTGCGCCCCAGGGCAGGATCGCTGGCGTGACCGCTTTGGCCACGCAGTCGGATGGACTCGCCCATGACGCCCTTGTGGGCGCGCACGGGTCGCAGGTTGGTTGGTTCGCCGATCAGTGCATGCGCGCCAAGGCGTCGCCCGTTTTTGCTTCCATGTGTGATCCCATCTGGGCTCCCATCTGGGCTCAGACTGTTGAGCAAGGCGCGGGCGCCGTGCATGGCGGATTCTTCATCGGCGGTGGCGAGTATGACCAGTGGTGCCTTGAGTTGTTCGGCCTTCAGGCCCTGCGCGGCTTCGACGGCGAGGGCGAGAAAGGCTTTCATATCGCAGATGCCAAGGCCGTAGAGTCGCCCCTCGGCTTCGGTCAGGGTGAAGGGGTCATGCCGCCACAGGTGCTCGTCGTAGGGGACGGTGTCGCTATGACCGGCCAGCACCAGCCCGGTGCCCTTTAGCTGGTCCCTGTCCTGGCCGAGGGTGGCGATGAGATTAGCCTTGCCGGGTTGGCCGGCTAAAGTCAAAATCTCGACATCAAAGCCGCTGTCCTCAAGCCAGCCGGCCAGGTGGTCAAGCAGGGGGCGGTTACTCTGATTGAGCGCGGGATTGACGCTGCTGACCGAGGGGGTTGCGATCAATTCGCTTAGCATCTGTCGCAAGGGTGGCGCGCCTGGGGTGAGCACCTGGGATGAAGCAGCCGTCATTGGGGGTTCCTGGCCTGATCAATCATGTTGGCTATTCTATACCCCGGCGCCACAAAAACATCGGCGGACGGGAAATCCCCCTCGCCGATGATCCGCCCACTGATTGCTCCTTAGGCCATCCCAATTTCCCCACTCTTGTACACTATAAGTAGCCAAAGTTTTGATGCCATCATCTCAGATGTCGAACCTGCCTGATCAAGCCGCGCTCTTGCGCCGGTGCATGGTGCGCTACCAGCCGTTGCTGGCCGATGTGCCGGGCGAGTGGGAGGCCTTTGTTGCCGCGCTGCTGCGACCGCTGCCGGGTTGTATTTGGGCGCACCCAGTGCGTGTGGGTGTGGCGCGGTTGGCGGACTTGATTCTGGCAGAAGATGACGCCGATCCGCCTATGCTCGCCCCGGTATCCTGGAATCCAAGTGCCTTGCGTTTACCCGCTGATTACAAAGCCGGGCGGCGCTGGTGGTATTGCGCGGGCCTGGCGCACGCGCAGGAAGAGGCCTCGCAGTTGCCGGCAATGCTGATGGATCTGCAACCGGGGCAGCGGGTGCTGGATCTGTGCGCGGCACCGGGCGGCAAAACGGCGCAGATGGCGCTGGCCTTGGGTAATCGCGGGACTGTATTGGCCAATGATTTCGCGCGCGAGCGCATCGCGGCGCTGCAGGGTAATCTGGATCGCCTGGGTCTGGTGAATGTCAGCACCACCTGGGGCGATGGGGGCAATATTCCGGCCGCCGCCGGTGGCTTTGACCGGGTGCTGGTGGATGCGCCCTGTTCAAGCGAGGGCACGCTCAGGCGCAATCGCAGTCTGGCCGGACGGCTCGATCCTGATGCCATCGCAAGCAATCAACGCCTTCAGGGTCGCCAGCTCGCGCTCTTGCGCAAGGCGGTGCAACTTTGCCGTCCGGGCGGGCGTGTGGTCTATTCCACTTGCACTTTCGCACCCGAGGAGAATGAAGCTATCGTTTCTCAGGTGCTGGAGGAGCAATCGGGGCGGCTGGCATTGCTGCCGGTGGCAGTCGATGGTCTGGCCAGCAGCGCGGGGGTGACGATCTGGGCCGGCAAGCAATTTGATGCGTCTTTGGCGCGCTGTCTGCGGCTGTGGCCACAGCGTACCGACACAGGTGGCTTTTTTGTCGCGGTGCTGGAGAAAGCGGCGGACGCGCCTGCGCCCAATCTTGAGGCTCGGTCTCAGTCTGATCAGGAACCCGAGTCCAGGTCTTGGGTTCGATCGGTGTTGCAAAACCCGGCCGAGGATCATTGCTTGCTGCCGGCTTTGGTTGATCATTATGGCTGGCCTGAGGATATTTGGCGTGGTCTGCGGACGCAGCGTCAGACCCGGCGGGGGTTGCATCTGCTGGCGGCGGATCATGCTCCTCCGGCGCGTCCAGCGGCCGAGGGGCGGGGGCTGTTTTTTCTCCGCACCAACATCCGCCCGCCCAAGCTCACCACCGCCGGGGCCTTGTTGTTAGGAGGTCAGGCAAGCCGGCAGGTTATCGCGCTTGATCGCGACCAACGTAATGCTTACTTAAGCCGGCAAAGTTTCACACCCCGGTTGGCGCAATGCACGGACTGTCGTCCTGGCCAAGTCATCGTTCGCTATCTCGGACACAGCCTGGGCGTGGCCCTGTTGACCCGCTCCGGCACCCTGGAGAGTTTGTTCCCCAGTCGTTGGAGCGGTTGTGTTGGGGGAGGCGGAGTGGCGCCTTCCTCATCCGTGGGCCGAGATAGCGGCCATGGAGTAAATGATTGGCGAAGCATTAGTCAAACAATTATATAACCTAAGCGTGGATAAAATGGATTTGAAATCAAAATTATCCTGCACATTTTGTTACATTTTCACACGAAAAAAGTCAGGCACCTGGATCCATGCTGGACGACGACCGGATAACTTGCCGCTCGTAAGGCATGCCTGACCTGACAGCGCTCGGCGGCTCGGTTACACTCGTGCCATGAAACCGCGCCTGGCCATGGTGATGGACCCCATCGCGTCCATCAATATCAAGAAAGACAGCAGCTTTGCCATGTTGCTCGCCGCCCAGGCGCGCGGCTGGGAGCTCGGCTACCTGGAGCTGAACGATCTCTTCCTGCGCGATCAGCGCGTCTATGGGCGCAGCCGCCCGCTGCGGGTGCGTGATGACCCAAGCGGCTGGTTTGAGTTGGGTGAGGCCAAGCTGGCACCCCTTGATGCCTTCAATGTAGTGCTGATGCGCAAGGATCCGCCCTTCGACATGGAATACATCACCGCCACCTATCTGCTCGAGCGCGCCCAGCAGCAGGGCTGCCTGGTGGTGAATGATCCGCGCGCCCTGCGCGACGCGAACGAGAAAATCTTCGCGACCGATTTCCCCGAGCTGGCCCCGGCGCACCTGGTCGCGCGCGATGGCGCCGACCTGCGCGCCTTTGTCGCCGAGCATCAAGACACCATCCTCAAGCCACTCGATGGCATGGGTGGGCGGTCCATTTTCCGGGTGCGCCAGGATGACCCCAACCTCGGCGTCATTATCGAAACCCTGACCGATCATGGCCGGCGCTTCTGCATGGCGCAGCGTTTTATCCCAGACATCGTCGATGGCGACAAGCGGGTGCTGATGATTGAGGGCGAGCCGGTACCGCATTTGCTCGCGCGCATCCCCACGGGCGCCGACTCGCGTGGCAACCTGGCCGCCGGTGCCCTGGGGCAGGTGCGCCCCTTGGACGATGCCGAGCGCCGAATCGCCGCCCGGGTCGGTCCTGTGTTGCGTGAGCGCGGCATTCTATTCGCCGGGTTGGATGTGATCGGCAACTTTTTAACCGAGATCAACATCACCAGCCCCACCTGTATTCGTGAAATTGATCGCGAACGCAACACCGATATCGCCGGTGATCTCATCGATGCCATTGGCTGGAGGCTGGATGCACGCTGATCGCTCACCCCCACAGCGCGGACACCGCCTTTGCGCGCGCGGCCCGGTTATGCGGCTGGTCGCCGTCCCGAAGCTATTCATTCTGGCCCTGGCTGCCCTGTTACTGCATGGCTGCAGCCAGGGGGAAACACCGGTTCACGTCAGCCAGTTCGACGCCTTTGGCACTCGGGTCGACATGCAGCTTCTGGGCGTATCCGAGAAACTGGCCGGCGAGATCGCCCAGCAGACCGCGACTGACTTTGCATTGATTGAATACGCCCTGGGCCTCGATCAGCCCGGCCCGATGCAAAGAACCAATGAACTCCTGGCCACCACCGAACCCTTTGCCGCGCCGCCGTCCCTGCTACCGCTCTTGCGACAGAGCCAAGCGCTGGCAGCGCGCAGCGACCATCTGTTCAACCCCGCCATCGGACTGCTGACGCAGCTATGGCAACCCGATCCCGTCACTGGTCGCTGCGAGCCCCCGCCTGACCCCGAGGCCATCGCGCGCATCCTTGAGGCCCAGCCCCGCCTGAGCGATCTCAGCCTGAACGGAATTGAGCTGCTGAGTGACAACCCCGCGGTCAAGCTCGACTTGGGTGCCGTCACCCGCGCCTACGCGGCTGATCTCGCGATTACCAATATGCGCGCTCGGGGTATGCGCGGCGCCATGATTCGCATCGACAACGATCTGCGCCTGCTCGGGGATCGTGCCGGGCAACCCTGGCGCGTGCCTGTCTTGCGCGGTAGCGGTGGCGCTGTCCTGGGTACCCTTAACCTGCGCGGCGACACCAGCGTCATCACCGTGGGTCGCTTTCAAAAGCCCTGTGTTCATCATGGCGAGCACTTCGCCAGAGCCATAGACCCGCGCACCGGCTACCCGGCTCAGGGCACGCAAATGGTCACCGTGGTGCACCCAGGAGATGCCGTGCCCGCCGCCGCGGCAGCTGCCGCGCTTTTTGTTGCCGGCCCCGAGCAATGGGGCCAAATCGGGCAGCAAATGGGTATCACCGCTGCCTTGCTGATCGACGAGACCGGACAAGTTCATCTAAGCCCAGCCATGGCCCGCCTGCTGCAAGTGATCGACCGCAACGCCCAGGTGAGCCTGAGTCCGGCCTGGCAGGACGCCGACATCGACTAGCGCCGAACTACCTCCCATGTCGGCCGCCCCCGCCACCCATCGGGGAATCATCGCAGCGCTGCTGCTAACCCAGACCTTGGTCCAGATACTGATCCAGATACTGGCCTCGCGGCTGCCGCTGTTGATTGCCACGGCGCTGGCGCTGCTGCTCCATCTGGCCGCGGCCCTTGGGCTCGCCGCGCTCGACCGACCGCCGCCTCGAGACACGACTGGCGATGAAACAGCCTCCGGCCCACTGCGCTTTGATTTACTACCAAGGACAACACCGGCGAGCGAGCCGCTCTCCAAGGAACCGGTGGCCTCGGAAGAAAGCCCGCTCGAGCAGCCAGCCGAGCTGTCAGAGGAGTTAGTCGCTGCGAAGGCGCAGTCGGAAACGACCGAGACCAGCAACAACCCCAATCCACTCCAGGGTCAACTGCAAGATCAACTCCAGGACAAGGGCCAGAACCAGGATGGGAAGCAGAAGCCTGAGGCGCCACTTGCCACGGACAGCTCTCCGAGTGCCCGGGACCCACTCGCCCCGGCGCTCGACAGTCTAAGCGCCCCGCCGGCAAGTCAAATCTCCGCGGCGGATATCTTTGCCAGCCGCGATCAGGCGCTTGCCAGTCTGACCCAGCCAAGGCAACCAATACCGGGCGGGCCCTCACAAAGCCGGCGCAAAGCCATTAATGCCAGCACTCAGGAGTACGTGTACGCTAATTATCTCGAATCCTGGCGACGCAAGGTCGAGCGCATCGGCAACCTCAACTATCCCGAGGAAGCCAAGGAAAAGCGTCTCTTCGGCAGTCTGGTGCTGCAGGTCGCGGTGCGCGCCGACGGCAGTCTGGAAGGCGTGCGCCTACTGCGCTCATCCGGGCATCAGGTGCTCGATCAGGCTGCCGTGCGTATCGTCGAGCTGGCCGCCCCCTTCGCTCCATTTCCCGACAGCATCCGCGCGCGGCATGATGTGCTCGATATCACCAGAACATGGCAATTCCTGCGTGAACAAAAACTTGGCTGGGACAAATAATGAAGGCTACGGCCACGCCACTCCTAGGGTCAGCTCAAGTTCAATCTCTACCACCCGGGAAGCATCGGCGAATACTGCCATCAGCGTCCTCAGGCTGCTCCGTCCCTCAGAGCTCCCAGAGCTCTGTCCCCGGCACTCCTGGAGCTATCCCTGTGCTTCGATCCAACCGTCGCCATCGTTAAACGCGACCTCAAACCTTGGGTAAATCCTTGTGATCGGTCAAGAGCTGCGCTAGTCTCAGTGCCGATAGCATCAAGTCCCAATCAAAGTGTTAGACAATCAGACCTTTTGCCTCTATGAAATGGCGAGCTTCAGACCAGAGACGATGGTCAGCTGGGCACGGCAAGCACGAAAGAAACGGCGCCTGTGCTCACGCTAGGAGCGCAAGTCAATGGAATCAGGGTCTGTTTCCCGGCTTTATCACTAGCATTGTGCTGGCCATTTTCCTGTTGTGTTTTGCTGGCTGTGCCGTCAAGAGGCCACCAGATCCGGTATTCGCCGATCAGGTCATTGTGCGCAAGGGTGATCGCACCCTGCAATTACTGAACAATGGGCGCGTGTTTCGTGAGTACCCTATTAACTTGGGCAAGTCACCGCGAGGACACAAGATACAGGAGGGCGACAAACGCACCCCAGAGGGCGAGTACCTGCTCGACTGGCGCAACCCGAACAGTCGTTTCTATAAGTCCATTCACATTTCTTATCCAAATGCGGCTGATCGGGACTTTGCCCGCGCGATTGGAGTCAAGCCCGGAGGCATGATCATGATCCACGGCCGCCCGAACCGGCTGCAACCCGGCTTCGTGGAAAAAGACTACGACGACCTTGACTGGACTGACGGCTGCATTGCAGTCAAGAACAATGCCATGGACGAAATCTGGTACAAGGTTCGCGACGGCACCCCCATTACCATTCTGCCTTAGAGCTTAATTTTTATGAATCGTGGTCAACACATCATGCGCGCCTACGACCAGGAACTCGCGCGCCTGCGCGATCTGGTTCTGGACATGAAAACCCGAGTGCTTAAGCAAACCCGCGCAGCACTCACCAGTCTACTCCAGCCCGACCTCAATGCCGCGCATGTGGTACTCGATCGCGAGCCAGGTATTGACACCCTCACCCTTGAGGCCGATGAAGAAATCTTCATTGTGATTGCCAAGCGCCAGCCAACCGCCGTTGACCTGCGTCTGGTGATGGCCATCTCCAAAGTCATCAACGACCTTGAACGCGGCGGTGATCACGCGGCGAGCATGGCGCGCAGCGCCATCCGCCTGCATGAGTCTGGCCATCAACCACCATCGGCGCCGCTCTCACAATCCCTTGAGCAACTGTTCGCCGCCGGTTGCAAGATGCTCGAACAGGGCGTCACCGCGCTGACGCAGGCCGATCTCAAGCCGGCGATCGATGTTTTTGAGCGCGAAACCGCCTTCTACCAGCAAGCGCGTTCAACACGCGAGGAGATTCTTGATTCCCCTTACGCCCAACAGCCGCGGGCACTGGCTGAATTGCTGACCATTCCGCATTCACTCAAACGCCTTGGTAACCATGGCGCCAATATTGCCGAGCAGGCCGTTTACGTCATCCGCGGCGACGATGTCCGCTACCGCAACCGCGAGTTGCTAATCGACGCCTTGCGTCATGCCACCGGCACTTAGGTTGCCCTTCTCCAGCACCCGCGATGACGGTTTTAACATCCTTTAATATCAATGGCATCCGCGCTCGTCCGCACCAACTGCAGGCAATCAAGGAGCGGCTGGCGCCCGACATCATTGGTCTGCAAGAATCCAAGGTTGCCGACGAGCAATTTCCGCGCGAGGCCATTGAGGCGCTCGGATACCTGCCTGCCTACCATGGTCAGAAGGGCCACTATGGCGTCGCGCTTCTGAGCAAAGAGGCGCCAAAACGACTGTACAAGGGCTTCCCGGGCGAGGATCCCGATGCTCAGCGCCGCGCCATCACAGGGGTGTTCGAATTGCATGACGGCAGCGAACTGCATGTCATCAACGGCTATTTTCCGCAAGGTGAAAGCCGCGCACACCCGGTGAAATTTCCCTACAAGCGGCGCTTCTACGCCAATCTGCTTGAGTTCCTGCAGCGCGATTTCAGCCCGAATCAGCAAATCGTGATCATGGGCGACATGAATGTCGCGCCAGTCGATCTGGATATCGGCATCGGGGAGCACAACGCCAAACGCTGGCTGCGTTCAGGCAAATGCAGCTTTTTACCCGAGGAACGGGAATGGTTCGCGGCACTCACCGCTTGGGGCCTGTACGACAGCTTTCGCACCCTGCACCCGGATGTGAATGATCGCTTTAGCTGGTTCGACTACCGCTCGCGCGGCTTTGAAGACAGTCCAAAACGCGGCCTGCGCATCGACCTGCTGCTGGTCAGCGCACCGGTGCGCGAGCGCCTGCGCGGCGCTGGCATTGACTACGACATCCGTGCGCTCGAAAAACCTTCGGATCACTGCCCGGTGTGGATTGAGATCGACTAGAGGGGCATTAGCCCGCCGCGCGCCACTGTTGCGCAAGCAAGAACGCACCAATCACAAAGGCCGTTGCCGCGAGAATTTGAGCGATCAAAGGCTCCACCAGCGCACCGGGCCCCAGCAACAGCAGCAGCGTGGCGCAGATGATCAAGACCGCGCCGCCGATGGCGCCAACCAGGGTGCGTCGCTCGCGCAGCTCACGCTGCAGCCGGGCCTGTTCCTCGCGCATGGCGCGCGCCTCCTGCTGGGCGCTTTCCATGTTCTCGAGCACCCGATACGCCAGCATGGGTAGGTCCGGCAGATGCTCGGCGAAGGGACCGAAGTTGGACCGCACCCGACGCAACAGGGCGCGCGGGCCGATGCGCTCCTTCATCCAGCGCTCCATGAAAGGCTTGGCGGTGGTCCAGAGATCCAGCTCGGGATAGAGCTGGCGGCCCAGTCCCTCGATGTTGAGCAGGGTTTTTTCCAACAGCACCAATTGGGGCTGAATTTCCATATTGAAGCGCCGCGCGGTCTGGAACAGCCGCACCAGGAAATGCCCAAAGGAAATTTCCGCCAGGGGTTTTTCAAAAATCGGCTCGCTGACGGTGCGGATGGCGGCCTCGAATTCATCCACCCGGGTCCCCCGCGGCACCCAGCCGGACTCGACATGCAGCTCGGCCACGCGGCGATAATTGCGCTCGAAAAAGGCCAGCAGATTCTCGGCCAGATAGCGCTGGTCCTCCTCGGTCAGGCTGCCAACGATGCCGAAGTCGACCGAGATGTAGCGCCCGTTGGACTCAACAAAAATGTTGCCGGGGTGCATGTCGGCATGGAAGAAATTGTCCCGGAACACCTGGGTGAAGAAAATCTCCACCCCACGCTCGCCTAGCAGCCGCATGCTGATGCCCTGCTGCTTGAGGGTGCCAACATCGCTGACCGGCGTGCCATAAATGCGCTCCATCACCATGACCGTTGGGCGCGTCCAGTCCCAATACACATCAGGAATGTAGAGCGCGGAGCTGTGCATCCAGTTGCGTCGTAACTGCGAGGCATTGGCCGCCTCGCGCTGCAAGTCCAGCTCGCCATAGATGGTTTTTTCGTACTCGGCCACCACCTCGATGGGGCGCAGCCGCCGCGCTTCCTTGGAATAGCGATGGACCAGCCGAGCGAATGTATACATCAGCGCGATATCGCGGTCGATGATGCGCGCGATGCCCGGGCGCAACACCTTGACAATGACCGAACGACCATCTTTCAATCGCCCGGTATGCACCTGAGCAATGGAAGCCGAGGCTAGCGGGATATCGGAGAAGTCATCAAGAACGCTGTCGATGGGTTGGCCCCAGGCCTTTTCGATCAGCCCCCGCGCGATCTCGCTCGGGAAGGGCGGCACCCGGTCCTGCAGACGCGCGAGTTCCTCGGCCCAGTCATCCGGCAGCAAATCCCGTCGGGTGGAGAGCAACTGGCCGAATTTAATGAAAATTGGCCCCAGATCCTCAAGCGCCTCACGCACCCGTGCCGGGTAAGGCGTCATGCGCTTGCGCTTGCGCCACCAATACAGCGGCGAGAACCACAACAAAAAACGCAGGGGTCGGAACAGGTGGGTCGCGAAGATAAGTTCATCGAGACCGTGGCGCAGCAGAACCAGGTTGATATGAATCAGCCGCAGGGTCTGGCTGATTGGAACTATCATGCGTCGGGTTGCTCTGATGGGGGGGGCGATGGGGGGGCTGAAGGCGGGGCTGGCGGTGGGGCTGAAGGTGGGGTTGATGGGGGTGTTCGCGGATGCCTCGGCGCACTGGCCGCTGGCCCCTTGGCCGCAAGCCGGTCAACACGCGCGGCCAGGCGCTCCACATCGTCGCGGAAAATATCCACACCGTTAAGAAACTGCCGCTGCTCAAGGTCGCTCGGCAGCAGACGGCTTTCCTGCTGCAGGAACTCGCGCAGGTTTTGCGCCAGGGTGTCCCCCCCGCGCTCGGTCCATTCCCGGGCGCTGCGCGCCTGCTTTCCGATGCGTCGCGCCACCGAATCGCCAAACAAGCGCGCGAGTTGTTCCTCCCAGTCGATATCGAGATTGCGAAACACATCGCCGATGCGCTGCGCGACCTGATTGTCGCCGGTGATCTCAATGGCGCCCGAGAAGATCTCATCCTCGCGATGATCCGCCAGCGACAGCCGCAGCAGCGCGGCCGGTGTGCCGCGCACCCGACAGTCGGGCTCGGCATCGTAACTGGCGTAGAGTCCCAGCGTATGATGACCAGGCACCACGAACAATCGTGTGCCGAAGCCCTCGAGCTCAATCAGCAGCACCTGCCCCTGCACATCGGCCAAGCGCTCGGCGCCCTCGGGGTCGAGCGCCAGAAAACGATTGGCGCTTTCCTGCAGGGACAAAACCAGCGCGTCCGGAATCTGGATGCCCCCAGTATCCTTCCCGTTCTCGTTCTCGTTCTCATGACCGTTCATAACTTGACACCCCGATGGATAGCGACCACGCCGCCGGTCAGGTTGAAAAACTCACAGCGCTCGAATCCAGCCTGTTCCATCATGTCGCGCAGGCTTTCCTGATCGGGATGCATGCGGATGGACTCAGCCAGATACTTGTAGCTGTCGGGATCTTTCGCCACCAGGCGCCCGAGCAAGGGCAGCACTGAAAAAGAGTAGGCATCATAGGCTTTTTGCAGCGGCACCTGGGTGGGATGGGAAAACTCGAGCACCAAGCCGCGACCACCGGGCCTGAGAATACGCTGCATCTCGGCCAGCGCGCGCTCCTTGTGGGTGACGTTGCGCAGGCCAAAGCCGATGGTGACACAGTCGAAACTGTTGGAGGCAAAGGGCAGGGCCTCGGCATTGGCCAGTGCGTAGTCAATGTTGCCAATCACGGCGGCATCGTCCATGCGCTCGCGACCGCGCTCAAGCATGGCGGCGTTGATGTCCGACATCACCACCTGTCCGCTGGCGCCGACAATGCCGGCAAAGCGCGCGCTCAAATCGCCGGTCCCGGCCGCCAAATCAAGCACCCGCTGGCCGCGTCGCACGCCGGCGAGTTCGATCAGCCTCCGTTTCCACAGCCGATGAATCCCGAACGACATCAGGTCGTTCATCAAATCGTAGCGGTCGGCGACCGAGTCGAAAACCGCGCGCACGCGCTCTTGTTTCTCGGCGACGGGCACCTGTTGATAGCCAAAATGGGTCTGATCCTGATCCGACATCGGTAACGACTCTGGTTGCAATTCAGCCCACGATTCTACCCCAGCCGCGCGCCCTCTGCCCGGGCAAGCATCATTGGGGGTAAAACCCGCATCGGGGCGCCGGCGAGACGGGCCCGGATCACTCCCTGAGCGAAGAATCCCAAATTCCCTTGAAAAAAAGCCCAGTGCGAGTATTTTTCTGGAATTGAACACCCCACCTCACGCCTCGATGCGGATGTCTCGGATGCGAACATGACACCATGCCCAACAAGCCCCGCCTGCTGATCATTGAGGACGAGGAGCCCATTCGTGTCGGGCTTGAGGATCTCTTTGTCTTTCACGGCTATGCGGTCGAGAGCGCCGCCGACGGACCCGGCGGACTGGCCAAGGCGCTCAGCGGCAAGTTTGCTCTCATTGTGCTTGACATCATGCTGCCGGGACTCGACGGCTTTGCCATCTGCGACCAGGTACGGGCGGTGGACAGAGACCAACCCATCATCATGCTGACCGCGCGCACAGCCGATGAGGACATCATTCAGGGTCTGCGCCTGGGAGCGGATGACTATGTCGCCAAGCCCTTTTCCGTGACCGAACTGGTGCTGCGGGTGCAGGCGGTGCTGCGTCGCAGTCGCGCTGCCGATGCCGATGCCGCTGCCAAGGCCCGGCCCCTGCGGCTCGGTGATCTGACCCTCGATCTTGGCAACCTGAGCGGCCAACGTGGCGCGGAGGAAATTCCCTTCAACCGGCGCGAGGCGGAAATCTTAAGCTATCTCGCCGCTCGGGACGCCCGCCCGGTCAGCCGCGAGGAGCTGCTGCACAAAGTCTGGGGCTATGCGCGCGACTGCGACATCGAGAAGCGCACGGTCGATATCCATATCGCCAAGCTCAGGCGCAAGATCGAGCCCGACCCCGCTCATCCGCGGTGGCTGCAAACCGTGCGCGGCCTGGGTTACCGACTGCGGCTCGCGCCCTGAATGGGCCGTGCCGCGCCTGGTCTGCTCGCAACCATGTCCTTACAAGCATTCGATGACCGCCGCGCCAGGCGCCGGTTACAGCTCGGCATCAGTCTGTTCGTGCTGGCGCTGACCATTCCCAGCGCCCTGCTGGTCTTTAAAGCCTACGATTAGATGAAATGGGAGTCCTTTCGCGCCCAGCAACTGGTGGCGGAGGAATTGGCCGCGCGCATCGACACCCGGCTGACGGCTCTGGTGCGCCGCGAGGATGCTCGCCCGATCGGGGACTATGGCTTCCTGCGCGAGCCGCCCGTTGGCAACCTGGGAGTCTGGAACCGCTCCCCGCTGGCCAACCTCTCTGGGCTGCCAGACAAGGCAAAACCGGCCGCCGCGCCCGTGCTGGCGCCACTGCCAGCTGCCGCGCCCGTGGCGGAACCCGCGCCAGTCACGGAATCCCCGGCGGTACAGTTGTTCCACCGCGCCATTGCTCCAGTCGAGGTCGGTCTGCTCGACTCCGGTCATCTGCTGCTGTTTCGCAGCGTCCAGCGTGGCGGAGAGATCTTTATCCAGGGCGCCCTCATTGCACTGGAGCCTTTTTTGCAGGCGCTCATTGCCGAGCCCCTGGCCGCGACCGTGCTCGCGCACAGCACCCATCTCAGTGTGGTCTATCGCGGTGAGCTGCTGCGCAGTTTTCGCGCCGAGTCACGGCTGGGCCACGCCCTTGCCAGCACGGTGGCGACCTGGCACGCCAAGCGGCCATCTCTGGCACCGGCATTGGGCTTGCTCTGGTGCAACGCCTAACACTGGCAATGCACGGCCGGGTCGAGGTCATGGAACGCGATCCGGGCGTCGAATTTTGGCTGGAGCTGCCTTGTGCGGCTTAAAGCCATCCCTAGCGCAAACTCTAGCGCAAATTTTGTATCAGGATAAGCAAAGAATGTATACCACAACCAGCACTCGGGCTTGTCTGCTGTCAGAGGATTATCAGTAAAGTTTTAAAAAACAGATACAACTATTGATTTCCTCGGTTGGCACGGGAGTTGATATGCAAGGGATGCCATTCACTAACCCTCAAGGAGCATCCCATGTCACTGTTCAAACGTTTCACAGTCGCCGTCTCGACCCGGCTTGATCGCCTGGTGGGCGATATCGAGAACCACGATGCCGTGGTCGAGGTCGGTATCCGTGATAGCCGGCGGCTTTTTGCCCAGGCAAAAGTTCGTCATCAGCATCTAGGTCGCGATGGCGAGGCATTAAGGAAGCGGCTTGAGAGCCTGCGCGAGGATGAGCACAACTGGCGCGAACGTGCCCTGGCTTGCGAGCAAAACGCTGCCGGTGAGGACAAGGCGCTGCAATGTCTCAGGCGCGCGCGCCAAGCCGCGCGTCAGACGGCATCCCTGGAGCAGACTTGGAACCAGCATCAGAGTGTCGAACGCCGCCTGGCCGCCGAGATCGACAGTCTGCGCGAGCGGGTCGTGCAACTCGAGCATCGCCGCTCGCTGATGCGCAGCCGCGAGGCGACCGCCAGTGTCGCACTGCGCCTGCGCGAGATCGACCGCGATCCGGCGCTCGATCTGGACGATACCTTCGAGCGCTGGGAGATTCGCCTGACGGAAGCCGAAATGACCGCCGACAGCGCCATGGATGCTGACCCTTTTGAAGAAGAATTCCTCGCCGCCGAGGAACGCTGTGCGTTGCAGGCCGAGCTGCAAGCCTTGCGTCGCGGGCAGCAACAACAAACGGCCGGCGCCGGCCTGGGAGCAGGACAATGAGCGCACTGACCGCCACCACCAATCAAGACCTCAGCCTGGACCCGGATGCCTTGGACTTCCCGGCGCAGGCCGAAAACCACGCACCCAGGCAGGCTCCAACGCGCCCAAGCCGATCAGCCGGGCGCGATCAGGCCGCCGCCGCCCAAGCTTTTCCCATCAGCCTGTCCCTGCTGCTGCGCGGCTTTGGCGGGCTGGTCATTATCGCGGCCTTTGTGCTCTTCCTGTTCGAGGGCTGGCGCGAGAGTGATGATCTCAGTCGCGGACTCTTGCTCATCGGCCATACCTTGGCACTCACGCTGGCCGGTCTGGCCAGCGGTCACTGGCTGCATGAGAACAAGGGCGCACGGCTGTTCATCGCGCTGGCGCTGGCGGCGGTGCCGGTCAATGTCGCCTTCCTGGGCGGCTTGATCTATCCCTTCCTAAGCTGGGATGCCCCCGGTAGCCTGAGTGCCGCCGCCTCGGTCTGGACCCAATCCCAGGGGCGCCTGAGCATGGCGCCGGCGCTGCTGTTCAGTGCCGCCAGCCTGCTGGTGCTGGCGCTCTCGGTCTGGCTTGGGCTGCGGATCATGGCCAGACAGTCGGTCGCGGCGCTCAGCGGACTCTATCTGCTGGCCAATGCCGCCTTGTTGCTGCCAACCCGTGCCGAGCTGGCCGTGTCCGTCCTGCTGGTCGGGCTAACGCTGATCATCGGCCTGTCGAGCCTGCGTCTGCGCCGCCGCGACCCCACACTGGCAACCGCCGAAGGTCGCCTCGCGCGCGCCCTGCCGATGCTGCCCTTGCTGATTTTGGCGGGCCGCAGCCTGTGGCTTTACGCACCAGATGCGCTCTTTGTGACGACCCTGAGCTTGTTGGGATATCTGGCGCTGCGCTTCACCCTGGCCACCATGTCGCACACAAGCCAGTGGCGCGGACTGGTCGAAACCCTGGCCGTCGCCATGGCTCTGCTAACCACCATCCTGGCTAGCGGCGCCCTGCTGCCGGCCTGGCTGATCGCCGATGCCGTGCATCTTCCGCTGGCCGCGGTCATCTTGGGCGCCATGCTGGTCGATCTGTCGCGGCTGAGCGCGCGTCGCCGCCGTGGCTACCAGAGCACCGCCGCACTGCTGCTCAGCCTGAGCCTGCTGCTCGACCTCGCCTTGTTCGGCGGCTTTGCCCTGGCCCTGATCGCGCTCATCGTCGGCCTGGCGGCCATGGTCTTCGGCTACGCCATCCGCGCGCGCTTGCTCTTCGCCACCGGCTTGATCACCGCGCTCTCGGCACTCATCACTTTGGCAACCGAGGCCCTGGCGCACTTCAGCCTCGGCGGCTGGAGCGCCTTGGTGCTGCTCGGCATTGGCATAATCATCCTAGGCTCCGCGCTTGAGCGGCATGGCGAGCGGCTGAAAACCGGCTTGACTGAATGGCGCGCGCATTTCTCACACGCCATTTGAGTCTTGGTGAGCCGGTTCCCGAGTCGCCGTGCTTGTCTCCGGCTTTTCATTGCCCAGGGCCTGATAGAACCTCATCCTCGCCTGATCGGGGGATCACACGGATTCGTCAATCTTGCTTGCAGAATGCCTGTACATCATCAGGGAGCGCATCTAATGAGTTCCGAGGATCAGGTCGCCCGCATCTCGCTGGCCGGCGCACCGCCGCCCGGTCAGGCTGACATAGGCCAGGAGGATCGGCTTGCCGGCTCGGTAAGACGATCTTCCCATCCGAGGGTGGGCTTGGCGCCGGTCGCGGGGATTCTCGCTGCGGCTGGCCTGTTGGCCCTACTATTTCTGTTCGACGGCCGGGGTGATGTTCCGCTTGGAACAATTCAGGACGCTCGTCAAACAATCAATACCATTGAGGGAGTCGGCGCCATGAATCGTTTTGCATCCAGCGCTATCGGTGTTGGCCTTTTTGCCTTGCCGATCATTTTAGGACTCCTCTATTTCGTTTGGCTCTTTAACGGGATCGTCGGTCGGCAGGAGGCCGTTTATAACGCCTGGGCCGATGTGGAAAGCACCTACAAACGGCGCGCCGACCTGGTGCCAAACCTGGTTCATGTTGTTCGCGGCTATATGGAACATGATCCGACAGCGAGCAAGGTGTCGCCGCGCTAGCGGCGAGCCAGTCGGCTTTGCTGAAGAGTCTCCGGGGAGTGCTGGCCACGCTTGAGGCCTATCCCGATCTCCGTTCGGCTGATCAGTTCCTAGCTCTCCAGGCCGAACTTGAAGGCACCGAGAACCGGGTCAATGTGGCACGAATGCGCTTCAACGATGTGGTAGAGGATTTCAATGGCGCTATTCGTCGCCTGCCCGGATCCCTAGTGGCCGGGATTGGCAACTTACAGCGAAAAGCATACTTTACTGCCGACGCAGGCGACGAGCAGGCTGTTCAGGTTCGGATCCATTACTCGGAGTACGCTGATTGATGGGTATCCTGTCCTGCTGGAATGATTGAGTTTTCAATGTTTCCCGAAACCAGTTTGTCGCACGCGAGAGAGAGAGTGATATGCAGCGCATCGTCACCATCACGGTGGTGGTTCTGGTTTTGTCCGGCGCTCTCATTGCCGGAGTCAAACTTGTTGACAGGTTTGCCGCAGATACCGATCAGTCGGCGGAGAGGGTATGGGACAAGGGGAGGCGCTGGAACCGATATTTACCGATACCTTCGCCGCGTATGTTCAGCAGCGACAGATGGTGCCTTTTTTCCAGTCTGATCGCGTGTTGGAGGGGATACTTGCGACGACCGAACTCCTCTATTCTCGGGCACTTGCAGCCCAAGCGGGCGAAAATTTCGATCCGCGCAAACTGGACGCGGCTTCATCCGGAGCAGGTGCCCAGACCGCTGCACGTATCGGGGAGGGTGACGACAACGATCCGTTCCGGCAGCAGACCGGGCAGGTGAGCGCGGGCGGTACTTCGTTGGCGACTGTGCAAGCCTAATCTGGACGCCATGGCTGAATGTGATGCGCGGATCGACCGACCAATCTACTCCGAAGCGACGCAGCGCATGTTGGCGGACTGGACGGTCACGCCTGCTCAGATGGTAACTTCTCAATTTCTCATGTCCGCCCCACGATGCCAGTTACCGAGCCTGTGCCAGTTACCCTTGATGCCGAAATAGGCTGTTTTGCGCGGGAAAGTGTTCACGGCACCATCATCGCAACTATCTCCAAGGCCGCTGGCATGAGAGCTGGGCGCATCTGTCACTTCATTTACCCACAAAGAAGCCATCATTGCCGCGCTGATTAATCGCAAGCTGGCACAGTCATTGGTATTGGTCAGTCAGTTTGAGAACGCCGCGGATGACGTTCAAGCTATGCTTGAACGCGTCGATTGCTGGGCGAAAGGTGGGCGAAAGCTACCTGGATCGAATGGTTTTTATCGAGCTAGCCTTGCTGTTTGTAACCATGGAATCTGAATTTTTTTCTTTCAGGGCAGCCAGCAACAATGCCAAGATCCCACCTCACCCCGGCCGAGCGTGATTACTTCGCCCTGCTGACCGAAACCGTCTATTCCAATCCCTTTGGCAGCGATCCGGCGCGCCTTGGGCAGCTGCTCGGTCGGGAACTGCCAGTCGATCCCATTTCCCAGGCTGACCTCTATGGCGAGCTGATGCCGGCGCTTGATGCCCAGCTCGCGGTGTTACGCAGGCGTGGACTCGCACGCATCGACCAGTTTGCCGGCGAACACCAGGAGCTAATGCGGCAGGTTTTGCTGTTCGCGAGATATCAACGCCACCTGGAGTTGTTTGACCAACTTATAGAGCAGCAATCCAGGGCCGATGGCAGCGCATCCGATCCGCGCTGGTTGCCGCGACTGCTTGAAAACTTGCAAGCCGATGGTTTTGAGCGCGACGAGGCCCGTCGCTGGGTGGCGCTTTACTATCAACTGCGCCGCGCCTATTTTTTTATCGAGCGCGCCATGATCGGCCGCGGCGCGCCCATGCGCCGGCTCAGGCGCGCATTGTGGAATAGCGTGTTCACCAGCGACTTGCGCCGCTACACCCTGCTGTTGTGGGAACGCATGCAGGATTTCTCCACCCTGCTGCTCGGCGAGACCGGCACCGGCAAGGGCTCGGCCGCCGCGGCGATCGGCCGCTCGGGAGCCATTCCCATGACCAGCGACGAGCGCGGCTTCACCCATGGCCTTGACCGGACGTTCATCGCGACCAATCTCTCGGAACTCTCCGAGGGCCTGATCGAATCCGAACTCTTCGGCCATCGCAAGGGCGCCTTCACCGGCGCGGTGGACCATCATGATGGTCTGTTCGCACGCTGCGATGCCTGGGGTACCCTGTTTCTCGATGAAATCGGCGATGTCTCCCTGCCGGTGCAGACCAAACTCTTGCGGGTGCTGCAAGAGCGCACTTTCGCGCCCGTTGGCAGTCATCAAGCCAAGCGCTTCGCTGGTCGGGTGGTGGCGGCGACCAATCGTCCGCTTGCCGAGCTCACAGCTGGCCAGGGGTTTCGTCGCGATTTTTTCTACCGCTTGTCCGGGAATATCATCCAGATGCCGAGCCTGCGTGAACGCCTGGCCGACTGCCCGGACGAGCTTGGTGAACTGGCCGGTGCCCTGCTCGGGCGCATGCTTGGCGAGTCCGCCCGCGTCGAACACCGACGCATCATGGAGGCCCTGGCCGAGCTGCCCGCCGACTACCCTTGGCCCGGCAATGTTCGCGAGTTGGAGCAGGCACTGCGGCGCATCATCCTCAACGGTCGCTATGTCCCCGATGCCTTGCCAGGATCCGTCGCCGTGCCCGACCAGCAGGATCCCTGGCTCGCCGCCACGCGCGCCGGCACCCTAGACGCCGCCGCCTTGCTTGCCGGCTATTGCCGGCGGCTTTATGACCGCCTCGGCACCTACGAGGCAGTCGCCGCCGTCACCCAGCTGGACCGGCGCACGGTCAAGAAGCATATCGGGAGTTTTCAGACCTAGCGGGCGCGGAGATGCGCTCGCTATCGGTGATTAGCATCAAGGATGGAAAGGCATCTTCGCTGCCCTTGTCCTTCAGATGATGAGGTTTGTGGCCTAGGCTGACGTCCAGAGGCCTGTTCTCCTGACTGTGTGTGACTTCTATCGCGAGTTTTGTATCAGTATTAATCGATCTATTGCATAAAAAATATTAGTTTTAATCTATCTGATTGCGCCACATATCATCTTGGTAACCGCTCGGAGGTTCCACGCATAGGTGAAAGGGTCGCATTGGGGGCTGGGTTCCGGGCGGGGAGGTCGCGGGGCGCGCGGCACCGAGTCGCGCACGCGAGTGCCATTACCCGAAAGAGGAGCGCATCGATGGAGTTCATACTGGATTTTCTGACCCGTTTCGCCACGCAGCTGCAATCGCCCACCCTGGGGTTTTTGATCGGGGGAGCGGTACTTGCCGCGCTTGGCAGCCGTCTGGAGGTGCCAGACGCCATTTACAAGTTCATTGTCTTCATGCTGCTGATGAAGATCGGCCTGAAAGGTGGAATGAAGATCCGCGAGGCGGATTTAGGCGACATGCTGCTACCCGCGTTGTTCGCCGTGCTGATTGGCGTCATCATTGTGCTGCTGGGGCGTTACACCCTGGCTATCTTGCCGAAAATCCGGACCGAGGAGGGGATCGCCACGGCGGGCCTGTTCGGCGCCGTGAGTGGCTCGACCCTGGCCGCGGCCATGGCGGTGATGGATGCCGAGGGCCTCACCTACGAGGCATGGGCGCCAGCGCTTTATCCCTTCATGGATATCCCGGCACTGGTGCTGGCCATCGTCATGGCCAACGTCTATCTGACCAAGCGCAAGGGCGATGCTGGGACGCGGGTGAAAATCTGGCCCATCGTCACCGATAGCCTGCGCGGTTCGGCGCTCTCTGCTCTACTGCTTGGCATAGCGCTCGGTTTGCTGACAAGGCCAGACTTTGTCTATGACTCCTTCTACGAGCCGCTGTTTCGCGGTCTGCTATCGGTGCTGATGCTGGTGATGGGTATGGAGGCTTATGCGCGCGTTAACGAGTTGCGCAAAGTCGCTCACTGGTATGCCGTGTATGGCGCCGTGGCGCCCCTGGTGCATGGATTGATTGCCTTTGGGCTCGGCTATATCGCGCACGTCACCACCGGCTTTAGTCCAGGTGGCGTGGTGCTGCTCTCGGTGCTGGCCGCGTCGAGTTCCGATATTTCAGGACCACCGACGCTGCGCGCGGGTATTCCGTCCGCCAATCCCTCGGCTTATATCGGCGCCTCGACCGCCCTCGGAACCCCGGTGGCCATTGCTATTGGCATTCCGTTGTTCATTGGCCTGGCGCAAGTAGTCTTCGCCAGCGCCTGAGCTCATCCCGTTCCTCCAGTATTCACAAAAAAATCATCATTAAGAAGGTGACAGCCCATGATCAGACAAGCCATCAAGCTCACCATTGTGACCGAACGCCTGTTGCTGAAGGAGATTATCCGCGTGATTGAAGCAGCTGGCGCCAGCGGTTATACAGTCACGCCGGCTAGCGGCAAGGGCAGCAAAAACCTGCGCTCCTCCGGTGACCCCATGGTCTCGGACACTTATGCCAATGTGCGTATCGAGGTGATCACGACCGAGCCCGAGATGTCCGAGCGTATTGCCAATGAGATCGGCGAGAAGTTCTTCGAGAACTTCTCCGGCATCATTTACCGCGATCAAGTTGAGGTACTGCGGGCGCATTGGCTTTAAGACCATGCCATGCCCCATGATCCATGACGCATGACTTAGGCGTTTCGGGCCGCTGATAGTCGCAAGTGCGCAAGTTTCCTGTCGGGATTAGGTGTGGGTTTATTGGCGACAACTTGGCAGCTTGGCCTTTGCCTCGGCTGCCAGGGGCGTTGACCCGGAGCGATCAGCCACCACTAGCTTCAACCAAGCCATTGACCGTTAGCCGCAAGGTGCGTTGCGCCTTGGCTGCCGCGACCTGAGAGTGGGTGACCATCAGGGTGATGGCGCCGGCGTCACGGGTGCGCTCAAACAACAACTCCAGCACCCCTTCGGCACGCTCAGGGTCGAGATTGCCGGTCGGCTCATCGCACAACACCACGGCTGGTTCATGCACCAGTGCGCGGGCAATGGCGACTCGCTGCATCTCACCGCCCGAAAGGTGGCGTGGCCAGTCTTGTGCCCGGTCTCCCAGTCCGACGCGCTCTAGCATGGCTTGCGCGCGTTCGCGCGCGACGCGGTCCTTGTGACTGAGCAGCCACAGCGGAAGGGCAACATTCTGCTGCAAAGTGAGATGTGGCAGCAAATGAAAGGCTTGGAACACAAAGCCAAAGTGGCGCTTGCGCAGGTCCGCGAAGCTGTCCTCATCGAGTACTGTTAGTTCATGCTCGCCGAGGCGGATCATGCCGCTGTCGACCCGCTCCAGCCCAGCGATGCAATTCAGCAGCGTCGATTTGCCTACGCCCGACTCGCCAACAATGGCCACCGACTGCCCCGGCTCCAGCCGCAGGCAGGCGTTGCGGAACAACGGATGCCAGAGCGTCGGGTCGAAGGCCTTGGTGAGGTTGTCGAGAGTCAGGGTCATGGTACTGGATGCCGATGGTGAAGTGTCACGGGAGGACAAAGGCGAGTGTTCGCCTCGAAGCCTAATATGAGCATACTTTAAGTAACAAACTGAGAGGTTGACGCCAAGGCGACGAACACTGCGGTGTTCGATGCCGCGCTGATCTTTAACCTGGTGACGGACGCCGCGATCGCAAGAATTTAGGTTTAACCAAGCAGGCATCGCTCGTGCATTCGTGAGATGTCGTTATCCGCACAGCTGCTGCGGCTTTGTCGGCTCTGCGACGGGCTGTCAGCTTCAGGTTTGACTGCCTGCTCCACTGAAATTTCAGCCTGTTAGCTGCGCATTCTACGCTGGCACGCCAGTTGCTTAAGCTCTATCGACTCTGTCGAACAACGGCCCCCTTGGGGCGAGCAACTGGGAGAACATTCATGGCAACGCGTCAATGCGCAATCTACGGCAAGGGTGGAATTGGTAAGTCCACCACCACCCAAAATTTGGTCGCCGGTCTGGCCGAGTTGGGCAAAAAAGTAATGATCGTCGGCTGCGATCCCAAGGCCGACTCCACCCGTCTGATCCTGCACTCCAAGGCGCAGGACACCATCATGCAGATGGCGGCTGACGCTGGTTCGGTCGAGGATCTAGAGCTTGAGGATGTGATGGCGACCGGTTACGGCGGTATCAAGTGCGTTGAGTCCGGTGGCCCGGAGCCGGGTGTGGGCTGTGCCGGTCGTGGTGTCATCACCGCGATCAACTTCCTGGAAGAGGAAGGTGCCTATGAAGACGATCTGGATTTCGTTTTCTACGACGTATTGGGCGATGTGGTCTGTGGCGGTTTTGCCATGCCGATTCGCGAGAATAAGGCGCAGGAAATTTACATTGTTTGCTCCGGCGAGATGATGGCGATGTACGCCGCCAACAACATTGCCAAGGGCATTTGCAAGTATGCCAAATCCGGCAGCGTGCGTCTGGCTGGGCTGATCTGCAACAGCCGCAATACTGCGCGCGAAGATGAGCTCATCATTGAGCTAGCTCGTCAGCTCGGCACCCAGATGATCCATTTCGTGCCGCGCGATAACGTGGTGCAGCGCGCTGAGATCCGGCGCATGACCGTCATTGAGTACGACCCAAAGGCCAAGCAGGCGGACGAGTACCGCACCCTGGCGCAGAAGGTTATCGACAACAAGATGTTTGTTGTTCCGACCCCGATCACCATGGATGAACTCGAAGACCTGCTGATGAAGTTCGGCATCATGGAAGGTGAGGACGAGAGCATCATCGGCAAGACCGCCGCTGAGGAACAAGCGGTCGCGGCCTAAGCTGTCCGGTTCAGGATCGCACACAAAACCCCTAGTCCCTGTCTGACCGCGCGCCTGTCCGCGAATGAGCGGCAGCGCCGTTTAGAGGATCGCCCAGATGGCAAAGATGACCCAAGAAGAGACCCAGGCCCTAATTCAGGAGGTCCTGGAGGTGTATCCCGAGAAGGCCAAGAAAGATCGCGCCAAGCACTTGGCCGTCAATGACCCGAGCCTGGAACAACCCAAAAAGTGCATTACCTCCAACCGCAAATCACAGCCCGGTGTCATGACCGTGCGCGGCTGTGCCTACGCCGGTTCGCGCGGCGTGGTCTGGGGTCCGGTGAAGGACATGGTGCATATTTCGCACGGGCCGATCGGTTGCGGCCAGTATTCCCGAGCCGGGCGGCGCAATTATTACGTTGGTCATACCGGTGTGGATACCTTCGGCACCATGAATTTCACCTCCGATTTCCAGGAGAAAGATATCGTTTTCGGCGGCGATAAAAAGCTCGATAAGTTGATTGATGAGATCAATGAGCTGTTCCCACTAGTCAAAGGGATTTCCGTGCAGTCTGAATGCCCGGTTGGCCTGATTGGTGACGATATTGAAGCGGTATCGAAGAAAAAGACAAAGGATCTCGGAAAGCCGGTGATTCCGGTGCGCTGCGAGGGCTTCCGCGGGGTGTCACAGTCCCTTGGCCATCACATTGCCAACGACTCACTGCGCGATTGGGTGCTGTCGAATCGCGACGGCGATAACAGCTTTGAGACCACGCCTTACGATGTTGCTATTCTGGGTGATTACAACATTGGTGGTGATGCCTGGTCCTCACGCATTCTGCTTGAGGAAATGGGGCTGCGCGTGGTGGCCATGTGGTCGGGTGACGGCACGCTGCCAGAAATGGAGCTGACATCCAAGGTCAAGCTCAATCTGGTGCATTGTTATCGCTCGATTAACTACATCACCCGGCACATGGAAGAAAAGTACGGCATTCCCTGGATGGAATACAACCTGTTTGGGCCGACGAAAATCGCCGACTCCCTGCGCGCCATTGCCGCGCGCTTTGACGAGACCATTCAGGCCAATGCCGAGAAGGTCATTGCCAAGTATCAGGCCGAATATGAAGCCGTGGTGGCCAAATACAAACCGCGCTTGGAAGGCAAGAAGGTGATGCTCTATGTCGGGGGCTTGCGCCCGCGCCATATCATCGGCGCCTATGAAGACTTGGGCATGGAAGTCATTGGCACCGGTTATGAGTTCGCCCATAACGACGACTACGACCGCACGCTCAAGGACATGGGCAATGCCACCCTGCTATATGACGATGTCACTGGCTATGAGTTGGAAGAATTCGTCAAGCGCCTGAAGCCGGATTTAATCGGTTCTGGCATCAAAGAAAAATATATCTTCCAGAAAATGGGCGTTCCTTTCCGGCAGATGCACTCCTGGGATTACTCCGGCCCTTATCACGGCTATGACGGCTTCGCCATCTTTGCCCGCGACATGGATATGACGGTGAATAATCCCTGCTGGAATCGCATGCAGGCACCTTGGTTGGAATCAGGCTCTCAAACGGCCGAGTCATCGGCGCAACAGGCCGCCGCCTGATGCCCAACGCCTGGTTTAGGCAGGTCGCGACCGCGGGGCTGGAAAAAGACTAGCCTCGCATTTCCCAAAGAATGCATTGGCGCCGTCCCCATGGGGCGGCGAATACAGCCTCTTATTGCCCTTTGTCCGCGAATTGGCGGCGGGGCTGGAGTACACCCATGAGCCAGACTGTCGAAAAAATCAAACCCTGTTATCCCTTATTCTGTGATCAGGACTATCAGGACAGCTTCAAGACCAAGCGCGAGCAATTCGAGGAAGCTCATCCAATTGATAAGGTCGAGGAAGTCTTTCAGTGGACCACCACCCAAGAGTATCAGGAGAAGAACTTTGCCCGTGAAGCCTTGACCATCGACCCGGCCAAGGCCTGTCAGCCACTTGGCGCGGTGCTTTGCGCCCTGGGCTTTGAGAAGACCCTGCCCTATGTGCATGGCTCTCAGGGCTGCGTGGCGTATTTCCGCACTTATTTCAATCGCCATTTCAAAGAGCCGATTGCCTGTGTGTCGGACTCCATGACCGAGGACGCGGCCGTCTTTGGTGGCCATAAGAACATGTATGAGGGTCTCGAGAACGCCAAAGCACTCTACAAGCCGGAGATGATCGCTGTTTCCACCACCTGCATGGCTGAGGTCATTGGTGATGATTTGAATGCCTTCATCGGCAATGCCAAGAAAGAAGGCCATATTCCACCGGAATTCCCCACGCCTTTTGCTCATACCCCCAGCTTTGTTGGTAGCCATACCACTGGCTGGGACAATATGTTCGAGGGGGTGCAGCGTTACTTCACTGTCAACGCCATGGAGGACAAAACAGTCGGCAGCAATGGCAAAATCAACCTGGTGCCAGGCTTTGAAACCTATCTCGGCAATTATCGTGTGATGCATCGTATGATGAAAGAAATGGGCGTCGACTACAGCCTGTTGTGCGACCCGACTGAAGTGCTCGATACGCCGGCCGATGGCGAATACCGCATGTACGCCGGTGGCACCACCATTGATGAAATCAAGGACGCGCCCAACGCCATCGATACGCTGCTACTGCAGCCCTGGCAATTGTCCAAGACCAAAAAGTACGTCGAGACCATTTGGAAGCAGCCGTGCAATCACATCGATATCCCGATGGGGCTGGAATGGACGGATAACTTTCTGATGAAAGTCTCTGAACTGACCGGCAAAGCCATCCCCGACAGCCTGGCCAAGGAGCGCGGGCGTTTGGTTGACATGATGACCGACAGCCACGCCTGGCTGCATGGCAAGAAGTTCGCCCTTTACGGCGATGCTGATTTTGTCATGGGCATGACCAACTTTCTGCTCGAACTCGGTGCCGAGCCTACCCATGTTCTGTGCCACCATGCCAATAAGCGCTGGAAAAAGGCAGTGGAAAAAATGCTCGCCGCCTCGCCCTATGGCCAGCAGGCAACAGTCTATATGAGCAAGGATCTGTGGCACCTACGCTCACTGTGCTTTACCGATAAGCCAGATTTTCTGATTGGTAACAGCTACGGCAAATTTATTCAGCGCGATACCCTGCACAAGGGCAAGGAATTCGAGGTGCCATTGATTCGTATCGGCTTCCCGATCTTCGACCGCCATCATCTGCATCGGATGACCACCCTGGGCTATGAAGGTGCCATGTACATTCTCACCACCCTGGTCAACGCGGTGCTCGAGCGTCTCGATGAGGAAACGCGCGAGATGGGCAAGACCGACTTCAACTACGACCTGATTCGTTAATGTAAGCGCCTGGCGCTGTCACCTTGTGGTGGCGCCGGCCGTTTACGAATCATGAGGATGCCTGAATGCCCAATGTGATGATTCGAAAAAACGACGATGGCGCCTTGCTGTTCTATGTGGCAAAAAAGGATATGGAAGAGACCATCGCCAGCGTTGAGACCGATACGGCGGAGGCTTGGGGCGGGGAAGTGGCCCTGACTGACGGGTCGCGCTGGTACATTGACCCGATCAGCCCTCCGCCCGCCTTTCCGACAACCCTGAGATTCAAGCGCGCCGAATAAAGGCGCCTGCCTGACAGGAGAACCCTCCCATGGCTTACCAGATCATGAAAGACCTCTGCACCGCCTGTGGCGACTGCGAACCGGCCTGTCCGACCGGCTCAATCGGCCCAGCAAAAGGCGTTTATGCGATTAATACCGACACCTGCAATGAATGCGACGGCGAGTCCGACATGCCCCAGTGCATCGATGCCTGCATGGAAGATGGCTGCATTGTGCCGATTTGACACCGCTGTTGTGTTCGAGCTTTTTCGCCCCGCCATAATGGGGCGGAGACTTCATTCGCCCTTTGTTCAACATCGGTTAGTACCACCCCAAAGACCATGACCTCCACCGCACTCACCGACGACATGGCGCTGCGCATCGGCCTGGCCGCGCGTGCGCTGCCCGATACCTCACCGGCGCGCCTGCTGGCGGTGCTGGCTGACTGCATTGGTCTGCCGCCGAACGCCGAAAAGCTCGATACCCTGAGCATCAAACAGTTGCGCAGCGGCGCCAGTGGTGAACTCGCCGATTGCGATCACTCGGTACTGAAAACCGCCCTGGCCTACCTGAATGGCACCGCCAGCACGGAAAGCATGCCGCCCCCGGTCCCTCAAAGCCCGCTGATCAACGCCTCGGGTAGTGATCCCGAAGGTACGATTCGCGTCGCCATCGCCTCGAATAATGGCGATTTGCTCGACGGCCACTTCGGCTCCTGCGAGCGATTTTTAGTGTATCAAGTCAGCGCTGATCAATTCCGACTGATTGACTGTCGCGAGATCGATGACCGCCAAGCCGAGGATGACAAAAACAGTTATCGTGCCGGCCTGATCGCCGATTGCCAGTTGCTCTATGTGGTCTCTATCGGTGGACCGGCCGCGGCCAAGGTGGTCAAACGCGACATCCATCCGATCAAGATCCCGGATGGCGGCGCGGCGCCGGCCTTGATTGGCGAACTGCAACAGATCATTGGCGCCAAGACTCCACCCTGGCTTGCTAAAATCATGGGCCAGCCGGCTGAGTCCAGGGTGCGCTTCAAGGCGCGAGCGCTGGAAGAATGATCACCCCCGAACGCATCGATCAGATCGTTACCATCCTCGAGCGCGCTGGTCTAAACGCCCAAACCCTGAGCGCCTTGCGCGCAGCTCTGCCTGATCTGCATTTCACCCACTGCATGAACGACGACCTGGGTGAGCAGACTCCGGTGCGCAGGGCGATGGGATTTCATCTCTACCTGGTCGAAGGCAGCAGTGGCCATTGCCTGCAACTGACCCGCGATCTGGAATTGGCGACTGGGGTGGTACTCGCTGAAGTTGAGCCTGTCAGCGATGCCTGATGAGCCTGCCCGGCTCGGTTCTCGGAAATGCCCAGGGATGATTCAGGCAGCCGGACTGAGCCAACTGGTTTGGCTAGGGGGTCTGGTTAGGGTCTGGCCAGGGGCCGGTTAAGGCTTGACCGCTTGGCGCAGGGCGAAACCGTGCTAGCCCTAATTGACAAGCCGTAGAAGTATTTACCCTCGATTCTGGACATTTCCGTCCGACTCGTTCAAACTGCCTGCCTATGTTGATTGACGAGGCAGCCCCCTGAACTTGCACGACATCACCCTGCGTGCGGTCGCCCCAGATGAAGAGGCGCGCTTCAAAGCATTGCTCGAGGCGTATCACTACCTGGGCGCGGCGGCAAAAATCGGTCACACCCTCTGGTATGTCGCCATCTGGCGGGATCAGTGGTTGGCGTTGCTGGTGCTGAGCGCCGCGGCCTGGAAGTGCGCGGCGCGCGATCAGTGGATCGGCTGGGATCGCCGCTACCAGTTCGACCGCCTGCATCTGATCGCCAACAACGCCCGCTTTCTCATTCTGCCCCAGTGGCATGTGCCCAATCTCGCCTCCAAGGTGCTGTCGCTGTGCGAGCGCCAGGTCAGCACTGATTGGCAGACCCGCTTCGGTTATCCGCTGTGGTTGCTGGAGACCTTCGTCGATCCGCGCCGCTTTACCGGCACCTGCTATCGCGCGGCCAACTGGCTGGAGGTCGGGCAGACGCGCGGGTACCGCCGCACGCGCGCCGGCTACAGCCAGCAGCCCGATGGCGCCAAGCGGGTGTTTGTCCGCCCCTTGATCGGGCAGGTCCAAGCACGCTTGTCCGACCCAAGACTCGATTCCCAGTATCGCTATGGAGCCCCAAAACTCATGATCTCCGCACAACAGATGCGTTCGCTTCCTGCGTTCTTTGTCGATGTCCCTGATCCGCGTCGCGGCCAAGGCCGGCGTCATCCCTTGCCGGTGGTTCTTGCGATCTCCGCCGCGGCGGTGCTGTGCGGGGCGCGTGGCTATAAGGCCATCGCCGCTTGGGCGAAGGATCTCAGCCAGGCGGCCCGGGCGCGCTTTGGTTGCCGTTATCGCAACGGTCGCTATGAGGTGCCCAGCCGCACGCGCATCCGCGATGTCCTCACCCGGGTCGATCCCGACGCCCTTGATGGGGCGCTGCAGGGCTGGAATGCGCAGATGGGCGCCGAGGACGAGGGCCTGGCCATTGATGGCAAGACGATGTGCAATGCCATCGACGCCGAGGGACGCCAGACCCACATCCTCGGTGTCGTTGGACATGACTCCAAGGTCTGTCACACCCAAAAAAAGTCGGTGCTTTGCCTGTCAATGGCAGTGATGAACTGAAGCAAACCAACGAGATCGGGATGGCCATCCCGGTGCTCGACTCCCTCGACCTCACTGACAAGACCCTCACCGCCGACGCCCTGCTCACCCAGCGCTCGCTCGCTGAGTATCTCATCGAACGGGGCGCGCATTACGTCTTTATCGCCAAAGAGAATCAGCCCACGCTGGTTGCCGACATCCGCCTGCTTTTCCAGGCGCGGGGCGAGCCGGATTTTCGCGAGTCATCGGACCTTGCGCATGGGCGTATCGAAAGCCGCGCGATTTGGACCTCCACGGCGCTGAACAACTATCTCGATTTCCCCCATGTCGGGCAGGTCTTCGCCATTGAGCGCACCACCACTGAGAAAAAAACCGACAAGACCTCCGTCGAGACAGTCTTCGGCGTCACGGATCATACCCCTGAGAGTGCAAGCCCTAAGCGCCTGCTCGCCTTCAACCGTGGGCATTGGGGCATTGAAGCCCATCACTGGATCCTCGACTGGAACTGGGATGAGGATCGCTGCACCATCCGCACCGGCCATGGACCAGAAAACATCACCCGACTGCGCCGGTTTGCCGCCGGTCTGATCAAAACGAAATCCAAGGATTCCGTGGCAGCCACCATCGAGAAGCTCGCGCGCAAAGTCCGCCGTGTCTTCGATTATCTGGGCATGACGGCAAACTCAATGCCCCGCGCTGCCCGTGTCGCGCCTGTTGGTTAGAACGGATTTGCCGTGCCGCTTGGCGCGTCCTTGCTTGTATCTCCGGCGGCACTCTGCTAATTTGCGCGCTGACGCTGCGGATGATGCGCGGCGTTTTTGTTTCGGTGGGCGGTGTCGGTCCCCGCGCAAGGCTAAGTCGTGAACCCGGTCAGGCCCGGAAGGGAGCAGCCGCAGCGATGGACGTCTGTGCCGTGGTGTGGCTGGCATTGTCCACCACCCTGCCATCCGATCCGCCTGTGTTCCCACCTGTCCCGCCAGCGGCGCGCCCGATTCATTGCATGTTACTCAGCGATTCCGACCCGGCCGAGAATGCCACCACGGCTTATCAGGTGCTGGCGCGCAAATGGCGTCCGCGGACCTTTGCCGATCTTGTAGGGCAGGAGCATGTCGTCCAGGCACTGACCAATGCGCTTGATCGCGGCCAACTCCATCATGCCTATTTGTTTACTGGGACCCGTGGAGTTGGCAAGACCACGCTGGCGCGCATTTTGGCCAAATCGCTGAACTGTGAACAGGGCGTCAGCGCCTTGCCATGCGGCATTTGCGCAAGCTGCCGAGAGATTCATGAAGGGCGCTTTATCGATCTGCAGGAGATCGACGCGGCATCGCGGACAAAGGTCGAACAAACCCGCGAGTTGCTTGAGAATGTCCCCTTCGCGCCTGTGCGTGGCCGATACAAGGTGTACCTGATAGACGAGGTGCACATGTTTTCTGGTCATAGCTTCAATGCATTGCTGAAAACGCTCGAAGAACCGCCGCCGCATGTCAAATTCGTGCTGGCCACGACCGACCCGCAAAAGCTCCCACCCACGGTGCTGTCGCGCTGTTTGCAGTTCAATCTCAAGCACCTGCTCCCGGAGCAAATTGGGGGCAGGTTTCGTCACGTCCTCGAGACCGAGGGGATCGCATTCGAAGAGCAAGCACTCGCCTTGCTCGCGCGCGCCGCCGAGGGCAGCATGCGCGATGGCTTGAGCCTGCTCGATCAAGGAATTGCATTTGGTGGTGGCCAGTTGCGGGTGACCGAGGTGCGCGCCATGCTTGGCGCGCTCGATCATGATCTCACTCTGGCGCTGGTTGAGGCGCTCTGTGATCACGATGGCCCCCGGCTGCTTGCGGAAATTGGTCGGGTTGCCGAGTTGACGCCAGACTTTGCTGGTGTGCTCAAATCCGTGATCGAGCTGCTTCATCGTCTGGCGCTGGCGCAGCAAGTGCCGACCACCCTGGACAGCGCCGATCCGGACTACACACGTCTTAAAACCCTGGCCGAGCGTGTCGCGCCGGAAGACCTGCAGCTGTACTATCAGGTGGCGGTCATGGGGCAGCAAGATCTCCCCTTGGCACCGGATGCCCGCGCTGGGCTCGAAATGGTGTTTCTGCGCGCGCTCGCCTTCCGCCCTGATAGCGCTGGCGCATCGCGCCCTGCTGCCCGCCAGAGTGCTGGACCGGCCTCGGGTGCGTCGGAGACATCCGGGCCATCGGCCAAGGGACAGTCAGGGTCGGGGACACTGGCCGCAGGAGAACCGGCCAGGGCTGCCGCGGTGGCTGAACCCCAAGTCGTTGCTGCCCAAGTCGTTGCTGCCCAAGACACTGAGCCTCGAGCTGTTGCGCCCCAATCCGTTGCGCTCCAAGCCATCCAGCCAGGGATCACTCAGTCGGTCCCCGTGCAGTGGGACCATGGGGTTGCGCCTTCTTTAGTAACTGCTGGGGCGGTGCAGGGTAAGGCGCTGACGCCGGGCCTGGCAAACGACCAGGATTGGCATCAGCTGGTGGAGCAGCTGCCGGTGAACGGTCTTGGGCGGCAGTTGGCTTCCCACTGCGCTTTTCAGTCCTGGCGGGGTGGTGAGCTGCATCTGCAACTCGAGCCTGATTGTGAACATCTGATCAAGGCCGACTCGGCTGAGCAGCGGCTTGCACAATCTCTGCGGGAGGTTCTCGGCCAGCCGGTTCGGCTGCGGATCGCGGCGCGGCGGTCGGTCAATGATACTCCGGCGCGGGCGCGCGCGCGGGTCGCGCAGAGACGTCAGCGCGAGGCCGAGGCGTTGATGCATCAAGACCCCATCGCCCTGGGTTTGGTCTCGCGACTCAATGCTGAGTGGGTGCCGGGCAGTATTCAGGCAACAGGGTAGTCTCTCCGTCCATGCCCGGGTTCCCAGTTGCCGAATCGCAATGCCGAACAATCGGCCTGAGCTGGGATGCCTTGCTGGGATGCCTTGCTGGGATGAAAGTATTCGATTGACAATGACAGAGGGTCACGCATGAAAGGCGGAATCGGGAACATGCTGAAGCAGGCGCAGAGAATGCAGCAGGAGATGCAGGAATCGCAAGAGCGCCTAGCACAGGAGGAAGTCATCGGCGAGTCCGGTGGCGGTATGGTCAAAATCACCATGACGGGAAGATATGAGGTGCGCAAGGTGGACCTTGATCCCTCATTACTCACTGATGATAAAGAGATGCTTGAAGATTTGATTGTCGCTGCGACCAATGATGCCGTGCATCGTGTCGCCGAAAAGCAAAAGGACAGCATGGCAAATTTGACCGCGGGTCTGCCCCTGCCGCCTGGGTTTAAGCTCCCGTTCTAACTATTCGCATGGAGAACAGGACCATGAGAGAGAAACCTGACCGAAGCAAGGTGCCGGCTACTTATCCGTGTCTGATGGTCCTGATAAATTGTGTCTGAATCAACCCTATTGCCGGAATTGATCGACGCCCTGCGCTGCTTGCCGGGAGTTGGGCCCAAATCGGCGCAGCGCATGGCGTTTTATCTGCTCGAGCGGGATCGCGATGCCGGTCGTCATTTGGCGTCCGTCATGGCGGCATCCATGGACCGAATTGGACGCTGCGAGTCCTGTCGCACCTTGACGGAAGCGCCGCTGTGCAGTATCTGTATGAATCCCAAGCGTGATCAGGGTTTGGTCTGCGTGGTGGAAGGTCCGTCTGACGTGGCGGCAATCGAACAGGCAACGGAGTTTTCCGGAGGATACTTCGTGCTTGGTGGGCGTCTGTCGCCGCTCGATGGCATAGGTCCCGAGGAGCTTGAGCTGGGACGGCTGCGGCAACGACTGGCCGGAGGTGGTGTGCGTGAGCTTATCTTGGCCATTAGCCCCACGATCGAGGGGAGTGCCACCTCGCACTATATCGCCGAGATGGCCGCTTTAGCGCAGGTACCTGTCACTCGCATCGCCCACGGCGTGCCTTTGGGAGGCGAACTCGAATACGTCGACGGTGGCACCCTCGCGCATGCCTTCAGCGGGCGCCTGCCGGTTTAAGTTTTTTCCGAGCATCGCCGCGAGATGGCAGAATGGGCAACCGCGGCAACAGGAGACCGAGAAGCTATGTCAGATACTGTGTTCGGTAAAATCGCCCGCGGGGAGATGGACGCCGATATTGTCTATCAGGACGCGGAGATCGTCGCTTTTCGCGATCTGAATCCTCAGGCTCCCGTGCACATTTTAATTATCCCGCGCAAGCCTATTGCGACCCTGAACGATGTCACGCCAGAGGATGCCGCGCTCGTCGGGCGCCTGTTTCAGGTTGCCTCGCGGTTGGCGGCCGAGGAAGGGATCGCCGACCAGGGCTATCGCACGGTGATCAACTGTAATGCCCAGGCAGGACAGACTGTTTATCACTTGCATGTTCATCTGCTTGGCGGACGCGCGCTACAGTGGCCACCGGGTTAGTGGCTGGCGGAGACGAGACCGTGGAGATAGAATCCGTGCAGAACGGCACGCATGGCGTGCTTGAAATCAAAGCAGCGTCCTTTACTCTGCCCGTTATTCGTCTGTTGCGGGTGGACATGGAAGAATTTGCCGATGAGATCAGGGCCAAGGTTGAGCAGGCGCCTGATTTTTTTCGAAACGCTCCGGTGGTCATTGATCTGGGTGGTCTCAATGATCCTGTGGCCGAGATTAATTTTCCGCGCCTGGTGGGGCTTCTGCGCGGTTATGGCATGCTGCCGGTCGGGCTGCGCGGGGGGGGCTTGGAACAGCAAGACGCGGCTCGTGCCATGGAACTCGTGCTGATGAGCGACGGGGGGCGTCGCCGCATGTACGAGACGACCCATGACAACGGGCAAGGAGAAGACGCGCAATCACCGGCTGAAAGCGTGCAAACTGGCGGCAAGCCCTCCCGGGGCGATGCGGGGGATCACGGCCTCGGTATCGAGGTTGGCTCCACCCTGATTGATCGGCCCGTGCGCTCCGGCCAAAAGGTTTATGCGGCTGGTGGCGATCTGACAATTACCGCGGCAGTTAACTCCGGCGCCGAACTGATGGCCGATGGCAATATTCACATCTACGGGCCTTTGCGTGGTCGCGTGTTTGCTGGCATCAACGGCAACGTCCGGGCGCGGATCTTTTGTCAGGATTTGCAAGCGGAATTGGTGGCGATCGCTGGCCACTACCGTGTTAGCGAGAATATTCCGGCCAATCTGAAGAATGCCAGAGTCCAGATCTATCTCGATAAGGACAGTCTCCGCATTGAACCGTTTTGAACAAACCCGTTTTGAGCAAACCCGTTTTGAGTAAATTAAGTTTGTATGAGCCTTTGTTGACTGTTGCCAACGCGGGGTCATTTTCGGCAAGATACACTCAAGTGTTTGCCAACGAGCAGTCTCTTCATCTTAGCTGCCCCTTTTTAGCGGCCACTGTTTTAGCGGCCTCCGTTTTAGCAGGAGGATCAATCCTTGGCTAGAGTTATCGTGATCACCTCGGGCAAAGGGGGTGTCGGCAAAACGACGACCGCTGCTGCCATGGCCATGGGTCTGGCGCAGAAGGGGCATCGAACCGTCGTGATCGATTTCGATGTTGGTTTGCGCAACCTGGACCTTGTGCTCGGATGCGAGCGGCGTGTGGTGTATGACTTTGTCAACGTGATCAATGGCGAGGCGAAGCTCAACCAGGCATTGATCCGCGACAAGCGCTGCGACAAACTGTCAATTCTGCCGGCCTCGCAAACCCGCGACAAGGACGCGCTGGGTCGCGACGGGGTCGGACAGGTGCTGGAGGATCTGGCAAAGGATTATGAGTACATTATTTGCGACTCGCCGGCTGGCATTGAGCATGGCGCCCTGATGGCCATGTACTTCGCCGACGATGCGGTGGTGGTCACCAATCCGGAGGTGTCCTCGGTGCGGGATTCCGACCGCATGCTTGGCATCCTCTCCAGCAAGTCACGACGTTCCGAGGAGAATCTCGAGCCGATTGCGGAGCACCTGTTGCTGACACGCTACTCGCCCGAGCGGGTTGAACGCGGCGAGATGCTCAGCGTGGCCGATGTGCAGGAAATCCTGTCACTCAAACTCCTTGGTGTGATTCCGGAATCCCAGGCGGTGCTCAATGCATCCAACGCTGGCATCCCGGTGATTCTCGATACCAATTCCAACGCTGGCCAAGCGTACCAGGATATGGTCATGCGCTACCTCGGCCATGAGGTTCCGCTGCGTTTTCTGTCCGCCGATAAGCGGGGATTCCTCGGGCGCTTTTTCGGAGGCTAGCCGATGGGCTTACTCGACTATTTCCGCAGTACGGGTCAGGGCAAGGGGTCTGCCTCTGTCGCGAAAGAGCGCCTGCAGATTCTGGTCGCGCATGATCGACTGGCGCGTGATCGCCCGTCCTACCTGCCCAAGCTTGAGCGTGAAATTCTTGACGTGATCAGGAAGTACGTCGATGTTGACCTTAATGCAGTCTCCGTCAGCTACGAGCAAGAGGACGATCAGGAGATTCTCGAACTCAATATCGTGCTGCCGGACCAGCCTGGGCGCTGAGAGTTTTTCCTGAATCAATGTCCTGGTGGTCACTAGGGACGAATTGGTTCACCCCATGTTGCGCTTAGGTCGTCGCCATATCATCCCCGCTGGCGAGCAACCTTTCGATAATGCCGGCATAAATGGCCGCGAGGGGCTCCAGTTCAGTCACCGGCACGCATTCGTTGATCTTGTGGATGGTCGCGTTCAGCGGACCAAGCTCCACCACCTGAGCGCCGCTCGGTGCGATAAAGCGTCCATCCGAGGTGCCCCCGCTGGTCGACAGCCGGGTGTCGATGCCCGTGACGGCTTTAATCGCGGCCGCTGTTGCCTCTGTGAGCTTTCCCACGGGGGTCAGGAAGGGCTGGCCCGACAAGCGCCAGTCAATCTGGTACTCAAGCTCGGTTTGCTGCAATAACTCGGTAAAACGCTGCTGAATTCGCTCCGGCGTCAACTCAGTGGAGAAACGCCAATTGCATAAGAGCTCAAGCTCGCCCGGAATCACATTCTCGGCGCCCGTGCCGGCGTGGATGTTCGATAGCTGAAAGCTGGTCGGCGGAAAGTAGGCATTACCCCTGTCCCAAACCTCCGCGCACAGCGGGCCAAGCGCATGGCTCAGACGATGGATGGGGTTCAGCGCCAACTCCGGGTAAGCCACATGGCCCTGCCGCCCAATCAGCCGCACAGCTGCATTCAGACTGCCGCGGCGTCCGTTGCGGATTTGATCCCCGAGCCTGCCCTGGCTCGATGGCTCACCCACCAGGCAGTAGTCGATATGCTCGCCACGGGCTTGCAGAGTTTCCATCACCCGACGGGTGCCATCGACAGCCGGGCCTTCCTCGTCGCTGGTGATCAGCAGGGCGATGGAGCCCAGGGGGGCCGGGTGGCGGGCGAGGAACTGCTCGCAGGCGACCACCATGGCCGCCAAGGAACTTTTCATGTCCGCCGCGCCGCGACCATAGAGCAGACCATCGCGAATCTCGGGTGCGAAGGGGTCGCTGTCCCATAGATCGAGCGGGCCGGTTGGGACCACATCCGTATGCCCGGCCAGACAAAGCAGGGGTGATTGATCGCCAAAACGCGCCCAGAGATTGGTGACTTTGCCAAAGCGGAGTGTTTCAAGCCGAAAGCCGAGCCGTGACAGCCGCTCGCCAAGCAGCGCCTGGCAGCCGGCATCATCCGGGGTGAGTGATGGCCGGGCGATGAGGGCCCGGGCCAGTTCCAGGACGGGAGACACGGGCGCGCGGCTCAGATGTCGCGCAGTAGTTCGTTGATGCCCACCTTGCCGCGGGTTTTCTCGTCCACCTGCTTGATGATGACCGCGCAGTAGAGACTATGGGTGCCGTCTTTTGCCGGTAGATTGCCCGGCACGACCACGGCTCCAGCTGGCACATGACCGAACAGGGTCTCGCCCGTGGTGCGGTTATAAATCTTGGTGCTTTGGCCAATGTAAACGCCCATGGAGATGACCGCGCCCTCACCAACGATAACGCCTTCGACAATCTCCGAGCGCGCGCCAATGAAGCAGTTGTCCTCGATAATGGTCGGCGCCGCCTGCACCGGCTCCAGCACGCCGCCGATGCCGACACCGCCAGAGAGATGGACATTCTTGCCGATTTGAGCGCAGGATCCGACAGTCGCCCAGGTGTCCACCATGGTGCCAGAATCCACATAAGCGCCAATGTTCACATAGCTTGGCATCAGCACGCAGCTGGGCGCGATGTAAGAACCCCGACGCGCGGTCGCCGGCGGCACCACCCGCACTCCGCCCACGCGGAACTCACGGGAATTGCTGTCCTGATACTTCGATGGCACCTTGTCGTAATAATTGGTGAAGCCGCCCTTGATAAAAGCATTGTCCTCGATGCGAAAGGACAGCAGCACGGCTTTCTTGACCCAGTCGTTCACCTGCCACTGGCCGTCGCGCTTCTCGGCGACCCGCAACTCGCCGCGATCGAGTCGTTCAATGGTGTCCTGCACCGCATCACGCACCAGGGTTTCCACATTGCGCGGGGTAATCTCGGCACGGCGTTCAAAGGCTTGGTCAATAATCTGTTGCTGCTCGTTCAAGGTCGGGCTCCGGAAGGTGAGTAATGAAATTGGCCCGCATTATACCCGAGGCGCTCACTGTCGGACGCGCCGGATCCCTGCCGTTCAATCTAGGGGCTTGGTGGACTGGCGAGACTTCATTGGAGTCTGTCTTGAGTGGATGCCTTGCGCTGAATGAGGGTTAAGATCGCGCGGGGTCTGCTCATGGCGACGTAGCTGGCGGCAATGGATTCTGGCCTTGAAATGTCCTCGGGTAGGTCAACCAGAATCACGGCTTGATTCTCCAGTCCCTTAAATTCAGCGATGGTTGCGAAGCTGATTTGTGCCGGTGGGAAAGTGCGCATCGCGTATTCATCAAGCACCTGAATCCTAGAGCTCAGCCGACGCGGTAGATGCGCGACCCTTGAGTCTGGGAATGGAAAGGGAGACAGAATGCTAATGCTGCCCGGATACAGCCCGCCCTGATCGACCAAGTAGTCAAGCTCCTCGGCAAGGGCTTGGGCGAGCCCCTGTTGAGATTCCGCTTGACGGATGCGGATGTCGGGGCCGTTGCCTGTCCCTTTGATACCCATGTCGGCCTTGAGTCTTGACTGCACCTGATTGAGTATCTGTCTTGTGTTGCGGCAATTGGTTCTTAGCGGCACCGAGATCGGGTTGAAACTGTGCAAGAGTGCCAAGGCATGCGGATCGGCAGGACTTAAGATGCCGGATTGATTGTTGACATCGTGAAAAAAACACCAGGTTCCCGCGCCGAGACCACCAGCGAGCATCACATTCATCTGGCCGATGGCGTGCAGGTCGAGCAAGTCCTGGCCCTCGTCGACGATCAGGGCATCGAATTGTTCAATATTGCAGCGCTGTGCCGCGCGCTTGGCGGATTCAGGTAGCGCAACGGCTACCCTGGGGATTGTAAAGCGGCTTTCGAGCCAATGCCGCAGCCAAGGAGATCGGCAGACAACCAAGACCATGAGCCCAGCGCCGGACCAACGCCGAGCCAGCTCGAGCGCAAGAAAGGTCTTGCCGGTGCCTGCGCCGCCTTTGCAAATGACTCTATTGTTAACTTCAATAACGTCAACAAGGCGCATCTGATCGTCAGTCAGCTCCACAGTTCGACGCGCAATGTCGTCGATTTGAGCATGCAATGCGATCGACAGCAGCGCCATGACCGATGGCGTAGACCCGATGGTTGCGATACCTGAGTTCCAGTTCCTGATCTTCGTCGCTGAGCTGGTCGAAGGACACGCCAGGGTAGGGGCCGACAACTCCTGCATCAATGATGCACTCAAGGCCAACATCGAACAGAGCCATTGTGTTGCGTTCGCGGGATTCCTTCTCGCCCTGATTGCTAGGCATTAACAGCTGAGTGTTGCTCAAGGATGCAGTCACGAGCCAGCCTCGCGCAAGGGGACGCCAGATGAGCAGGAGTTCAGCAAGCGCATTGTTCCCATCGCTGAACACATCGAAGGAGGTTCTGAGGAAGCGTCGATCATCGGGCGCCACAAATTCATAGGCAACCGATTCGTCCCCACCAAGGTCATCGCTTTCCCAGTTATTCGCGAACCGCCCTTGCTGATCCCTGGTTATTCCATGCTCGTCAGAGGCGCCAGTGAGAAAATAACGCCTCGCTCGCGGGACAAGCTGCAAGCGAATCTTCTCGCCAACGACGAAAAAAGAAAATCCTACCGAAGACGGAGGGACGAAGCGCTGTTTTCGCGGACTTATCCCCAGCACCTGATGTGCAGCTTCCCCTGCATCACCGTCTCCCTCGTCGATGTGATCCCCCGCGTCGCTCTCATCCCGCGCCGGATCGATGCCGAATTCCCCGCGCAGGATGGGGAAGAGAATTCCCGTCTGATAACGATCAAGGGGTTTGATCCCGATCAGCGCCTCCCCCTCGCCGATCAGGCATTGGCGTAGCCAGGCATAGAGTCGGTCGCGATGCTCAGCGAGTGTCATGCACGGATTCTGTTCCCAAGTGGCTTGATGAGGCGGGCGATTGGTGAGCCTTTGGGTGTTATCGAGAGGCGAAGAAGCGACGGATCCGCAGAGCCGCCTCGACGCAGTCGGCCAGTTCCGGCACCAGGGCGATGCGCACATAGCCACGACCTGGATCCTGGCCGTCGATGGCGGGCCGGGACAGGAAACGGCCCGGCAGCAGAGTCAGGTGCTCCCTGGCGAAGAGTTCGCGCACGAAGCTGGTCTCGTCCGCTTCCGGGGTGCGCGCCCAGAGGTAGAAGCCGCCTTCGGGCTGATGGCAGTCGAGCACGCCATCAAGGATTTCCAGCACGGCTTTGAATTTCTCGCGATAACGCGCGCGGTTTTCGCGCACATGGCTCTCGTCCTGCCAGGCGGCCAGGCTAGCGTGTTGGTGCTGCAGCGGCATGGCGCAGCCATGGTAGGTGCGGTAGGCGAAAAATCTCGCGATCAGCCGCGCGTCGCCAGCGACGAAGCCGGAGCGCAGGCCGGGCGCATTGGAGCGCTTCGACAGGCTGTGGAAGACCAGGCAACGACGATAATCCTCCAGACCCATGGCGGCGGCGGCTTGGAGCAGGCCGACCGGCGGGCGCTGTTCGTCCGGGTAGAGTTCGGAATAGCATTCATCGGCGGCGATGATGAAATCGTGCTGCTCGGCCAGTGCTATCAGGCGTTGCAGACTGGCCTGGTCCATGACCGCGCCGGTGGGGTTGCCGGGCGAGCACAAATACAAAAGCTGGCAGCGGCGCCAGGTCGCCTCGTCGATCAGATCGAAATCGGGCAGGAAGCCCTTGCTGGCGGTGCAAGGCAGGTAGAAGGGTTGGGCGCCCGCGAGCAGGGCGGCGCCTTCGTAAATCTGATAAAAAGGATTGGGCATCATCACCAGCGGTCGATCCGCCGGATCGATCAATGCCTGGGCAATCGCGAACAGTGCCTCGCGGGTGCCACTGACGGGCAGTATTTGTGTCTCGGGGTCGATGCCGTCGCGGTCAAGCTGAAAGCGCCAACCCAGCCAGGTGGCGATGGCCGCGCGCAGCTCGGGCAGGCCGCGGGTGCTGGGGTAGGTTGCCAAATGATGCAGATGCGTGATAAGCGCATCGCTGATGATGGCCGGCGTGGGGTGCTTGGGCTCGCCGATGGAGAGCATGATCGGCTTGAGTTCGGCCGGCGGCGTCACCTCCTGCTTGAGGGCGGCGAGGCGTTCAAAGGGGTAGGGCTTGAGTTGGCTGAGTGCGGGGTTCATCCGGAACCTGGAGGCTAATCATGGGGTCAATGGCGGCGAAGGATCACGACAGGGATCAATACTTTGGGTATCAGAATCCCTGATCCTCTGAAGGTTGGCGTTAGATGGTGAGTGAGGGATGAGCACAAGTCAAATTCTCCTGTTGACTTGAGCCGAAAAACTTGATGTTTGAGCACCAATTGGAAGTCCGCTAGCCTCGATTTGGCACCTGTCAACGCTATAGCCCAAGTAAGGTTGGATGCTTGTTCTGATCCCCGGTCTTTCAGCTTGCGCGCGCACTTGGACAAACCGAATGAACTCGATGATTCTTACCATTCACCATGTCAGTCTGATTGTCGCCGATACCCGGCGCTCACTGGCGTTTTATCACGAGCTGCTCGGTTTGCCGCTTGAGCCGAGCCGCCCGGATCTTGGCTTTCCGGGTGCCTGGCTGCGGCTAGGGGAGGCGCAGATCCATTTGCTGGAGCTGCCAAATCCAGATCCCCTGACCGGGCGCCCGGAGCATGGTGGGCGCGACCGTCATCTTGCGGTGCGGGTCGCCGCGCTGGACGCCATGGCCGAGCGCTTGCAGGCAGCCGGGGTCGGCTTTACCCGAAGCAAGTCCGGGCGGCGGGCGATTTTTTGCCGCGATCCGGATGGTAATGCACTGGAGTTGATCGAGGATGCCTAATCTCGGTCTGGACCTCGGTCCCGCAACCGCGCAACCAGCGCGCGCTAACCCTGGCGCCCGCCTCTGCTAGAATGCCGCCGCGTCTTGACGATGGAGACCGCGGGCTCGCACCGGCTCCCTGCTCCCGGCTCCCGACTCCCAAGGCGCGCTTAACGCCCAGCCCGAGGTTACTGCTATCCCATGACCACCGTCCGCACCCGTTTCGCCCCCTCGCCGACCGGCTTTTTGCATGTCGGCGGCGCCCGTACCGCCTTGTTTTCCTATCTCTTCGCGCGCAAGCATGGCGGCCAGTTCATTCTGCGTATCGAGGATACCGATCTGGAGCGCTCCACCCCTGAGTCGGTCAATGCCATTCTCGAGGGCATGACCTGGCTGGGGCTGGATTATGATGAAGGGCCTTTTTATCAGACCCAGCGTTTCGACCGCTACCATGCCGTGATCGATGAGCTGCTGGACAAAGGGCTGGCCTATCGCTGCGACTGTCCCAAGGAACGCCTGGAGAAGCTGCGCGAGCGCCAAATGGCTGCCAAGATCAAGCCGCGTTATGACGGCCATTGTCGCGGCAAGACCATCGACCCGAACCAGCCCCATGTGGTGCGTTTTTCCAATCCGGTCGAGGGGTTGGTGGTGGTCGATGACCGGGTGCGCGGCAAGGTGCCTTTCAATAACAACGAACTCGACGATTTAATCATTCGCCGCAGCGATGGCAGTCCCACCTATAACCTGACGGTGGTGGTCGATGATGCCGAGATGGGCATTACCGATGTGATTCGCGGTGATGATCATCTTGGCAATACCGCGCGCCAAATTAATATCCTTAGGGCTTGGGGCAAGGAGCCACCGCGCTATGCCCATCTGCCGATGATTCTCGGCGAGGATGGCGGCCGGCTGTCCAAACGCCATGGCGCGGTCAGTGTCATTGCCTTTCGCGATCAGGGCTATCTGCCCGAGGCACTGCTCAATTACTTGGTACGCCTGGGCTGGTCGCACGGCGATCAGGAAATTTTCTCCATTGATGAGATGATCGCGCTCTTTGAGTTGGAGTCTGTCAACAAAGCGGCGTCATCGTTCGATTATGACAAGCTCGCCTGGGTCAATCAGCACTATCTCCAGCATGGGGATGCCAAGCGCATCGCCCACTTGCTCAGTCCCCATCTTGGTCATCTGGGCATAGACCCGAGTACTGGGCCTGAGTTGGCGGCGGTGGTCGAGGCCCAGGCACCCCGCGCCAAGACGCTGGGCGAACTGGCCAATATCAGTGCCTTTATTTATCAGGACTTCGACGACTACGATGCCGCCTCGGCCAAGAAGCACCTGCGCCCGGTGGCGCGCGAGCCGCTTGTGCGCATGCGCGCGGCCTTGGAGATGCTGGCGCTGGAGGACTGGCGACCGGACATCTTGCATCATCAGGTCGATCAGGTCGCCGCCGAGCTGGATCTGGCCATGGGCAAGGTGGCCCAGCCGCTGCGGGTGGCCGTGGTTGGGCGCGCCGCCTCGCCCGGTATCGATGTGACCCTGCATCTGATTGGCAAGGACGCGGTGCTACGCCGCATCGACCGCGCGCTGGCCTATATAGATGCGCGCTCGGCTCAAGCCTGAGGGTCTGGTTCGGTGGGCTCGGAAGTTTGGCTTGCCCGGTGGCCCGGGCTTCTGGGTGGCGGCGGGGTGAAGAGTGCGCGGGTCTCGGCGGATGGATGCGGTGTCAGTTGTGGGTCGAAATGGTAGCCAAACCATGCAATATCCCGCGCGAAGTAGCGGGCGATCCACTCAGCCGTTTCGTCCGTGTAATAGTGACGATAATCGCCTTTGCGCTCCGGTGCGCGCCGACGGTGGGGCAAGGGCCGGCATTTCAGCCCAAGATGGCGACAGATGTGCTGGAAGTCGTCATGGAGTTGCTCATAACGGCCAATAAAATCCACGCAAGGCAGGCCATCGAGGTCAATCAGATAATTGCTCTGGCGTTCGATGGAGGTATCGACATGATATTGATAGGGCCGCGTCGGATCGAGCTTCCAGCGCAAAAAGTCACTGAAGTTGTCATGGCCGCCCAGATACTGTGGGCGCTCGCGGCGGATGTGATGATAGGAGCTGACCTGCAGATCCCAGGGGTTGCGCACGAAGGCAAACTTAAACAATCCCGCGAAGACCTCGTGCGGCAGTAGCTCCTTGGCGGCGATGATGCGGGCATGACGCGGCAATTTGAGCGCCAGGCGATGCCCGCTAAGATGACTAAAGCGCGCACAGAGAAAGATCGGCCAGTACCAGGGGTCGCGCCAACGCTCGCGGCTAAGCGCCGCGCGCACGCTGGTGCCGCCAGTCTTGGCGATATGAACGAACAGAAAACCATGGCCGGGCGAGAGCAACATAGCGCTATTCTAGCCCGAGTCTGGTCCGAGTGAACGGCTGCGCGCCCTGCGAGATGGGATCTTTGCCGAGGCGCGAGCGGCCGCGCCGCTCAGACGGAATCCGATTCCCGAGGCACCAGATCCCGATAGGCGTGCCAGGTGGCGTGCCCGAGCAGCGGCATGGCAATCACCAGCCCGACATACAAGGTCAAGAAGCCCAGTCCGATGACCATCACAATCATAATTGCCCACAACCCCATCGGCAGCCAATTGGTGGTCACCGCCTTAACGCTGGTGCGAATGGCCGTGAAGCCGTCGATTTTCCGATCCACCAGCATGGGCACCGAGATAGCGCTGATGGCATAGGCCAGACCTGCCAGGACAAAGCCGACCAGCACGCTGGCGAAGACAAAAACATTATTCTCGCCGGACAGAAATACCACGCTGAAGAAGCTCTCCAGCGGCGGATGCAGATTGGTATAAAGCAGCGCGAAGAGCACGAAATTCGCCAGCATCCAGAACTGCATGATGATGGTCAGCCCAGCGGTGATAATGCTGAGTTGCCCCTGATTACGCTTCCAGGCCTCGAGCGCGTTGCAAAACTGCAAGGGCTCCCCGCGCTCGAGGTGGGCGCTCATCTGATAGAGCCCCAACCCGACCACCGGCGCGAGCAGATAAAAGCCCGCGGCAAGAAAGGGCACGATGAACACATAGCCCTCTGACACCAGAGCCCAGGTCATGATGGCGCTGACCAGCACCACCACTGACCCATAGGTCAGGCTGTAGCGGCGCGCCTGCTGGATGTCCCGCCAGCCTTTTCCGAGCCACTCCCAGGGCTGGGCAAGGGTGATGCGATTGACGCGGATGCCGTCGTCCGTGGTTGCGGTTGGCACCACGCTTTGATCGAACAGCTTGCCCTGATCGATGGTTGGATTATCCATGCTGAACTCCTCTATTTGATGGTCAGGTGATGGCCAGGTGATGGCCAGGGCTCGGTGGGTCAGCCCTTGAAGTGCCGCGGGCGTGATGGCAGTGCCATCCGTCGCTGGCTTGGTTTTTATAATCTATGCATTGGTGGATGACAGCCCTCGTTGGTCTGGCTGGACGCAGGTTGCAACTACCATTGGCCAGAAAAGACCTAGTAAATTTGTCATCCACTGTTATGGATAGTCGCGAAAACATCCCGGAATTTCAAGCGGGATTCGATCAATGGTGGTCCAACATCCAAGGTTCAGTGGTGGCGGAAGGGTTGGGTCTCGAGACAGCAATCAATTGCCGGCGTCCTGGATTCTGGCTGTAATCTGGGCTGCCGTGCCTGCGCCGACATGGTGCGCGGTTGCAGCCCTTTCGCACCATTCGGGAGCCATGTGCGGCGACTATGATCCGGCTCGGGGCCAGCCTTGTTTGCCTTGCTAGGTCCATCTAAGACTCAGCAATTCCAAATTTGGGTGTTTCATCTGGTGTAGAAGCGGCTTCCAGCCGCTTCATGACGCGCCAAGATGGCGCGTCTACTGATAAACGGGCCAACAATCGGGCGCTGGATAACGAAATTTGGAATTGCTGTCTAAGACTGGCGTGATTTGTGCTTCTTTCCTGACAGGTCAGTTAGCTGGAGCGCCGGCGATGGGATGCAGAATCCTTAATCACGACATCATGAACTGCACCGCTGAGGGCGTGCTGGGCAATCACCTGTATTCTGGACGAGCGGTGGGTATCAGTGCTCCGGACGATGTTCTGATGCTGCATCCACAGCTGCAAACCGACTGGTATGCCCTGTGCGCCCATTATGAGCGGATCGGGCTCGACCACAGCCGGCAGGTGGTGTGGGATGTCGATCTCGGGCGCCTGAACGACTTTGCTGACCATCAGCCGTCGCTGTTCTTCTTCGGTCCCGAGGAGCACCAGGTGCGCCCCGATCCTGCCTGGCATAGCGCGGTGGAGAGCATGAACTGCAAGAATGCCTTCATGACCCATGCCGAACGCCTGGGGGTGCCGGTGCCTCTGACGCGGTGTTTCGCCGATGTGCGGGCCATCGGAGAACCGGCCATTGCCGAGACCCAGTTTCCCTGTTATCTAAAGGCGGCGGTGTCGGTCTCTGGCGTGGGTATTTTCCGCTGCGCGGATGCGGACGCGTTGCGCCGGGCCTGTGACGAATTCGCCCCCGGCACGGCGGTGCAAATCCAGCAAGAGGTGCGCGCCGAGACCTTTCTGAACTTGCAATATCAAAGTGATAACGGTTGCGCTGAGCGCCTGGCGGCGACCGAGCAGGTGCTCGATGGCTATGTGCATCAGGGCAACCGCCACCCAGCGGCGCACGCGCCCTGGGAGCTGGTCGACCCGCTGGCTGACTGGCTGGGCGAGATCGGCATGCGCGGCGTCTTTGCCTTTGATTTGGCCGTTGTCGAGGAACCGGACGGCGACGATTATCTGGCCATCGAGTGCAATCCGCGCTTCAATGGGGCCTCCTATCCCACACTCATCGCCGAGAAGCTTGGCATTACCGACTGGTTGGCGCTGGCCTTCGGCACCCGGCACCGGCGCCTGATTGATCTGGATCTCAGTGGCCTGGAGTACAATCCCGCTACTGGCACTGGCGTGGTGTTGGTCAACTGGGGGCCGATCCAAGTCGGGAAATTTCTCGCACTGCTGGCTGGCGAGCGCGAGCAACAGCAAGCACTGGCAATTGCCTTGCAAGGGCGATTGTGACAGCCGCGTTTGCCGCCGTTTGAAGAGGTCGAAATCGACCTTGCCGAGATCCTCGATCTCGAAGAGCGGCCGGCTGATCCTCAAGTTTCTTTGCTATTCATTGCTTGCGGCGCCGCGCCGCGCGCCTCAAGGCTGCTGAAGATGTTATCCAGTTCCAACTATTCCCTCATGATCCATGGTGGCGCGGGTGCGCTTGATAATGTGCGCGATCAGGCCACGGCGGTGCGTTACCTCGAAAGCATGCGGACGATTCTGGAATTTGGCCGCGAGATCCTCGCGCGCGGCGGCACCGCGGTGGAGGCGGTGGAGAGCTGCGCCTCGGAGCTTGAAGACAATCCGCTGTTCAACGCCGGCTGCGGCTCGGTGCTGAACGAGGATGGCCAGGTCGAGATGGACGCCGGCATCATGGACGGGCGCGACCTGGCCGCCGGTGCCGTGGCCGGGGTCAGCCGCATCGCCAATCCGGTGCAGCTCGCGCGCCTGATCATGGACGGCAGCGAGCATGTGCTGCTCTCGGGCGCCGGAGCGCTGCGCTATGCCGAGCATTGCGGCGTGCCCCTGGCGGATGACGACTATTTTCGCACGCCGGAGCGGATAGCCCAGCTTGCCCAGGCGCGAGAGCGGCGGTCCATCATGCTCGACCATGACGACTCTGGCGAGGCACAGAAATACGGCACCATCGGCGCGGTGGCGAGGGATCTGGAGGGCAATCTGGCCGCGGCCACCTCCACCGGCGGTATCGTGAACAAACGCCTTGGGCGCATTGGTGACTCCTGCATCATCGGCGCCGGGGTCTATGCCGACAATGCCAATGGCGCCATTTCAACCACCGGCTATGGCGAGGACTTTATTCGCACCGCGCTGGCAAAAATGGTCGCGGATTTAATCGAATACCGTGGTCTCGACGCCAAGGGCGCGGTCGCGTTCGCGCTGGAGCATTTCCGCCGCAAGGTCGGGGGTCGCGGTGGCCTGATCTGCATCGATTACCAAGGCCGCTGCGCCAGCGCCACGACCACCAAAAAGATGATCCACGGTTGGATTGAGCAGGGCGGCGAGAGCCACTGTCGCTTCTAGTTGTCCCACATTGGAAGAAGGCAGAAACAACTGCCAAGACGAGTCTCATGTGGCTGAAATTCCATACATTGCAATGATTTAGGCAAGATTTCAGAAGAATAGTCATATTGCAAAGTGCTTTTGATCATGACCAACCACCGCCTGCTCGTCTTATTCGGTGTAGATAACCGGGCCAATAGCCGGGCGCTGGAAAAAGAAATTTGGAATTGCTGCCCATTTGCCTATCATTTGGCTGTCATCGTATTCCTTGATGTGACGCTCCCCGCCGCCATAGCAAATAAATCGCCGGCAGCACGAATAGGCTCAGCAGCGGCGCGGTGATCATGCCGCCGACCATGGGCGCGGCGATGGGTCGCATGACCTCGGAGCTGACACCGCCCTGCAGCATGATGGGGAGAAGTCCCGCAAAGATGGTTGCCACTGTCATCGCCTTGGGCCGGATGCGCAGCACCGCGCCTTCCTCGATGGCGGCTTTCAGATCCTGTTCGTTCGCCAAGTGCCCATCACGGCGCGCGTCGGCTAGGGCGTTGTCCAGATAGACCAGCATGATGACGCCGAACTCCACCGCCACGCCGGCCAGGGCGATGAAACCCACGGCCACGGCGATGGACAGGTTGTAGCCGAGCAGATCAATCAGCCACAGGCCGCCGACCAAAGCAAAGGGCAAGGAGAGCATCACCAGCAGCGCCTCGGTGGCGCGGGTGAAGGTCAGATACAGCAGCACGAAGATGATCAGGAGCGTCAGCGGCACCACCAGGGTCAGACGTTCCTGGGCGCGCTGCATGTACTCGTACTGGCCGGACCAGCTGAGCGAATAGCCGGGTGGCAGGTCGACCTGCTCGGCCACCACCTGCTTGGCCTCGGCGATCCAGCGGCCGAGATCGCGTCCGCGGATGTCGACGAAGGTCCAGCCGTTCAGGCGTGCGTTTTCGCTTTTCAGCATGGGTGCGCCGTCGGTGATGACCACCTCGGCGATTTGCGCGAGTGGTATCTGGGCGCCGCTCGGTGTCACCATGGGCAACTCGCGCAGCTTTTGCAGATCATCGCGTTGCTCGCGCGGGAAACGGATGTTGATCGGGTAGCGCTCCAGTCCCTCCACCGTGCGGCTGACATTGATGCCGCCGATGGCGGCGGCGACCAGGTCATTGATGTCGCTGACATTCAGCCCCACCCGCGCGGCGGCGAGTCGGTCCGGGCGGATCTCGATATAGCGCCCGCCGGCGACTCGCTCGGAGAAGGCCGAGGCGGTGCCGTCCACTTGCATCACCGCGCGCTCGACTTGGGTACCGATGCGCTCAATCTTGGCGAGATCGGGGCCGGCGATCTTGATGCCCACCGGGGTCTTGATGCCAGTGGCCAGCATGTCGATCCGGGTTTTGATCGGCATTACCCAGGCGTTGGTGACTCCCGGTAGATCGACGATCGCGTCCAGTTCATCGATCAGCTTGTCCAGGGTCATGCCTTCGCGCCATTCGGACAGGGGCTTGAGCTGGATCAAGGTCTCGATCATGGTCAGGGGCGCCGGGTCGGTGGCGGTATCGGCGCGGCCGATTTTGCCGAAGACGCGCTCGACCTCGGGCAGGCTGGCGATCAGCCGGTCGGTCTGCTGCAAGAGTTGCTGGGCCTTGCCGATGGAAATGCCGGGCAGGGTGGTCGGCATGTACATCAGGTCCCCCTCGTAGAGATCGGGCATGAACTCGCTGCCGAGCTGCTTGAGCGGCCAAAGGGCGCTCAGCATCACCAGCAGGGCGATGACGATGGTGAGCTTCGGCCAGCGCAGCACCGCGCGCAGGCCGGGGCGATAGAGCCAGATCAGCCCACGGTTAAGCGGATTGCTATGCTCGTGCGGGATGCGCCCGCGCACCAGATAGCCCATGAGCACCGGCACCAGGGTAACCGCCAGACCGGCGGCGGCGGCCATGGCATAAGTTTTGGTGAAGGCGAGCGGGCTGAACAGCCGGCCTTCCTGGGCTTGCAGGGTAAAGACCGGCAGGAAGCTGAGCGTAATGATCAGCAGGCTGAAAAACAGCGCCGGGCCGACCTCGACCGCCGCCTCCTCGATCACTCGCCAGTGGTCCTCGCCCCGGGGTCGCTCGCCATGCTTGGCCTCCCAGCGCTCCAGATGCTTGTGCGCGTTCTCCACCATGACGATGGAGGCATCCACCATGGCACCGATGGCGATGGCGATGCCGCCCAGGGACATAATGTTGGCATTGATGCCCTGCTGCTGCATGACGATGAAGGCCATCAGGATGCCGAGCGGCAGGCTCAAAATAATCACCAGCGACGAGCGCAGGTGGAACAGGAAGGCCAGGCACACCAGGGCGACGACAATGAATTCCTCGATCAGCTTGGTCTTGAGGTTGTCGACCGCGTCCAAAATCAGGGTGGAGCGGTCGTAGGTGGTGAGGATCTCCACACCTTCCGGCAGGCTGGCGCGCAGGGTCTCCAGGCGTGCCTTGACCGCCTCGATGGTGGCCAGCGCATTCTCGCCCGAGCGCATTACTATGATGCCGCCGGTGATTTCGCCCTCGCCGTCGAGATCCGCCACCACCCGGCGCATTTCCGGGCCGATCTGAACCCGGGCAAGGTCGCGCAGCAGGATGGGGGTGCCCTCGGGGGTGGTTTTCACCGGTATCAATTCGATGTCTTCGAGCGAGCGCAGATAGCCCCGGGTGCGCACCATGTATTCGGCCTCGGCCAACTCCAGCACCGAGCCGCCGACATCGCGGTTGGCGTTTTTGACCGCGTTTATCACCTGCGCCAATGGGATACCGAAAGCGCGTAGTTTCTCGGGATCGACGACAATTTGGTACTGGCGCACCATGCCGCCTACGGTGGCGACCTCGGCCACGCCCGGCAGGGATTGCAACTCGAACTTCAAAAACCAGTTCTGCAGGCTGGTCAGCTCGGCGAGATCATGCTGGCCGCTGCGATCGACCAAGGCGTAGCTAAAAACCCAGCCCACCCCGGTCGCATCCGGTCCGAGGCGCGGCTGCACCCCATCAGGCAGATCAGCGGCGGCCTGGTTGAGATACTCCAGCACCCGGGCGCGCGCCCAATAGAGATCAGTCCCGTCCTCGAAGATCACATAGACGTAGCTGTCGCCAAAAAAGCTATAGCCGCGCACCGCCTTGGCGCCCGGCACCGACAGCATGGTGGTGGTGATGGGATAGGTGACCTGCTCCTCCACGACGCGCGGCGCCTGCCCCGGAAAGCTGGTCTTGACGATCACCTGCACGTCGGACAGATCTGGGATGGCATCGAGCGGCGTGCGCGCCAGGGAAACCAGGCCCCAGGCGGTCAACGCCAAGGCGGCGAGCAGCACTAGAAAGCGGTTGTTGAGAGACCAGGCGATGATGGCTTTCATGGGGGCTTAGCCTCTGTTTCGTTGGTATAAAATCTTCCCTATCAATGCCACCGCCGGGCAGCGGCATTGAGTATTCGCACCAGTTCGTTTCTATTTGGACGGGACGCGCCATGACCACTCTTGCATCGCTTTATAAAACCAACTACGCCGTCTGGGCCCAACGTAACGCGGACTTGTTGCGCGCGGGTCGCTTCGAGGAGCTGGATATCGAGCATCTGCTGGAGGAACTCAGCGACATGAGCAAGAGTGACCGCCGCGAACTGCATAGCCGTCTGCTGGTGCTGCTGGCTCATCTGCTGAAATGGCAGTTTCAATATCCGCAACTCAATGATCGCTGGCGCGAATTCGATGGCCGTAGCTGGCGCTCGACCATCGTCGAGCAACGCGCGCAACTTGAAGGCTTGCTGCGCCAGTCGCCGGGGCTGAACTCCGCTGTTGAAGAGTCCATCGCCGAGGCCTATCCAGCCGCCGTGCGGCTTGCCCGCAAGGAAACCGGCCTGCCCAAGTCGACCTTCCCTGACAGCTGCCCATACAGCAGCGCGCAAATCCTCGACGAGAATTATTACCCGGAGACCGCTTGAAGGCTCCTCGTAAGCGATGCGGTTTTCGTGGCTTGGAATCGACCTGTTACTCGGTCTTGGGTTCGGGCTCGGGTTCAGCCAAGCGCTGAAAGCTCGCCTGCAGGTTGGACTCGGAGTCGATCAAGAACTGCCCGGAGGTGACCACACGATCACCCGCCTCCAGTCCAGAGAGGATCTCCACCTCGCCGGCGCGCTGCATGCCGGTGACCACATCAACCGGCTGAAAGCGCCCGTCGCCGAGCGCCAGCACCACGGCCTCGCGCTCGCCGGTCAGGATCAGCGCCTCGGCGGGAATCTTCAGCACATCCCGTTTCGGCCCGCCGAAGATCTCGATATCGGCGAACATATTGGGCTTGAGGCTGAGGTCGGGATTGTCGAACACCAGCCGCACGCGCAGAGTACGAGTCGTCGGGTCAAGCTCGGGATAGAGATAATCGACCTTGCCCTCCCAGGAGCGCCCCGGTCGCGCCGGTACCCGCATCTCCGCCGCCGCGCCGGGCTTGAGCCAGTCGATCTGGTGCTCGTAGATATCCACCAGCACCCAGACGCGGCTGAGGTCGGCGATGCTGAACATCTCGGTCGCCTCGGTCACATACATGCCCTCGCGCGCGGCGATCTGGGTGACGATGCCGTCCATGGGCGCGCGAATCGGCACCCGATTGCGCGGCGCGCCCTCGCGCTCGATGACGGCGATGATGTCATCCGGCACCGCCAGCAGGCGCAGCAGGTTGCGTGCCTTGTCGGCGCTGACGCGCCGCTCGCCGCCGCCATCGCGCGAGAGCAGGAAATCGACCTGAGCCGAGAGAATCTCCGGTGCGTAGAGCTCGGCCAGCGTTTGCCCTTTCTTCACTGGCTCGCCCTCGGCGCGCAGATCAAGCGCCTCGATCCAGCCCGGCGTGCGCGGGTGGATATGGGCCAGGCGGGTTTCGTCGTGGCTGACCCGCCCGAGGGTGCGGATATAGCGCCATAGGGTGCCGCGTTCGGCTGGCGCCGTGCGCACGCCGAGCGTCTGCACCACCGCCGAGGCCAGGCTGACCTCTGGGTGCTTGCTTCGATTCGGGCTGGTCATGGGATCAAGCCATTTCTCCACCAGATCCATGCCGCAGATCGGGCAGGTGCCGGGCTCGTCCCTAATGATCCGCGGGTGCATCGGACAGACATACTTGGGATCGAGATGCTTTTTCGCATGTTCGATCAGATGGTCGTCCGCTGCTTCGGCCAGAGGCTCGCTTGGCACGGGGTCCCTTTGGCCAGGCGTCTGCGCCCAGGCGACATCAGCGATACCCCAGCTTCCGAGGGCAAACAGGACACACAGGCCAAACTGGGAGACCCTAGCCAGAATCAGACCGGATGGGCGGCGGCTGTCTCTCACCACGCGCGGAGGGTTGGACATGGGAAGGATCCTCGTCACCGGAGTTGTTTCATGACTGTTATCAGGCCCTAATCCATGGACATGGGGACACCGACGCTGACTTATTAGAGGGGTTTTCCTTTTCCTCCAGGCGGTGGACTAGTCCACCAGCGCCAGCGCGACCTGCTGTGGATTTCGCTTTCGCTCATCTATCCGACTCCACACCACAGCTAAATGATCAAGGCCAGGTTGGGCGGCAGCAATTCCAAATTTCGTTATCCAGCGCCCGATTGTTGGCCCGTTTATCAGTAGACGTGCCATCTTGGCGCGTCATGAAGCGGCTGGAAGCCGCTTCTACTCCAGATGAAACACCCAAATTTGGAATTGCTGGTTGGGCAACGCGCCTGGCAAGGCTCCAAGGCATCAGCCCGCAACCATCTGCACCACGGCGAGCCGACCGCCGTCCTCGCGCGCGAGCAGAATCTGCTGACCGTCCTTGATCTCAAGCTGGCTGCCGCTGGGGATGGGGGTCTTGGTGGTGGCGTCCATGAGATCGGGCAGACTTTCGTTGACCAGCCACCAGCGCTCTTGGTGGAGAACAAAGTAGCCGACGCGGCGTTTTTGCTCCTCGCTCAGGCGCTCGTTGGGGGCGATGCGGTTGTTGGCGTGCCAGGGGAACAGGGATTGGCCGGTCCAGACCATCAGGCGGTGGTTGTCGGGACGGAATCGGCCTTCATGGCGGGCGGAGTAGAGGTTGAGCACTGGTAGTTGGCCGCGAAAGGGCGTGCCGCAGAAGGGGCAGCGGGGTTTGGTGCTGTTGTCGAACACATACCACTGTTGCTCGCAGTCGGGATTCTGGCATGGCTGGATGAGATCGACGGTCTTGACCAGGGCGGTTTCCCAGTCGTTGGCCGAGGGGCGCGCGGCGGGTGCGTGCAGACCGTCGATGAAGGCGCGCTCGAACAGCGGGCTGAGATAGGGGCCGCAGAGGCTGTAGGGGCGTTGTTCGGTGTCGGCCCAGGGCAGGTCGCTGGGTTTGACGTTGTCGATGCGAATGCGATTGCTGTAGTCGCTTGGGTGTTCGATGAACAGGGCGCGCTCGCCCATGGAGAGGGTCTCGTCGCGCTGTTCGTCGTTGGGATCGTGCACCTTTCTGCCGCGCAGCGGGTGGCGGTAGAGCAGATACATATAAATGAGCACGGCGAGCGCGTGCTGGTCGGTCTCGCGCCGCGGCAGTTGGCGACTGGGATCGTCCTTGGGCAGATGGCTGGTGGCGACCACCTCGGGAGCGATGAAGTCGGGCGTGCCGACCACATCCGGTGGGTATTTTCCGGGCACTACCAGGCCATCGACATCGATGATGCAGGCCAGTCCGCGCGAGGGATCGACCAGGACATTTTTGTAGGACAGGTCGGAGTGGGCGAGACCGGCCATGTGCAGGCGGCGCACGGCGCGCGCGAGCATTAGACACACCTTCAGATGGCCGAGCCAGTCGCCGAGTTCGCGCGGATCCATGAAGCGCTGGCGCAGGCCGGCGGCGGCGAACCACTTGCCCTCCTTCTCGCGGCCTTTGATCTTGAGCATGTCGTTGTTCTTGGACCCATGCTCGAAGAAAAAATGGCTCGGGTAAGTCGGTGCGACGATGCCTAGGCGCCCGTCATGTTCGAGCATGGCGCTCGGCCAGCAGAACAGCTCGCGCCAGTAGTCGCCGCCGATTTGCTCGAAAATGCTCTCGCGGTAACTGCCGGTGATCATGCGCAGGCGATCACGCGCCTGGAAGTCCTGCGCGGTTTTGTAAAAGGCGACGACGTAGGAGCGATCCGGCGCGAAATAGACCTCTTTCATGGCGCCCGAGCCGATGATGTCATCGACGAATTCGACCGGTTGTCCGTCGAGAGTGGTGCTGGTGATGACCTGGGGCATGGGTGCTCTCCGTGTCAGGCGCGCAGGATCGCGATGCTGCGGTCATCGTGATGACCGGGGGAGAAGAAGCCGAGCCAGTCGAGCAGCCCGCGCTCGGGAGCCTCGGACTCAAGGATGGGGCTGAGTTCCCGCCACAGGGCGTCCCAGCGTGTCGGGTCTTCCAGACCATTATCAGTCTCGAAGCGCGGATCGGAGACGCCGTCGGTCATCAGCAGTACGGCCCCGATCTCCTGAAAGTAGCCGATGCCGATGCGCTTGGCGAAACCGCTGTCGGTCAGGGCGGCATTGTCGAGAAAGCGCGTTTGGCCGGCGAATTCGCCACTATCCGGCTTGCCCATCAGGCGCAGCTTGCCAGTCGGGCCATAGACAGCAATGGCGCCATCGCCCATCCAGAAGGAAGTCAGGAACAGGCCATCGTCCTGGGGTTTGGCAACGGCGGCGAGCAATGTGGTGGCGTAGTCCCGCGCTCGGGCGCCCTGGCGCTCGGCTTCGTGCGCGATGGCCTGCACCGCCGATGTAGCGGCCTGATGGAACAAATAGTGGAAGGCGGTACCCAGGGACTGGGTGGCTGTCCGCGCGTCAGCCGACCAGGCGGCAACTTCCCCGGCGAGCTGGGCGCCTTGATCGCCAGCGAGGGCATCGGCAAGCGTTTCGGCCATGGCGGTGCAGGCGAGCCGGGAGCCTTCGCGCGAGAATTTGGCGCTGCCGGCGCCATCGGCAACCATCAGCACCTGCCAGCCGGCGCCGATGTCGGCCTGAATGAAGGCGTCATCGTCGCGGAAGCTGCCCTGGTGTTCGTGAGAGCGCCCGCGGCGACTGGCGGCGATGAGCTGGACGCCGCTGGCGCTCTCGATGCGCTGGCAGTCGGTGTGCGGCTTGGGATAGAGGGCATCGGTGGGCGGCTCGATGATTTTCCACAGGCTTTTGGGGTCGGGATTGACGATCAGCAGGCAGTCTCCCGAATAGCTGGTACCCGCGACTCTGCCCCAGGAGACTGCCAGGCGATGGTCGCCGGCGGTGCGTGGCGTTCCCCGGATCTCGCTGGTCTGGGCATCGAATGTCAGACCCAGTTCGTCGGGCAGGCGCAGGTCGCGAATCTCAACCGGCTCACCCTTGATGTCCTGACCTTCAATCGCGGCGGCATAGGCTACACCGACTTTGGCGTTGGGCAGGAAAAAGGTGGCGTGCGCTGGTTGCTGTTGCCCTGGGGGTTGCTTGGGCGTCTGGCGAGCTGCTGGTTGAGATGGTGGCTGGATCGGCGGCTCGGGTTCAGGTCCAGGCACGGGAGCGGATGGCGGCGTCGGCGCGGCCTGGGGCTCGCTGTCAGGCACGGATTCCATGGGATTGGGTTCAGCCATCATGGTCTTGGGTTCGGTTGGTGCAGGTTCGGTTGATGCGGATTCGTTTGGCGCGGGGCGGGTTGCTTGCGTGCCGGCGCGGGCCGCTTTTGATACCCACAGGCTTTGACCGGGATGTCGCGCCTGCCAGGCATCGTCCATCGCGCGCACGAAACGAAAGCAGGCATCGAACACATCGTCGCCGCGGGCGAAGGCTTCGATTTCCTCGCGGCGAATCTCGCCACGGTCGAACAGGGGGACGCGCTCGCCCTGGAACAGACCCTTCACCAGTCGCTCGACATCGACCTCAAGGCGCTTACGCCGCCCCGGATCGACCTTGACCGGATTGACCTTGACCGAATCGACCTTGATCGGCGCGCGGCGCTCAGTCATCCCTGACTCCGCCCGACATCAAAGCCGCCCGCGTCGCTGGCGCCGGGCGCGAAGGCGACGGTTTTTTCACACCAGGGGCAGATGGCCTCGCCCGGTCCGTTCAGGCACAGCAGCTTGCCGCAGCCGCAGACAGCGAAGGCGGTGGCGTTGCCGCAGTGCGGGCAGCCGGGGGCGCCCATGAGTTCGGCGGTGTTGACTTTCAGGCTGCTGGTGCGCGGGTCCGACCAGTCGAAATAGCTCTCATCGAGCGGGTAGCAACCGGCGAGCTGGTAGCTGGACAGCGGCAGGTTGAATTCAACCGTGCTCAGGGCGCGCTCTTCGCGCTCGTATTTAATCAGGTAGGGACGGCGGTGCTTTTGGCAGCGCCCGACCAGCACCACGCAGTTGTCGTCCGCGTGCGTTGTCGGTGCATCCTTGACCAGGCTGAGCACGCGCTCATCGAAGGATTTCGTCAGGCTGAGTTCATTTGGTTCGCCCAGGCGCTGGCTGCGCGCCACTACCGAGGCGCTGACCCAGTCGATCAGACGTTTGAAGTCGCCGGGGCGTGAGTCCTCGAACAGCAGCACCTGGTCGGTCAGACGCGCCAGCGCACTGAAATCAGTCTGGCTCCCCATGCCGACCGCGACCAGTTGCGCGGCGCGGGCATGGGTCTGGCGCCAGCGGTCGATGGCTGCTTGGGGATCATCGGTCGGGTGGCCGTCGGTCATGAGAAACACAATGGGTTTCCAGTCGCCCTTGGCGTCCGCCGTGGTGCGCACCACCTGGCGGTCGATTTCGTGCATCAGGGTGTCGAGCGCGGCGCCGAGGCTGGTGCCGCCGCCGAGCGGCAAGCGCGGCGGGTAGAAATCCATCAGCTCGATCAAGGGCACAATGGTGCGCGCCACGCCGGCGAAGGCGATCACCGAGAGATAGACGGTTTCCAGCGCATGGGGATCTCCGCGCAGCGCGGTCACGATGGATTGCAGCCCCTGTTCCATCTTGCGCAGATTCTCGCCCACCATGGATTCCGAGCAGTCGAGCACGAAGAAGACGGGGAGTCGGCGCATGGCGGTGACCTCGTTGGAGTGGGTAGTGGGTAGGGTGGATAAGCCCGAAGGGCGCATCCACCAAAACGCCGGTCATGCCGGATGCGCTGTGCTTATCCACCCTAGGAATAACCAGCAAACCAAAAAATGCAAGCGGTAAGCTTCCACCAAAGGTCAGAGTGGCCTGGAATTTTGTTTGTTCCTTGTCATCTGTCTAGAGCACCAGTTGCACCTCGGCGGGCGGTGGCGGCAGGGTGACGGACTGCTCCAGGCCGGCGCTGCTGGAGCCAACCGCGACGCTGGCCGACACCCATTTGAAGAAGCCGGAGAAGGCGGCGGCGTCCAGGGTTTCAAGCAGCACCACGCGGTCGGTCAGTTCGCGCAGCAGCTCGGTCTTGGCCTTGGGGCCAGCGGCGCAGGCGACGATGGAGCCGAAGGGGCGGCGTTTGACCTTGGCGATGGCCTCGCGGTAGGCGAGCAGGTCCGAGGGGCTGCCGTCGGTCATCACGAACAACAGCGGGCGCCAGTCGCCCTTGGCCTCGTCGGTGCTTTTGCGCAGGTCGCGATCAACCAGTTTGACCAGCAGTTCCAGCGCGGCGCCGAGAAAGGTCGCGCCCGATTGAGGTGTCTGGATTTCGCCAAGACGCACCTCGTCAAGTGGCGTGAGGGGCAGATACTCACGCGCCTCGATATCGAAGGTGATGATCGACAGATGCACGGTCTCCAGCGCGTAAGGATCCTGGCGCAGCGCGGCGAGCATGGCTTGCAGCCCGACATTGACCGAATGAATGGGCTCGCCGCGCATGGACCCGGAGGTGTCGAGCAGGATGTAAACAGGCAGTCGTCTCACGCTCATGCGGGTCTCCCTTGGATGCGCCGTTTAAAGGTATTGCTTGAGCCAGTCCACGAAGTTATCCGAGGGCGAGGGCGTGCCAATGGCGCGGAAGGTCCAGCCGCCGCCGGGATTGCATTCGAGTTCGGCGAACAGCAGGGAGCGGCAATCCTGATAAGCCTCTCCGCCCGAGAGATCGAAGCGCGCCATCTCCTGGCCGCGGGCATCGCTGGCGCGGATATAGGCATTGCGCACTTCGCCGAAGGTCTGCCCGTGCTCACGGCCCTTGTAGATCTGCACCACGAAGACCAGTTTCGCGAACGCGGCGGGCAGGTCATTGAGCCGCACGATGATTTGTTCGTCGTCCCCGTCCCCGCCGCCGGCTCCAGTGCGATCATCCCCGGTCATCCAAACGCAACCGCTGCGGTGTTTCATGTTATTAAAGTGCACCACGTCGCTGTTGACCAGGGTGGCCTTGCCTGCTTTGTCCCAGCCGAGATCCTTCACCTTGCCATCCGCGCCGCACAGGAAAGCGATCACGTCCAGATCATAGTCCGTGGAGCTCGCCCCGCCGCGCTTGGCGAGCAGGCCGGTGTTGGGGTTGACATCCCAACCCAAGCCGATGGTCACCTGGGACAGGTCGTGGTGGCTCTTTTCCAGGCTGACACCCTGACCTTTTTCGAGTCTGACGCCCATGGGCGAGGTCTCCTGAAAGATGCGGCTGAAGGATGCTTTGTGTTTACAACACCAGATTCACCTCGGGCGGCGGCGGTGGTAGATCGGCGAGACCGTCAACCTCCTTCTGGCCCTGATCGACCTTCTGGCTGCCGGTTGCCACCGAGGCCGAGACCCATTTGAAGAAGGCGGCGATGGTGCTGGCATCGGCGGTGTCGAGTCGGACCACGGTCTCGGTGATCTGCTTGAGGATCTCGGTGTCGGCGCCCTGACCGGCGGCGCAGGCGACCAGAATGCCGACGCGCGCCTGTTTGAGCCGATCGAGTCCCTGGCGCCAGTCGTCGGTCGGCGCGCCATCGGTCATGATGAACACCAGTGGCTTCCAGTCGCCCTTGGTCTCCGCCGTGGTGCGGGCGACTTCGCGCTCGATGCAGTCGGCGAGCAGCGCCAATACCTCGCCGAGCGCGGTGGTGCCGCTGGCCTTGAGCACGGGCGGCTGAAAACTGACCAGCTCGGTCAGGGGGACCGCCTGACGCGCCGAGCTGTCGAAGGTCAGCACCGACAGATAGGCGGTTTCCAGCGCGTAGGGGTCTTGGCGCAGCGTCGAAACCAACAGTTGCACGCCGTTTTTGACCGCTTCAATCGGCTCGCCGCTCATGGAGCCGGAGGTGTCGAGCAGCAGGTAGACGGGAAGTCTTCTCATGTCAATTCGCTCCCATGATCCTCGGATCCGTGTCGCCGGTTTCCGGTGATAGACGCACACGAATCTCGCGTCAGTGGCAGGCTGGATTGTCGCAGACCATCACATTGAGATGATAGCGCTGTCCTGCCAGGTCGTAGGTCTTAGCCGGGATATCGATCAATGACTGGCTTTGCGTGGGTCGCTGTTTGCACCTTGGGTTCAATTGTTAGACTGCGTAATCATCGCCGAACACCCGACCGCAGTCGCATTGGGCGTTGCCAGCTTGGAGGAAGGCATAGCAGCGTTTACATAGCGGCTGGCCGGATGATTGGCCGGATGATTGGGTTGCATGCGCGGCGGGCGCGGATGGCGTCTGGGATGGCAGCGCCGGCGGGGAGACTTGTTTCAGCTCCAAGGCTGGCAGTTGCAGACCATGCTCGGCGGTGAGCTGGTGCGGATCGACGCCGAGACGGTGGGAATAATCCAAAATGGCCGAGGCTTCGTTGCGGTCGCATTCGCCGTCGCTGAAGGCGATGGCCAGGGCGCCAAAGATGACCATCTTGGCCTCATCGCTGCCGGATTCGATGCCGCGCAAGGCGCGAAGGGTTTTCTCGTCATCGCCGAGAAAGGCGGCAATGGCATAGTCCTTGATCTTTTCGAGCAGCTCCGCCGAGCTGTAGCTGCTGAAGACGGGATCGTCGTGATTCTCGATCAGGAAGCGCTTGAGTCCGGCGATCTCATCGGGCAGGAAGCGCCCATTGCGCGAGGCCACGTCGCCGGCGACGGCGCAGAAGGCCTCAATGAAGTTCTTGTATCTCCCGCGTTTGATGCGTCCGCCCAGTCCCTTGAATGCCGTGCCGGCGCCGGCGACGAAGTCCATGCCGGCATTGATAAAGCCTTCGCCCCGCTGTTGCCATTGGTTTGCCATCTGTTTGGTCTCCTTTTGCTTGGACCGGTCTGCTTGGACCAAACCGCCACGACCAGCGGTCTTGGTCGATGCTATTCAAAATGGGACAACTCAGTTCTTGGGTCTCTCGTTCGGCTGGAGATGCGTGGGAGCGGCGCTTGCGCCGCGGCGCAGGTCGCTCCCACGCTTGCCTTTACCCGCTGACGCGGGTTGGGTGCGGCTGTTAGCTGACTTTGACGGGGTCGCCGAACAGCCGGTTGCGCATCACCTTGCGCAGCAGGTCCACCGGGATAATGATCGCCGCGAGCGTGAGCACCAGCAGCCATTCGGTGAAGGACAGGCCAACGGTGCGCAGGATCTCACCGCCGAAGCTGATGAAGAACACCTGGATAATCATGATGCCCGGGATGATCAGGCTAAACAGCCGATTATCGAGCAGATGCTCGGTGAGGTTCAGACCCTGGGTACGGGCATTGAAGGTGTTGAACACCTGCGCGAAGACAAAGAACGCAAAGAAGGCGGTCAGGAACTTGGCCTCGGCCTCGGGGCTGCCGATGTCAAAGCCGCCGGAGAACCAACCCTGGGTCACCGAGCTGGTCAGGAAGACCATGCTGAGTGCCGCGATGAAACCGCCGTTGATCAGGATGGACGACCACATATCGGCATTGATCAGCGGCTCGTCGCGGCGCAGTGGTTTCTCCCGCATGTAGCGCGCGAGCGCCGCCTCGCCAGCAAAGGCCAGGCCCGCCAGGGTATCCATGATGATGTTCAGCCACAGCAGCTGGGTCATGGTTAGCGGCAGGTCGAAGCCGAAGAACTGCCCGACGAAAACCACCAGGATGGCGGAGACATTCACCGTGAGCTGGAACACCAGGAACTTGCGGATGGACTTGAACAAAGTGCGCCCATAGAGCACCGCCTTGGTCAGGGAGGAGAAGTTATCATCAAGGATGACGATGTCGCCCGATTCCTTGGTCATTTCGGTGCCGCTGCCCATGGCGAAGCCGACGTCTGAGTTCTTGACCGCCGGGGCATCGTTCACGCCATCGCCGGTCATGCCAATCACCAGACCCTCTTCCTTGGCGAGCTTGACCAGACGGCTCTTGTCGGTGGGGAAGGCGCGCGCCACCACGTAGAGGTGGGGCAGGGCCTGTTTGACCTCGGCATCGCTCATGGCGCTCAGTTCAGCGGAGGTCAGCACCAGGGCCTTGGGGTCGTCCTCGAGCAGGCCGACATCCTTGGCGATGGCCTGAGCCGTGTCCTTGGCGTCCCCGGTGATCATGACCACGTGAATGCCGGCCTCGCGCGCGGTCTTCACCGAGGCATGGCTGGTCGGGCGCAGCTCGTCGCGCATGCCGAACACCCCGATCAGGGTCAGGGACTGGGGCAGCTCGGTGGAGCCGTCGATGGGCGTGTCGGTCTGGGCGACGGCGAGCAGGCGCATGGCGCGCCCGGACAGCTCGCTCAGTGCCTGGTCCAGGGCGCCACGGTCGGACAGTGGCTGGGCCTGGCCATTGGCGTCGAGCCAGTGGTCGCAATTGGCGAGGATGACCTCGGGCGCGCCCTTGACCAGGGTGACATCGCGCTTACCCGAGACCTGGGAGGCCGAGAACTTGCGCGTGCTGTTGAAGGGGATCAGATCGAGGATCTCGACCTCCCCGGCCGCTGCCAGGTAGGGCGTGACGAAGCGCAGCAGGGCCTGCTCGGTGCGATCGGCGCCGACCAGCTTGGGATCCTTTGGATTGCTCGCGTCGATCACCGCGCTGGTGTTATGACAGAGCGCGAAGCCCAGGCTGTCGCGCAGCGGCATGGGGATGGCATCAAGCTGGTCGAAGCGCTCGCCACCGCCGGAGACCACGGCGCCGACCTGAAGCTTGCCCTGGGTCAGGGTGCCGGTCTTGTCGCTGAACAGCATGTTGAGACTGCCGGCGGTCTCGATACCGAGCAGCTTGCGCACCAGCACCTTCTCGGCCAGGAGCTTCTTCATGTTGATGGCGAGCACCATGGCGATCATCATCGGCAAGCCCTCGGGCACCGCGACCACAATCACGATAATGGCAAGAATCATGGCGGTGACCACGTCCTTGACGATGTCGCCGCCGCTGTGTGCCGCCATGTAAGCCTCCATGCCCCCGCCTTGCAGAAACACGGTGTTGAACATGAAGGCGACGAAAATCAGGCTCGCGCCGACATAGCCGAAGGTCGAGATATGGCCGCCAAGCACGCTGAGCTTATGCTGCAAGGGCGAGAGCCGATCCTCGGCGCTGAGCAGCTCCTTCATGGTCTGCCCGTAGCGGGTCTTGTCGCCCACGGCGGTGGCGCGCATCACGCACTCGCCATCGACCAGCAGCCCGGCGCGCGCTAGGCGATATTCCTCGGCGACCTCGGCGTCGCTGGTCTCGGCCCCGTCTGGCAGGGCGGTTTTCTTGATCGGCTCGGACTCGCCGGTCAGGGCCGCTTCATCGACCTCGGCATGACCGGCGACCACCAGGCCATCGGTCGGCACGGTGTCGCCCGGCTGGAGCAGGACATGATCGCCGACGACCAGATCGTTGATGGGAATTTCGGTCAGATGGCCATTGCGGAAGGTCTTCACCCGGATCAGCGAGGCTTCCTCCAGCAGGCGCTGGAAGGACTGTTCGTTACTGTATTCCGACCAGGTGGCGACAAAGGTGGCGATGACCACCGCGAAGGCGATGCCGACGCTTTCATACCACTCGGCGTAGCCGAAGATGGTCAGGACAACGGTCACCAGCAGGGCGACGATCAAAATAATGATGATAGGGTCCTTAAGGTTTCCAACCAGCTTGTCCCAAAAGGTTTCCGACTCCTGGCTAGCAACGGCGTTTGACCCGTGTTCGCGACGCGCGCGTTCCGCCTCGGCATCCGACAGTCCGGAATAATTGAATTTCATGACCTAATTCCTCTAAAGCGCCCCTTGAGTGACCGAGCACGGGTGATTCACCTTTCGGTCCGGGAGGCGATGTTGTGCCAAATGCTTGGGAAGCTGGCAGCCAGGGGTCGGTCTGCCAGGTGGTCTCCCCATGATTTCAGAATAATCCGAAGCCTAAGCCATTCCCTTTATCCTTGCCATCCCGACCGCGGCCGACCCCGAGGTCTTGTCTCCAGGGCTCAAGGCTCCAACCAGCGCGCGAACGAAAATCCTTGGGATGGGCGTTAAATCTTTGTCACCGGAGCCTGTCCAGCGTAATCTTTAGTGGCGGGCGAGCGCGAACATTAAGTGGTATCGCAACGCGTCCAAAACCAGCCAGGCAGGGCATTAGGCAGCAACGCCCTGGCGCGGGTTGAGAGCGACTGGCTCAATGAGTCTCACCGGGGGTGCGAATCTGGCAGTGACTGGCTTACAATCCGGCTCCGGAACAGAAACCGGAACTGAAACCAGAACTGGAACCAGAACCGGAACCGGAACCGGAACCGATTCCGACAGGTTGCAACCCGGAGGTCAATGCCCAACCTGGAGGGCGCGGGACAAGCGATTCCTTCATAACCTAGGTTTTTTTGTACTTCAACAAAAGATTCAGGAGCGAAACCATGGCCATTAGCTTACAGAAAGGCGGCAATGTCAGCCTGACCAAGACCGATCCCGGATTGACCAATGCCACCATTGGTCTTGGTTGGGATGCGCGCTCGACCGATGGAACAGCCTTCGACCTCGACGCCAGCGTGTTTTTGACCGGCGATTCCGGCAAGGTATTGTCTGACGCACATTTTATCTTCTACAACCAGAAAACCTCCCCGGACGGCGCCGTGGTTCACTCAGGGGATAACCTGACCGGAGAAGGCGAAGGCGACGATGAGTCGGTCGCCATCGAGTTGCCAAAGGTCAGCCCGGATGTGATCCGCATTGTTTTTGCTGTCACCATTCATGAGGCAGAGAGCCGAAACCAGAATTTTGGCATGGTCCGCAACGCCTTCATGCGGGTGGTCAACAAAGACAGCAACACCGAAATCGCACGCTTTGACCTCTCGGAAGATTACTCCATCGAGACGGCCATGGTCTTCGGCGAGATTTACCGACATTCCGGCGAATGGAAATTCAAGGCCGTTGGACAAGGCTTCGCCGGTGGCTTGGCCGCGCTGGCAAAGGATCATGGCGTTAACCTTGGCTGATGCCTGCTGGCGGATGACGGATGGCCGCTCCGCTCTCCCTGGCGCCATGCGCGGCAGGGCGGGCGATTCAGGGGATCCGATCATCCCCCGCTGATCTCTCAATGATCTTTCAGTGATCCACCAATGATCCCCCAATGATCCGGGAGCTATGCGATGCCAAGTTTCACCATTACCGGAGACGTCGATCCCTTTCTGCATGTCAGCCTGCAAAAAGGGGAGAAAATTTTTTGTGAATCCGATGCCATGGTCATGATGGAGGAGCCGCTGCAGGTCAAGGGACAGCTGCGCGGTGGAATCGGGCGGGCCTTGGTGCGCCGTTTGGCCAATGACGAGTCGCTGTTTCAACAGGAAATCGAAGCGGTGTCCGGTGATGGCGACTGTCTGCTCTCACCCGCCCTGCCAGGCGGGGTCGAGCTACTCGATGTCGCGCCCGGCGCGGATTTCGTGCTCTCGGACGGCAGCTTTCTTGCCGCTGAGTCTAGTGTTGCGATCAATCCTCGACTGAACACCATAGGTGGCGGTTTTTTCGGTGGAACGGGCGGCTTTGTCATCATGGAGGCCAGGGGGCAGGGAAAGCTGGCCGTCTCTGGCTTTGGTTCCGTGTTTACGCTTGATGTCACCCCAGGGCGTGAGACGGTAGTCGACAACAGTCATGTGGTGGCCTGGTCCTCGACGCTGTCTTTCGAAGTCGGCACCCCAAGAACCGGCGGGGGTTTTTTTGGCAATATCGTGAACTCGGTCACTTCTGGGGAGGGGCTGGTCATTCGCTTCCGTGGACAAGGCAAGGTCGTGATCTGCTCGCGCAATCGCGACCTGTTTCGGCCGCGGCAGTCATCATAGAAGTCTCTGATCCGACTGGGGCGGCTTTAGTAACTGGGACGAGCGGCATCCATCAAGCCTCCCGTTTTGACACGGGGTGGTCATCAACAGCAATCAGGCACGGTTATCGTGCAATTTGGAGGGCGCCATGGGCATCAGTTTGCAGAAAGGACAAAAAATCTCGCTGGACAAGGAAGCGGGCGGCGGACTCAGCCGCATTGTCATGGGGCTAGGCTGGGACGCCGCGACCGCGAAAAAATCCGGCATGCTTGGCGGACTTTTCGGCGGCGGTGGCGGTAGCAGTATCGACCTAGATGCGTCCTGCCTGCTGTTCGACGAACAGGGCAATCAGCTCGATGCGGTCTGGTTTCGTCAACTGCGCAGTCGCGATGGCAGCATCCAGCATACCGGCGACAATCGTACCGGCGAGGGCGAGGGCGACGACGAGCAGATCAAAGTAGATCTTTCCGCGGTTCCGGCCAATGTCAAAAGCCTGGTGTTTACCGTCAATAACTACACCGGACAGGATTTCTCCCAGGTCGCCAACGCCTTCTGCCGAATCGTCAATGGCGCCAACAACAGTGAAATCGCCCGCTACGATCTCAGCTGCCAAGGCTCGCATAACGCCATGGTCATGGCGAAGGTGTATCGCCACAACAATGAATGGAAAATGCACGCCATTGGCGAAACGGGTCAGGGTCGCACCTTCGAGGAACTCCTCCCGCAAATCAAACCCCATCTCTGAGTCGTGGCGAGGCCGGCGCCCTCCGCCACGGAACTTGAGGTCGGATGACCGAGCACCGCATTGAACTGGACACTGGCGTGCTGCGACTGCGCGTGCGCAAGGCCCGGTATCCGCTCGAGGATCTCTGTGGTTTCGCGGCGCGCGACAATCCCAAGCGGGGGTTTCTGTTCGTCAGCAAGGTCCTGGGCAAGCACTGGCCGGTCACGCCCGGCCGGATGCGCGAGCTACATGCCCATCTGGCCTGGCGCCTGGAACTTGGCGCCGGACCCTGGCTGTGCATGGCGATGGCAGAAACCGCGACGGGTCTGGGGCAGGGTGTTTTCGAGGCGCTACTGGAGCGCGATCCGAGCGCTCAGGCGTTGTTTGTGCATTCCACCCGCTATTTTCTTCCAGGCTGGCCGCGCCTGGAGTTCGAGGAAGCGCATTGCCATGCCCCGGAGCAATGCCTTTACGAGCCGCGGGAGCCGCATCTGCGAGCGCGCTTCCGCGCCGCGCGCGAGTTAATACTGATCGACGATGAGATCAGTACCGGCGCGACCCTGTGCAATCTTGCGCTAGCCTATCAACGCATCAACCCCAATCTCGAACGGGTGCATTTTGTCGCCATCACTGATTTCAGTGGCGCGCGTGCCGCCTCGGACTGGTCACGGAGGCTGAGCCTACCGGTCAGCACCCTATCGGCGCTAGAGGCTGAACTGGCATTCACGCCCGCGGCCAGCCTGGCAAACCTGCCACTCCCCATCGCGGTGGGAGATAACCGCCGGCTGCCGGAGCAACTCGCGGGGCATGGCAGCGGCCGCCTGGGTCTTGACCGCCCGCTGGCCCTAGCCGAGGCCGATATCCGGCATCTGGCGCGGGATCTGGCGCCAAAGGCACGGGTGCTGGTGCTGGGCACCGGGGAATACATGCATCTGGCCTACCGGGTTGGCTTGGCACTCGAAGCGCTGGGGCTCAAGACCCTGGTCCAGGCCACCACGCGCTCGCCAATCCGGCTAGGTGCGGATATCCAGCGTCGGCTAGTATTTCAGGACAACTATGGCGAAGGCATTCCGAACTATCTTTACAATGTCGACCCAGCCACTTTTGACCGCATCATTCTTTGTCATGAAACCCCGGTTGATGATCTCCGCGATCTGGTGCATAACTTAGGGCCAGCCTGCGTGACCTATCGGCATCCCGATTCGCCGCGGACATCATCGGCGGCGCTGTCCCGACTGCCTGGGGACGGCTGATTGGGCGCGGGAGGCTCCACCCTCGTTGAACGATGACATGAACAGAAGGAGGATTGCATGGCGATTAGCTTGAACAAAGGCGGTAATGTCAACCTGAGCAAGGAGGCACCCAACCTGGAAAATGTCCTGGTCGGACTGGGCTGGGATGCGCGCGCGACCGATGGCCAGGACTTTGACCTGGATGCCAGTATTTTCATGGTCAAAGAGGACGGCAAGGTATCCAGTGACAGTTACTTTATCTTTTACAATCAGTTAAAGTCCCCCGATGGCTCGGTGGAACATACCGGCGACAACCTCACCGGCGCGGGCGAGGGAGATGACGAGTCCGTGCATGTCACCCTCTCGAAGGTACCGCCCGAGATTCAGCGGCTCATCATCGTGGTGACCATCCATGACGCCGAGGCGCGCCGGCAGAGCTTCGGGCAAGTCAGCAATGCCTTCGTGCGTCTGGTCAACCGGGATAACAACCAAGAAGTGGTGCGTTTCGATCTGTCCGAGGATTACTCGACTGAAACCGCGATGGTCTTCGGTGAAATCTACCGCCACAGCGGCGACTGGAAGTTCAAGGCAGTCGGTCAGGGCTATGCCGGTGGCCTGGCGGCGCTCGCGCGACAGCACGGCGTCAACGTCGGCTGATCTCGCCAATGGACATGAAGCTGGGCCAACGGGCCAAAATCACCGACCTAGTCCCGAACGGGCAGCGCTTCACCCTGGGTGTCACCATCGAGGCACCGGGGATGGTGATCGACTTTGCCTGCTTCGGGCTAGATGCCGCGGGCAAGCTTGCCGATGAGCGCTACATGGTGTTCTTCAACCAGCCGAGCTCACCCTGCGGTGGCGTGGCGCTGGACGCGACCGGCGCTCAGGCCAATGCTCCGGGGACTGGCAACAATGCCAGCTTCGCGATTGCCCTCGACCGGCTGCCGGCAAGCATCGAGCGCCTGACGCTCACCGCGGCGCTTGATGGCGCCGGCTCCATGTCCGGAATCGGCCATGGCCATGTGCGCTTCATGGATGAGGCTCGGGATGTGGCGCGCTTTGCCTTCAGTGGGTCGGATTTCGCCGCCGAGCGCGCGCTCATGCTACTGGAGCTCTACCGCAAGAATGGCATCTGGCGCGCCGGTGCCCTGGGGCAGGGCTTCAATGGCGGACTCGCGGCCCTGGTCGAGCATTTCGGTGGCAGCGTGGCGGCGGATGCGCCATCACCCCAAACCCCACCTCCCCCGCCGCCCCCGAGCACGCCGCCCGCCAATCCGGCAGTCAATCTCAGCAAGATCACCCTGGAGAAATCCGGCAGCACGGTCTCGCTGGAGAAACAGGACAGCGCCGCCTTTGGCGAGATGCTGATCAATCTCAACTGGCGACCGGTCGCGGCGGGCACAAAGAAAGGCTTTTTTGGCAACCTGATGGGCGGCGGCAAGACAGACCTGGATGTCGGCTGCCTGTTTGAACTGAACGACGGCATGAAAGGCGCGGTGCAGGCACTCGGAAACACCCTTGGCAACTATCAGCAGCCGCCGTATATCAAGCTCGACGCCGATGATCGCACCGGCACCAGCAGCGAGGGCGAGAACCTGCGCGTCAATGGTCAGCATTGGGATCGGATCCGACGCGTGCTCATCTATGCCTTCATCTATGAAGGCGCTCCCAATTGGGCCGAGGCGGATGCCGTGATCCGCCTCAAGACACCGAACCAGCCCGAGATTGAAGTGCGGCTCGACTCCCATCGCAACGACCGGCCCATGTGCGCCATCGCGCTACTGGAGAATCAGAGCGGCGCGGTCAAGATCACCAAGCTGGTCGAATATTATCGCGGACACCTGGATATGGACCAGGCGCACCACTGGGGCCTGGACTGGGTTCGCGGTAGCAAGAATTAATTTCGGGTCGGCTGATCATCCAGCATTCACCACCCAGCATTCACCACCAATAACCGAGGCATCGCATGGCATTTCAAGACCTACTCAACAACCTGAAGCACAAGGCATCCGAACTAAAAACCGAGGTGATGAAGTTCAAGAACAAGGACTTCCTGAACGCCGCCGTGAGCGGCTCGGTGCTCATGTCGATGGCCGATGGCAGCGTCTCATCGGATGAAAAGCAGAAGATGATGCGCTTCATGGAGAACTATGAAGCCCTGTCGGTCTTCTCCAGCAAGGAGATCATCGAGTCCTTTCAGAACATCATGACCCAGATTGAGTTCGACAAGGACTTGGGCGAGGCAAAGGCCTATGACGCCATTCGCAAGATGAAGGGCAAGGATGATGCGTCCCGGCTGATCATGCGGCTCATCATCGCCATCGCGGGCGCGGATGGAAACTTCGACAATGACGAGAAGCAGGTCGCCCGTCGCATTGCCACCGAGCTTGGCATCGACCCAGCGGAGTTCGAGCTTGGCTGAGGATGTGCTGGCACGTCGGTACATCTTCGTCGATCTCGATGACACGCTGTTTCAAACTCGGCGCAAATGCGCTCATGAGCCTAACCCGCGAGCAGCGGCCTATCTGGCCGACGGCAGCGCACATTCGTTCATGACGGCCCGGCAACGCGCGTTCTGGGATTTCCTGGCCGGGCAGGCGACCCTGATCCCGACAACGGCGCGGAATCAGGCCTCGTTCGCGCGGGTCGACCTGCCATTCACCAGCTGGCGCATTCTCGACTATGGCGGAATCATCCTGGATCACCAAGGGGAGCCGGAGCCGGACTGGATCGCGCGCACGACAGCGGGCGCGCGGGCCTGCATCAATCAGCTAGGCGAGCTGCTCGACCAGGCCGAGGCACTGATCGCGCGCGAGCGCCTGGCCCTGCGCGTGCGCATCATCGAGGACTTCGGGCTGCCTCTGTATTGGGTCGCCAAGTATCGTGATGACCGGGCGGCCGATCTTGACCGCTTGCAGCGCGAGCTGGTCACGCCCTGGGTCGCGGCCCATGCTGGCGCGCACAGGCTGCACCGCAACGAGAACAATCTGGCCGTGATTCCCGCCTATCTGGGCAAGGAGTTCGCGGTGCGTCATCTGATTGAGCAACTCAGGCGCGAATGCGGCGACATCCTCACCATTGGCGTTGGTGATAGCCTGATTGACGCGCCCTTCATGGCGGAATGTGACTATGCCATCATTCCGGAGGGCACCCAGTTGTTCGCGTCCACTCTTGCCACCCGCGCCGCGCGTGCGTTGACGCCCTAATCGGCTCCCGCAACGGCAGGTTACCCCCGTTAATGGTGCATCGGGACAACAATGCGGAGAGGGACGCCGTCAGCCAAAGGGCCAATGCCTCGGCCGGCTTCCCAGGCAGCTATCGCCCCGAGGATGTCTGCTTTCTGCTGAAACCCATCGCTATCGACGACACTCCGGTGGCCGAGAAGGAGCGGTTGATTCAGGCGGGGCTCCGGCATTACAGCGAGATGTTAAGCCTCGAATCCCTGCCCTCGGCGGATTACCTTGAGGTCTTTCACCAAGCTTTCGCCATGACGCGTGATCGCATGGCGCGCGGCGTGCTTGACCTAGCCGCCATGATTGCCGCCGAGCACGCCAACGAGATCACCCTGGTCTCGCTCGCGCGTGCTGGCACCCCGGTCGGCGTCCTGCTCAAGCACACCCTGGCGGAGGTGTTCGCGCGCCCAGCGCGGCACTACTCGATCTCCATCATCCGTGATCGCGGCATTGATCAACGCGCCCTGCGCTTTATTCTTGAGGACTGCCAGCGCGACCCAGCCGGCATCGTCTTTGTCGATGGCTGGACCGGCAAAGGGGTGATCGCGCGTGAACTCAAGCACGCGCTCGCGGACTTTAAGACCCGCTGGGGCCTTACCCTGGATTCCCGCCTCCATGCCCTGACCGACCTGGCCGGCGTCGGGGTTGCCCCCTCGGATGAGGATTACCTGATCCCCTCGAGCATCATGGGGGCGACCATGTCCGGACTGGTTAGCCGCTCGATCCTGAACCATCAAATCGGCCCCGACGACTTTCATGGCTGCGTCTATTACGCGCACTTTGAACCCCAGGATTTGTCACGCTGGTTCGTCGACGCGCTGCGCGAGACGATCCGCGCGCAGCTGGATGCCGGCTATCAGCCGGCGACACAGCCAGTCGACCCGACCGCGGCACGCGAGCGCTCCACCCGCATGCTGGCCGACATTCGCGCCCGTTTCGGCATCACGAATGCGAATTTCATCAAACCCGGAATCGGCGAGGCCACGCGCGTCCTGTTGCGGCGGGTGCCCGAGCGGCTCATCTTGCGCGATCCCGATCTTCCAGAAGTCGCTCACTTGATACAGTTGGCCACGGAAAAGCAAGTGCCTGGCGAGGTCGACCCCAATTCGCCTTACCAGGCCATCGCGCTCATCAAAGGGTTATCCGATGCTTGAGGCTTATCGACTTGGGGGCTCGCTCTATGTCCCGCTGACGCACAAGGACTGTTTGCCCATCGCCAACGCCAGCCGTTGGCCCAGTCTGCGCTCGGTGATCTTCTGTACCGAGGATGCCGTGGCCGAGCAGGCACTCGGCGTTGCGCTCGACAACCTCCGCCACTGTCTTGAACGCATGGAGAAGCGCACGACATTGATGCGCTTCGTGCGGGTGCGCAACCCCGAGATTCTCGACTGGCTGCTGGCCCTGCCTGGGGCGGGCAAGCTCGACGGCTTTGTCTTACCCAAGCTTGACCTGAGTAACTTCGACGCCTACTTTGGCCCCCTGGCCGGCACCGGATTTCGCTGCATGCCGACCCTGGAGACGCTTGATGTTTTTGATGTCGCGCGCATGCGCGACCTGCGTGATCAAATGCTCGCGGCAGGCCAGCAGGAGCGCATCCTGGCGCTGCGCATCGGCGGCAACGACCTGCTCGCACTTCTGGGCCTGCGCCGTCCGCGCGACCGCACCATTTATCGCACTCCCCTGGGCCCCACCATTGCCAACCTGGTGACTACTTTCAAACCCTTTGGCTTCCAGCTCACGGCGCCGGTGTTCGAGCATCTTGACTGCCCGGAGCTGCTGAGCGAGGAGCTGGCCGAGGACATCGCGCATGGACTCTGCGGTAAGACGGCGATTCATCCCAAGCAACTCGCGTCGATCAACGCTGCCTTTCAGGTCACATCCACGGAGGTGACGACAGCGCGACAAATCCTGCTGGATGACCGTGCCGTGTTCCAATATCAAGGCTCCATGTGCGAACCCGCCACCCATCGGCACTGGGCGCGCCAGATTGTCGCGCGCGCGAACATGGACATGGGGTAGCACGGCGGCAGGGTCATGCAAACCCCCGCCTTCTCGGTTGCTAGTCGCGAAAAGGTCGATAGAAGGGATGTTGGGCGATCTCCAGCATCTCCCGGTCGCCGTCCGAGTCGCCGTAAGCATGGATCTCCAGTTGGGATAAATCGCCAAGCAGGGTCTCCAGCCGCTTGACTTTTTCCGCGCCGCGACAATTGCCGCCGGCCATGCGCCCGTCAAAGCAAGCGCCCTCCTGCCCCAGCTGCGTGCAGAGAAGATCCTGAAACCCCAAGTCCGCGGCAAGATCGCGCAGATACAACTCCAGCGACGCGCTGACCATCACCAACCGATGCCCTTGCGCGCGATGCCATTCGATGCGCGCAAGCGCCCGCGGCCGCAGCCACCGTCGGATCGCCTCGGCATGGCGTGGCCCGTGGGGGGTGATGGCGCTGACTGGAACACCAGTAAAGAGTCGTGCGATCAGCCGCGCCTTGAAGGCATCCCGACTGGCGCGTCCGCGCAGAACCCGCAGACCCTCGCCCGCCAGCGGCAACAGCACAGAGAGCACCCGAACCCAGCCAAAGGCGCGGAACAGAAAGGGGAGAAAGGTATCGCGGGTGGAAATGGTCCCGTCGAAATCAAAAGCGGCGACGCTTGTTTGGGGTTGGGGTTGTGGTTGGGGTTGCGTCAATGAAAAAACTCCCAGCGCAATATCGCACAGCAGCCTGATGTCTCCACCCAGGGCGTGGATGCTCCGACCCGATCCCTGGCGTATGGGGCGATGCAGTATATCAAGGCCAAGGGTTCGGGCCTAAACGCGCCCGCCAAGGTAAACTTTCGGTAAATCCGCGCGTTTGATCTTTACCAAAGCCTGCCTGGGCCTGGCCGCCGCCTGCTCCTAGACTGAAAAGGTCCGTTTGTGCGTCTTCAAGGCCTTGCTCGGAGCCGAGACCACGGCGGGCTCTATCAGATCGAGATTCAGCTCTTAAGCTACCGCGACCTGCCGGCCCGCATCAGCTATGGCTGGGCCGATCTCTATAGCTCTCAGCTCAGCGACGGCGAGCCTTACAGCACGCTCAAGCCCACCTACGCCATCTGGCTGCTTGCCGAAGACCTGCTCCCGGATCCTGATGCCTACCTGCACGACTTCCGCCTGCGCGACCCCCAAGGTCGCAGTCTGCTCAATCACGGTGGCATTTGGCTGCTGGAGCTGAACAAATTCCATGCCGAGTGGGTCAACACCGAGCAAGAACGTTGGCTGAAATTTTTCAAGGAAGGCGTCACCCTCGACACTGACGCCCTTCCGCCCTGGATGCAGACCCCCGAGATGAGGCAAGCCATGCGCACCCTAGAACGCTTCTCCGAGAAAGACCGCGCCTACCACGCCTACCAAGCGCGGCAGAATTATCTGCGCCAGCAGATGAGTATCCAACAAGAGCTCGATGAACGCCGCGCCGAGGCCGAGCAGGCGCGTCAATTCGCCGAGCAGGCACGCGCGGCCGAAGAGCAGGCACGCGCGGCCGAAGAGCAGGCGCGCGCGGCCGAAGAGCAGGCGCGTCAATTCGCCGAGCAGTCACGCACCGCCGAGGAGCAGGCACGGTTGGCGCTTGAACAAGAGCGTGTGGCAAAAGAACAAGAACGCGCAAAGGCCGACCAGGAACGTGCCGAGAAGGAGGCTGCTTTGGCCGAACTAGCGTCTTTAAAGGCACAAATGCAGGAGCAAGGGCGCACTGAGTAGAGGAAAACCGAGGAAAACCGGGACAGACCACGTTGACACAAGCGACCCGGTGCACCAACCCCGGCGCCATTGCCTTGCACTTCGCCGTGTTTGTAACTATGCTTTCGAGCATCATCACGCTGCAACCACCCGTAAGGACACCCCCAAGGACTCCTAAGGCTGAGCAACCGCCGGCCCATCTCCGCCGCCACCGCGGCTCATGCCGACCCCTGATGACCCCTCCGCCCAGCTCCAGACCCAGGCCCAAACCCAGAACCGGCCCCCCACCGCCCTCACCCAAGGCAACCACGCCCTGCGCCACGGCGACCCGGCCCAAGCCATCCGCCACCATGCCCTCGGCCTGGTCGATGAACCCAGCCACCAAAACGGCCCCATCGCCGAGCCTGCTCTACCAGTGGCTGTGGGACGCCCGCCTGCTGCTTGACAGCGATGATGACGAACAAGCCCGCGCCCGCTTCACCGCGGATAACAGCGAACTGCACTGACACCTCCCCGGCGAAGCCACCCCCCTGCGCAATCGGCTAGAATCCTCATCATGCGCCACCCCATCGACCCCCGGATCGACTGCGTCTTCAAGGCCCTGCTCGGCACCGAGACCAACCGTGCCCTGCTGCTGCACTTTCTCAACGCCATGCTCGGCGCCGAGCTACCCGCCCCGATCAGTGGTGTCGAGATCCTCAATCCCTACAACGAGCGCGAATTTCTCGACGACAAGCTCAGTATTGTCGACGTCAAGGCCAGGGACGACCACGGCGGGCTCTATCAGATCGAGATTCAGCTCTTAAGCTACCGCGACCTGCCGGCCCGCATCAGCTATGGCTGGGCCGATCTCTATAGCTCTCAGCTCAGCGACGGCGAGCCTTACAGCACGCTCAAGCCCACCTACGCCATCTGGCTGCTTGCCGAAGACCTGCTCCCGGATCCTGATGCCTACCTGCACGACTTCCGCCTGCGCGACCCCCAAGGTCGCAGTCTGCTCAATCACGGTGGCATTTGGCTGCTGGAGCTGAACAAATTCCATGCCGAGTGGGTCAACACCGAGCAAGAACGTTGGCTGAAATTTTTCAAGGAAGGCGTCACCCTCGACACTGACGCCCTTCCGCCCTGGATGCAGACCCCCGAGATGAGGCAAGCCATGCGCACCCTAGAACGCTTCTCCGAGAAAGACCGCGCCTACCACGCCTACCAAGCGCGGCAGAACTATCTGCGCCAGCAGATGAGTATCCAACAAGAGCTCGATGAACGCCGCGCCGAGGCCGAGCAGGCGCGTCAATTCGTCGAGCAGGCACGCGCGGCCGAAGAGCAGGCGCGCGCGGCCGAAGAGCAGGCACGCACGGCCGAAGAGCAGGCACGGTTGGCGCTTGAGCAAGAGCGTATGGCGAAAGAACAAGAACGCGCAAAGGCCGACCAGGAACGCGCCGAGAAGGAGGCTGCTTTGGCCGAATTAGCGTCTTTAAAGGCACAAATGCAGAAAGAAGGGCGTACTGCGTAGAGGAAAACCAGAGGAAAACCGGTACGGGAGGAAAACCGGGAGAGACCCTGAGGTATCCCCACAAATTCTCACGCTTCATCAATTGTTTGGCGTGGCCGCCCTGATTGAGCCAGGCGACCAGCGATGTCCAGTTCGTCATTACCCTGATTGCAAAGAAAAAAGTTTTGGGGATTCCTCAGGGACAGACCACGTTTACACAAGCGACCCGGTGCACCAAGCTCGGCGCCGTTGCCTTGCACTTCACCGCGTTTGTGGCTATCCTCCGAGCACATCATGCCGCGACCATTTCAAAGACACCAAGGCTGAGCCACCGCCGGCTCACCCGCGCCGCCAAAGCTGCTCATGCCCGCCCCTGATGACCCCTCCGCCCAGCGCCAGGCCCTGCTCCAGACTCAGGCCCAGCCCCCCACCGCCCTCGCCCAAGGCAACCACACCCTGCACGACGGCGACCCGGCCCAAGCCATCCGCCACGACGACCTCGGTCTGGTTGATAAACCCAGGCACCGCAACGGCCCCATCGCCGCGCAGCTTGCCGCCAACCTGGTGCGCGCCCACCGCCGCTATCGCCAAGCGCGACGGCACGCCAGCGCCCAAGAATATTCTATCCTGACCGTTCGCAGTAACAACAGTAAGTCTAGCCAGCCCTGACGCACGACTTACCAGACCAAGGCGCTGGACGAGGAATTTCGAGAATTTTCGCGCCGAGTGAGGTGAAAACTGGACATTGGCGCCCGTGTGACGGAGCCTGCCGGAGCAAAAATCGCTGCCGCAGGACCTCTTGGCCATAGGGGGCCTCCGCCTGCGCGATGGGCAAGCGGTCGTCTCACTGCAGGCAGTGAGCTCAGAGCAGACGTAATCGAAACGGTCGCTGCAGGCGCTGCTCCACCGCTTGGGGATCGAGCCAAGGGCCGGTGAGGGTATTGCGGATGAAGCCGATGGTGGCCTGCACCCCAAGCTCCACGAACAGCGCCGCCAGCTGCTTGGAGAAGCGCGCCAGGGTGTTGATCAGGTGCGCCAGACGCATCAGGAAATGATAGCCCTTCATCGCGTTCCACTGTTTGGCGAAGGCATGTTCGTAGGCGTAGCCCTGATGCTTTTCGACCAGAAACGCCCCTTCGATGCCCCAGCGATAGCGCGCCCCCAGGTTGCAGCGGGTATGCACATTGAGCCGGCCCATTAGGCAATGGGCGGGCGCGAGGAGAGCCAGACATGGCGGGCGTGCTTGGTGATGATCTCCGCGGTCTTGGGGTCCACCACCTGCCAGTGTTCGTGGCAAGTCACCACATGGACCTCAAGGAACTTCTTGCCATTGGGTCCATACTCGTAGCGAATCGCGTTGACCCACTGAAATTGCTGCTGACGCTCGCCCCATCTCTGTTCGCAGCGATGCTCCGGCTGCTCGTGCGCCAGGCTGCGATACTCCTCCCAGACAGTGGGCAGCGAGCCATCCTTGAGCACGATCATGAAATCCCAGTGATAGCGGCGACAGCGTTCCATGATCGGGCCATTGGCATAGAGCCCATCGAGCAACACCATCACCGGCAGACGAGGAAAGGCGTTGGGTGCGGCTCTTTTAGAACGACGCCAAGCACCGAAGAATCCAGCGGTTGCGGGTGATGTTTTCTGTCCATGGTGAGTTCGCAGGTGAGACCTCATGCTGCCACGGGCAGGTCCAGCGGGATTGGCGGCCCGGGGTAGTGGCGTTGGCGCTCAGCGTCGAAGTGAAACGTGAGATACGCCGGCAAGTCCCCGCTGATTTTCAGTGAACGCAGCTTCAGGATGGCCTCGGCGCGCGCCAAGCCCCAGCGTGCCCCGGTCAGGTCCATGCGATCCTTGACCAGATGGCGACAGGCGCCCTCGATGACACCGGTGGCGATAGGCATTCCCTGCGCGAGCGCTTGGTCGTAGCGCAGGCGCGCACGGTTGTTATCGAGATAGTCAGCGGCCTTGTCGACCGGTTTGCGCGCCGCCTCGCCGAGCTGCTTGCGGGTCGCGGCGCGGCGTAGCCCCACGGCGACGTCGTGAGCGCGTCCTTCAAGGATGGCCATGGCGCGCTCCAGGACCCACTGCTCGCGCTCGCTCGGAGTCTCGGGGAAGAACGCATGCGCGGCTTTCCACAGATACTCCAGCACATGGACGAAGTCCTGGATCACCACCACCTCGACCTTGTAGCGCTCGGCAGCGGCTGAGACCTGACGCAGCAGATCCTCCTGGCCGTCACAGAGAACAACCCAGCGGCGTTGTTGATCCGGGTCTCGGCGCATGGCTTCCTCGAAGGCTTGCTCGATGACGGTGCGCTGATCGGCCTCTACGCGCGCCCCTGATTACCAAGGGGGTGCGCTTGTTCTGGACCCGGGGGCGTTTTCCCTCGGGGGCTTGGTCGGGGTCGAGGATCTGCTCCGGGGTGCGCGGGTAGGGGGCGACCTCATAGACCGAGGCCACGGTGGCCATGCGTTTGCGCTGCTTTTTCTCCCCGGGACTCAGCCGGGTCTGTTGCTTGTGCGCCTGGCGTTCCCGCGCCCTACGCGTGGCCTCGCGCAGATCGCGCGGGTGCATCACGATGCCCTTGCCGTCGGCGCTGATGATCAGGAACCGTTCGTCCGACTCACTCGGTAACTGCGCAAGAAAAGGCTGTGCATAGAAGGCATCGAAGTCTTGGCTCAGATGCACCGCCACGTCTTCGGCCTGGCGCTTGGCCATCTGCCCGCCGCCGACCTGTTTGAGATGCGCACAGGCCGCATCGAACGAGCCATCCACGACCGCCTCGGCCACCACCTCGCACAAGCCGTGAGAGTACTTGTCTGGCGGGAGGTTAAGCGCCGCATCCAGGGGGAAGATGCTCTCCAGTCCCGGCGCGCCGTAACCCCGGCGGGTGACCTTCACTTCCCCGAAGCGGGTCTCCAGAAGCCGGGTGCAGCCCGCGCGGTGATGCGTGCGCGGGGCGCCATCCGCGCCAACGACAGAGGTCTGCCGCGGTTCTTCTTGGGCGCGCTGGTCCAGGTGTCCCTGGATCATCTGACACAGCAGTTTCATGCCGTCCTGTTGGATCAAGGCCTCAACCTCCCCGTGCGTGGCGCGCTGGGCTTGCTCACCGCTGAGCGTCTCGAGCAGCTGCTCGAACTGAGCGATCGCGCCCGCGTAGCAATCGAAGTGGGGCGAGGAAATCGTGTAGGATGGCATCGACAGGGTCTCCTTGGGCCAGCGGGATAAAGTTTCGTCCCTTCAGTTTCGCACCCAACTGGAGACCCTGTCTTCCCTTTTATCCCCTTTCCGGCTGGCTAAGCTCTTGTTTTGTCGTTGCTGAGTATCGTTCTAAAAGAGCCGCACCCAAATGCAATGGAGCGAACCTTTTTCGGTATATACGATGGTATCGGCGCGCTGGGGGTTGAGCGGGCGGGTGATGGGTTTGCAGGGGTCATAATCCGGAAGCTGTTTCTCTTCGCGCCACAGCTCACGGGTATCGATCAGCGGGCGGATCTGATAGTCATCCCAGAGCATGGCCTTGGTCTCGGCACAGTCGAGACCCCGGTCGGCACTGAAGTCCTTGCAGCGCTCGGGCAGTTCCGGGGTGTCGTTGAAGGTGGCGCGGATCATCGCGCGCAGGGTGGGTTGCTCGGAGTGCGACGCGGGCGTGACCTCGAAGGCGACGGGCAGTTCATACTGGGTATCGGCAATCAGATGCAGTCCGTAGCCAAACCAGCGTTTGATCTTTTTCCAGGCTTTGCCAGTGCGGGCATCCACACCGCTGGTTTCATGATGGCCCCAATCGGCATCGGGGTCGGAGGTTTGCTCGGTGGCGCGGTTTTTCGCTCCGGTGCTATGACTGGCGATGTCGGTGCCGTCGAATCCCAGGTGCGTGCCAAACTCGGGCAACAACGCCATGAGTTGTTCGCGTAACAAGGGGACTAGATCGCTGACCATCCCGAGGGTCTCCTCGAGTTCAATGACATTGGCCAGAAAGCGCGAGACGTTCCAGCTCGAGGGCACCGCTCGCACCGGTTCGGGCGCCGGTGGCCATTCGATGCGCGACAGCCCGGTCTCGGGGTCGGTCACTACCTGGGCCTTCGCCTTGCGCTGAATCGGCAGCGGATCGAAGCCGCAGGCGGCATGGAGGCTGGGATTGCGCGCCAGCTCGCGTCATAGGGATTCGGGGCTGGGATGCTGAAAGACGATACCGGCGAGCAGCGCATTCCACATCGCTCGCACCGGGAAGTCATCGCGCCCATGCCCGCGCATCACTTCGAGGTATTGGACGATGCGCTCATCGGGGAGATGGTCGATGACCAATCGCAGCCGATCTAGGTCACTGCGCGCCTCGAGGGCATCCCAGGAAAAAAGCTTCGCTTGCGCCATGATCGCCATAGGGTTGTCCTGTTCCGATTCGTTGTCTCAGCCCCGAGGTCCCCGTCTCCAAGCGTTTTTTACCCTCCAGCGGCTCAGGGGTGACTTTTTTGCTCTCTCGGCTGTGATCCAGCGCAAGTGATTGATTGTCCTTCTCTGGATAGCCTCAGGATGGGGTAAACGAAATTTACCCTGCCTTGCTGGCCAAATCAATTCAAGGGGTTGGGAACAGCGCAAATGGCTCGGGAAGCGTTCACTGCCGCATAGGCAGCTCAGAAAAGCTTGCCTGCCCCGCTGCCGATCCCGATCCCGTTCACTGCCGCATAGGCAGCTCAGAAATGCCAGTCCGGGTCCGGGGCCGACATGTTCACTGCCGCATAGGCAGATCAGAAAGACACCGAGGTCCAGACCGACTGATCATCGCAAAACTCTGCGAGGAGTTGAATGAAACCGAGACGGTTTTTCCCCGCACCAATCTGCGCCTGGTGTTGAAATTGGGCTCAGCGTAAATTCCCGGAGATCAGGTTGTCTGAAGGTAGATAGTTCTGTGCCGAAGCCCTCATGCACATCGCCAAAGCGAAGTACAGTGAGCGCGTTGAAGCCTACATCACCGCTAAAGGCGAGTGGCCGAAGGGCACCGCCGGACGAGCACGCAGTACCATCAGTGATTTCCTGGCTTGGGAAGAGTCGCAGAAATAGGATTCTGGACTGAGTTGAAAGGCAGGCAGGAATGCTGAAGCCAGTCAGCAGCGGTATTAGCCTGTTGCCGGGGAATAGGAGACTTGGGATCGGCTGCAAGTACGCCGACGAATACCCGGACTGCGGGAGATTGGCACCCGCCCTGCCACCTAAATAACTATGCCTTTACCTAGCACACCGCAAACCGCCGCGCTCGCCTTCTGGCAGGGGTACTACGAGTACCTAGCTGGGTTTGCGGTGTGCCCCTATAAAGAGGGGGTAGAGGCTGAGGCTTGGGGGCTGGGGCGCCTGACCAGGTGGGTGCGAGTTCTCCCGCACCCGAGCCACAGTCGGCGGTCGTGATGGCTTGTCGCAGAACCGAGCCACCCGCATGAGCGACTCGGGCGGCGGTTTCCTGGCGTTCCGGATCCATCGCCCACAACGCTTCGCGCGCCGTGTGCGGGCACTGTTACCGTCATATCTCCTAGACGAATACTCTCGCTTTGACGAAGGCCTTTTGTCGGGACTGGCGCATGGGGGAGCCGGCATTTGCCCCGGATAGAAACTCGCACGAGGTACTAATGATCGCGGGTCTGGAGGCTGGCTGAGCCGGTGCACCCTCGGGGGCATGCGCCTTCACTGGCCATCATTCCCAGATCACATGTTTATCGCGCGCCAATGCGGTCTCGAGCAGATGGATGAGCGGCAGGGCACGGCGGGACAGGCTCACGCTGGGCTGCTCGGCATCGCGGCTATGCTGCCGCTCTGGATTGAGCGGACGTTCCGGATTGGCCGCGACCGCGGCTTTCAGGTTGCCCAGGGCTTCGGGGATATCCTCCGGCATCAGGGCGCCGGGCACTTTGCCGCTGTTGCCCATCAGGCGCAAGAGCGTCAAGGCGACATCGCCGAACATCACAATGTCGGCATGGGCGGGACTTTGAAATTTCACCAGCATGATACTGTGGCTCGAGTCGATGCCGGCTTCAGGTTCGGGAGGGATCTGGCGAGCTGGGCAGACTGGCCACCGTGGTCTCGATCCAGTCCTCGGCCAGACGATTGATCTCGGCCGCCCCGCGACCTTGGCTGGAAATAGGTGCCCCTATGACAAGATGGATGCAACCCGGCCTTTTGGTAAAGGCACGGCGGCCCCAAAAAACGCCTGAGTTGTGCGCGATGGGCAGCACATCCGTGCCAGTGCGTTCCGCCAGTTTGGCACCGCTGATATTGTAGCGTCCGCGCTGTCCGGGGGCGACACGCGTGCCCTCGGGGAAGAGCACCACCCAGCGCCCGGCGTTCAGGCTGATTTCACCCTGGGTCAGCACCTGCTTGAGCGCCTGTCTTGGCGAGCCGCGGTCGATGGCGATGGGGTGATAGCGGCCCAGTGCCCAGCCAAAGAAGGGAATGGCGAGCAGTTCACGCTTCAAAACCCAGGCCTGGCGGCAAGGAAACAGGGTGCGCAGCGCGACCGTCTCCCAGGCGGATGAATGTTTGCACAGAATCACTACTGGGTGCTCCGGCAGATACTCGCGCCCGCTCACCTGGATATCCAGCCCACAGATGACCCGCAGTAATACCAGTGAGGTGCGCGACCAGGCGTTCCCGAGGTGTCCCAGGGCGCATTCCGAGACCAAGGGCGCGGCCAGCAAGATAGCAATGCTGTAGCCAATGCTGACAACACTGAACAAGAGGTTAAAAATGGCGGAGCGCAGATAAAGCATGGGTGTTTAGAGCTGGCTAGTGTTCTTTCAGCAGTGCGTCGACCGCCGCGGACAGATCCCTAAATTGCTCGACATGATTCAGCTCCACCTCATGGGTCGCAAGGGTGCGCTTGCCTTTGCCGGTGCTGACCAGCAGCGGGCGCGCGCCGACCGCCATGGCCGCTTGCACATCGCGCAGCGCATCGCCGATGACCGGAACCCCGGCGAGCGAGACCCCAAAGCGCCTTGCCAGCGACTCTAGCAACCCGGTGCGCGGCTTGCGGCAGGTGCAGCCATTGTCCGGACGATGCGGGCAGTAGGCAATGGCCTCGATGCGCGCGCCCACGGTCGCCAGTTCCCGGGTCATTTTCTGGTGAATGAGCGCGAGCTGGTCGTGATCGAACAGCCCGCGACCAATTCCGGATTGATTGGTGGCGACGGTGACCGTCCAGCCGGCGTTATTGAGCCGGGCAATCGCCTGGGGGCTGTTGGGAATGGGCTGCCATTCGTCCGGTGACTTGATGTAGGCATCCGAGTCCTGGTTGATGACGCCGTCGCGGTCGAGGATCACAAGCTTCACACTCATGCGTGCCCAGGATCTTGCTGCTGGGGATCATTTTGCCGCACGTCTTGCCGCTCGGGTTCCGGGTCATCCTTGAACGCCGAGACGCGAATGCGACCGCCGATCATGCGTGCCTGGCGCAAGTCGAGCTTGGCCATTTTGCGCCAGAAGGCGGTTTTCAGATCCACATCGGCTGAGATAGCAGTGCCGAGCAGCAGAATATAGAGATCGGCGATTTCCTCGGCCAGGTGCTCATAGGCTTTGCCCTTGGTCACACTGGCGGAGATTTCGCCAAGCTCCTCGGCCATGAGCGCGATGCGATAGACCATGTCCTCGCCGCCGGTCTCGCGCAAGCGGTGTTTGTCATGAAAGGCCTGCACGGCCGCCAGCATGGCGTCGTGGGAGTCCGGGTTTGCTGTCTGCTCAACCATTGTCAGGGTACCAGCGGGCCTATTGCAACTTGGCGATATCGGCAATGCGCAGGAACAACAGCTGGAGCTGCCCGAGCAAGGCGAGCCGATTGTCGCGCACTTGCGGATCATCGGCCATCACCATGATGGCGTCGAAAAAGGCATCGACTGCCTCGCGCAAGCCTGCCAGGGCGACCAGGGCGCCCGCGTAGTCGCCGCCGGCGAGCAGGGGTTGGAGATCGGCCTCGACCGCTGCCACGGATTGGGCCAGGGCTTGTTCCTCGGGTTCGCGCAGGGCGTTCGGATCCAGGTGGCGCGCGCTTGCTGGCGCTTTTTTCAGAATATTGGCGATGCGCTTGTTGGCGGCGGCCAGGGCGGTGGACTCGGGTAGGCGGCTGAAGGCTTCCACCGCGCGCACCCGTCGGTCGATGTCCGCGGGCGCGCTAAGTCCCAGGCTCAGCACGGCGGCGACGCGATCACTGGCGATGCCTTGATCCTGATAATAGGCCCCTAGCCGCTCCAGGCAGTAGCCCAGTACCTCATCGACCACGGCCGGCGCGTCTATGGCGGCGGGAAAGGCCTCGGCGGCCTGGTGGAGCAGGTCTTTCAGATCCAGCTCCAGCGGGATTTCAATCAGTAGCCGCAGCACCCCGATAGCGGCGCGGCGCAGGCCGTAGGGGTCTTTGACGCCGGTGGGGCGCTCGCCGATGGCGAACACGCCAACCAGGGAGTCGAGCCGGTCGGCCAGCGCCAGTGCCTGCCCGAGCGGGGTCACTGGCAGTTGGTCGCCGGCGTGACGCGGCAGGTATTGTTCCGCCATGGCCTCGGCGATGGCGGCGGACTCGCCGCCGTGCTGGGCATAGTAGCGCCCGATGATGCCCTGCAGGCTGCCGAATTCGCCCACCATGAGGGTGACCAGGTCACATTTGGCGAGCCGCGCGGCGTGCTCGGCCTCGGGGCGGTCAAGCTCCATGGGGTCGGCCATGGCGCCGAGCACTTGAGCGACACGCCCGGCGCGCTCGGCCAGGGAGCCGAGCTTGTCTTGAAACACCACATCGGCCAGCTTGGGAATGCGACTGGCAAGCGGCTCCTTGAGGTCTTGCTCCCAGAAGAAACACGCATCGGCAAAGCGCGGCGTGATGACCCGCTCGTTGCCGGCGCGCACCAGGTCCGGGGCGCGGCTGTCGATATTGCAGATAGTGATGAAACAAGGCAGCAGGGCGCCATCGGTGCCGAAGACCGGAAAGTATTTCTGGTTCTTCTGCATGGTTTCGATCAGTACCTCGGGCGGCACTTCCAGATAGGCCGCGTCGAAGCGTCCGAGCAGGGCCACCGGCCATTCGCACAGTGCCGTGACTTCATCGAGCAGTGCCTCGGTCGGGCGCGCCTGGCCGCCAGCGCTGGCGGCGAGCGCGCTGACCTGCTCGGCAATGCGTGCGCGGCGCGCGGCGAAATCCGGCTCCACCCAGCCCTGCTCGCGCAGCAGGCGGTCATAGTCGCGCGGGTGAGCGATGCTGATGGGCGCGGGGGCGTGAAAGCGATGCCCGCGAGTCTCGCGACCCATGGGTAGCCCCATCACCTCACCGGCGATGACCTGGTCGCCGAGCAGACCACAAATCCAGTGCACCGGGCGCACAAAGGCCGCATCGCCCGAGCCCCAGCGCATGCGTTTGGGAATGGGTAGGGCAGCCAGCGCCTGCTCGGTCAGTTCTGGCAGCAAGTCAGCGGCGGTGCGACCAGGGATGCGTTGCTCATACACCAGCCAGGCGCCCTTGTCGGTCTCCAGCCGGTCCAGTGCGTCGATCTCGACCCCACAGGAGCGCGCGAAACCGAGCGCGGCTTGGGTTGGCTCGCCCTCGGCATTGAAGGCCGCCGCCAGCGCCGGGCCGCGGCGGGTCTGGTGTTGATCGGGCGCGGCCAGGGCCAGCTCGGCGATGCGCAGCGCCAGTCGGCGTGGCGTGGCGAAGCTCTCGACCGCGCCATGGGCAAGCTGATGCTCGGCCAGGTGTTTGATCATGTCTTGCTGCAAGGCCTGGGCCAAACGCGGCAGGGCGACCGGGGGCAGTTCCTCGGTGCCGATTTCAATCAGTAGATCGCCGGTCGTACTGCTGGCTGTGCTCATGCGGCCCTCCGCTCGGGTTGGTCGGCGAGCATCGGAAAGCCCAGTGCCTCGCGCGACTGGTAGTAGCCAGTGGCCACCGCGCGCGCCAGGGTGCGAACACGCAGAATAAAGCGCTGCCGCTCGGTGACGGAAATGGCGCCGCGCGCATCAAGCAGATTGAACAGATGCGAGGCTTTCAGCACCTGCTCATAGGCCGGCAGCGGCAGGCCGAGTTCCGCCAGATGGCGGCTTTGGCGCTCGGCGACAGTGAATTGCTCAAAGAGCGCCGGCACCTCGGCATGCTCGAAGTTGTAGGCTGACTGCTCGACCTCGTTTTGATGATAGACATCGCCGTAGGTCACGCGCGCCTCGGGCGTCTGCTTCCATAACAGATCAAAGACATTCTCGACCCCCTGCAGGTACATGGCGATGCGTTCCAGCCCATAGGTGATCTCGCCGCTGACCGGCCGGCATTCGAGCCCGCCAACCTGCTGGAAGTAGGTGAACTGGGTCACCTCCATGCCATTGAGCCAGACCTCCCAGCCCAGCCCCCAGGCCCCCAGGGTGGGGGATTCCCAATTGTCCTCGACAAAGCGGATGTCATGTACCAGCGGGTCGATGCCCAGGGTCTTTAGCGAGTCCAGATACAGCGCTTGGATATCTGGCGGCGAGGGCTTGAGCAGCACTTGGAATTGATAGTAATGCTGCAGGCGATTGGGATTCTCGCCATAGCGCCCGTCGGTCGGACGGCGGCTGGGCTGCACATAGGCCGCGCGCCAGGGCTCGGGGCCGATGGCGCGCAGGAAGGTGGCCGGATGAAAGGTCCCGGCTCCCACTTCCATGTCATGGGGCTGCATGATCACGCAGCCGCGCTCGGCCCAGAACTGCTGCAGCCTGAGGATCAAGTCCTGAAAATCCAGTCCTTGAGCATCCGCGACCTGATGATCCCGCACAGGGGTGCTTGGCACGATAACCTCCAACCGAAACTAAGGCCAACCGAAACCGAGGCCAATGAAACCAAGAAAAGTGCATCAGTATAAAGGCTCGTTGCGTATCGCGCGCCAGCTTCAGAGCGGACGACGGCGGAAAAGCCTGTCTGAGTGGGTCTTTGTCTGGCCTCTCTGGTCAGATTTATTCGGCAGGTATCCCGCGCGGATGCGCATTCTAGCGGCAGCGCTTGGCCGCGCCCGGTTATGATAGCGCGCTGGATGGTTTCGACTGGGAGCAGTCATGGGCAGTTCTTCGCATCATCGGCACGCACGCGCCCTGTCCGGGCCAGTTGACGAGCCCAACAACGGAGCCGGCAAGGATTACGTTGACGCAAGGGCCAAGGAGCGGGTCAAGGCCATATCCCGTACCACCCTGGTGGCGGCACTGAGCAATAGCCTCCTCGCGGTGGGTAAAATCCTCTGCGGCTGGTTCGGCAATTCCCACGCACTCATTGCAGATGGGGTTCATTCAGTGTCCGATCTGGCGTCCGATCTCTTAGTCTATGTCGCCGGGCATCGCGCTGGCGAGGCCCCGGATGCTGAACACCCTTATGGACATCAGCGCTTCGAGACGGTCGCGACCCTGATCCTGGGCATCTTTCTGGCGGCTGTGGCTCTGGGGATTGCCTGGGACGCGGCCGAGCGGCTGTTCGAGCCCGAACAACTTCTACGGCCGAGCTGGTGGGCCTTGGCGGCGGCGGCTGGTTCGATTCTGGTCAATGAGGCCCTGTTTTGGTACACCCTGTTTTATGCCAAGCGGGTGCGTTCCGACATGCTGCGCGCCAATGCCTGGCATCATCGCAGCGATGCCATTTCCTCCATTGTGGTGCTCATTGGCATCGCCGGCACCTTGGCGGGCCTGAGCTACCTGGATGCGGTGGCCTCGGTGCTGGTGGCGGTGATGATCGCCAAGATCGCCTGGGATCTGGGCAGGGAGGCGGTGAGCGAATTGGTCGATGCGGGTCTCGAACCCGCCCGGGTGGGCGAAATCCGTCAGGCCATCACCGCCATTGCCGATGTGCGCAGTTTGCACATGCTCCGCACCCGCACCCACGGCGGGCAGGCCAGCGCCGATGTGCATGTGCTGGTCGATCCTTATATCAGTGTCTCCGAGGGGCACATGATCAGCGTGCTGGTCGAGAAGCGGCTCAAGGCCGGCTTCGACGAAATCAGCGAGGTGATCGTCCACATCGATCCGGAAGACGACGAGGCTCGACCGGTGCGCTCTGATCTACCATTGCGTGCCGAGGCGCTGCAACAGCTCGAGCAACTCTGCGCCGGGATTCCCGAATTCGCCGAGCGCCGACGGGTACTGCTGCATTATCTGCATGGCGCCCTGGAGGTGGAAATTCTGCTGCCGTTGAGCCTGGCAACGGGCATGGACAGCGAGGCGGAAAAGCTCGCACGGCGCATCCGTCATGCCATTGGCAAAGACCCGGTGTTTCGTCAAGCGCGGGTGTACTATGGCTGAAGACGTCATTGTTCGGCGTTTGCACTATGATGGTGCGATTGGCTGGGCTCGCTGCATGATGATGGTGCGGGCCTGCCCGGTGTGCTGCTGGCTACCGAGCTCGGCTGGCTCAGACTCGGGCCAGATTTGGGCCAGACTCGAGCCAGACTCGAGCCATGCGCGACAACGCTGGCCCTTGCTCGCTAGTGGCACGATCTCTGCTAGTTTCCGATCCAGTTGTTCGCGTAAGCTGATATTGCCGGCAGCCCTTGGCGTGAAACATGGGTTTCATTCTCCGGGTTGGCAGGGGGTCCATGAGCCCTGGGCTATTGTCCGCGCCATTGTTAGGACGAATGGGCCGGACTCGCGCCTGGCAACGCCCTGGACGCTATCATGCTGGCGCAAGCCTTATTTGGTTCCAGCCGCCTGTGTTCGTCAGAATACGCACGAGGCTGGGGCCGTTCCCCGAAACTCACTGACCTGCGCTTGCAGAACCAAGGGAGAATTGCTAGATGTCCGCAAAGGTGTTGAAACTCATTGAAGACGAGGACGTGAAGTTTGTCGACCTGCGCTTCACCGACAGCCGTGGTAAGGAGCAGCACGTCTCGCTGCCCGCCTCCAAGGCGAATGAAAGCCTGTTCCAGGATGGCAAGATGTTCGACGGCTCCTCCATCGCCGGCTGGAAGGGCATCGAGGCCTCCGACATGGTGCTGATGCCAGAGCCCGATACAGCGGTGATGGACCCCTTCACCGATGAAAAAACCCTGATCATCCGCTGCGATATCCTTGAGCCCGCTACTATGCAGGGCTATGAGCGTGATCCGCGCTCGGTCGCCAAGCGCGCCGAGGCCTACCTGAAGTCCACCGGCATTGCCGACACGGCCTTTTTTGGTCCCGAGCCCGAGTTTTTCGTGCTCGATGACGTGCGCTGGGGCGCAAGCATTAGCGGCGCCTTCTACAAGATCGATTCCGAGGAGGCGGTGTGGAACTCCGAACGGGTGTTCGAGGACGGCAACATGGGTCACCGTCCCAGTGTGAAAGGTGGCTACTTCCCCGTGCCACCAGTCGATTCCCTGCATGATCTGCGCTCCGCCATGTGTCTGGCGATGGAAGAAATGGGCCTCACGGTCGAGGTGCACCATCACGAGGTTGCCACTGCCGGCCAATGCGAAATCGGCACCGAGTTCTCGACTCTGGTGAAGCGTGCCGACATGAATCAGATCCTGAAATATTGCGTGCAGAACGTGGCGCATTCCTACGGCAAGACCGCGACCTTCATGCCCAAGCCATTGGTAGGCGACAACGGTAACGGCATGCATGTGCACCAGTCCCTGGGCAAGGATGGCAAGAACATCTTCAGCGGCGACAAGTACGCCGGTCTGTCGGAAACGGCCCTTTATTATATTGGCGGCATTATCAAGCACGCGCGTGCGCTCAATGCCTTCACCAATGCGTCCACCAACTCCTACAAGCGTCTGGTGCCGGGCTTCGAGGCGCCGGTCATGCTGGCGTATTCCGCCAAGAACCGCTCGGCTTCGGTGCGTATCCCACACGATGCCAACCCCAAGGCCGCGCGTATCGAGGTACGTTTCCCGGATAGCACCGGCAACCCCTATCTGTCCTTTGCCGCCATGATGATGGCCGGTCTTGATGGCATCCAGAACAAGATCCACCCGGGCGAGCCCATGGACAAGGATCTCTACGACCTGCCGCCGGAAGAAGAAAAGGCCATTCCGCAGGTGTGCTACGCACTTGACCAAGCGCTCGACGCGCTCGACAAGGACCGCGAATTCCTCACCGCCGGCGGCGTCTTTACCGACGATGTGATCGACGGCTACATCAAACTCAAGATGGATGAGGTCACCCGTCTGCGCATGACGACCCACCCGGTGGAGTTTGATCTTTACTACAGCCTTTAATGGCACAGGTTCGCGGGTGTCGCCCAGGTGGCTCCGCGATCCACGACCTGGAAATGAGCCCGCGTGCCTGACCGGCCGCGGGTTTTTTTTGGCGGACGGACTTGGGCGGCATTGATAGGTCCATCGTAAATGGGTTTTCGGTTTTGGGCCGACACCCGGTCAACATCAAGCCGAACTTCAGTGTGGGTTGGGTATACTTGGTTGTTCACCAGCGTTGTCGCGTCCTGGTATCTGCACTAAGATTCAGGCTATCCAATCAATGCCGATGAGGGCGTCGCCATGCCACCCTGTTTCGTGATGACCAAGCGTGCGCGGGTATCAGCCAGGCCTCTATATCGCCTGGCCGCCGTGCTGCTCCTCAGCCTCCCGGTTTGGGCAGGCGCTGGAACCTACAAGGGCGTCGATGCGCAGGGACGCGTGATCTACTCGGATCAGCCACTTCCAAATGCCGAGCCAATCGTTCTGCCAACCAGGCCAATTCCGCCAGCGGCCGAAGAAGACACCCCAAACAATGCACGCGATGGCGCTATGCTGGGGCCTTACCAGCAGTTCGAGGTGTTGGCGCCGACCTTGGGCCAGACCCTGGAGGTGGCGGATGGCAGGGTAAAGGTGAGCTTGATGCTGGACCCGCCGCTCGCGCCGGACCACAGACTGCAAGTGCGGGTAGACGGGGCCCCGGTGGCTGGTCTGGATGGGCGCACCCAGTTTGTCCTGCAGGGCTTGTCCGCGGGCAGTCATCAACTCCAGGCGGAGATTCTCGACGCAACAGGGGCAACTGTAGCCCAGGCCGCCGGGGTGTTCTTCAATCTGCGACTGTCGCCGGGGCCGGAAGCCGGCGACTGATCACAAGGCTTGACCTCGACCGGAGCTTCTGGCACCTGATCTTCTGCACGGTTTTGGTGCGATTTCTTGGTCGAGAAATCGGCGCCTCGGCCTGGCTTGCGACTGCAGCGGCGCCCATCCTAGGCCTTGGGTCTTGGCCCGGACAGCTTGGCGCGGTAATTGCTTAACCCTTTGCGTGTCCACCCTGTCTGCATGGTCTTCAATGGGTCTGATCCGGGATTCTGGCCCGGGATTCTGTCCAGGCTGATTGCGGACAGGTCCAATATTGACTCATCTGATCGACACGACGAATCGACCCATTCCGACGTGGGATGCCGTGCATCCGCAAGAGGATTTTTCCTCCCGCCATGAAGAAGCGAGCTCCAATGGCCACACGAGTGGACCCGCGCATAGCTGAGCGGGTGCTCGACAACATGAATGCGGCCATGCTGCTGTTCGACCGCGATCTGCGTCTGCGCTATATCAATCCCGCGGGCGAAACCTTGCTGTCCGTCAGTGCCAAAGCGGTGCTGGGGTTGCCCGCTGGTGATTTGGTGCCCTGTCCGCCGCAACCCGTGGAGGAACGCCTGCGTGCCACCCTCGATACCCGCCATCCCTATACCGAACGTGAGGTTGAGCTGACGCGCGCGGACGGTCAGGCAATTCGCGTCAATTGCACTGTGCTTCCCTTGCATCAGGGCGAGGCGCCAAACGAACTCCTGATGGAGTTGTATCAGGTTGACCGTCAGATCCGCATCACTCGCGAGGAGCATCTGCTCGCTCAGCACCAGGCCAGTCAGGCGCTGCTGCGCGGCCTGGCGCATGAAATCAAAAACCCCCTTGGCGGCCTGCGCGGCGCGGCGCAACTGCTCGAGCGTGAACTGCCGAATCCCGAACTGCGCGAATACACCCGTATCATCATCGACGAGGCCGACCGTCTGCAGAAGCTGCTCAACCGCATGCTGGGCCCCAATCAGTTGCCGCAACTCAGTCAGGTGAATATTCATCATGTCCTTGAGCATGTGCGCGGCCTCATTGTCGCCGAATTTCCGCATGGCCCCAGGCTGGTGCGTGATTATGACCCCAGCATTCCGCACTTCGAGGCTGACAATGAGCGCTTGATTCAGGCGCTGCTGAATATCGTGCGCAATGGCGCGGAGGCCGCCGGTGAGAAAGGCCGTTTGACGCTGCGCACACGTGTGCTTAGGCAGTTCACCATTGGTAATTTGCGCTATCGTCTGGTGCTTTGTATCGAGGTGGAAGACAACGGACCCGGAATCCCCGAGGATCTGCAGGATCGGATCTTCTTCCCCATGGTCTCCGGCCGCGCCGGCGGTACTGGGCTTGGCCTGCCGATTGCTCAGGAACTGATCAATCAGCACGGGGGATTGATCGAATGCGAGAGCCGCCCCCGAAAAACCCAATTTCTCGTTTACCTACCGCTGAAACATGCCGATGAACAGGCCACCTCGGATCTGGGTGATAGATGACGACCGCTCCATCCGTTGGGTGCTCGAACGCGCCCTGCGCCAGGAGCACATGGATGTCACCAGCTTCTCCAATGGAGTCGGGGTGATGGACAACCTGGAGCGCGAGCAGCCAGATGTCATTCTGTCCGACATCCGCATGCCCGGCATTGATGGACTCGAGCTCCTGCGTCAGATCACCGCCAAGCACCCGGGGCTACCGGTGATTATCATGACTGCCCACTCGGACCTCGACAGCGCCGTGTCATCCTTTGACAGCGGCGCTTTCGAGTATCTGCCCAAGCCCTTCGATATCGACGATGCCATCGATCAGGTGCGGCGTGCCTGCCGTCGCCAGTCCGATGCTGAGGGTGTGCAGGCGGCCCTGGATCAGACCCCGGAGATTATCGGAGAAGCGGCCTCCATGCAGGAGGTGTTCCGCGCCATCGGTCGGCTGGCAAAATCCAACATTACGGTGCTGATTAATGGCGAATCCGGCACCGGCAAGGAGTTGGTCGCGCGCGCCCTGCATCGTCACAGTCCGCGTGCGAAAGCTCCCTTCATCGCACTCAATATGGCTGCCATCCCACGCGATTTGATGGAATCAGAGCTCTTTGGCCACGAGCGCGGCGCCTTCACCGGTGCCCAAACGCGCCGCGAGGGGCGCTTTGAGCAGGCCGATGGTGGCACTCTGTTTCTGGATGAAATCGGCGACATGCCAGCCGAGTTGCAGACCCGGCTGCTGCGGGTACTGGCTGATGGGGAATTTTATCGCGTCGGCGGGCTCTCGCCCATCAAGGTGGACGTGCGTATCATCGCTGCCACCCACCAAAATCTGCAGGATTTGGTGCGGCACGGCAGCTTTCGCGAGGATCTTTTTCATCGACTCAATGTCATTCGCATTCATCTGCCGGCACTGCGCGAGCGGCGCGAGGATATCGCACTGCTGATGCGCGCTTTTCTCGCCCAGGCCGCCAGGGAGCTCAACTGCGAACCCAAGTTACTGGCCAGCGACGCGACCGAGCGGCTGGAGAACCTCGACTGGCCCGGCAATGTGCGCCAGCTTGAGAATACCGCCCGCTGGCTCACCGTGATGGCCTCAACCAAGGAAATCCATGTCGAGGACCTGCCACCGGACCTGGGCGCGACCGAGAGCCGTGCTCTGTCACAGAATGAGTCCTGGGAAGGCGCCTTGCGCAATTGGGCTAAGCGGATGTTGCGCAACGGTCAACAGGATCTACTCGCTTCCGCGTTGCCAACATTTGAACGTGTGATGATCGAAGTGGCACTGGAATTCACTGGCGGTCGCCGTCAGGAAGCCGCGCGTTTGCTCGGATGGGGGCGCAATACCCTAACGCGCAAAATCAAAGAACTTGGCATGGAAGGGGGCGAGGGCACGCGCGTGTCTATTCCTGACTGAACCCGGCCTAACTCAAGCCAGGGAGGCCCGTTCAGGGTGCGTCTTACTGCTTGAAAATACGCCGCTCGCACAGATTCTGTGCCAATGTGGCAGTGCCCGCGGTCATCGCCATTCTCCAGCGACCGGTTGAGTCAGTCGGCTCGGCCAGTGCTGCCATCATAAACCAGTGCCACCATTGAAGAGAGGAGCATCCTATTGGACGCCAGTAGTATCCAGATTTCCGGTAGCGAAATCGCCGGGGTATCCCAGGATGCCCAGCTCGAGGGAGAGAGGAACTTTCGCCTTCAATTCACCCGTGCGCTCATCCTCAAGACCATGACGGGTTCGGCTGAACAGACTTTGTGGTGGCAGGCTGGGGAGTTGCTGATCGGCGAGGTGGAGCAGATTGAGGGCGAGTTGCCGGATGGTCCCTTCGTATGCGAGCGCAGTGATATTGATGACAATCAATATACCTATCGGAATATGATTCCAATCCCGCTAAAAAGTCATGGCCGGATTCGCTTGGAGCTCCATGTGCGTGATCGCGATGTGCCGCTGGTTGTCATCGGCGCGACCATCGAACTGGTGCTTCGCGACACGCCCAAGTACATAGAGCACATTCGCCCGGATACAATCTTGTAGATGCGCCCCGCAGATTCGCATTGATGTGCCCCAGTCTATCGCGAGGTCTGGCGGGATCAGCGATCCCGCCGAAAGATAATCTTCACTTGTATTAGCCGCGACTTATCTTCAGAGCCGCGTCTTTGCATATACAGTCAGCTGCATGAAAGTCAGCGGGATGAGCCAACAATCTGGTGCGCCAGGTCGACCACGCGGTTAGCCATGTCGTTGTATTCATGACGAAAGTTGGCCAGAAGTCCATCTTTTGACGCCCAGTAATCCTTGCCCGAGATGCCATGCTCATGCTCGTGGTCGATGAACTGCTTCTGCATCATCAGCATTTTTTCAATCAGTTGTTGCTTTTCTTGCTTCAAGACGGCGACGTCGGTCATTGGTTCCACTCCTGAGGGTGCGGCAGTCGGCGGGCAACGCCGGATACCGAATCAGAAAAAAGCCTGTGAACTTTGTGGTCCAGCCTATAGCGGACAGGCTGGAAGGCAGGCCGTTGAGAGACACTAGCGCAGGTGCATCAGGGGATGCGGATACAGCCGATGTTTGTTGGCACAGCGACCTGATCATCCCGAGAAATCTACAAGCAAATACTATAGCACAGCCGTCAGATAAGCGGTCAAGCGGGCCTTAAACGGCGTGCCTTCGTTTGCTTGCAACTTGAATGCTGCAGGAGAATAGACGGATTTCGCAAAAGTGGTAGATATTTGTCGCCTTTCGGCGACTAATCGTTCGCAAGCGCAACATTCGCTTGCGCCGGCGGCTGTTTGAAACCTGCAATATGCCGCGCAACAATAGAGGTTCAACATTTGGCACTCTTGTTGGATATTCTGCTCTATGAGCCGGAAATTCCGCCCAATACCGGGAATATCATGCGGCTGTGCGCCAATGTCGGGGCGCGTCTGCACCTGATCAAACCCTTGGGCTTCACACTGGAAGACCGGCTGATGCGTCGTGCTGGCCTCGATTACCCTGACTGGTCGCGGGTGACGACCCATGACTCCCTGGCGGCCTGTCTGGACGCAGTGCGGCCGCCAAGGCTGTTCGCGCTCAGCACCCGGGGTGGGCGTTGTTACGCCGAAGTTGACTTCCGCGCCGGGGACTCGCTATTGTTTGGTCCCGAGACACGGGGTTTGCCGGATGAGGTGTTGGCTGCCTTGAGCGCTGACAGACGCCTGCGCATCCCGATGCGTCCGGGCAATCGCAGCTTAAATCTGTCCAACGCGGTGGCCCTGGTGGCCTACGAGGTCTGGCGCCAGAGTGGTTTTGCCGGCGAGGACGGCTAGCCCTGGGTCTGGGCCTGAATCTGGATCCTCAGTTTCAGCTTCTAATACCTGTTGTTCAGTCCAGTTCATGCTTGCCTGAGCGCTCCAGTAGTCGGGTGGTGGCTTCCTGCGGGGTTCGGCCCTGGTAGAGCACGGCGTGGACCTGCTCGCAGATGGGCATATCCACCTGATGAATGGCGGCAAGTTTGTGTACGGCGGTCGCGGTGATCACCCCTTCCACCTCCTGACCAATGCCAGCCATGGCCTGGTCGAGCGACTGCCCGGCTGCCAGTGCTAGCCCGAGGCGCCGGTTGCGAGATTGATTGTCGGTGCAGGTCAGTACCAGATCGCCTAGGCCCGCAAGACCCATGAAGGTCTCGCGTCTGCCACCAAGTGCGCGGCCCAGGCGGATGAGTTCTGCCAGGCCGCGGGTGATCAGCGCCGAACGGGTGTTGGCACCGAAGCCCAAGCCATCGGCGATGCCAGTGGCAATTGCAAGCACATTCTTGGCTGCGCCGCCGACCTGCACGCCAATTAGATCGTCATGACGATAGGTGCGGAAGCGCTCACCATGGAATAATCCGGCGAGTTTCCGCGCATAGGCGTCGCTGGTGGCGGCCAGGGTCACGGCGGTTGGTAGCCCTTTGGCCACCTCGCCGGCAAAGCTGGGGCCTGAGAGTACGCCAAGCTCGCGCCCGGGTGCTTGTTCACGGATGACTTCATGCAGCAGGCGACCCCGTTCCGGGTCAAATCCCTTGGTCGCCCAACCGACGCCCATTTCGGCGGGTAGCAGCGGCAACAGGTGACTTGCCACCCGGGCGAAAAACTGACTCGGTACCGCTATGATGATCGCACTGGCACCCGCCACCGCCGCGTTGAGATCGCTGACCGGCTCGAGCGTCTCTGGTAGCGCAAAGCCGGGCAGAAAGTCGCGGTTCTCGCGCGACTCGAGCATGCGCTCCATCTGCGCGGGTTCATGCCCCCAGAGGCGCACCCGATGGCCGTTGCGGCACAACTGCAGGGCCAGTGCGGTGCCCCAGGAGCCGGCGCCGATCATTGCCACTGTTGTCATGGTCATTCTCGTCGGGTTGGGTCAGTTGCGCGATTCCGCCATGGGCCTTGCCGTGGGCCCCCTTGCCGTGGGCATTAGTAGAGCTTTGACGCTTTGACGCCCGGAGCGGCGCGCTTGGGGGTGTCGCTGCTTGAGGTCTTGCCGGCAGGCGTCTTGTTGTCCTGTTGTTGTGTCGTTTGCTGTTGCTCGGCGACCTTTTGTGCATAGACTTGATCGAAGTGAATATGCTGCAGCACCAGTTGCGGGAAGCCGCCCTTGACAACCAGATCCGTCACCGTTTGGCGCGCGTAAGGGAAGAGAATGCTGGGTGCGTAGACAAAAAATAAGGGCGCGAGTTCTTGCTCCTGAAAGCCTTTGACGCTGAGGATGCCCGCCTGTTGCAGTTCGACCAGATAAGCGGTTTTTTCTCCAGTCTTTACGGTGACAGTCAGGGTCAGAACGACCTCGTAGGTGTTCTCGACCAGCGGATTGACCTTGATGTCGAACTGCAGTGCGACTTCGGGTTTCCATTCCTCGCGAAAGATCTCCGGAGCATTGGGTGCCTCATAGGAGAGATCCTTGGTGTAGACGGTGCGCAGAAGAACTTGATGGTCTTCAGCCTGGGGTTGCTGTTCAGCCATGGTGAACCTTTTTGGAAATCTGTTTGGGTGAGGCTGTTTGGGTGAGCTTGGTGCGTAATGCTCGCCAGGATCAGTGTTTCTTGCGTGTCAGTGGCAGATTGGCGTTCTGCCAGGCCATCACGCCGCCGCGCAGGTTGTAAACTTCCTCGAAGCCCTGTTTGCGTAGGATGCCGCAAGCCATTTGCGACTGGGAGCCCGAACGACAGGAGACGATCAGGGGTTTGTTCTTGTACTTCGCGAGCGTGGCAGTCTGGTTGCGGAAGCCGTTCATCGGGATGTTGAGCGCGTTGATGATATGCCCCTTGGCATAATCGGCACTGGGTCGCACGTCGATTACGGTCGCATCCTGGCGGTTGATCAGGTCGGTCGCGCCCAGTGGGTCGATAGAGCCTTGGTCACCAACAATCAGGTTATGAATCAGCAGCGCGGAGATCACAACCAATGCGAGGAACAAAATCCAGTGGTTGCTGACGAATTCAACAAGTTGGGCAAGCATGGCGAATAATTGGATCTGATGAACGAGTGGATGCGGATGGGCAGCAGCGGTCTTCGGTCGCGACAGTGCGCAGTATAAGGATGCGCGACCCGGGCGTCACCCTGTTCGGACTAAGCTCAGACGAAGCTCGGACTGTTTGGGCGGGGTGCTGGTTTGATCGGTTGGCTTGGGGCTGTCAGTGGCCGTGGTGACAGAAAACCTCGCGCATCAGGCGGATAAGCTGGAGGGTGCGCGAGTCACTGACGCGATAGAATACCCGATTGGCGTCCTTGCGCGAGGCGAGGATGCCTTTGTCGCGCAAAATGGCCAAATGCTGGGAAATGTTGCTTTGCGATGTGCCGACATGCTCGACAATATCCTGGACGCTGACTTCTTCGTCGCCAAGGACGCATAGAATCTTCAGCCGAAGTGGATGCGACATTGCCTTGAGCGAGCGCGATGCGCGCTCGATATCGCTGTCGTTACCGAGCAGTTCGTCACTGAAAGGATCGGTGTTGTCCGAGCTGCCGGGCATTGCAAATGGCTGTTGAGGATCGGGTGCCATAATTTCTTGATCACATCAATATCGCTTCAATGATCGAACACTGAGACCCGTGGATGATAAGCTTTTTCTCGCATCTGGCAAGTGATGTGCCACATCGATTGGCTCTGGTTGCCATGATGGCGGGGACAGTGATCGCTTCCCAGCTTGCCTGGTCCGCCCAACAGCCCCAACAGATCGAGTCCCAACTAATTGAGCCAAGGTTGGGCGAGGATGAAGTGCAACGCCTGTCTTCAGTCGAGGAGCAGGTCGAAGTGCTTGAGCGGGATCTTCGTGCACGTGAGAAGCGCCGCGACCAGTTGTATGCCGATCTTGAACAGACCGAGCGAGACATTGCCGCCCTGGCGCGCGGCGGGCGCCAACTCGCTGCCATGGTGACCGAACAGCGCGCCGCGCTGGCCGAGTTGCGGGTGCAGCTCGAAGGGGTTGGCGGCGAGCTTGGCGCCGCGCGCGCGGTGCTGGCCGAACTGCTGCGCTCGGCCCACGCCATGGGCCGAGGTGACCGGCTGCGCATGGTGCTGAATCAAGAAGACGTGACCCGCAGTGGGCGCCTGTTTGGCTACTTCCGTGCGCTTGGGCAGAAACGCGCGCGCCAGATTGCGCTGGTCGACCTGCAGGCCAAACGGCTGAAGGGGCTCAGCCAGCAGGCCGCGACCGAGGCCGAGCGCCTGGCTGAACTGGCCCGGCGCCAGGAGGACACGCGCGAGCGTCTCGCCGTGGCGCAGCAGGAGCGCAACCAAATTCTGACGCACCTGGAGCGTTCTATCATGGCGGGTCGCGACCGGGTTGAGAGTCTGCGCGAAGACGCCGCGCGTCTGCGCGAGTTGGCCAAAGAGTTGAGCCGGCATGGAGAAATCCGCGATGTCTTTCACCTCGATCAGGAAAGCCTGGCAACCCACCGCGGCGCCCTTGGCTGGCCGGTGCGCGATACTCGAGTGCTGACCAGTTTTCGCCCCCGGGCAAGCGGTGACTTGCATGGCGACGGCGTGTTGCTGTCCGCCACGCCAGGCGAGGAAGTGCGGGCAGTGCATGGCGGACAGGTAGTGTATGCCGATTGGCTGCGCGGTTTTGGTCTGTTGCTTGTCATCGACCATCACGATGGCTACATGACCCTTTATGGGCACAATCAAAGCTTGCTGAAAGAGCCCGGAGAATGGGTTGGTGCCGGCGAGACCATTGCATTGGCCGGCGCAAGTGGCGGCAGTGACCGCGATGGGCTTTATTTTGCGCTGCGCCACCAGGGGAAGCCGCTCGATCCGCGACTATGGTGCGCTGATCGCATCCATTAAGGAGATTCCAGCTGGTCAGGAGATTCCAGCAAGCGCGGCTCTGGCAAGAGCAGAATCGGCAAGGGCAGGGCCAATTCGCGCAGCACGGGTGGACGAACCTTCGGCAGCGCTTGCCAAGTGCTGACAAATGGTCACAATGCATTCCAATGCCATCAATTCATTCAGGCAAGGCGGAGCCAACTGGCGCTCAGGCCGCATCAGGAACACTGAACAGAGATCCCATCACCATGCACATGTTTTCTTTTTCCGCGCCTCAACAGCCGCGACCGGACTTAGCGTCAGGGGCGGGCGGGCACCCTGGCGCTGTTGCCATGGCCGTCCTGCTGGGCGTGACCACCTTGCTGCTGTTGCTGACCGCCGTCCCGGTTGGCGCCGAGCCGCCCAAGCCATTCACGCCTCCGCCCCCAGTTGAACCCTTACCCGAGCCGCTACCTGAGTCCCAACCTGAGTCTTCGTCGCCGGCGGCCACTCCGGCTGCAACAGAATCCGCGCCGCAGTCGCCCGGTTCAATGCCCCCGTCCCAAGGTGGGGAATTCGTGGACGATCAGCGGGATGTTGAGCAGCAGCCGGGCGCCGGCGGCGACGCCGAATCAGATGCCGGTTCTGATCGGGATGGCACAGAAAACACAGCGCGAGAAGATACCCAGGGGGAGGATGATCCCTCTGAATCAGCGCTGCCATTGGAGCAATTGCGCACCTTCGCCGAGGTGTTCGGGCGTATCAAAAGTGACTATGTCGAGCCGGTGGATGACAAGTCTCTGCTGGCCGCGGCCATTCGCGGCATGCTCGCGGGGTTGGACCCGCACTCCAGCTTTCTGGATGCCGAGGAGTACGACGACATCCAGGTCGGCACCAAGGGTGAGTTTGGCGGCTTGGGCATTGAGGTCGGCATGGAAGACGGCTTCGTCAAGGTCATCGCTCCCATTGATGACACTCCTGCCGCGCGTGCCGGCGTGCAGGCTGGCGATTTGATTGTGCGCATCGACGATCAACCGGTGAAGGGCATGGCCTTGAGTGACGCAGTCAAGCTGATGCGCGGGGAGCCTGGCACTGGCATCGAGCTGATCATCATGCGCGATGGCGAGGATAAGCCGCTGAAAATTGCCATTGAGCGTGACATCATTCAGGTCGCCAGTGTCAAGAGTCGGATGCTCGAACCCGGCTATGCCTATATCCGTATCGCCAGTTTCCAGTCCCGCACGACCGAGGACATGCGCCGGCAGATCGAGGCGCTTAAATTGAAGGCCAAGACCGATGAGCCCGCTGACGGCGCCACGGCGGAAGCCGCGGAATCGCCAGAGCCGGCCGAGCCGCCAGGCGTGGCACAGACAAGCGGATCAAGGGGGGGGAACCCGATTAAAGGGCTGGTGCTGGATCTGCGCAATAACCCGGGCGGCGTGCTCAACAGCGCGGTGGGCGTCAGCGATGCTTTTCTGCGCGGGGGGCTTATCGTCTACACCAAGGGGCGCATGGATGATGCGCTCATGGAGTTCAAGGCTGGCCCGGACGATGTCATCGACGGGGCCCCCATGGTGGTGCTGGTCAATGGTGGCAGCGCCTCGGCCTCCGAGATTGTCGCTGGCGCCTTGCAGGATCAGGGGCGGGCCATTGTCATGGGCAGCGATACCTTCGGCAAAGGTTCGGTGCAGACCATCGTGCCGGTCGATGACAGTACCGCGCTCAAGCTCACCACGGCGCGCTACTACACGCCTTCGGGCCGCTCAATCCAGGCCCATGGTATCGAGCCCGATATCTCCTTGGAGCGGGGCAGTCTGACCCTGGCCGATCAGCCGGAGGTGGTGCCGCTGAAGGAGGCCAATCTGATGCGTCATCTGGAAGAAGAGCTGGTGGAAGACAAGTTGCCAGAGCAGCAGGCGGCTGACCAGCCGCTCGCGGCGAAGGACTATCCGCTGAGCGAGGCGCTGAATGTGCTCAAGGCGCTCAGCCTTGCTCAAGCCCGCGGTCACCTTGAGGCTGGGATCATGGAGCCTCCAAAGGCTCAGTGAGTAGCGCCATCCTCTGCCGTCCTAACTCATAAGGAGACATCATCATGCCTAGCGTATTGGTCCCCCTGGCCCAGGGGTGCGAAGAACTCGAAGCCGTGACCATTATCGATCTGCTGCGCCGCGCCGAGATCCAAGTCATCACCGTCGGCCTTGATGACGGCCCGGTGCGCGCGAGCCGGGGCGTGGTCCTGTTGCCGGATCAATCCCTGGACGCGGTACTTTCTCAGGAGTTTGATCTGATCGTGCTTCCGGGCGGGCTGCCCGGCGCGGATCATCTCGAGCGCGATCAGCGCATACGCGATCTTTTGCGACGCCAGGCCGAGGCCGGCCGTCGCGTCGCGGCTATCTGTGCCGCGCCCAAGGTATTGGCCAGCGCAGGTCTGCTCGATGGCCATCAGGCTACCTGCTATCCGGGCGCGATCAATCCGGCCGACTATCCGCGCGTGCGGTTCACCGACGCGCCCGTGGTGGTGGATGCGCAGGTGGTCACCTCGCGCGGCCCCGGCACCGCGATGGATTTTGCCCTGGAGCTCATCGCCCAATTGATGGGCGAAGCGCGTCGCGACGAGGTCGCGGCCGCGCTGGTGCGGTCCTGATTCAAGCTGGATTCTGGGCGGCGCACTCAGGCTTGCTGGCCATCACCCGACTTGGGGGCCATCCCTGGGAACGAGTCTCGGGAGGCGAGGGGTTCAGGTGACGACGTCTGGTTCCACGCGCCCGGTGCGCGCCTCGATTTGCGCCAGCTCGCGCGCGATCAGGATCAGCGGCTGCAGCGCGATCTGCACATCCTGATCATGGCGCTCCGGGTCGGGCTCGAAGCGCTCGATGTAGACGCGCAGGGTCGCGCCCGAGGTGCCGGTGCCGGACAGCCGCATGACAACGCGCGAGCCGTCCTCGAAGCCGATGCGCACGCCTTGGTGGTCTGACACGCTGGCGTCGACCGGGTCGGTATAGCTGAAATCATCGGCATAGGCGACCTTGTAATCGCCGAGCAGGCGACCGGGGAGGTCGGCGAGCAGCAGGCGCAGATGATGCACCAGGCCCTCGGCGGCGGCGCTGTCGATGGCCTCGTAGTCGTGGCGGGTGTAGTAGTTGCGGCCAAAGCGGCGCCAGTGCTCGCGCACCAGGGTGGCGACGGATTGGCGTTTGGCGGCCAGCAGATTGAGCCAAAAGAGTACCGCCCAGAGGCCGTCTTTCTCGCGCACATGGGCCGAGCCAGTGCCGAAGCTCTCCTCGCCGCACAGGGTGATGCGCCCGGCGTCGAGCAGGTTGCCAAAGAACTTCCACCCCGTGGGCGTCTCGAAGCAGCCGATGCCCAATGCCTCGGCGACTCGATCCGCCGCCTGGCTGGTGGGCATGGAGCGCGCCACTCCGGCGATGCCGGCCTTGTAGCCGGGTGCCACCTCGGCATTGGCCGCCAGCAGCGCGAGGCTGTCGCTGGGGGTGACGAAAAAGTCGCGTCCCAGAATCATATTGCGGTCGCCGTCGCCGTCGGAAGCCGCAGCGAAATCCAGACCCTCGGCACCCTGGGTGCGCTCGACAATCCCGTGCGCATGGACCAGGTTGGGGTCGGGGTGGCCGCCGCCGAAGTCCTCCAGCGGCACGCCATTGATCACGGTGCCGGCGGGCGCGCCCAGTTGGTCTTCCAGGATGGCCTTGGCATAGGGCCCGGTCACCGCGTGCATGGCGTCGAAGCACATGCGGAAGCTGGCTGATTTGAATAAATCGCGGATGGCGTCGAAGTCAAACAGCGATTCCATTAGGCCGGCATAGTCGGCCACCGAATCAATCACGCTAACGCGCATCTCGCCGAGTTGGCTGTCGCCAATGGTGTCGAGGTCCAGCGCGTCGGCTTGCAATGTCAGATAGCGGTCGATCTCGGTCGTGCGCTGATAGATGGCGTCGGTCACCGACTCGGGCGCCGGGCCGCCGGAGGCGACATTGAACTTGATGCCAAAATCCTCGTCCGGTCCACCGGGATTATGGCTGGCCGAGAGCACAATGCCGCCCTGGGTGGCGTGCTTGCGGATGATGCAGGATACCGCCGGGGTCGAGAGAATCCCGCCCTGGCCAACCAGCACCCGCGCGACGCCATTGGCCGCGGCCAGGCGCAGAATGGTCTGTATGGCCTCGCGGTTGTGGAAGCGGCCATCGCCGCCCACCACCAGGGTGCCGCCGCGCAGGGTGGCCTGGGTGTCGAAAATGGCTTGGACAAAGTTCTCCAGATAGTGCGGCTGCTGAAAGGTCTTGACCTTTTTGCGCAGGCCGGAGGTGCCTGGTTTCTGACCTGCGAATGGTTGAGTGCTGACGACTGTTGCTTCCATCTGATAACCCTTGAAAACGCGGTGATTTGCCTCTATCGACTGGCGCGACAACGAAGCGATCGGAACGCCGATTGTAACCGCATGATCCTGTGCGACAATGGGCGATTGATTTTTTGCCATGATCGGTGAGGGCGTGCGCGCGTCGCGGCGGCGCCGTTCGGCCACCATGACATCCACATCCAACTTGATAGGTAAATCAAACAGATGACAGTCTCAGCCCAGAAAGAAACCCTGGAATTTCAAGCCGAAGTCAGCCAGGTTCTCGACCTGGTCATTCGCTCGCTCTACTCGAACAAAGAGATTTTCCTGCGCGAGCTGATCTCCAATGCCTCGGACGCGGCCGAGAAGCTGCGCTTCGAGTCCCTGACCGACTCCAGCCTGTTCGAGGATGACCCCGAACTGCGCGTGCGCGTGCTGGTGGACAAGGACGCCGGCACAGTGACGGTGTCGGACAACGGCATTGGTCTCAGCCGCCAGGAGGTGGTCGAGACCATCGGCAGCATCGCCAGCTCCGGCACCCGGCGTTTTGTCGAGGCACTCAAGGATCGCCAGGGCGGTGCCTCCCGGAGTGATTCAGGCAGTGATCAAGGCGGCAACAAGGATGCCGCCACCGATGGCACCCTGATCGGCCAGTTCGGCGTTGGCTTCTACTCGGCCTTTATCGTCGCCGACAAGGTCACACTCATCTCCCGCCGCGCGGGTTTGAGCGCCGAGCATGGCGTGTGCTGGGAGTCCGATGGTCGCGGTAGCTATACCTTGGAGACGGTCGAGAAAGCCGGTCGCGGTACCGACGTGATCCTGCATCTGAAAGACGAGGAGAAGGAATTCGCCGACGACTGGCGCCTGCGCTCCGTCATCAGCAAGTTCTCCGACCACATCGCCGTGCCGGTGGAAATGCTCAAGCAGGACTTCCGGGGCGACGAAGAGAAGGAAAAAGACGCGGACAAGGACAAGGCGCCCGAATTCGAGCGGGTCAACACCGGCCAGGCGCTGTGGATGCGCAATAAGTCGGACATCTCCGATGATGACTACAAAAGCTTCTACAAGCATATCTCCCACGACTTCGAGGAACCGCTGGCCTGGGCGCACAACAGGGTCGAGGGCACCAACGAATACACCACCCTGTTGTTCGTGCCCAAGCGCGCGCCCTGGGATATGTGGGATCGCGACCAAAAGCATGGTGTCAAGCTCTATGTCCGTCGCGTCTTCATCATGGATGAGGCCGACAAGCTGATGCCGCACTATCTGCGCTTTGTCAAAGGAGTGGTGGACTCCAACGACCTGCCGCTCAATGTCTCGCGCGAGATTCTGCAGCACAACCGCAAAATAGATACCATTCGCGGTGCCAACGTCAAGCGCGTGCTCAGCCTGCTGGAGAGCATGGCCAAGGACGAGCCGGATCACTACAAGACCTTCTGGAAGGAATTTGGCCGTGTGATCAAGGAAGGCCCGGCCGAGGACTATGCCAATCGCGAGCGCATCGCCGGTCTGCTGCGCTTCTCCACCACGGTGGGCGAGGGCGACGAGCAGGATACCTCGCTCGATACCTACATCGAGCGTATGAAGGAAGGCCAGGACAAGATCTACTACATCACCGCCGACAGCCCGGCCGCCGCGCGCCACAGCCCGCATCTGGAGATGTTCCGCAAAAAAGAGGTCGAGGTGCTGCTGCTGTCTGATCGTGTCGACGAATGGCTGGTCTCCAACCTGCATGAGTACAAGGGCAAGCACCTGCAATCCGTCACCAAGGGCGAGCTGGACTTGGGCGAAATCGGCGCCAAGGAGGAGAAGGAAAAAACCGAACAGGCCGCCAAGGAGCACGAGGATCTGTTCAAGCGCCTGAAAGAGGCCCTCGGCGACCGGGTCGACGCCGTGCGAGCCTCCAGCCGCCTGGTCGACTCACCCGCCTGTATCGTGGTTGGCGAGCATGACATGAGCGCCAATCTGGCGCGGGTGCTCAAATCCGTCGGCCAGGAGGCGCCCACCGCCAAGCCGAGTCTGGAGCTGAATTTGGACCATCCGCTGGTACGGCGCCTCGAGTCCGAATCCGACCAGAGCCGCTTCGCCGATCTTGGCCTCATCCTGCTCGATCAGGCCGAACTGGCCGAGGGCGGTCAGCTTGATGATCCGGCGGCCTTTGTCGGGCGGCTTAACAAGCTGATGCTGGGGCTTTTCATGACCGGGGGCTGATGCCCTGGATGTGACCTGATGTTCTTGCGCAGGGCAGGCAAAGCCTGCCCTGCCTAAGAATACACTTACCAGCCGATCTCGCGATGCTTGCCGTCGCAAAAGGGTTTGTTCTCCGAGGCACCACAGCGGCACAGGGCGATCTTCTCTCCCGCCCAGGCAATGCGACCGCTGGCGGCGCGGATTTTGACATTGCCTTTTACTAGCAGGGGGCCGTGGTCGATGGCCTTGAGTTCCAGCGGTCCACCTTCTGTTTCCAGCCCTGGGCCGGTGTCGCCAACGGCGCCATAGTCACGGAAATTCGCCTCGCGATGTGAGTTGTCGCAATAGGGCTTGTTTTGCGATTTGCCGCAGCGGCACAGGGCCGCGCGGGTCTTCAGGCCGGGTTTGTCCTCGGGCGCGCCTTCGATACGCAGATCCCCGCTGGCGTAAAGCGGCCCGTCGGAGATGACGGTGACGCGATTTTCGCCCGGAGGTTGTTCCGACTCGCCGGTCTTGTCCTGGTAACTCAGCGCGCCGCTCGGGCAGCGTTCGACGATCTCGCGCACCTCGGCCGTGGTGCTGGCATCTGGCATGCACCAGGGATCGCGGCCTTTTTGGAAGAGCTCGCCCGCCGAGCGGCCGCATTCGGCGATGCCGATGCATAGGCTTGTATCGAAGCGGACCTCAATGTCTGTGCCGGGATAATCTAGGATCTGCTCGTCTGCCATGGTTGTGGACCTCAATGATGTTGTGGTTGTAAATGCTGCTGCCGATGCGGACGTGCCTGCCAGGGGGATGCGCCGCGGCTCAGGCGTCAGGCGCTCTTGATGGTCTTTGGTAGCTTGGCGCCCAGTGTACGCGCGATTTGGAGCCCAGCGTCCAGATCCCGGGTGCGTAGGATGGCGAGGCGATCCTTGGTGTGATTGTCCGGCTGTACCCTGACGCCCTGGGCTTGCGCGGCCTTGATGAGCTCGGGCGCTGGCTCGCCTTTGCCAAACACCGAGATCACATAGCCGCCGGGGATGGCGGGTGGTGGCTCGAAGCGCTGGCCGTCGACCAATGCCACCCAGGCGGGCATGAACTCGGGCCCATAAAAATCAAAGAACCCGTTGGACCCGCGCAGGTGCATTTCAACCGGTTGGCCACCGATCAGCTCGATGTTGCACAGACCGCTGTAGCCGGGCAGGTGATGGCGGACCAGGCCGCCGAGGATGGGTTCCAGATGCGGCATCCGGGCGCCGACCTCCCAGTACAGTGGCCGCGCGCCATCACGCGCGTCCGAGGCGCGGGTGTGGGCAAACCAGCGTGCCTCGCCCTGATCGACCAGGCAGTCGCTGCTGCTTTGTTCGCCGCTGAGTTGTTCGCACCAAAAGCTGCCAGGCTCGTCCGGCATTTGATCGGCGCGCAGGGCGCGGGCGCCCTTGGCCATGCCAGCGAGATTAATGATGGGTTTCACAAAGAGGATGACCTGGGGTGCGATGCCGTAGTCCGCCGGCGGCAGACCACAAGGCGCGGCGCGCAGCCCGGCGGCCAGGGCCAGGCTCAGGCGGTCGTAGACGCGGCGGTGGGAAGGGTTCATGCGCCAGGCGTTGATGTCGTTGACCGCCACATCGTGCCGCGGTTGGGGCTGAAAGAGCGCCTCCCGTCCTGATTGAATCCCGATGAAAGCCATGCTCAAGCGGCGGCGGAAAGATCCGCTGGCTGAGTGATTCCAGTTGCCGCTGCCGGCCGCGCTTGACGCTCAGCCGCGGCCGCCTTCTCGACCTGACACAGGCTCGACTTGAAGGGCGGAAAGCCGCTGATCGGATCGAGGGTGCGATCATCGGTCAGCTCGTTGATGTTGGCTCCGCGCCAGCCATGGGTGCAGTGGACCACTCCGGCTTTGACCTTGTCGGTGACCTTGGCAATGAAACCGACTTGTCCGCGTGGTGAGCGCACCACGACCGGCTCGCCATCCTGAATGCCACGCACGGCAGCGTCCGTAGGGTGGATTTCAACCAGTGGATTGGGCACGGCGCGGCGCATGCGTTCCAGGCGCTGATGTTGCGAATGGGTGTCGAACTTGGTGCGTGCGCCGCTGGTCAGCACCAGCGGATAGTCGGCGAGCCGCTCAGGGGTGGACAGGGGGCTTTCCGCTGGTTCCCGATAGACGGGCAATCCGTCATGACCGGCTTCCTTCAGCTCCTCGGCGTCGAATTCTACTTTGCCACTGCGGGTGTTGATGCCTTTCAAGCGATAGCTGCGGTCGGCATCGAGAAATCCGTGTTCGACAAGCTCCTCAATGATGTCCGCATAGACGGTCACGCCATCAGGATTGGTGAACACCTCGGCGCGGATTTCCTCGGGGATGCCCTCGCCGGCCTCGGCCCAGCAGGCTTCCAGATCGCCGTTCCAGAATTGATCGGCCATGCCGAGGCGCACGCCAAGTTCCAGGTACACCTGCGCATCGGGCTTGGCCTCGCCCTTGGGCGCGACCACTGCGCGCCGATAGCGCAGCTCGCCCTGGTAGGCGCAGCCGGGGTAGGCGATCAGCGCCGGTCGCTCCAGGTTGGTCGCGGCGGGCAGCACGATGTCGGCCTGGAGCGTGGCCTCGTTATGGAAGAAATCGCTGACCGCGAAAAAGTCGAGCGTGCCCAGGGCTTGTTCCATGCGCTTGGAATTAGGCCACATGGCGGTGTTGATGCCCATGGCCAGGAGGCTATGCACGCGCTGCGGCTGGCCGTCGAGAATGCAGTTGGGCAACAACATGCTCTGTCCGGCCGGCCAGTAGCGCGTCCAGATAGGGAAGACTTCATCGCCGATGCGCGGCGGCAGCTCGTTCAGGCAGTGGTCAAACAGCTCGATCGGCTTGGGGCTGACCTTGGTGCTAAAGAAGCGATTGCCGCCCTCGCGGTCGAGATTGCCGGTGACCGCCGGCAGCAGAATGAGCGCGCGATGATTCTGGAAGCCATTGCTGTGCTGCACCGTGGCGGTGGGCGACAGGGTAATCTGCGACGGCTTGGTGGTGGCGTAAATCTCCACCGCGCGGCGCAGATCCTGTTCGTCAATGCCGCAAATCTCGGCCACCCGCTCAGGCGTGAAATCTTTGATGTAGTCGCGAAACGCCGCGACCCCATTGCACCACTCATCAAGAAATTTCTGATCCTGCCAGCCGTTTTCGAAAATCAGATGATGAAAGCCCAGCGCCAGGGCGCCATCGGTGCCGGGGCGCAGTTGCAGATGCACGTCGGCCTGTTCAGCCAGCGGCGTGCGGCGCGGGTCGACCACCACCAGCGCGAGCCCCGGTTTGCGGTTGGCCAATGGGTGGCCGTCAAACGGCGGGATGGAGCCGCGCGGGTTGGTTGACCAGTTCAGAATGCCCTTGGTCTTGGAGGAGACCACGGTGGACGTGGTCTTGATGCGCGCGCCGAAGGTGACCTTCTCCGCCACCAGGGTGGCCGAGAAACAGCAGCCACTTTCGGTCAGGTAATTGGGCGAGCCAAAGGCATGGGCCAGGCGCTGGAGCTGCGGGCGGGCTTCCTTGGTGTAGCCGGCAAAGAAGGCCACGGCCGGGGCGCCGTGCTGTTGGCGGGTGTGATCCAGGCGCGCTGCGATGGTGTCGAACGCCTCGTCCCAGCCGATGCGCTCGAACTGGCCGCTGCCTTTGGGGCCGCTGCGTTTCAGGGGATAGAGCAGCCGGTCGGGGTGGTTGCGCCGGTCGATCTGCACATAACAGCGCGGGCAATCCGGGCCTTTAACGCCGATGGGTTCGCCGCTGTCGTCGAGTTCGACGGCGATGGCGCAGTTGGCGTCGCATTCATAGCAGGTGCTGGGGACGATTTGCATGGATTTGTGCGTTTTGTGGGGGCGAATTCTTTCGCCCTGGGTAAGGATGGGCTGGGTAAGAATTGAACGGGCAATTGGATGCATCCAGTGGGATGAATCCAATGGGATGAATCACTGTGTCGCTAGAGTTCCAGTACGCCGTAGTGGCAGGCGCCTTCAATGACGCCGCTGGTGTAGTAGCCCGACAAGCCGTTAAAGTTCCCTTGCGCAAAATACACCTTTAGCCTGGGATTCTCTGCCTGTGCCTGCTTGACGCTGCTAACCAGTTGCTCATCGGCGTTGCGCACCAGCACACCGGAAAAGCCGGCGGTGAGCGGAAAAACATCATTGCCGCTGTCGCCGCAAAACACCACTTCTGACTTCTCGAGCCCGAGTTTGCCGGCGACGAATTCCAATGCTGTTTGCTTATTGGCGCTTGTGGGCAGAAAGTCAAGCAGCCCCTCGCCGCTCTGGGAGTCGAAGCTATAGATGGCACTTTCGTCGAAATGTCCTTTCACCTGCTCATCGACCAGCTTGAGGATGGCTTCGTTGCGCGCATGATCGACGAAGTAGCTTTGCTTGAAGGGATTGAGGTTTTCCGGCGGTTGCTCGCGCAGACCGTCGATCCCGGCCACGGCGTTCTTGATGCCAGCCACATTCCAGCGTGGGCTTTTGGCGCGCACATGGGTGGTCCAGTCCTCGTCAAAGTGCCAGCCTCCGTCCTGGTGCTCGCGGATGGTGGTGCCAACATCGCCGATCAACACATGTGGGTGACGGATGCCGAAATCGGCAATAGCTTGCTCGGTCAACTCCAGGCTGCGCCCGGTCACATAGATCACATGGGTGTCTTGTTCCCGCGTCAAGCGGTTGAAGAGGTCAACGGCCTGAGGGTCGGGCTCCCAGCTGCCATTGGGTAACAGGGTGCGGTCCAGGTCGGTAGCCAGTACCTTCATGATGATGTGCTCCTTAAGGTGAAAGCAGCGTGAATGGATTAGAGGTAGGATTTGGACTCTTCCCGCCCAGTTGCATCGCTGTAGCGCACACTGAAAGTAAGATCGCTTAAATTGGCCTCCAGGTCCGCTGTGAACTCCTCTTTCCGCCAGTGCAGGGAAAGCTGATTCGGTTCGGTCTTGTGAATGTGCAACTGCCCTTGAAAAGCCGGGGCGCAATTGCGCATGCGGATCAGATCAAGCTGATCCAGGACCACAGGTTGGCTTAGTCCCAGTTCAATATCGGCCGCGCTCAGATTGGTGCGGTTGATCTCCTTGTGCCCGGCGGGGCCGCCTTGGTCGGCCGCGGCGTAGTTGTTCCTTCCGGCGAACAGATCCAGATACCACACCTGCGGAATACCTGGGATGAACATCTGAATGGCACGCGCCAGGCGCAGTTTGCGCTCATCCTCGCCGAGGGCGCTAAAAAAGGTGGCGTTGAGCTGGTAGTAGGCAATCTTTTTACCATCTGGCCCATAGAGATTCTTGACCCGGCCGCCGCGTTCGATCAGCCGTTCCATGGTGGCTTCGATGCGCGCGTCATCGAGCAAGCCGGGACGCAAGCCGCCGTCGACTTCCACGCCGCGCAAATCCAACACTGGAATGCCATCATGGCAGCCGAGCATATTGATGGTCTTGAGCTCCTTGCTGTCGACCTCTTTGATCCAGTTGAGCAGGGCGCGGTTGTCGCCCCGGTCGAGCGCGTCGATGAGCAGCCCGGGGAAGAAAAAGTCGTAAATCGGAAAACCTTTGTTGGCGACATCCTCGTGCAAACCCCGCCCGTATTCGGTATGAATCTCGGGGAAGACGATGAGGTCGTACTCGAGCGCCATGTGCTTGAGACGGTCGAGATAGTCCCAGGTGCCGGGGGTGTTGAAGAAATTGGCCTCGCCGGGCGCCTTGTGCAGGTAGGCAAAGGCATCCAGACGAATAATGCGCGCGCCATAGGCCTTGAGTTTGGCGAAGGTCTCGGCATAAAAATCCCACACCTTCTCCGAGCGCGCATTGAGGTCCATCTGGCCGAGGTAGTCGCGCTTGCTCTCGACAATGTCGATAATCCGTTGGCGACAGTCACCAAAGGCGCCGAAGTCGATATGGTCGATCTGCGAATCGGCGCGAATCGCATGATTGATCATGGTCAGCATATGTTCCCGCGCGTCTTGGTCCAGACCGGGAATGGGCTCGAGATCCGCGAGGTCCAGCTCGCGATAGAGAATTTTCTGATAAAAGGTATTCCAGTAAGGACGCAGCGAGCCGTCCGGGAATCGTACCATCAGAATTGGCAGCCCAGGCTTGCGCATGAATAGCTTCTGCAGGCACCAGTCATCCGGGATCATATAGCCATCCGACCCCATCTGGCCGTGGCCCTCCCAAAACTGGTTCCAGTCGACGAAAAAATCCCGATACTCCGAGGCATCGCCATGGGCGAGCAGGTCTCGGAACTGCGGTGAATTGACCGACAGATGATTCAGCACCAGATCGAACTTAAACTCAATGTTCAGCGCCTTGAGCGCCGCGATATCCTCGGGCTGAACCAACTCCCGGTTGATGTCATAGTCGATGACGGAAAATCCGCGATCAAGATCGCTGTTGAAAAAGGTCGGCAGCAGATAGAGTAGTGAGAAAGCATCCTTGAACTCCGGTCGCTGCAGAAGCGCGACCTGGTCGGATAGGGTGTCGCCGATGCTGTCGGGATAGGCGTTGAACATCACACCAACGGGCAATGCCCGGGGTGTTGGTGGCGTGGAGCTGGTCATGGATAAAGGTGCCCTTTATGTGTTTTCCGCTTGGGCCTGAGCGACGGCCAATGCAGGTAAAGTCTTAAGTATATCGCTGCTATCCTTGATCACAAGGTTGAAATCCCGATTCGAATCCGGTGCCGCGTGCAAAGGTCGCGCGACGCTCACTCAAACAGCGCCGTGATCGCGGCAGGAGCGCAGGTGGTCCTTGTTCAAACCGAGACCCGATCCCCAGCGCGCGAGGTGTTCGCCTGGGCGCTTTACGACTGGGGCAATTCCGCCTTCGCGACTACTGTCATGGCGGGGTTCTTTCCCGTGTTCTACAGTGCTATCAGCGGCAGACTCGACACCGAGCAGGCGCAGTTCTGGTTCAACATCGCCCTGGCCCTATCAAGCCTGCTGATTGGCCTCAGCGGACCCTTGTTTGGAGTGATTGCCGACCGTGGCGGCTGGCGCAACGGCTTTCTGGCCGGTTTTGCCAGCCTGGGTATTGTCGCGACAGCCGCGCTGGCCTGGGTGCAAAACGGCCAGTGGGCCATGGCGCTGCTGCTGTACGCGACGGCCAGCATCGGCTTTGCCGGGGGCAACATCTTCTACGACTCCTTGCTGCCGCATGTTGCCCGTGGCCGCAACATGGATCGCGTCTCGGCACTTGGCTACGCGCTTGGTTATGGCGGCGGCGGGCTGCTGTTCGCGCTCAATGTCGCCATGGTCCTAAAGTTCGACTGGTTCGGCTTGAGTGATGCCGGCGCGGCGGTGCGGCTGTCATTTTTGTCGGTATCACTCTGGTGGTTGGTTTTCACCCTGCCGCTCTTGTTCATGGTGCGCACCAGGCAGGCGCGCGAGCAAGTGCCAACGGATCAGGTCTGGGCGGGTGCCTGGCATCAATTGGTTGATACCCTGAAAGCCATTCGCGCCGAGCGCCTGCTGGTGGTCTTTCTGATCGCTTACTGGCTCTATATTGATGGCGTCAATACGGTGATCAAAACGGCGGTGTTCTTTGGCGACCGGGTGCTGGGACTGGATCAGTCCGGGCTGATTTCGGCGCTCCTGCTGACCCAATTCGTCGCCTTGCCGGCGGCGCTGCTGTTTGGCTGGGTCGGGCAACGAATTGGCGCACGCGCCGGAATATTAATTGGCCTAGGGGTTTATCTGGGCGTTATTGTCTATGCTTGGGCCTTGCTTGAATCCAGCCGGGATTTCTATTTGCTGGCCGTTGCCATCGGACTGGTGCAGGGCGGTGTGCAGAGTCTCTCGCGGTCCTTGTTCGCTAGTCTGATTCCGGCGCACAAGAGTGCCGAATACTTCGGTGTTTTCAACCTGGTCGGCAAATTTGCCACTGTGCTTGGGCCTTTGCTCATGGCTTTGACGCCGCTGTTGTTTGTCTCCGCCAGCCCGCGCACGAGCATTCTACCCTTGGCGCTGCTGTTTTTAATTGGCGGCGGGCTGTTACTGCAATTGCCGCATCGGCCGCAACGATGACGCCCTTCCGATGGCGAAATCCCCTGAGTGAATCCCCGTGAGTGAATCCCCGTGAGTGAATCCCCGTGAATGAATCCGTTGTGCCTTTTGAGTTGGGTTCTTTTGAGATAAAATGCGAAGAGAAGCAGCTAAGTGCCTGCCAGAAAAGCATTGATCAGCAAAAGGCTGACCAGAAAAGCGCCGGGCTGGCTGACGAGACGCTAACCCTGCTGCTCGATATTCTCAAAAATCATCCCGATGGCATCAGTGAGTACGATCTACTGCGGGCGCTTGAACAAAGAAATCATGCAGCTTGTGCCAGCGCGCCCTCGCGTTCCGAGCCTGGTCATCCTGGCTTATTTTGCAGTGAACTGGCGCTCTTTCAGGCGCATTTTCTGCTGTTCAATGCGCTCTATCGTTTGCGTGACCGGCTGGCGGCGGTCGGCAGCGCCTGGCTTGAAATCGACGTCCTCTGCATTGTGCTGCGGCCTGACGGCTTCGGGAACGGCTTCGCGGGCTCATGTCAGCCACGGGCATTGGCGCGCCGCGATCCGTTACGCGCCTATTATCTCGATATTCACCAACTGACAATCACGGATGCGCAACAGGTTGTCGACTGGCTGGGGGATTTCTGGATGAGGTATTTTGCGTTAGAAAGTCGCGCGGCCGCCTTGGCCGTGCTTGGGTTGGTTGATCCCGTCGATGCGCAGGTGGTGCGGCGGCGCTATCGGGAGTTGGCCATGCGCCTGCACCCTGATCGCGGCGGCGATGCGGACTCTTTCAGCCGCCTGATATCGGCCAAGCAGGTACTTGAGCGCAGCGCCGGTTACAACGCATCGAAACGCACCTGAACATCGCGCGGCGGCGCCAGGTGGGGCGCCGTGGTGACCAGCAAATGCGCCCCGGCGCGGGCGTAGTCTTCGGCATTGGTCGCATTGATGCCACCGGCGGCGGCCACCAGGGCTGGCGCCTGGCGCTCGTGCAAGGCGGCACGGGTCTGAGCGACCAGCTCGGGTGTGAATTTCTCCAGTTGCAGCACGTCTGCTTCGCCCCATCGCAGCGCCTCTTCCAGGCTGCTGACTTCCACCACCACGCGCTTCTCGGGGCAGCGGTGGCGCAAGCGTTTGAGCGTCTCTGACGGCCCCCCAGCGTCAAGACAGGCGCCCAAAAAAGCGCGGTGCTCGGCGAATATCAGTAGGGTTTCCGACAGGCCCAGGCGATGCATCACCGCACCGCCGGCGACAAACGCCTTGGCTGCCAGGCGCCGGTTGCCCGGAACATTCTTGCGCGTGCCGGCCACCAGGGCATGCGGATGCCCGCGGCGAGCGGCTGCCGTGATCGCGGCGGCGCTCGTGCTAATCCCAGAACACCATTCCACCAGGGTTTGAGCGGCCTTCCAACCGCGGTGCAGGGCGCCAGCATTGCCCTCTGCCTCGAGCAACAGGGTGCCGGTCGCGCCTTCCTGCCCGGAGGCCGTGATCAGATGACTGCGCGCGCCGCATAACTCGAACATGCGCACGGCTTCCTCGGTCCCGCAAACTCGCATGGGGTCTCGCACAAAGAAGCGAATACGCCCTGGTGCACTGCCAATGCCGAGAGACTCAGTGGTGAGATCGCCATAGGGCGCGTCTTCTTCCAATAAGGCATGAAGCGTGGCGTCGCTCAGCATTGGTGGCGTGACGGTTAGGATGGATGCTGTAGCCATGGGCGGTCGATGGGGCTGTTGTGCGGTTTTGAATTGTCTGAGCAAGCGGGAATGGGGACAGAAATTGGCGCTGAAGCAGGACTTCTGCCGCCCGAGCTTTATCAGTACATGTCTATCCAGTCCTGCTGATTGAAGAGTCTCGGGGTCACGGGTCAGGCAGCGCAATGATAATCCGCACCATGGCCTATGGTCGCTGATTTGCTCATAGTCAGGGGGCGGCAACAGGCGATAAGAAAAACGCGAATATTAGGGATGATGCCGGTGTTGGAGGAGCTGCCATGCCTTTTTCATCCATGCCAAGGTCATGATCAATTTGCCTGTTTCCATTTCAATTTGTCAATCAACCCTTGCCAATCAACCAGGGAGACCGGCTATAATAGCGAACTAACGGCAAAGTGTTGGGCAATTGGTTTATATCCAAGCGCATCGCTGGCCTGAAAAGACGTAATTTTTCGCGGAATCACACAAGAGAGAGCAAGCACTAATGGACGAAATGGAATACACCGAACTCAGGGCCAAACTGGAATCCCTCGAGGCCGAGCAGAAAGAAGTCGAGCGCGTCCTCGCTGCCAAACGCGATCAGCGCAAGGCGGAACTCATCTCGGAATTCAAGCAACGAATCAAAGACGAGGGTTTTACCGTTGGCGAAGTCGCCGACGCTTTTGCTGGCCGTCGCAATTCACGCCGCTCGGGCGGAGCGCGTTCCTACCCGCGCTATGTCGATAATGCCGATTCCAACTTTGTTTACGTGCGTGGTCCCCTGCCGGGTTGGATGAAAGAGCGCATGACTGCCGTTGGCTTGAATCCAGCAGACAAAGGTGATCGCGAGCGCTACAAGCAAGACTATATGCATCCAGAATCCTGATCCGCCCAACTGGCCAACCCAAACCGCCCAACTACCCAACCACTCAGGTCAAACTGCGTTGGTCGATTGCACGGCGATTGATCGCACCAAAACCAAGGGCGCGCCTGGATTTGAGCTCTTTCCCGGCGCGCCTTTTTGTGTTTGTCCATTTCCTGCCTGACAATGGCAAGTTTCGCGTTCTAATGCCTAATGGGAGGCCCGATTAGTGAGTAGACGCGCCAGCCTGGCACGTCATGAAGCGGCTGAAAGCCGTTTCTACACCACATGTTGATCCACTTTGGGGTCGCTGATCCCTGTCTGCTTCCCATCTTTAGGTTTTCTTGCAATCACATCAATCCCGAACATACCTCGGTTAGCCCCCTCGGCGGTAAAGCAAAGGTTCATCAGGGACTGTTCAGGCTGCTGTCTGGCCGCCAATCGCCTGGGCGGCTATCATGCCTCTTATGTCCGGTTCCCATCTGGCTCAGTTTTGGCGTCGCCTCCATCCCGCTGCCGATGCGCTGCTTGATCGCGCGCGGCTGCAAATCGCTCGCCCGAACGCCCTTCTTTGGCATGCGCTCCTCGGTATTCTCACCGGCCTGATCACGGGGGTGGTCATCATCGGTTTTCGCCTTGCAGTTGAAGGCACGCAGGCACTGATGCTGCCCCACCATGGCGAGAACTACGAGGCGCTATCCTTGGGCGCGCGTTTATTGTTGCCCCTCGTTGGCGCCTTGCTCATCGCAGTCATGTTCCTGCGCTTTTCCGCAGGCATCCGAGTGCTTGGCGTTGCCCGGGTGCTTGAGCGTATGGAATACCATCAGGGGCACTTGACTCTGCGTGGCTTCATGCTGCAATTCATCGGTGCGGCGGTGGCGATTGTCAGCGGTCATTCGGTCGGGCGGGAAGGGCCGCATGTTTATCTCGGTGCCAGCAATGGCAGTCTACTAGGCCAGGCGTTGGGGCTGCCAAACAACAGCATTCGCATCATGGTCGCCTGCGGTACCGCCGCGGGTATTGCAGCCTCTTTCAACACGCCATTGGCTGGGGTGATTTTCGCGCTCGAGGTACTCGCGCTCGAATACAGCATTGCCACTTTTGTTCCCATTATTCTCGCCGCTGCCAGCGCGGACTGGTTGTTTGTTTCAGTTTTTGATGCCAATCCGCTCTTTGAGGTGCCGCCAGCGGTTGTTAGTTCAGTGGCGGATCTGTCGCCGGTCATATTGCTTGGGGTAGCAGCGGGCATGGTGTCGGCAGCTTATACGCAGGCCGTGCAGAGTGTTGCCGGTGCGGCAAAAGTACTTCCTTTTTTCTGGCGACTGGTGCTCGGGGGGGTCATGGCCGGGCTATGTGGTGCTCTTATGCCACAGGTGATGGGGCTGGGATTCGACTCCTTGAGTCGACTGCTTGACTCGCATCTCGCCTGGGAATTCCTGCTAACGTTGCTGGCGATGAAGTTAATGGCCACCTCGGCCAGCATCGGATTGGGCATTCCAGGCGGCACCATCGGGCCGGCACTCTTCATGGGGGCTCTGATTGGCAATCTCACAGCCGTGGTGGCGGCGCAATTTCTCGATGCCAGCACGGTGCCGGTGAGCTTTTACGTGCTACTTGGCATGGGTGCCATGATGGGCGCCAGTCTACTGGCGCCGCTGGCCGGATTAACCGCCATTGTGGAGTTGACGCACAGCCCCGGCGTTATCATGCCTGGCATGCTGGCAATCATCATCGCTCTACTGGTTAGCTACAAGGGCTTTGGCAAGGTGTCGCTCTTTATCACCATGCTTCGTGCCAATGGTCTGGATTACCGCATTAATCCGCTGATACAGGAGTTGCGACGTCAGGCCGTGGGTGGGGTGATGAACCGCCATTTTGTTCACCAACTGGCTGAGCTGGACCGCGCCAAGGCCGAGTGCTTGGTGGCTGACAGCCCTGACTGGATTATTGTAAATAAGGGCGATAAGCCCATTTATCTGATGCCGGGTATCGCGGTTGCAACCTTCCTGTCGCGGAACCCAAAAGCGGCCAGTATCGACCTGCTGGCAATACCCAGTGAACGCCTGGAACTGGCACCCATTCACTTGCAGGCTAGTCTGCAAGAGGCCGTGGAGATTATGGAGAAAACCGGTGCCCAAGCGCTCTATGTTCGCCGTCCGCTGGCACCGGGCATAGATCATATTTACGGTGTCTTGACGCGCTCGCGAATCGATACTGCCTACAAGTACTAATTGGTTTTGTGATCGCGCCCTGGGTTTTCGCGGCAATGGCCAGCTTGTTGTATGTTCATACACCGAGCTCGAGCATCCCTGACCCGATCAGCATGTGTGCCTCGAATCTGGATTCTGGGAAGAAGTTGAGCTCTAGGTGGCTCGGCCGGTCACAGCGATCAAGGGGCAAAAATCAGCATCAGGTAGGCTAAAAATAGCGTGAGATGGACGACGCCCTGCAAGAGATTTGTGCGTGCCGCGCTGAAAGTGACCATTGAGACCAATAAAGTGACGATCAGCATCAGAATGTCGGCACCTTGCAATCCCAATTCGACCCGTTTGCCGGTAGCCAGGCTAATGGCTAGCACGGCTGGTACCGTCAAGCCGATGGTGGCCATGACGGAACCAAGAAAAATGTTGACCGCGCGCTGGAGTCGGTTAACCAAGGCCGCCTGAACCGCGCCCACGGCTTCCGGCGTCAACACCAAGGCTGCGACAATAAAGCCGCCCAGCGCGGCCGGCAACTTGAGTACCTCAATACCGTAATCGATTGGCAGAGCGAGCTTTTTCGCCAGAACTACCACGGGAATCAGGTAGGCCAGCAGGAGCAAGGCGTGGAAAGGGATTGAGCGTACTACAAGCCCCTCATGGGCATGCCCGGCCTGCCCATGGCTGGTCGCCTGGGTTTCAGGCTCCGCGAAGTAGCCGCTGTGGCGCAGCGTCTGTATGGCAAGGAAGGTTCCGTAGAGCGCGATACAGATGAAAATCAGGAAAACGGACTGAAATCCAGTCAAGCTGGGTGTCGTGGTGGACACCGTCAAATCCGGTAAGAGCAGGGTCAACAGGGTCAGCGGAATAATAACCGATAGATAAGCATTGGCGCCCTGCAGGTTGTAGGACTGCTCTCCGTGGCGCAGCGCGCCGAGCAGCAGGGTGAGTCCCACCATGCCATTGAGCACAATCATGACCACGGCGAACATGGTATCGCGCGCCATGGTCGGATTATTGTTGCCGCTCAACATGAGCGCGGCGATCATCAGCACCTCGATGGAAATGACCGACAGGGTCAGAATGAGGGTGCCGTAAGGCTCGCCGAGTTGAATGGCCAGACAATCCGCGTGATGGACAACCTTCAGCGCAGCCCACAGAATCACCGCAAACAGCCAGATAAACATCAAGGCAAGCCAGAGCGGATTGCCGAGGTCCGATAGCCAGCCCTTGCCAAATACCAGAAAGGCCAGAGTTGTCGCGATGACGGCGCCAAGTGGCGCCTCCGCGCGCAGCACCTGTCTGGCCTGAGCTGCTTGACGGCTATTGCCCACCATAGATACTTCCCCGGTGTCTTGCCCCTATATCTCGCTTGGCATTCTGGCTGGGTGTTTGGCCAGGCGTCTGACCAGTGCCCACCAGGTCAAGAGCGCAGGTCTCAACGCGGCAAGTCGCTGCGTCCTGTCAGCCACTCATCGACCGCGCGGGCGCACTGACGGCCCTCGCGGATGGCCCAGACGACCAGGGACTGGCCGCGACGCATGTCGCCAGCGGCGAAGATGCCCGCGACACTGGTGGCGTAGGCATTCTCGCCCTCGGTACTGGCCTGGATATTGCCGCGTGCGTCGAGCACCTGGTCCTTATTCGCCCCCGCGCTGTCTTTCAATTCCTCGAGCATGCCCTCGTGCACTGGGTGCACGAAGCCCATGGCCAGCAGCACCAGATCGGCGGGCATTTCGGCCTCGGAGCCCGGCACCTCGCTCATTTGCCAGCGACCGGTCTCATCCTTGTCCCAGCGCACCAGGACGTATTTCAATGCCTTGACGCGGTTCGCGCCGTCGCTGACGAAGGCTTTGGTCAGCACATTCCACATGCGTTCGGCGCCTTCTTCTTGTGAAGTGGATGTGCGCAGTTTGTTTGGCCAATTGGGCCAGGTCAGGCCCTTGTCTTCTTTCGCCGGCGGCTTATCGAGGATTTCGATCTGGGTGACGGACTTGGCGCCGTGACGGTTGGAGGTGCCGATGCAGTCGGAGCCGGTGTCGCCACCACCTATGACCACCACATGCTTGCCCTGGGCGCTGATGAAGTCCTCATCCGGCACATAGACGCCCTGCACCCGCTTGGAATTGGCTCGCAGGAAGTCCATGGCGAAGTGAATGCCGTCGAAGCTGCGCCCAGGCACGTCGAGATCGCGCGCTTTCTCGGAGCCGCCGCAAAGCACCAGGGCGTCATAATCGCGTTGCAGGTCGGCCAGCGGAATATCCATGCCCACATGGCAGTTGGTATGGAACTCCACGCCCTCGGCACGCATCTGGCTCATGCGCCGGTCGATGAGCGTCTTGCTGAGCTTAAAGTCGGGGATGCCGTAGCGCAGCAGTCCGCCGATACGGTCTTCTTTCTCGAACAGGGCCACCGCATGGCCGGCGCGGGCGAGCTGTTGGGCACAGGCAAGACCCGAGGGACCGGAGCCAATTACCGCCACCTTCTTGCCGCTGCGATGCGCCGGTACCTGGGGCTTGACCCAGCCTTCTTCCCATGCGCGATCAACAATGGCCCGCTCGATGGCCTTGATGGCGACCGGGTTATCGTCGATGTTCAGGGTGCAGGACGTCTCGCAGGGCGCCGGGCAGATGCGCCCGGTGAACTCTGGAAAATTGTTGGTCGAGTGCAGCACCTCAATGGCCCTTTGCCAGTCTTCGCGTCCGTTGCGATAGACTAGGTCGTTCCAGTCCGGAATGATGTTATTGACCGGGCAGCCCTGATGACAATAAGGGATGCCGCAGTCCATGCAACGCGCGCCCTGAATGCTGAGTTCCTCGTCGCTGAGCGGCAGCACGAACTCCGAATAATGCACAATGCGGTCGCCGACCGGCTGCAAGCCGAGCTCGGCGCGCGCATATTCCATGAAACCTGTTGGTTTACCCATGTTCGACAACCCCCTTGTGAAGTGCACTGACCTGGACACTGGGGTGAGGCTTGGACGGACTTGGTGGATGACGCTGAATCGACTGCATCTGCTCGAGCGCCTGACGGTAGTCGACCGGCATCACCTTGACGAACTTGCCCAGCATCCGCTCCCAGTCATCAAGGATGCGCGCCGCCACCGCTGAGTCGGTGTGATGCTTGTGCTTGAGGATGATCTGCTTCAGGCGCCGCGCATCATTGCGGGTCATGTCACCCCTGAGATCCACCAGCCCCAAGGACTCCAGATCACCGCCTTGATGGGCACTCGCCTCGAGTGCATCATCCTCGGCCTGAATGGGCTCCAGCTCCACCATCGCCAGATTGCAGCGTTCGGCGAAGGTGCCGTCTTCGTCCAGCACATAAGCGACGCCGCCCGACATACCGGCGGCGAAATTGCGTCCGGTCGATCCCAGGCACACCATGATGCCGCCGGTCATGTATTCGCAGCCATGATCGCCGACGCCCTCGACCACGGCAACAGCGCCCGAATTGCGCACGCAAAAGCGTTCTCCGGCCACGCCACGGAAGAAGCACTCGCCGCTGATGGCGCCATAGAGAACGGTGTTGCCGACGATGATGTTGTCCTCGGCCCGTTCGATGCTGGAATTCGCTGGCGGGTAGATGATCAGGCGCCCACCTGAAAGGCCCTTGCCGACATAGTCATTGGCTTCGCCTTCCAGCTCGATGGTCACCCCATGCGCCAGCCAGGCACCGAAGGATTGACCGGCGATGCCGCGCGCGCGGATAAAGATGCTGTCCTCCGGCAGGCCCTGGTAGCCATGACGCTCGGCCACCCGACCCGAGAGCATGGTGCCAACCGTGCGGTTGAAATTGCGCACCTCGGTTTCGATGCGCACCGCTTGCCCCTGCTCCAGCGCCGGGGCGGCCTGGCGGATTAATTCATGATCCAGGGCTTTTTCCAGCCCATGATCCTGGGTCTCGCAGTTGAAGATCTTCACCTCCGAGCCGACTTGCGGCTTGGCGAGAATACGCGAGAAGTCCAGCCCCCGGGCCTTCCAGTGGTCGATGGCGCGGCGCATTTCCAGCCGATCCATCTGCCCGATCATCTCATCGAAACGTCGATAGCCGAGCTTGGCCATGAGCTGGCGCACTTCCTCGGCGACGAAGAAGAAAAAGTTGATCACATGCTCGGGCTGGCCGGTGAAGCGCCGGCGCAGCTCGGGATCCTGAGTGGCCACGCCGACCGGGCAGGTATTGAGATGGCACTTGCGCATCATGATGCAGCCGGCGGCGATCAGGGGCGCGGTGGCGAAGCCGAATTCGTCGGCACCCAGCATGGCCCCGATAACCACATCGCGCCCGGTGCGCAGGCCACCATCCACCTGCACCGCGATGCGCCCGCGCAGGCGGTTGAGCACCAGGGTCTGGTGGGTCTCGGCCAGGCCGATTTCCCAAGGCGAGCCGGCGTGCTTGATGGAGGTGAGCGGCGAAGCACCGGTGCCGCCGTCATAGCCGGCGATGGTGACATGATCGGCATGGGCCTTGGACACTCCCGCGGCCACGGTGCCAACCCCGATCTCCGAGACCAGCTTGACGCTGATGCGCGCCCGAGGGTTGGCGTTTTTCAGGTCATGGATCAGCTGCGCCAGATCCTCAATTGAGTAGATATCGTGATGCGGCGGTGGGGAGATCAGGCCCACACCTGGGGTGGAATGGCGCACCCGCGCGATCTGGGCATTGACCTTATGGCCGGGCAGCTGGCCGCCCTCGCCGGGCTTGGCGCCCTGGGCGACCTTGATCTGAATATCATCGGCATTGACCAGATACTCGACCGTCACGCCAAAGCGGCCCGAGGCGACTTGCTTGATCGCCGAGCGCTCGGGGTTCATGGAGCCATCCGGCAGCGGGGTGAAGCGCTCGGGTTCCTCGCCGCCCTCGCCGGTGTTGGACTTGCCACCGATGGCGTTCATGGCCTTGGCCAGCGTGGAGTGCGCCTCGTAGCTGATGGAGCCAAAGCTCATGGCGCCGGTGGCGAAGCGCTTGACGATCTCTTTGGCCGGCTCGACCTCCTCGATGGGGATGGCCTGATCGGCCCACTTAAAGTCCATCAGGCCGCGGAAGGTCAGCAGACGCTCATTTTGCTCGTTGACCTGGCGGGCAAACTCGGCAAAAGTCTTGGCATCATTGCCGCGTACCGCGTGCTGAAGCTGGGTGATGCTGTCGGGCGTCCAGACGTGATCCTCGCCGCGCAGGCGGAAGGCGTAGTCACCGCCGGCATCGAGCGCGCGCAGCAACACCTGGTCGTTCCCATAGGCCTGCTGGTGCCAGCGCACCGCTTCCTCGGCCACCTCGGCCAGGCCCACGCCCTCCACCATGCTGGGCGTGCCGGTGAAATAGTGCGCGATAAAGCCCCGGTTCAGGCCCACGGCGTCGAAAATCTGCGCGCCACAGTAGCTCTGGAAGGTCGAAATGCCCATTTTGGACATGACCTTTTTCAGCCCCTTGCCGACGGCCTTGATGTAGCGGCTTTGCGCCTCTGCAAAATTGGCCGGAGCGCCGGCGGTGCCGGACAACCGCGTCAGCTCCCCATCAATCAGCGCCTCGATGGTGTCGAAAGCCAGATAGGGATTGATGGCCTCGGCCCCGTAGCCGGCGAGGGTGGCAAAGTGATGCACCTCGAGCGCGGCACCGGTCTCGACCACCAGCCCGGAGCTGGTGCGCAGGCCACGGCGAATCAGATGATGGTGCACGGCCGAGGTGGCCAGCAGTGCCGGGATGGCGATGAAATCGCGATTGGAGGCACGGTCGGACAGAATCAGAATGTTGTGCCCAGCCAACACCGCCTGCTCGGCCTCGGTGCACAGGCGCTCGAGTGCCCCGCCCATGCCCTCGGCGCATTCGCTGGCGGGGTAGACGATGTCGAGATTCTTGGTGCGGAAGGCGCCGCCGGAGTTGTCCTCGATGTGGCGGATGCGCTCAAGGTCCTCATTGGTCAGCACGGGTTGATCGACTTCCAGACGCCAATGCCAGTTGCCGTCCTCGCCGGCCTCCTGGATGCCGAGCAGATTGGGTCGCGGGCCAATCAGGGACACCAGCGACATGACCAGTTCCTCGCGGATGGGATCAATGGCCGGATTGGTGACTTGGGCGAAGTTCTGCTTGAAGTAGGTTGACAGGTGCTTGGAGCGCGAGGACAGCACCGAGGGCGGATTGTCCGCGCCCATGGAGCCGATGGCCTCCTGACCGGTTAGCACCATGGGCGTGAGCAGGAACTTGATGTCCTCTTGGGTATAACCAAAGGACTGCTGGGCATCGAGCAGCACGTCCTCGGTCGGCGCCATGGGCGCGACATCGGTCGGCAGGGAGTCGAGATGAATCTGGGTGCGGTTCAGCCACTCGCGATAGGGCCGGGCGCTGGCCAGCTCGCGCTTGATCTCGGCATCATCGATGATGCGGCCCTGCTCCAGGTCGATCAGGAACATCTTGCCTGGCTGTAGGCGCCATTTCTTGATGATGCGCTCTTCTTCGATGTCGAGCACACCCATCTCGGATCCCATGATGACCAGATCATCCTTGGTGACCAGATAGCGCGCCGGGCGCAGGCCGTTGCGATCCAGCGTGGCACCAATCTGGCGCCCGTCGGTGAAGGCCACCGCCGCCGGACCATCCCATGGCTCCATCAATGCCGCGTGGTATTCGTAGAAGGCGCGGCGTTCCTCGTCCATTTGCTTGTTGCCGGACCAGGCCTCGGGGATCAGGATCATCATGGCATGAGCCAGCGAATAGCCGCCCATGACTAACAGCTCTAAAGCGTTGTCGAAGCAAGCTGAATCCGACTGACCCTCGGGGATTAGCGGCCAGATGCTGTTGAGATCCTCGCCGAGAACGCCTGAACGCATGGTGTGACGACGAGCCGCCATCCAGTTGACGTTGCCGCGCAAGGTATTGATCTCGCCATTGTGGCAGATCATGCGGAAGGGTTGCGCCAGATCCCAGGTCGGAAAAGTATTGGTGGAGAAGCGCTGATGCACCAGGGCAAGTGCCGAGGCGAAGCGTTCGTCTTGCAGATCTAGATAATAATTGCCAACCTGATCGGCCAGCAGCATGCCTTTGTAATTAATGGTGCGCGAGGACATGGATGCGACATAGTAAGACGTCTTGTCAAAGCCCGCGGCGCGGATGGCATTGTCCATGCGCTTGCGGATGACGAACAGCTTGCGCTCGAAGTCGTTTTGATCCTTGCAGTTGGGTCCGCAGGCCACGAATACCTGGCGGGTGACTGGTTCAGATGGCAGCACGCTCTCGCCCAGATCACTGTTATCCACTGGTACGTCGCGCCAGCCAAGCACGGTTTGACCGCCGTCGGTGAGATGTTGCTCGACGGTGCTCTGCATCTGCTGCCGGGCTGCCTCGTCGCGCGGCAGAAATACCATGCCGACGCCATAATGGGCGGGTTCCGGTAGGTCGAAACCCAGCTGTTTGGCATCAGCCAGGGAGCGGAAAAAGGCATCCGGCATCTGCACCAGAATACCGGCTCCGTCGCCTGCCTTGGGGTCGGCACCCACGGCGCCGCGATGGGTTAGGCGGCGCAGAATCTCCAGCCCCTGCTGAACGATCTGATGGCTTTGCTGATTTTTAATGTGGCAGACAAAGCCCACACCACAGGCGTCATGTTCATGAGCCGGGTCATACAAACCCTGGGCAGGCGGCAGAGTGCCTGGACGGGGAGGCGAATCCATTACTTTGGTTGCCTTGGTGTTCTTCAGGGGCGTCATCTAGCGACCTCGCTGAAACCGTGATTACTGGCGGAAATGAGTGGAAGATATTGCTGGCGGACGATTGTCCATGCCCGGCGTGGGTATGGACCCCGGGGCAATCCGATGTTGTAGCTTAGACGGTATCGGTCCGGGATCCTTGGCGGCAAGTATTCTGCTTGCTCGGGCACTTGTTATCATGAGCCCAGGTTCTCATGGGCCCAGGATCCTCGGAGCACCAGTTCCATTCAAATTCTAAGAGCCATCGCTTCTTGGGAACACCAACGCCAAGGGTGCCAGGCCTGTTCAGAACGGGCGCCATGGCAATGGAATCATGCGCGCTCAGACACATGGGTGCGCCGCCACCGTCTTGACCGAACGCGGCATGATAAGGCAGACGCACAAGCGATGCCAGCGGCGAGTCTCTCACGAAAGGGCGCTGGGCGGATGACAGTCGCCGAGTCGACTGAGCGCGAGCAGTGAGACTGCGATTTTGGTATTTATTTATCCCGGCTGCCGAGTTAAACTGATTGGTTTGACGGATTAAGGGTTCCCGCAGTCCCAAGCGACCAGGCTTCTGTTCATTTGGAATCAGCGGGTGCGGTTGTCGATTTCCAAAGGTTAAGGACTCATGGTCAAGATTCGTTTGTCGCGTGGTGGTGCCAAGAAACGGCCATTTTATCAGATCGTTGTTGCGGATATCCGCGGCACCCGTGATGGCAAGTATATCGAGCGCATTGGATTTTTTAATCCCGGAGCCAAAGGGGGCGAGGAACGGTTGCGGGTTGATCGAGTACGTGCTGAGCATTGGATCGGTCAAGGCGCCCAGCCGACAGAGCGGGTTGCCGATCTGCTGAAGACGGCAGCCAAGCAAGCTCAGGCCGCGGCCTAGAAACCAACCTGGTTTGTGTTGGCGCTTGATCGCCCAAGCTTGATCGCCCATGAAAGCCCCGAGACCTGAAAACTAGTAATCCTGAAACCGGCAATGCCCGTCGGGGCCGATGTAGCAACAGCGCCTTCTCCTAATGATTCCGGGCAGTGGTTCACAAGTGCTTGATCGTCGTGTTGTTCTTGGACGAATTGTTGGCGTTTTCGGGGTGCGTGGCTGGGTCAAGGTTCTCTCGGAAACTGACCCGCTGGAGAATATCCTGCAGTATTCTCCCTGGCTGCTAAGTGGTGCACCCGGCGTTGAGATCGGTGGTGTCGGGGGCCGCGAAGTCCATGGAACTGGTACAGGGAGCCCTGGTAGTGGTAATACCGGTATTGGGAGCCCAGATGCCGAAAGTCTGCTATCCGGCTGGCGCGTGATGCAGAGTCAGCGGCATCGCAAGGGGCTGATTGTTCGCCTGCAAGACTGCGATGATCGCGACCGGGCGCAGGCTTTGGTTGGGGCTGAAATCGCCGTGCGGCGAAGTCAATTGCCGCCGCCGGCCGCCGACGAGTTTTACTGGGCGGATCTTGAGGGTTTGAAGGTTGAAACTCTTGCTGGCGTCCAGCTTGGGGTGGTGGACCACCTGCTGTCCACAGGCGCTAACGATGTGTTGGTGGTTTGTGGGGAACGGGAGCGGCTGATTCCCTTTGTGTGGGATAGCGTCATTCGGGAGCTGGATTTTGAGCATGCACGTGTCAGCGTCGATTGGGATCCGAATTTCTAGGACCCGACTTTTCTGAACCGACTTTTCTGGCCCAAAAATTTTCTGGCCCAGATTGTTCGATCCGGATTATCTAATCTGGAATCTGTGATCTGGATCTGGCCATCAACCGGACTTTTTGCGTGCGCTTCGACGTCATCACGCTCTTCCCGGAGCAGTTTCGCATCCTGTCACGGGAAGGCGTGGTGGCCCGCGCGCTCAGTCGCGGCATTGCCGAGCTGCGGCTGTGGAATCCGCGTGATTTCGCGCCTGGTCCGCATCGGCGGGTCGATGATCGCCCTTATGGTGGCGGACCTGGCATGGTGATGCTGTTCGAGCCCCTGGCGGCGGCCATCGCGGCGGCGCGGGCGGCTTCGCCGAAATCTCAAGTGGCCTATCTGTCGCCGCAGGGAACAAGGCTTGATCAGGATGCCATCAACGACATCGCCGCGAAACCTGGCTGGATTCTGCTCGCCGGGCGCTATGAAGGGATCGACGAGCGCTTGCTCGAGCGCTGTATCGATCAGGAATGGTCGATTGGCGACTATGTGTTAAGTGGTGGCGAGTTGCCGGCCATGGTGGTCATGGATGCCGCGATCAGACTGCTGCCGGGCGCCTTGGGCCATGAGCGCTCGGCTTATGAGGATTCGCACATGAGCGGACTGCTGGACTGTCCGCACTTCAGCCGTCCGGAAGAGATCGACGGCCTGCGGGTGCCGAAGGTGCTGCTGAGCGGCGATCATGGTGCCATCGCCCGCTGGCGACGTCAGCAGGCGCTGGGGCGAACCTGGCTTAAACGTCCGGATTTGCTCGCGAAAATGACACTTGATCAAGCAACGACACTTGATCAAGCAACGACACTTGATCAAGAAGCGCGGCAATTGCTGCGGGATTTTATTCAGGCTCGGCAGAGCGTCGCGCCGGATTCAGGAGAAATAGACCAATGAGTAATGTAATTCTTGAGCTCGAGCGCGAGCAGATGACTCGTGAAGTGCCGCCCTTTGCCCCTGGCGACACCGTGGTGGTGCAGGTAAAAGTCACCGAGGGCAACCGCGAGCGCCTGCAGGCCTTTGAGGGCGTTTGCATCGCCAAGCGCAACCGGGGGCTGAATTCCGCCTTCACCCTGCGCAAGGTCTCCCATGGCGAGGGGGTGGAGCGAGTGTTTCAAACCTACAGCCCGGCGATCGCCGATATCAATGTTAAAAGACGCGGCGATGTGCGCCGGGCCAAGCTCTACTACCTGCGTGATCGTTCAGGCAAATCGGCGCGCATCAAGGAAAAGGTCTGATGTCAGGGGTTGGCGAAGGCGGGCGCTAGCAGCCCGACGCTTGTCCGGAGCTGCTGGTGGCCAAGGCCGCGACAAGGCTTCCTCCGCCTCGGACCTTCTACTGGCACGACTACGAAACCTGGGGCTCCGACCCCAGGTGTGATCGTCCCTGTCAGTTCGCCGGGCTGCGCACGGACGCGCATCTGAACGAACTCGGCCCCGCCGAACCGCCGCTGGTGCGCTTCTGCCGGCCGGCAACCGACTTTCTGCCTTCCCCCGACGCCTGCCTAATCACCGGTCTGACACCTCAGCAGGCCGAGCGCGAAGGCGTGATCGAGGCCGTCTTTGCCGCTGAGATCCAACAACAACTCGCGCGCCCCGGCACCTGCTCGGTGGGCTACAACAGCATCCGCTTCGATGAGGAAGTCTCGCGCTTTCTGTTCTATCGCAACTTTCTCGATCCCTATGCCCACACATGGCGCCATGACACCTCGCGCTGGGATCTGATTGACGTGGCGCGCCTGGCCCATGCGTTGCGCCCGGATGGCATTGACTGGCCGCGACAGCCGGATGGCGCGCCATCCTTTAAGCTCGAGCACCTGAGCGTCGCCAACGACATTCCTCACCAAGGCGCGCATGATGCCCTCGCCGATGTACGTGCCACCCTGGCCCTAGCCAAGCGCCTGCGCGCCGCGCAGCCGAGGATGTTCGACTACGCGCTTGCACTGCGTGACAAGGAACGGGTGCGCGAGTTGCTGGAACCGGGGCAGCCCGTGCTACATGTCTCCGCCAAATATGCCGCCGAGCGTGGCTGCATCGCGCCGATCATGGTGGTGGCCCCGGCAAGTACCGAGGACAAAAACGCCGTCATCGTCTGGGATCTGCGCGAGGATCCGAGCGAGTTGTTCGGACTCTCACCCGAGGACATTCGCCAGCGGGTATTTACCCGTGCCGAGGATCTGCCGCCCGGAGTCAGACGCCTGCCACTGAAGAAACTGCGTCTGAATGCCTCCCCCATGGTGGCGCCCATGTCAACGCTCAGTCCGGTCGCTGCCGAGCGATGGGATATTGATCCTGTCCGGGTGGAACAACACTGGAATGCATTTGCCGCCGATGCCAAGGCAGTCGCGCGGGTGGCCCAAGCCCTACACACGGCCTTTGCCCGCTCCGATACGGCTGGCGCGCTAGATCCCGACCAGGCGCTCTACGGTGGTTTCTTGACGGACGCCGATCAGCGGCTGATAGCGCAAGTCCGCGACATGACGCCCCAAGCGCTTGCACAAGCGCATTTGCCCTTCAAAGACCCACGCTTGCCGGTGTTATTGTTGCGCTATCGGGCGCGCAACTGGCCCGAGAGCCTCGGCGCCAGGGAGGCCGAACAATGGGAAGCCTGGCGCCAACAGCGTTTGTGCGAGGAAGGCCAGGGGTGCGGCTTGAGTCCGCGCCAATACCGCCAACGATTAGCCGAGCTGCGCGCGGAGCATGCCGCGGATCCGCGCCGGCTGCGTCTGTTGAGCGAACTCGAGGACTGGCCCCAAAGGATCAATGTGACGCATGGTGAAGATAGGCCGCTCGTGATGGCGCCTGGACAATAATCCCGGGGATGGCGGAAATGCCGACGATGGCATCGACCCCGCCGAGTTTCACCGCCTCCTTGGGCATGCCGTAGACCACGCAGCTGGCCTCGTCCTGGGCGATGGTCAGGGCGCCGGCCTGGTGCATTTCCAGCATGCCACGCGCGCCATCATCGCCCATGCCGGTCATGATGATGCCAATGGCATTGGGGCCGGCCGACTGCGCGGCGGAGCGAAAGAGCACGTCCACTGACGGGCGATGGCGGCTGACCAAGGGACCGCCTTTGATCTCAACGACATACTGAGCGCCACTGCGGCGCAGCAGCATGTGAGATGTGCCAGGTGCGATCAGGGCCTGGCCGGCAATCGCCCGGTCGCCATTCTTGGCCTCACGCACATGAATCTGGCACAAGCTATCGAGGCGCTCGGCAAAGGCCGCGGTAAAGGCGCCAGGCATGTGTTGCACCACCACGATGCCGGGTGCGGTGCGCGGCAAGCGCGTCAGCACATACTCAAGCGCCTGGGTGCCGCCGGTGGAGGTGCCGATGACGATGACTCTGTCGGTGGTGGTGGCCAGCGGCTTGAAACCGCGATCGGCGAGGACCGAATCCGCCGCCAGCTTGGGCGTAGGCTTGAGCGTGGCGGGTGCGGGTGCGCCGGGTCGCGACACCTTATCCATGCGGGCATGGCTGGCGCCGCGAATGGCATCGCCGAGTTGGGTCTTGGATTCCTCCAAAAACTGGCGCAGGCCCACCGTGGGTTTGGTGATGATGTCCACCGCGCCGGCACTCATGGCTTGCATGGTGATCTCGGCGCCCTTGCCAGCCAGGGTGGAGCAGATGATGACGGGCGTTGGGCGCTCTTTCATCAATTGCCGCAAGAAGGTCAGCCCATCCATGCGCGGCATTTCAATGTCGAGCACAATGACATCGGGCCAGCCTTTTTCGAAGGCTTTGTGCGCGAAAATGGGATCGCGCGCGGAGCCGATGACTTCAATGCCGCTCAAGGTGTTGAGCTGCTCCGTCAGTACTTGCCGGACGACAGCGGAATCGTCAACAATAAACACCTTGATGGTCATGCGGAGGTTGCTCCTTTCACTCGGGCCCGTAGCACCAAAATCCTGTGCCTTTGCATTGAATTCATTGAATCACCAGAACTCGACGCTGCTTTGCTCGTGTTGATGCTTGAGTTCCTTGTCGAAGTATTGCTTTTCTTCGGTCAGGATGCGACTGGCGCGCTTAATGGGGATGCGTCGCAAGTACACGGAGAAATCGCTACTCTCGAAGCGAATCTGCCGCCCCATTTCACCGCCAAAGTCCTGCGCGACCAATGGGATGCGGTCCTGGGCCAGAAAGCGCTGAACGAAATCGATATTGATTTTGCCAATGCTAAAGCGATCCGGTAGCTCGTTGAGGCGCGTTGCGAGCACATTGCCGCCGCCAAAGGCCTTGGCGCGCAGGTTGGCGCGCCGGGCGCCCAGTTTTAGCATGTCGTTGATCAGTAACTCCATGGCGCCGAGGCCGTAGCGACCGGCATCCGAGGCCAGCGGCGCATCCTGGCTTGGGTGGCGCGTGGCAAGCAAAAAATGATTCATGCCAACGACACGGGTGACCGGATCGTACAGGCAGACCGAAACACAGGAGCCAAGGAGGGTCGAGAGCACAATGGGCTTGCGCGAGACATGATGCTCTCCGGCGTGAATCACGCGCTTTTCAATTGGCTTTTGTTGCGCGGGAGATGTTGCTGCGTTCATGCGGAGCAGGATTGGCGGGCAAGCGAACAGGCAAAAACTAATGCAACGGCTTGCGAAAGATCGAGGGTCCGATGGTGGTCAGGTCGGTCTTGATGCCGTGCAGGGACTCTACGTGACTGATAAACAGGTAACCGCCTGGGGCTATGGCACGACTCAGGCAGTCCAGTACCAGCTGTTTGGTGGCCACGTCGAAGTAAATGAGTACATTACGCAAAAAAACAATCTCGAAGCGCCGACCGTCATCCCGGGGTTTTTTCAGGTTACGTTCCTCAAATCGCGTGCGCGACTTGAGCTTGGGATTGATCAGCAGATTGCCCGCCTGCGCCCGCACGCCTTTCAGGCAATACTTTGAGAGCCACTCGCGTGGCAGATTCTTGGCCCGCTCAAGCGGGTACATGCCGCGCTTGGCGGTCGCCACGACCTGGGAGTTGATGTCGGAGCCGAGAATATCCCAGTCCCCGCGCCCCAGGGTTTCGGCCAGCACCATGGCGAGGGTATAGACTTCCTCGCCGGTCGAGCAGGCCGCGCTCCAGACATGCAGAGTGCGGTTGCGGTACTGGGGCAGAATCTTGGCGCGCAGATAATCGAAATGCGCCGGCTCGCGATAGAAATAGGTTTCGTTGGTGGTCAGCAGGTCAACCAGATGCCGACGCTCTTCTTCTTTGCCAGGCTGGGAGATGAGGTCGATATAGGCATCGTAGTTGCGCAACCCGTAGTGACGCAGCCGCTTCTGCAAACGCGAGCTGACCAGTTGCCGCTTGTGCGGGGCGAGGTTGATCCCCGCCTTCTCGTAAATAAACTGGCGAAATCGCTCAAAAGCTTTGTCGGAGATTGGATCGAGTTCGGCCAATGCCTCGATCGCCGGGTTGTCCTGCGTGGCCGTCGTCCTGCGCTCAGCTCCCCACATTCGGGCCGTCCGGGCCTGCCCCCTCTACCATCTTTTTCAACGCGGCTAGTTCGTGGATCGATAGCACATTATCGATAGCCAGGATAATGACAAAGACATCCTGGACCCGGCCCATGGCCTCGATGAAGTCGGTACGAATCTCCGAGCCAAATTCCGGCGCCGGTTTGACATCGTCACGCGGGATATCAAGGATATTGTTGACCTCATCGACCAGCATGCCGAGTACCTGGCCTTCGCCGTCGTTGTGTGTCTTGACTTCGACTAGCACGATACAGCTGCGCTTGGAGATAGTCAGCGCGCCTCGATTAAGGCGCGCGCCAAGGTCGACCACCGGGACCACATTACCCCTGAGGTTAATGACACCCCGAATATAGTCCGGCGTCATAGGCACCTGGGTGACCCTGGGTGTCTCGATGATCTCCTGCACGGCATCAATCGACATCGCCAGCCGCTCTTGGGCCACCGAGAAGGTCAGATACTGAGCGGCGTCCTCGGCGACGCCGTTCGGATCGCCGCCAGGCTCCGTGGTTGCGGTAGCAGTCATCGGATTCTCCGCCTAGAAGCGCTCAAAGTCCTGGGAATCGAGGTCATCACCGCCAGTCGCGAAACCATCATCGCCACGTGGCGCGGCAGCGGACTTCTTGGGCACCGGCGCCTTCTTGACGGCGAGGCTTTGGCGCTTGCCGCCGCCACCGGCGAGCTTGAAGAAGGCCATGGTTTCCTGCAGCTGCGCGGCCTGACCGCTGAGTTCCTCGGCGGTGGCGGCCAGCTCCTCGGACGAAGATGCGTTCTGCTGGGTGGCCTTGTCGAGTTGGCCCATGGCATCGTTGATCTGACCGATGCCGGAGGCTTGCTCGCCGGAGGCCGCGGTGATTTCCTCCACCAGCTCGGCGGTCTTAACAATATTGGGCACCATTTGCTCGAGCACCCGTCCGGCGTCCTCGGCGATGGAGACGCTGTTGGTGGCGAGCTGATTGATTTCCTGCGCGGTCACGCCGCTGTTCTCGGCGAGTTTGCGCACCTCGGCCGCCACCACGGTGAAGCCCTTGCCATGCTCGCCGGCGCGCGCGGCCTCAATCGCCGCGTTGAGCGCGAGCAAATTGGTCTTGTAGGCGATCTCCTCGATCATGCCGATCTTGCTGGCGATTTCCTTCATCGCCGCGACCGTGCGGTTGACCGCCTCGCCACCTTGGCGGGCTTCCTCGGCCGAACTCTTTGCGATGCCGTTGGTCACGCGCGCGTTCTCGGTATTCTGCTGCACCGAGGCATTGAGTTGCTCAATGCTGGCGGTGGTCTCCTCAACGCTGGCGGCCTGCTCGGTGGCGCCCTGGCTGAGCGCCTGGGCGGTGGAACTGACCTCGCTGGAGGCGGAACTGAGATTGTCGGCACCAACCCGCACCTCGCCGACGATCTGCTGCAGCTGCTGGACCATGCCGTGCATGTCGGCATAGACGCCACGCATGCCTTGCTGGTCGAATTCGATGCCGAGATCGCCGTTGGCGACGCGCTTGGTGACATCGGCGATGATGCCAGGATCCTTGCCCAGTTGGGCCATGACACCACGGATAATCACCCAGGCTATAATGACACCAAACAACAGGGCAATGCCGGATAGCACCGTGATGATAAAGACGGCACGCTCGTTGGCGGCCTGCACGCGCGGACCGATTTCGTCTTGCTCGCTGATGAAACTTTGTTTGATGTCGTTGAGTGTGGCGGCAAATTGCGGTCCTAGCGTATCGAGCGTGTTGGCCACCAGGGTGTCGCGCTCATTGATGTTCTTAACGCCAAGATCGAATCCGCTGAGATACTCGCTGCCGAGACGCGTGATCTCATTGAGAAGACGACGTTGGCTGCCCTGTACGCGCTCATCGAGTTCCGCCAGGCGTTGCTGGAAGTCCTTGAACTCCTGATGAACGCGATTGGCGGATTCAACCGTGTTGTCGTCGACGAAGTAACGGACATAGACCCGGGCAATCAAGATGTTGCGCAAGGCCTGCGCGGTCAAGACCTCGGTTTGCTGATCGTCTTCCCGACCGGCGACTTCCCACATCTCGGTCAGGCGCTGCTCAATATCGCGTCCGAGTCGGCGCAAGTCGTCTTCAAAAATCTTGTTCTGATCGGCCATGAAGACGATCAGCTTGTCGAAGCCGGCGATATAGGCCCCGATGCTCTCTTGAGCGCTGCGAATCTTTGACGCACGCTCGGGCTGATTGATCGTTGGGGCGATCTCGTTCAGCAGATTCTGTGTTTGGGTCGCGTACTGCTGGAATTCCTGGCGATCCTTGTCACTCCCCTTGGTGATCAGGAAGTCCTTGACGTTCATTCGCGCCATCAGCATCGCGGCCTGGAGCTCGCCCATGGCATTGGCCTTGCGGGCCTTGTCGCGGTAGAGCGCGAAATCACTCGAGGCGTTATTGATGGTCACGAAGGAAAATCCCCCGACAAGAATCAGCAACGCCAAAACGATGCCGAAGCCGAGGATGAGTTTTTTGGCCATGGTCAGGGAGCTAAGCATCGAAATCTCCGGCTCTTGGGAACGAAACAAAAAGGACTAATCAATTTGGAAGGAAAAACCCGATGCGCGCCACCAGCCTGGGCTTGTCTGGCGCCGGGATAGGGGAACGCCTGGGGCATGGCATGCGCGCATTCTCAGTTGCCCAGACGCCTGTGCGTCTGGCCGATGTTGGCCAACTCGCCAACATCGAGGATGAGCGCGATATCCCCGGTGCCGAGGATGGTGGCGCCGGCAATGCCCTGGAGGTTTTCGAACAGATTGCCCAGCGGCTTGATCACGGTTTGCAACTCGCCAAGCAGGGTATCGACCACCAAGCCCAATTTATGATGGCCGAAGCGCACCACCACCAAGCTCTCCCGCGTGGATTTGCGCTCCTCGGCCTGGCAACGGAACAACTCGGTCAGGCGGATGAAGGGCAGCACCTCGCCGCGCAGATTAACGTAGTGCTCGCCATTGCGATTGGTGGTGGCGGCGGGGTCGACTTCGACGCATTCCGAGACCTGGGACAGCGGGATCACATATTGCTCATTGCCGGCGCCGACCAGGAAGCCATCAATGATGGCCAGGGTCAGCGGCAGGATAATGGTGATCTTGGTGCCCTGACCGAGTTCGCTCTCGAGCTCCACCGAGCCGCGCAAGGCCTCGATATTACGCCGCACCACGTCCATGCCGACGCCGCGACCGGACAGATTACTGGCGGTATCCTTGGTGGACAGGCCAGGCTCGAAAATCAGTCGCAGGGTCTCGTCGCGACTGAGCACGTCCTCGGGTTTGACCAGTCCCTTGGCCTCGGCCTTGGCGCGGATACGCTCGGCATCCAGCCCGGCGCCATCGTCCTTGATCTCGATGACGATATGGCCCGAGTCATGATAGGCATTGCACAGAATGGTGCCAGCCGCCGGCTTGCCGATGCGCTGACGTTCCTCGGGCATCTCGATGGCGTGGTCAATGGCGTTGCGGATCAAGTGCGTGAGCGGGTCTGTGATCTTTTCGATCAAGGTTTTGTCGAGCTCGGTCTCGCCACCAGTGATGACGAGATCAATCTCCTTGCCAAGATCCTTGCTCGAGTCCCGCACCACCCGGCGGAAGCGTGACAGGCTGTCGCCAATGGGTACCATGCGCAGTTGCAGTGCGTTGTCGCGGATTTCCTCGACCAAGTAGTCGACGCCATCCACCACTTCATTCATGTCCTCGATGCCATGACGCTCGACCATCACCCGGATCGCGGCGCTACTGGTAACCAACTCACCGACCAGGTTGATCAGGTGCCCAAGACGTTCCGCGTCAACGCGGATAAAGCGGTTTTCATCCAGTCGCTTGCGCGCGGCTTCTTGGGTTTTGACCGCCTGCTCCATCAGCGCGGGTTTGACCGAGCCCTGTTCGACCAGGATTTCGCCCAAGCGGCGTTTTTTCGCGGCGGCTTCTTCCTCGCTCTCGGTGTTGGCGCCGACTCCCTGCGAGGCGAGTGCGCGACCCAGTTCCTGTTGCGTCAGCGCACCAATCTCAACCAGCATTTCGCCAATGCGGCTGATGTGATCGTCCGGCAGGCGGTGCAGCATCTCGAGATACTTATCCTGCGCCGTCTCGGGGGCGAGGATGCGGATGTCACAGTCGTCCTCGGCAAAGGTGAACACATCGGCAATGGTGGCCTTGTCGGCATCACTGCGGAAGCTGATGCGGAAGCTCAGATAGCAGCTCTCGGGATCAAAGTCGTCAGGATTCGGCGGCCAGATGGGGATGGTCGCGACATCGACGATATTGCCCAAAGAGCGCAGATAGCGCAGAAAGGACAGCGGGTCCATGCCGTTGCGCAAGGCATCGGGGCCAAAATCCAGCGCGATGATCCAGGCATCGCTTGCCACCGGCAGATATTTGGGTGGATCCTTGTCGGTGCTCGCGCTAGTCGCCGCTGAGTCTTGAGCTGACTGCCCCTTGCCGGGGGCACCGCTTGGCGCGCCGGCAACAGCGCGCCCTCCACCGCCGTTACGCGCGGCCAGTTTTTCAACCAGCTTGTTGCCCGCATCGGTCAGCGCCGGGGCCAGCTCCAGCCTGTCGTCGCCGTCGCTGGAGACAATAGCTTCCACCAGGTTGCCGGTGTGGTCGCGACACTCGAACAGAATGCTGACTAGCTGGTCGGTCATGGGTTCGCGCCCGGAGCGCACCTCTTCCATGACGGATTCGATTTCGTGGGTGAAGTTAACAATGGGCGTGTAGCCAAAAACCCCGCCGGTTCCCTTGATGGTGTGCATGGCGCGGAAGACCGCGTTGAGCGACTCGCTATCACCGGGATTGGATTCGAGCGCGAAGAGCGCGTCCTCCATGGTGTGCAGGAGCTCCTCGACTTCCTCAAGGAAGGCTTGCCGGGCGGCATCCATGTTCATGCGCTGGTCTCCGGCTGGGTGGCGGTTTGCATCCCGAGGGTGCGTTTCAGGAACAGCAGACTCAGTGCATCCTCGACGGATTCCCCGATGCCGGTTAGGGAAAATTCCAGCTCGCGCGCATTGGCCTCCGACTGGGCGTAGAGCAAGATTTGAATGCCGGAGCTGTCGATTTCGTTGACGGCGCTCAGATCGAGATGCAGGGGCAGGCGCTTGCCAATGTGATCTTTAAGGCGCTGAAAGTTGGCCGCGGCGCTGTAGATGGTCATCTCCCCGTCAAACGCGAGTGCATCGGGCGGAGAGGAGGCTTGGTCAGTCGTCATATCGAGCAGCTCCGAAGGCTGGCGATGGTGTGGTCGCTTGCTCGCGGCCAATCCTCTTGGGCGTTAGTCGCATTAGGTCAACTCAAGCGGTCTGAATTCAAGTCGCGGAGCATTTGCCGAGGTGGATGTCGGCTGAAGTGGCAATGAGTCTCGTCCGATGCCGTGCCATTTTCCTGCCTCACGAGATGATTATGCCTGACCAGATGATTCGAACCACAGGGGATGGCAGCCCCGGTGATTGTCACTTCTACAGCATAGACGCTTTTTGGCGCCTTAGCGCGATGGCTCTGGACGGAAGCGTGACTTGGATCCCGGCGGGGATGTTTCTGCAACGCCATGCCGGGGCGTCTCGGAGAGCAAGCTTGCCGAAAACAATTTGCCTCGAATGTCGACTAGGGCAGCACCAACTTGGAGACCGCGTCAAGCAAGACGGGCGGCTGGAAAGGTTTGACCAGCCAGGCTTTGGCGCCCGCGGCTTTGCCTTCCGCCTTCTTTTCCGGTTGACTTTCGGTAGTCAGCATCATGATGGGGGTGAATTTGTAAGCGTCGAGTTTTTTAATCTCCCGCACCATGGTGATACCGTCCATATTGGGCATGTTCACGTCACTGACGATCAGATGCACCTTCTGGCCCTTGAGCTTCGACAGGGCCTCGCGTCCATCGCCTGCTTCGATCACATCGTAGCCGGCGCCCTTTAGTGCGATGCACACCACGTTTCGCAACGAGGCTGAATCATCGACAACCATGATTGTTTTCGCCACTAAATCCTCCTTCCGGTCGGAAGAACCGATGCATAGGCAAGCCTGCACGGGCCGGCCGATGCCACCATCGCCATTTACGCGTCGCCGTTTAGTGTCCCGTCATTTTGCTCGTTGGTAAGCCGAACATTCAGAGCCAGCCTGGGGAGGCTGCTCGTGGAGCCTGTTCGTGATCCGGAACAGAGCCATGTCCGGACTCGCATTTGGCTCCAAATCTGGACCCATGACCGGGCTTGTTGCTGAATCAGACCATTCGCGGCGAACCGCCGACGCCGGCCGACCACTATAAGACCTTCGGCGACTCAAGTAACGCGGAATTATACATCAGGGCACGGGCGCGATAAATCGCTGTCACGGTTGCCAGCGGTTCTAAAATGGGGCCGCTCGAGCAGTGAGGAAGCGGCTTCCGGCCGCTTCTCGACGCGCCAGAATGGCGGTCAAATGGATCACTAGGCCGCCAACCAGCCGCTGGAAAGGAAAATTTGGAATTGCCAATGTAAGGTTATAACGCATGGAAATGGTCTAAAATCACTTCTGTGGGTTGACGGGCCGAAGAGGTTGAGAACGGCCGTTCGGGCAGTCGCTGGGGTAGGCAAGGTGTCCGGGCAGTGCTCTTGGCCCAGGATTTCTCGACAATCACCGCAAGTGTCTAGGTATTCATGGGGGGCATGCGAATGAAGAGCGACAGCGTTCAGCCGTTGAGGGTTGGAGTCGGGACCAATGGTCCGGCCTGCCGCATGATCAGCGGTCATGGCCGCACGCGACTGGTGTTGTCGCCGCTGCTCCCATCGGGGCTAATGCCGGGGCTAATGGCAGCTCTGATACTGATCCTGATGGCGGGGCTTTGGCCTTTCCAGAGCCTGGCGGATCCAGCGTCAAGATTGCGGGTATTTGCCAGCGTGCTGCCGCTGCAGTATCTGGTGCAACAGGTGGGCGGCGAGCAGGTGCAAGTGGAGGTGATGGTGCTACCCGGGCAGAGCCCCGCCACCTACGAGCCTCGCCCACGTCAGGTGGCCGCGCTGGCCCAGGCGGATCTATACGTGCGGGTTGGCGTGCCCTTCGAGGATGCCTGGATGCGGCGTATCCGCGCTGCCAATCCGGATATGGAGATTCTGGATGCGCGCGATGGTCTGACCTTGCGTCCGATGGAAGCGCATCGGCATGGCGATGACGAAACGCGGCATCATCACCATCATCCAAGGGCTGAAGAGGCAGGCGAGCATGGAGGCGAGTTCGATGCCCACGTCTGGACCAGTCCGCGCCTGGTGCGCCAAATGGCCGAGCGCATTCGCGACCGACTGAGCGCGCTTGACCCCGATCATGCCGAGACCTATCGCGCCAACCAGCAGGCGTTCGATCAAGAACTCGCCGCGCTGGATGCCGAGCTGGCCGAGCAACTGCGTGACCTTGAGCAGCGCGCCTTTTTGGTCTATCACCCGGCTTGGGGCTACTTTGCCGATGCCTATGACTTGCGCCAGATTCCGGTGGAGTTCGAGGGCAAGGAGCCGAGTGCGCGCCAGCTCGCGCGGCTGATCGAGCAGGCCGAGACCCTGGGTATCCGCACCGTGGTGGTGCAGCCCCAGTTTGACCAGCGCGCGGCGGAGCGATTGGCGCGGGCGATTAACGGGCGGGTGGCCAGCGTTGATCCGCTGTCAGTCGAGTATGCGGCGAATTTGCGCGCGCTTGCGGCAGTCATCGCCGAGGGCACCCAAGCTAACCCATCGGCGAACGCGGGCGAGTAGCGTCCAGGCATGAAGAGCGCGCCAAAGTCAAAGAAACCGTCAAAGGCCGCGTCCAAAGGCGCGTCCATGGGCAAGGCGCCCGAGCCGGTGATTGTTGCCGAGGGTCTGGGGTTCTCCTATGACCTCTTGCCCGTGCTCGAGGCCCTGACCTTCTCGGTGGCGCGGGGTGAATTTCTTGGCCTGGTCGGACCCAACGCCGGCGGCAAGAGCACCCTGCTCAAGCTGATTCTGGGGCTGCTGGAGCCGAGCACCGGGCGGTTGCAAGTGCTCGGCCAAACGCCCAGGCAGGCGCGGCGTCGCATCGGCTATGTGCCCCAGTATCCGGCCTTTGCCCGCGACTTCCCCATCACAGTGGCCGATGCGGTCCTCATGGGACGCTTGGGTACCCGGCCCTTCATGCTGGGTTACAAGGCACACGACAGGGTCGCCGTGGAAAATGCCTTGCACGAGGTCGAGGCCGCGGATCTCGGCCGTCGCCCCATCGGCAAGCTCTCCGGTGGCCAACTGCAGCGGGTGCTGCTGGCGCGCGCCCTGGTCAGCGACCCGGAGATCCTGATTCTCGACGAACCCACCGCCAATATTGATCACCGCGTCGAGGGAGACATCTTCGAGCTGCTCGCGGAGCTGAACGCGCGCATGACCATCCTGGTGGTGTCACACGACATCGCCTTCATCTCCGGCTACGTCAGCCGGGTCGCCTGCCTGAATCGCACCCTGGTCTGCCACAGCACCGGCGCCATCGAAGGTGAGCTGATCAAGGATCTCTATGGCGAGTCAGTGCGAGGTATCCTGCATGATCACTAACAGCCGCTTGGTCGGCCGCGTGCGCGCCAAGGCCCCTCAGGAGCCTCGTCATGGCTGAATTCTTCAGCGCGCTCATGCAGCACGACTTCCTGCAACAGGCCCTGGTCGCCGGGTTGCTCGCAAGTCTCGGCTGCGGTCTCATGGGGCCTTTCGTGGTGGTCAAGCGGATTACCTTCCTCGCTGGCGGTATCGCGCATTCCGTGCTCGCCGGCATGGGGGCGGCCGTTTATTTCGCCTTCGACCCACTGCTCGGCGCCCTGGTCGCCGCCGTGGTTGCCGCCTTGCTGATCGGCTGGGTCAGGCTTTACTCGGAAGTCCGGGAGGACACCACCATAGGCGCGCTCTGGGCGATCGGCATGGCCGTGGGTATTTTGTTCATCGCCGGAACACCGGGCTATGTCACCGACCTGATGAGTTTTCTCTTCGGCAACATCCTGCTGGTCCCGCGACGCGAACTGCTGTTCATGGCGTTGCTCGATGGCGTGCTGCTCATCAGCCTGACACTGTTTTACCGCCAGTTTCTCGCCGTGGCCTTCGATGAGGAATTCGCCCGCCTGCGCGGCGTCCCCGTTGGGCTTTTTTACCTGGCGCTACTGGTGTTGGTGGCCATCACCGTGGTGCTGATGATTCAAGTGGTCGGCCTCATCCTGGTCATTGCCCTGCTGACACTCCCGGCGGCCATCGCGGGCCTGTGGACCAACTCGCTCGCCGTGATGATGCTGCTGGCCACCCTGCTCGGCGCCCTGCTGACCAGCGGTGGCCTGGCGCTGTCCTACGGGCCGGACTTGCCGGCTGGCCCAACCATCATCGTGCTGGCTGGCAGTGCCTATTTTCTTGCCCTCATCGGCCAGCGCCTGCTGGGCAAGTGGTGGGGCAGCTGGTCGCGAAATTGGTCGCGGAACACCCGGCGGCGTATCCAATGAGCCCCTGTGCGCGAGAGACATCCGCGGCGGAAGGCGGATTGCAAGAGGAATGTGGGTTGCATGAGGAACCCGGGTTGCAATTGGCCGAGCAGCACTGCCGCCAGCAGGGCCTGCGGCTCACTGCAAGGCGTCGTCGCGTGCTGGAAATTCTTTACCGCAGCAAGCGCCCGCTCGGTGCCTATGAGATTCTCGAGCGTCTGCGCGATGGCGCGCCCTTGGCCCCACCCACTGTCTACCGGGCGCTGGATTTTCTGCTCGAACAGGGCTTGATCCACAAACTCGAGACCCTGCATGCCTTCGTTGGCTGCGACCACCCCGAGCAGCCTCATCACAGTCAGTTCCTAATTTGTGCCAGCTGCGGCGGGGTGACCGAAATCGCCGATGCCGCCCTGCAAGAGGAACTACGAGTCGCCGCCTCGCGCAGCGGCTTCGAGCCGCGCCGCCCGGTGATCGAAGTCGAGGGCATCTGCGCCGGCTGTCGGCACGCGCCGCCCGCTCCTTCTCCCCCTGTCTAGGCATCTAAAGCAAGGCTTGATGAGGACTGAGATCTCCATGCAAACACAGCAGAAGCAGCGTCAGGCGCATATAGTCATCTTCTCCAGCAGGCGGTCCATCATGCGACCCATCATGGTATTGCCCATGCTGGTCAGCCTGATCATCACCGGCTGTGGCGAGAACCCAGGAGGAGTCGACCCAGGACCGCCCGCCGAGGAACTGACCTGGGATGATCTGCTGCCCGCCGACTGGCAGCCGGAAAAGTTGCTTGAGGACTTCGACGCCGAAGACATCCCCGACGAAGACCCGCGCGCGGCCGACCTGATGAAAAAGCTCGAGGATCTGTGGAAACATGCGCCCATGGTGCCGGAACTGGATGGGCGGCGAGTGCGGCTGCCAGGCTTTGTCGTGCCGCTTAATCTCGAGGCCAAACACATCGAGCAATTTCTGCTGGTACCCTATTTTGGCGCCTGCATCCATGTCCCACCGCCACCGGCCAATCAAACCGTCTTTGTCAGCACCCGCGAGCACAAGCCTTATCTCGGCGGACTCTTCGATACCGTCTGGGTCGAGGGAAAGATGCAAGTGGACACCACTGACAGCGCACTCGGCAGCGCCGGATACCGCATCGATCAAGCGCGAGTCACGCCCTACGAGATTAGCGAATAGGGTCATAGCCGCGGGATCTCGGCCTTTTAGTTGATCAGATTTGGCCTTGATCATAACCCTGGCTACTAGCCCTTTTAAGGTGGCATAATGTGTTCGACAAACCCCTGATTTTTCTTCAAAGTGGTTCTGGGGTATCGCTGGGTGTGATGGCTGTCAGATTTTCGTTGGCTTTTAAATAACTGATATTAAAGGCAAAGGCCTGATTCAGGTTGCTTTGGTTTGGACTGCCTCGGGTACTAAAGTCAACCTGGCACCTTTAATCACCTTTAATCATATTGAATTGTAACCTGGACACGCGCCCGATGTTCGCGCGCGACAGACAGCAAAACAGCGCCGCATGATGCAACAAGACCGTTCGCTGCCATCAACCGTGAAAGCGGAAACTCGGTCGTCAATGACATTGGGTCAGCTCGAGTCCCACCTCTGGGAGGCGGCCAATATCCTGCGCGGTAGCCCGGTGGATCGAACCGATTGGAAGAGCTACATCCTGCCGCTGCTGTTCTTCAAGCGTCTGTGCGATGTCTGGGACGAAGAGCACGCCGAGATGGTCGCGACCTATGGCGAGGCCTTCGCCGATGAGCACCGCTTTCAGGTGCCCGACGGCTGCCATTGGCGTGACGTGCGCGAGACCACCGCCAATGTCGGCACCGCCATCGTCAACGCCATGCGCGGCATTGAGCGCGCCAATCAGGAACACCTCTATGGTGTCTTCGGCGATACGCCCTGGACCAACAAGGAATGCCTGCCCGATGACCTACTGAAAGACCTCATCGAGCACTTCTCCGCCCTGCGGCTGGGCAACCAGGTGGTGCGCAACGACATCATCGGCGATGCCTACGAATACCTGATCAAGAAGTTCGCCGACACCACCAACAAGAAGGCCGGCGAGTTCTACACTCCGCGCAGTGTCGTGCGGCTGATGGTCGATCTCCTCGAACCGCAAGAGGGCGAAACCATCTACGATCCCGCCTGCGGTACCGGCGGCATGCTGTTGGCCTGCGTTGAGCATGTCCGCGAGCGCGGCGGCGACCCACGCACCTTCTTCGGTCGGCTGTTCGGGCAGGAGAAGAACCTCACCACCTCATCCGTCGCGCGCATGAACCTGCTGCTGCATGGTGTTGAGGACTTCCAAATCGAGCGTGGCGACACCTTGCGTAATCCGGTCTTCACCGATCCCGCAACGGGTGGACTCGCGACCTTCGACATCGTCATCGCCAATCCGCCGTTTTCGCTCGAAAAGTGGGGCCGCGAGGTCTGGGAGAGCGACCCCTGGGGTCGCGCCTTCGCCGGATTACCAACCGACAAGTCCGGCGACTTCGCCTGGGTGCAGCACATGGTCAAATCCATGGCGCCGCGCACCGGTGCAATGGCTGTCGTGCTGCCGCAGGGCGCCCTGTTCCGCGGTGGCGTCGAGGGCAAAATCCGCCAACACCTGTTGAAGCAAGACCTGATCGAGGCCGTCATCGGCCTGGCGCCGAACCTGTTCTACGGTACCGGGCTGGCTGCCTGCATCCTGCTTCTGCGCGCCAAGAAGCAGCCAGAGACGGCCGGCAAGGTCCTTATCTGCGATGCCTCGAGCCTATTCCGCAAAGACCGTTCACAGAACCATCTCGAACCCGAGCACGCCGAGCGCATTGTCGGCTGGTATCACACCTTCGAGGATGTCGAAGACCACTGCCGCGTGGTCGGGCTCGACGAGATCGAGCAGGAAGGCTGGACGCTCAATATCTCGCGCTACGTGCTGCCGCCGATCGGCAAGGACATCCCTTCGCTGCCGGAGGCCATTGCCGATTTCAAAGTGGCGTTGGAGCGGGTGAGGGAGGCAGAAGACGCGTTGCGGCAGGAGATGGCAGCGGGCGGATGGCTGAACGAGGTCAAGCGATGAGACAGCACTTGAGCCTGTCCCAACTCGAATCCTACCTCTGGGGCGCCGCCGTCATCCTTCGCGGCCTGGTCGACGCCGGCGACTACAAGCAGTTCATCTTCCCGCTGGTGTTCTACAAGCGTCTATCGGATGTTTGGGACGAGGATTACGCAGCCGCTCTAGCGACCTACGACGGCAACGCGCAGCTGGCCAAGGCCGAAGCCAACGAGCGCTTCATCATCCCGGAGGGCGCACACTGGAACGACGTGCGCGCACTGCCGAAGGATCTCGGTCGCGCGCTCCAAACCGCCATGCGCGCCATCGAAGCCGCCAACCCGGGCCGATTCGATGGCATCTTCGGCGACGCGCCCTGGACCAACAAAGAACGGCTGCCGGATTACACGCTAAAGAACCTGCTCGAGCACTTCTCCACGCAGACGCTCAGCATCGCCAACGTCCCCGAGGACACCCTCGGCGATGCCTACGAATACCTGATCGGCCGCTTCGCTGACGACGGCGGCCACACGGCACAGGAGTTCTACACCAACCGCACCGTCGTGCACCTGATGACGCAGATGCTCCGCCCCCAAGCCGACGAGCGCATCTATGACCCCACCTGCGGCACCGGCGGCATGCTCATCGCCGCCTTGGCCGAGGTCAAGCGCGCCGGCGGCGAGCACCGCACGCTCGGCCTGTTCGGGCAGGAGCGCAACCACATGACCGCCTCCATCGCGCGCATGAACCTGGTGCTGCATGGCGTCGAGGACTTCCACATCGCCCGTGGCGACACGCTCGAGGCGCCGCACTTCACCGCCAGCGACCGGCTCGCAACCTTCGACGTCGTGCTGGCCAATCCGCCGTACTCCATCAAGCGCTGGAACCGCAGCGCCTGGCAGAGTGATCCCTGGAGCCGCAACAGCCTCGGCACCCCGCCCCAGGGCCGCGCCGACTACGCCTTCTTCCAGCACATCCTCGCCAGCCTCGACCCGCAGAACGGCCGCTGCGCCATCCTGTTTCCACATAGCGTGCTGTTTCGCCAAGAAGAGCGCGAGATGCGGCAGCGGCTCATCGAGTCCGACCAGCTCGATTGCGTGCTCGGCCTCGGCCCGAACCTGTTCTTCAACTCGCCGATGGAGGCCTGCGTCGTCATCTGCCGCGCAAGCAAGCCGCCCGAGCGGCAGGGGCGCGTGCTGTTCATCGATGCCGTCAACGAGATCACCCGCGAGCGCGCCTACAGCTTTCTCAAGCCGGAACACCAGCAGCGCATCGCCAACGCCTACCACACCTTCACCGATATACTGGGCTTCTGCCGCGTTGCGGACCTAACGCAGATCGCCGCCAACAGCCACAGCCTCTCCATCCCGCTCTACGTCAAGCGGAGCTTGATCCGATCAGGGGCCGACACCGGCAAGCCCGAGGACCAGCGCACCCTGCGCGAGGTCTGGGATGACTGGGAGCAGGACGGGCGCGCCTTCTGGCAGCAGATGGATGCGTTGATCGAGACGCTGGATGGACTGACAGCGGAGAGCAAACCCGATGCGTAGCGCCGCCGAGCTACTCGACGAACTCAATGTCCTGGACGAATCGGTCCAGATCGAGGCCAAAAAGGCGCGCGACATCGGTAAATCCGTCCAGCAAACGGTCTGCGCCTTCGCCAACGAGCCCGGCCTCGGTGGTGGCTATCTGCTGCTCGGCGTCGAGTGGGAACGCAACGAGAAAGGCGATTTGGTGTATTGGCCAGCGGGCCTTGCCGATCCCGACAAGCTACAAAGCGATCTGGCCAGTCAATGTGCCGTCATGTTCAACGTGGTCCTGCGCCCTGAGATGCAGGTTGAGTCGATTGATGGCAAAGCGGTGATCGTGGTCTTCGTTCCCGAGGCCGATGTGGCACACAAGCCGATCTATTTCAAAGCCACAGGCCTGCCCGGCGGCGCCTATCGCCGAATCGGGTCGGCAGACCATCGCTGCGCCGATGAGGACATCTGGGTGCTGCGCGGTGAGAGCGAACCGCAGAGCGGCCCGGATAAGGCCATCGTGCAAGACGCAACCCGCGAGGACATCGACCCGCAAGCCATCGCCGAATACCGCCGGCTGCGCGCCAATCTCAACCCCGGCGCCGAGGAGCTGGCCTATGGCGATGATGAGTTGCTCGAGGCTGTCGGTGCGCTGCGTCGCGCCAATGACGCGCTGAGGCCCACTGTTGCCGGCATCGTGCTGTTCGGCAAATCCCTGGCGCTCCGTCGGCTGATGCCCGCGTTGCGCATCGACTACATCCGCGTCAACGGCACCCAATGGCTTGAAGACCCCGATGAACGCTTCGCCGCCACGCTCGACGTGCGCAAGCCTCTCCTGCTCGCCCTGCGACAACTGCAAAGCACCATCCTCGACGATCTGCCACGCGGCTTCCGCCTCGATGAGGGCGAGCTACAGAGCCGGCAGGAACCCATCCTGCCGGACAAGGTGATCCGCGAAGCCCTCGCTAACGCCACCATGCACCGCAGCTACCAGGTGAACAGCCCGGTGCAGATCATTCGCTACAGCAACCGCATCGAGGTCCTCAATCCGGGCTACTCGCTCAAGCCAGCGGCGGATCTCGGCACCCCTGGGTCGCGCTTGCGCAATCCGACCATTGCTGCCGTCCTGCATGACCTCCACTGGGCCGAGACCAAGGGCACTGGCATTCGCGTCATGCGCCGGCTCTCCACCCAAGCAGGCCTCCCTCCACCGGAGTTCAACTCGGCGCGGGAGCAGAACGAGTTTAAGGCCATCCTGTTTCTGCACAACCTGCTCACCGAGCAGGATCACCAGTGGCTCAGATACCTCACAAGCGAGGCGTTGAGCGGCGACGAAGCCAAGATCCTCCTCTACGCCCGCGAAACCGGCGCCGTCGACAACACCGCTTGTCGGGACTTCTCCGACCTGGACACCCTGACCGCGAGCGTCACACTCCGTCGCCTGCGCGATCGGGGGCTCCTGGTCAAGCAAGGGGGCGGCAACCGGACCTACTACACGCTGCTGCGCGACCCTTCGGTTGAGCCCATCCAGCATCCCGAGCAAACCAGACTCCCGCTGTTCGAGCAAGAACAGTCAAGCCCGCCAACACCCGAAGGAGGCAAGCCGACCGAGGAAGGTTGCAACCTTGAGCATGCAACCTTGCCGCCCGAGCTTGCAACCTTGCTCGCCGAGAAAACCGGTCGACTCGACCAGAAGACCTTGCGTCAGCTCATTATTCGCCTCTGCGCCTGGCGCCCCCTCACCGGCGAGGAGCTTGCAACCTTACTCAACAAGAAGCGCGACTATCTGCGCAACAAGCATCTGATCCCGATGGTGAGCGAGGGACAGCTCAAGCTGCGTTACCCGGAAAGCGCGAAGCATCCGCATCAGGCTTACGTCGCCCACCAGACCGCACAGGAAGACGAGCATGAGTGACGGAGTGAAACCTGGATGGAGACGTTGGCGGTTCGAGCAGATGGCGGCCAACGTCAACGAACGGATCGATGACCCGAGCGAGGCCGGCGTCGACTACTACGTCGGCCTGGAACACCTCGACTCGGACAGCCTGAAGATCCGCCGCTGGGGCTCGCCGGAGGACGTGAGCGCGACCAAGCTCCTGTTCGAGCCCGGCGACATCATCTTCGGTCGCCGCCGGGCCTATCAGCGCAAGCTCGGCGTCGCCGAGTGGCGCGGCATCGCATCGGCGCATTCGCTGGTGTTGCGCGCCAAGCCTGAGGTGGTTCTGCCGGAGTTCCTGCCCTTCTTCATGCAGTCCGACCTGTTCATGGACCGGGCGCAGCGCATCTCGGTCGGCTCGCTGTCGCCGACCATCAACTGGAAGACGCTCGCGAAGGAAGAGTTCGCGCTGCCGCCGTTGGAGGAGCAGTGGCGGATCATAAAGCTCCTGAGTTTCAGCACCCGTTCGGTTGAAGCAGCGATCGAGTTAACCGAGAAAGCAAAAATGGCGCTGTCCTCATATCGGGAGCATCAATTCGCATCCGGAAGCTCGCTCCCGTTCGAAGATGTGATCACCCGGATTGAGGTAGGGAAAAGTCTCGCAGGTGAGAATCAAGTGCCTAAGGCGACAGAGTACGGAGTTCTCAAAGTCAGCGCTGTTGGACCTACGTTTTTCCGGCCTACCGAAGCCAAGCGTTTATTAAATCAAGGTGCGTTCTTGAAGATGCACGAGGTAAAAAGGGGTGATCTCTTGATCACACGCGCCAATACGCCCGACTTGGTCGGAATGTCGTGTTTGGTAAAACATGACCATCCGAATCTCATGCTATGCGACAAGACTCTGAGACTTATCCCCAGAGAAGGCAAGGATCGGCAGTTGATCTTGATGTCTCTATGTACGATCAGCGTTCGTCGCCAATTCAAAGCACTCGCATCAGGAACAGGCGCGGCGATGAAGAACATTTCACAGAAAAAGCTTCGGCTCTTGAAACTGCCCTGGCCCAGATCATCCGAAGCAGAATCCAAGTTGATTGCTTTCATCAATAGTCAACAAGCGGCGATCGAAGAGGCGCAGAAAAGAGCGGAACAGGCAAAACAGCTACATCTCAGCATTCTAATTGGCGTTTTTCGAAGGGATTCTGCGTGACATGGACTTCACCGAATCCAACACCATCGAAGCCTATCTCCGCGACCTGCTCTGCGGCTCCCAGCCCGATGCGAACCCGCTAAGCCTCCAGGACGCCCGTGGCAGCTACGGCGTCGCCGGTAAGGGCGCCGGCTGGACCTACCTGCCGCCGGCAGTCATCCCGCGCCAACCCCAGGACGTCTTCTCCGAGCCCCTCGTCCGTGACGCCCTCATCAGCCTGAACCCCGAGATCGCCGCCCACCCCGAGCGAGTCGACGAGGTGCTCTACAAGCTGCGTGCCATCGTGCTGTCGGTGCGCTCCGACGGTCTGATCCGCGCCAACGAGGAGTTCACTGCCTGGCTGCGCGGCGAGCGCTCGATGCGCTTCGGCAAGGACGGCGAGCATGTCACGGTGCGGTTGCTGGACTTCGACGACCTCTCGCGCAACCAATACATCGTCACCACTCAATACAGCTTCCGCGCTGGCCCGGCCGAGCGCCGCGCGGACCTGATGCTGCTGATCAACGGCCTGCCGCTGGTGCTGATCGAGGCCAAGACCCCGGTGCGCCCCTCGGTGAGTTGGGTCGATGGCGCGCTGCAGGTGCATACCGACTACGAGCAGTTTGTCCCGGAGCTGTTCGCCTGCAACGTCTTCAGCGTCGCCAGCGAAGGCAAGGAGCTGCGCTATGGCTCCATCCGCATGCCGGTGCAACTCTGGGGGCCGTGGCGGCCGGAGGATGAACCAGGCCAAGAGGCCGCGCCATCAAGCCTTGCCAGTCTGCAGCAATCGCTCGCGGGCCTGCTCGCGCCGGCAACGGTGCTGGACATCCTCGCCAACTTCACGTTGTTCGCCACCGACAAGAAAAAACGCCGGCTCAAGGTGGTCTGCCGCTACCAGCAGTACGAGGCCGCCAACCGCATCGTCGCGCGGGTGGTGGCGGGCTATCCGAAGAAGGGCCTGATCTGGCACTTCCAGGGCTCCGGCAAATCCTTGCTGATGGTGTTCGCGGCGCAAAAGCTGCGCATGCACCCCAAGCTCAAGAACCCCACCGTGCTGATCGTGGTCGATCGCATCGACCTCGACGCCCAGATCAGCGCCACCTTCCACGGCGCCGACATCCCCAACCTGGTCAAGGCCGAGAAGCGCTCAGAGCTCAAGACGCTGCTACGGCAAGACACGCGCAAGATCATCATCACCACCATCTTCAAGTTCGGCGAGGAGACCCCGCGGCAGACGGTTGCACGGCTGCTGAAGCAGATTCCTGAGTTGGTGAACCGTGGTGAGCCGGCCGCCGCTCAGCAAGAACTTGGCGTTGCCTGGCGGGCCGCGGCTAAGGTGGAGGATGCCGACAAGCGCGCGGAGGCACAGGAGGCCTTGCGCGCCTTAGCGGATGCGTTGGGTTTGTCGCCACCCTCGGCCGAGACAGCTGCCGCTGGTGCCGACGATGACGCTCCGCAGATCCAAACCGACGACGCCCCCTCGGCGTCCGACTCGCCCGTGCTGAACGACCGCGACAACATCATCGCGCTGGTCGACGAGGCGCACCGCACCCAAGAAGGCGACCTCGGCATGAAAATGCGCGCGGCGCTGCCGCATGCGTTCCTGTTCGGCCTCACCGGCACGCCGATCAACAAGCGCGACCGCAACACCTTCTATGCCTTCGGCGCACCGGAAGACAGCAACGGCTATCTCAGCCACTATGGCTTCGAGGACAGCATCCGCGACGGCGCCACGCTGCCGCTGCACTTCGAGCCACGGCTAGTGGAGCTGCACATCGACAAGGCCGCCATCGACCAAGCCTACGCCACGCTCACCGGCAGCCTGTCCGACCTGGACCGCGACAACCTTGCCAAGACCGCCGCCAACATGGCCGTGCTGGTCAAGGCGCCCAATCGCATCAGTGCCATCTGCGGTGACATCGCCAAGCATTTCCAGGCCACCGTTGCGCCAAACGGCTTCAAGGCCATGGTGGTGACCTTCGACCAGGAATGCTGCCTGCTCTACAAGGCCGAGCTGGACAGGTTATTACCCGAGGCGATCCAGACCGACATCGTCATCTCGGTACAGGGCAAGGAGAAGGACGATGCCCGCTACAAGCCCTACAAGCGCGACCGCGATGCGGAGGAGACGCTGCTCGATCGCTTCCGCGACCCGAATGATCCGCTGTCGATTCTGGTGGTGACCGCCAAGCTGCTCACCGGCTTCGATGCGCCGATCTTGCAAGCGATGTACCTCGACAAGCCGCTGCGTGACCACACGCTGCTGCAGGCCATCACCCGTACCAACCGCACCTACAGCGGCAGTCAAAGCGCAAGCAAGAGCCACGGCTTGATCGTTGACTATCTCGGCGTCTTCGATGATGTCGCCAAGGCGCTGGAGTTCGACCAGGCCGGCTTCGAGAAGGTCGCAAGCAACATCGCCGCGCTCAAGAGCCAGCTACCGGTCGCGCTGCAGAAATGCCTGGCCTACTTCCATGGCGTGGACCGCGGTCTGACCGGCTACGAGGGCCTGATCGCTGCGCAAGACTGCCTGCCTGACAATGCCACGCGCGACGCCTTCGCCGCCGATGTCAGCCTGCTTGGCAAGCTCTGGGAGGCCCTCTCGCCGGACCCGCTGCTGCTGCCCTTCGAGGCCGACTACCGCTGGCTGGTGCAAGTCTACGAGAGCCTAAAGCCCTCGACCGGCCAGGGCGCGCTGCTCTGGCATGTGCTCGGCGCCAAGACCGTGCAGCTGATCCATGACAACGTCCAGGTGGGCACCGTTCGTGACGATCTCGATGAGCTGGTCTTCGATGACGACGTCATCGAAGCTATCCTCGATGCGCCGGACAAGAAAAAGAAAACCAAGGAGATAGAGATCAAGATCGCAGCCCGGCTGCGCAAGCATCTCGGCAACCCGCGCTTCAAGCCGCTCTCGCAGCGCCTCGAGCAACTGCGCGAGCGCCACGAGGCCGGCCAACTGCACAGCGTTGAGTTCCTCAAGCAGCTCCTGGAACTCGCCGGCGACCTGGTCGCGGCGGAAAAGGAGACCGCGCCCGAGGAGGACGAAGATCGCGGTAAGGCGGCGCTGACCGAGCTGTTCGAAGAGATCCGCAACCCGGAAACACCAGTCATCGTTGAGCGCGTGGTCAACGACATTGACGCCATCGTGCGCATGGTGCGCTTCCCCGGCTGGCAGCAAACCAGCGCCGGCGAGCGAGAGGTGAAGAAAGCTCTGCGCGGCACGCTGTTCAAGTACAAGCTGCATAGCGATGCCGATCTATTCGAAAAGGCGTACGGCTACATTCGTCAGTACTACTGAAGCGGCGTCTCCGCCCGGAGTAAAACCAATTACAGGCCCAACCAACAGCGAGCCACCAGAGCGACAAGAAGGAGCCTGGGTCGAGTTATTTGCAGAAATCAGACCGACCCTGGCCCCATTGAGCTGATCGAATTCAGCCTCTGGATGGCGTGCTCGTGGCGGCGGTAGTTGATGTCGGCGAACTTGAGAAAAATCAACCCGAGCACCGGGGTGCTGTATTCCGAGGCTTTCGGGTCGGAGTTGGCCCGCAGGTTGTCGGCGGCGGACCAGAGGTCGTTTTCGAGTTGCTTGAGTTGGTCGCGGGTCATGGAGGATGATTTTTGGATCCTGATAACTGGCGCTGCCGGTGTCCGCCACGCCTGTGCGGGCCTTGATGATAGCCCCAGACGTTGGGCCGGTTAAAAAACTAGCTCACGCCAAGAGGTATCAGGCCTTCCCGCACCTCGACCCAGTCGCGGGAAAACACATGGACAGTGATCGCCACAGCATCGCCGTTGAGAATTGTTGCGCGAAGCGCCGGGTCGACATCCACCCGAGCGTTTTGCCACAACCGCCTCCGCGCCAAACGTAAACTTTGGGTTCGGGTGACCCGGTATATAATTACAGCATCGGGTGGCGCCATGTTCAGGCCATCAACAAGAGCCGGGCAGTGGAAGGGTTGCGGTATACTGGATTTGTGCGGATCCAAGGAGAAGCAGGTATGCCTGAGAATGTGGACAATTTAGTGCTGGAGCATTTACGGGCAATTCGGGCAACGCAAGCGGAACATGGCGAAAGGCTGGTACAAATCGAGCTTCAACTCTCCGCACTGGGGCCGCAAGTCGGTGGTCTGACAACAGCGGTGTATTCCGGTAAGTCTGAACTCGACGAATTGCGTCGTCGCGTTGAGCATATTGAGCAACGCTTGGAGCTGGCATCCGCGTGAGCTATTATTGGCGGGACCAATAAGGGGTGGTTAATTGGGGACTGATCAATAGGGTTATTAGGGTCAGCCACCAACACCCGCGCGATCACAGTCGCCACCGCCGGGCGCCGAGGTTTATCCTGGGTTCAAAGCCAGTGCGCCCGCATGACTTCGACCTGATCGCGGTAAATGATGCCGGAGAAGTTCTCGAAGAACTTCTCGCCGATCTCATTGGCAATACGCTCGGACATCTCGGGCTCGGTCGTGATCACCTCGATACGCACATTGGCATAAGTGTCCGAGACCATGGGGTCACCGGAGGAGCGCAGGTTTTTGCTGCCCTTGCCGCTGGCTGGCATAACCGTATAAGGTGATTTCAACTAATAAAGCTACCATAATTTAGCCTCTTGAAGGCTTTTTCTGACTCAGAACATGGGTAATAATGGAAGCCTTTCTGATTGTTGGAGAGTTTTTAAGAAATGGCGCTACCATCAAACTCGTTGCCCACCTGCGAACATGTTGCGGACATCCGATTCGCGGCCTCGAAAATGCACGGTTGCGAGCGTCGTGCCTTTGTCGCTGAGATGACCCTGAAATACTGCGCAGGCAGCGCGCGAAAAGCCGAGTCGCTGTTTGGCTGGGGGCGCGAGATGGTGGAAACGGGTCTCGGCGAGGCGCGCACCGGAGTCGTGTGTCTGAGTGCCAAGCCCTTGACGACTGGAAGGAAGCGCTGGGAAGAGAACTATCCCGAAGCGGCAGCGGATTTGCGTCGACTCGCCGAGGAGCACGCCCAGCAGGAGCCAAGCTTCACCAGCACTGTGGCCTTTACCCGGCTGACGGCGGCACAAGCGCGCCAGCGGCTGCGTGAACTCGGTTATCCGCAGGAGGCTCTGCCCGCACGCGGCACGCTGGCTAGAATCCTCAATCGACTGGGGTATCGTTTGCGTCGCGTTGTCAAAGCCAAGCCAAAAAAAAAGATTCCGCAGACCAACGATATCTTCATCAACATCAAGAAGAAAGACGCCGCCAACCAAGTGCTGGGCGCCAAACGCATCAGCGTTGACTGCAAGGCGACCGTGAAACTTGGGCCGTTCTCGCGCGGTGGGTTAACGCGCGGCAACCAGCGCGCCTGTGATCACGACATGGGCGATAACGGAAAGCATCCCCCTTGCGGCATCCTTGATGAAGACACCGGGCAACTCACCATCCACTTCGGAAGTTCAGCAAAAACCAGCGACTTCATCGTCGATGCCTTGCAGGCGTGGTGGGAGCGGCTCCCTCTTGCCGAACGGCAGGCCACCACGCTGATTCAGATCAAGATCGATAACGGGCCTGAAAGCAGTGGCGTACGCTCTCAGTTTCTTCATCGCATCGTGGCATGGGCTGATCAAATCAACAAACCCATCCACTTGCTTTACTTTCCACCCTATCACAGCAAATACAATCCCATTGAGCGGTGCTGGGGCATTCTGGAACTGCACTGGAACGGCGCCCTGCTCGTCGATACCGAGACCATGCTCGCCTGGGCGCGCACCATGACCTGGAAAGGCATCCAACCGGTTGTGAATCTGTGCACCACCGTCTATGAAAAAGGAATCTCTCTGACAAAAAAAGCCATGCGAGCCGTCGAAGCTCGGCTGGATCGCAATCCTGATCTGCCTAAGTACGATATTCTGATTCAGCCCCTCGGGGCTGGTAGCTTTGTTTCCTGAAATCACCTAACCGCTGGCGCCAGCTGCTTCAATCACGCGGATAATCTCCTTCAGCAACAGGCGTTCGGTCACAATGGTGAGCTTGATGGCTTGTCTAATCATGGGCTGTCACCTTCTTAATGATGATTTTTTTGTGAATACTGGAGGAACGGGATGAGCTCAGGCGCTGGCGAAGACTACTTGCGCCAGGCCAATGAACAACGGAATGCCAATAGCAATGGCCACCGGGGTTCCGAGGGCGGTCGAGGCGCCGATATAAGCCGAGGGATTGGCGGACGGAATACCCGCGCGCAGCGTCGGTGGTCCTGAAATATCGGAACTCGACGCGGCCAGCACCGAGAGCAGCACCACGCCACCTGGACTAAAGCCGGTGGTGACGTGCGCGATATAGCCGAGCCCAAAGGCAATCAATCCATGCACCAGGGGCGCCACGGCGCCATACACGGCATACCAGTGAGCGACTTTGCGCAACTCGTTAACGCGCGCATAAGCCTCCATACCCATCACCAGCATCAGCACCGATAGCAGACCGCGAAACAGCGGCTCGTAGAAGGAGTCATAGACAAAGTCTGGCCGTGTCAGCAAACCGAGCGCTATGCCAAGCAGTAGAGCAGAGAGCGCCGAACCGCGCAGGCTATCGGTGACGATGGGCCAGATTTTCACCCGCGTCCCAGCATCGCCCTTGCGCTTGGTCAGATAGACGTTGGCCATGACGATGGCCAGCACCAGTGCCGGGATATCCATGAAGGGATAAAGCGCTGGCGCCCATGCCTCGTAGGTGAGGCCCTCGGCATCCATCACCGCCATGGCCGCGGCCAGGGTCGAGCCACTCACGGCGCCGAACAGGCCCGCCGTTGCGATCCCCTCCTCGGTCCGGATTTTCGGCAAGATCAGATGACCTGATCTCGACCTGCCGCTTGATTTGACTTGACTGGCGGAAAAATCGTGTTGAATCGGCCTATTAGAAAGCCACACCGGGACCGAGCCGGTCGCAAGGCCACAACGCTGGCGGATTTTGCGAAGATACCCTGTTGGCGGTGTGGCGGAGGCCGCCGCGCCCAAATCCCACTTACGCCTTGCGTCCAAACCAATGCCACAAATGCAGTTGCCGTTATTTCCCCATGGAGTCACAGAGATCACCGCCAACTTGGCTTTCAGCAAAGAAGACGGTGAGGTCATCTACTTCTACTTCGGCCTTCCCGTCTTTCGCCATGACGAAGACGATATCGCCACCTTTCGCATGATTACCGCGCAGTTCTGCGTCAATGGCCTGGCCACCCAAGCGCAGATTATCCGTGCCTTTGGCGTCTCCAAGATCAGTCTCAAGCGCGCCGTGAAGCGCTATCGCCGCGAGGGCCCCAAGGGGTTTTACCAACCGCGCAAGCGCCGCGGACCGGCCATCTTGACCCCCGCAGTGCTCGCCGAAGCCCAGCAACTGCTCGACGAAGGTCTCGAGCCCTCGCAGGTGGCTGACCGGTTAGACATCAAGCGCGACACCTTCTCCAAGGCGATTCGTGCCGGACGCCTGCATCGGAGCGAGAAAAGCGCCCCCCAAAGTCAGGCGCTGACCTGCAAAAGCGAGCGCTCCACGCTCGACCAAGCCGCTGCGATGGGCATGGGAGCCAGCGATGTCGAAGGCCGGCTTGCGGCCAGCATCGGTGAGCTCGACGCCGTGGCCCCGGACTTCACCCCGGCGCTGGATGTTCCCAATGGCGGACTGCTATGCGCGCTGCCCGCCTTGCTCGCCGTCGGTTTACTCGATCATCTTGAGGGCCATTTGGAATTGCCCAAAGGGTATTACGGTCTCGATAGCCTCTTGCTGCTGCTTGGCTTCATGGCCTTAGCCCGCCTGCCTTTTATCGAATCGTTGCGCTATAGCGCCCCCGGGGAATGGGGCAAACTGCTGGGTTTGGATCGGATTCCCGAAGTGCGCACCCTGCGCATCAAGATTCATCTGCTCTCCCAAGGCGATGGGGCGGCCCTGTGGGGAGCGGCCTTGTGCGCGCAATGGATGGCGGCAGCACCGGACCAAGCGGGCGTCCTTTACATCGATGGTCATGTGCGCGTTTATCACGGCAGCCAAACCAAACTGCCCCGTCACTACGTCGCCCGTGAGCGGCTGTGTCTGCGCGCCACGACCGATTACTGGGTCAATGCCATGGATGGTCAGCCCTTCTTGGTCATCAACCAGGCGGTCGACCCTGGACTGATTCAGACCATTGAGCACAAGATCGTGCCGCAATTGGAGCACTCGTTGCCCGCGGCCCGCCTTGCCGATCCACCAGCGGACGATCCATTGGCCCATCGCTTCACCATTGTCTTTGATCGTGAAGGCTATTCGCCAGATTTTTTCAACCGGATGAAAGCGCTGCGCATTGCCTGTTTGACCTACCACAAATTCCCCGGCGATCCCTGGTCCGAGGAGGAGTTTGCCGCCACGCGGGTGCGGTTGGCCAGCGGCGAGCTGGTGACCATGGATCTGGCCGAACGGGGGACGCGCTTGAGCAATGGGTTATGGGTCAGAGAGCTGCGCAAATTGACTGAACGCGCCCATCAGACCGCGATCCTGAGCACGGACTACCGCAGCGATGGGGCCCCCCTGGCGGCAGCCATGTTCGCCCGCTGGTCTCAGGAAAACTTCTTCAAGTATGCCCGCCAACACTTCTCTCTAGACCGCTTGGTCGACTATCGCACCGAGGCGATTTCCGACCCCATCGAGGTGGTGAACCCTGACTACCGCCAGCTCGATGGGGAGGTTCGCTCCGTAACCGGAAAACTCACCCGGCGTCTGGCACGCTTCGGGGAGATGACGCTCGATGACACCATCGAGCCCACGCATGTCGAGCCCTTTGTGCGCAAAAAAGCCGCACTGCAGGAGGAGATCGAAACGCTGCAACAGGACCTCGATCAGCTCAAGGCACAGCGCAAGGACACTCCGAAGCACATCCGTATTGAGGAGCTGCCTGAAGAGGCGCGCTTTCGTCAGCTGGCAACGCGCAGCAAACAACTGATCGATACAGTAAAGATGATTGCCTATCGCGCCGAGACAGCCATGGCCAATAGCTTGCGCGAGCATTTGACGCGTCCCGATGAGGCACGCGCCTTATTGCGAGCGCTCTATACCACCGAGGCGGATTTAATTCCCGATCTAGAGGCGGGCACATTGACCGTACGACTGCATCATTCCGCCAATGCGGCGAATGATCGGGTCATTGCAAAACTCTGTGAGGAGCTGAATGAAACCGAGACGGTTTTTCCCCGCACCAATCTGCGCCTGGTGCTGAAATTGGGCTCAGCGTAAATTCCCTGAGATCAGGTTGTCTGAAGATAGCCAGGGTGTAACGCCCCAGCAGCACAATGATGACGCCAATCAGCACGGCGAACAACGCGGGTAGCAGCATGTCGTCTAAATCCGCCTCGCGGATCTTCATTCCACCTTTCAGGCCGATCTTCATCAGCAGCATGAAGACAATGAACTTGTAAATGGCGTCTGGCACCTCCAGACGGCTGCCAAGCGCGGCAAGTACCGCTCCCCCGATCAAAAACCCCAGGGTGGGCGATTGCAGCTGCGCGGCGAAACGGGTCAGAAAATCCAGTAAAAACTCCATCGATGCGCTCCTCATTTCGGGTAATGGCACTCGCGTGCGCGACTCGGCGCCGCGCGCCCCGCGACCTCCCCGCCCGGAACCCATCCCCCAACGCAACCCTTTCACCTATGCGTGGAACCTCCGAGCGGATACCGAGATGATATGTGGCGCAATCAGATAGATTAAAAATGATAATTTTTATGCAATAGATCGATTAATACTGATGCAAAACTCGTGATGGAAATCACACACATTAAGGTGACCAGGCCTCTGGACGTCAGCCTAGGCCACAAACCTCATCATCCGAAGGACAGGGGCGGCGATGATGCCTCTCCATTCTTGATGCTAATCACCTCTTGATGCTAATCACCTCTTGATGCTAATCACCGATAGCGAGCGCATCACCGCGCCCGCTAGGCCCGATAACTCCCGATATGCTCCTTGACCGTGCGCCTTTACAGCTGGGTGACGGCGGCGATTGCCTCGAAGGTGCCGAGGCGGTCATAAAGCCGCTGGCAGTAGCCGGCGAGCAAGGCGGCGGCGTCGAGGGTGCCGGCTCGCGTGGCGGCGAGTCAGGGGTCCTGTTGGTCGGGTGCGGCAGTGGATGCTGACAAAGCATCTTGGGCATAGCGGCCATTGAGGATGATGCGCCGCAGGGCCTGTTCCAACTCGCGGACATTGCCGGGCCAGGGGTAGTTGGCGGGCAGCTCGCGGGTCTCGGGTGTGCGCGTGAGGCGGTAATATTCCTCCTTCGGCAGGCTGCCGTTCAGCTCTGGCTTGTAGTGCTCGATGGATTCCATCACCGCTTCGATGGCTTTGGCGAGATCGGCGTCTTCGGGCAGATTGAGCAGATAGTGGTAGCGCGCATGGCTCGGCAGGTAGAACCCGCATCGGGCGATGGCAATCTCGGCCAGCGGTTTCTCGCGCCGCGTGCCCTTGAGCTGATCGAATTCGGCCTGGATGGCGTGCTCGTGGCGGCGGTAGTTGATGTCTGCGAACTTGAGAAAAATCAGCCCCAGCACCGGCGTGCTGTATTCAGAGGCTTTCAGGTCTGAATTGGCCCGCAGGTTATCGGCGGCGGACCAGAGGTCGTTTTCGAGTTGCTTGAGTTGATCGCGGGTCGTAGCGGGGCGATTGATGCGGATTGCTGACTGTGCGCTGTCCACACTTGCCAGTGTAGGCGTTGATCATAACCCGAGCCGTTGATGTGTGATCAGAAGCTAACTCACGCCGGGGGGGATCAAGCCTTCCCGCACCTCGATCCAGTCGCGCGAAAACACATAGACAGTGATCGCCACGGCGCCGCCGTTGAGAATTTTTGCGCGCAGCGCCGGATCGATATCCACCCGGGCGCTTTGCCACAGCTGGCGTTGCCCTGGGGTGAGGAATGTCTGATCAGCCGAATCCAGCGTGTCGCGACGGTTGAACTTGTGATAGTTCGCGCGATCCTGGGCCAAGATGTTGCGCACCGAGGTCAGTCGCACCCCCTTTGAGTTGAAGCGATCCTGGTCGGAAATCACGCAATCGTAAAGATCGAGTCCGTCATAGGCTTGCGCCGGCAGGCTTGGCGCTAGACTGGAGAGCATGATCAGACTGGCGATGAAGAGATGTTGTCTTTGGCGGCTTCTCATGGCGAGACCTCTGATACATGTGGATGATGAATGCTGGGGTGAAACAACCGCAAACTGGCTCGGGCTGACCAAGACCATGAGCCTTGGAACGGCCCGGGAAATATCGGTCCTGGCAGCTCAGCCGACCGACGGCAGTCCGGCCAGCGCCATGGCCACCTCGGACTCGTCGTAGGTCAGATCCTTCAGCTTGCCGGCCGTATAGTCCATGTAGGCCTGCATGTCGAAGTGGCCGTGGCCGCAGAGATTAAACAGAATTGCCTTGGACTCGCCCGACTCGCGACACTTCTCGGCTTCGTGAATGGCGCCGCGCACGGCATGATTGGCCTCGGGCGCGGGTAGTATGCCCTCGGCCTTGGCGAACTGGATGCCGGCGGCGAAGCATTCGAGCTGATTGTATGAGCGGGGATTGAGTAGCCCGAGCTTGGACAGATGACTGATCTGTGGGGCCATGCCGTGGTAGCGCAGCCCGCCGGCATGGAAGCCAGGCGGCACGAAGCCTGAGCCCAAAGTGTACATCTTGACCAGCGGGGTCAGGTGCGCGGTGTCGCCAAAGTCATAGGCAAAGGCGCCCTTGGTCAGGGTTGGGCAGGCCGAGGGCTCCACGGCGATAAACTCAATCTCGCGTCCCTGCCGCAGCCGCTCTTCAAGAAAAGGAAAAGCCAGCCCGGCGAAGTTGCTGCCGCCGCCGGTGCAGCCGATGATCATGTCCGGGTAATCATCGGCCATGGCCATCTGTTCCTTGGCCTCGATGCCGGTGACTGTTTGGTGCAGCAGCACGTGATTGAGCACGCTGCCGAGCGCGTACTTGGTGTCATCGCGCTGGGCGGCCAGCTCGACCGCCTCGCTGATGGCGATCCCCAGGCTGCCAGTGCTGTCCGGATGCTCGGCGAGAATGGCACGCCCGGCCTCGGTGGTGTTGCTGGGGCTGGCGATACACTGCGCGCCGAAGGTCTCCATGAAGGCGCGGCGGTAGGGTTTGTGGTCAAAGCTGACCCGCACCATGTAAACGACAATCTCCAGCCCGAAAAAAGTCCCGGCCAGCGCGAGCGAGGAGCCCCATTGCCCGGCGCCGGTCTCGGTGGTGATGCGCTTGACACCTTCCTGCTTGTTGTAGAACGCCTGGGCAATGGCCGTGTTCGGCTTATGACTGCCAGCCGGGCTCACTCCCTCGTACTTGTAGTAAATCCGCGCTGGGGTATCCAACGCCTTCTCCAACCGCCGGGCGCGAAACAGCGGCGATGGGCGCCATTGGCGGTAAACATCTCGTACCGGCCCGGGGATTTCGATCTCCCGCTCGGTGCTCATTTCCTGCTCGATCACCGCGCGCGGAAAAATCACGGCCAGATCGTCCGGGGTAATCGGCTGCTTGGTGCCAGGATGCAGCACCGGCGCCAGCGGCTCGGGCAGATCGGCGTTGATGTTGTACCAGGTCTTGGGCAGGTGCTGTTCGTCGAGCAGGTATTTGACGGTGTCGCTCATGTTCTTGTTCGATTTCCTTTGGGGTGAGAATTTAGGGGGAATGCGTGAAGCGATTTTGCCTCACTTCACTAGCAAAATACCATTGTGAACCCGCTATTGTTCGGCCTGAAAATTTCGTCGGCGTCGATACCCAGCGCAAGTGGATGGCCCCACAGAGCCATTGAGTTTGGCAATTCAGCACCTTCAGTCGGTCCAAAGTGCGTTCAACGGGAAAGTGACGGCCTCGAACGGCGGCTGGCTGATGGGGCTGTCGTCCTTGAGCGTATCGAGCAGCAACCAGCGTTCATCGTCCTGAAGCCGGTAGACCTCCAGCGTTCGCGCGTGCGGATCGATGAGCCAAAGATGTTCGACACCCTTGCGCGCGTGGATGGGCCTCTTGATCGCGCGATCCTTGGCGGCTGTCGAGGGCGAGATGATTTCGCACACCCAATCGGGAGCGAGATTGAACCAGGCCGTGTCCGGGATGACCGGCATCCGCTCGCGTCGCCAGCCGGCCAGGTCCGGCACCAGGACGTCGGCGCCGAGATGCAGTTCGGGTTCGTCGAGGATCCACCAGCCGCCGGGGCCGGAGATACCACCATCGAAAGGGCCACCGATCAGATAACCCAGGACTGAGTAAGCGCGCGCATGTTTCGCGGCCGGACGTGGCTGCGTATACAGGGTTCCATTTAGAATCTCGCCCACCAAGTGTTCGGGCAGGTCAAGGATATCGTCATAACAGGCCAGCTTGAGGGCGGTTTGAGCCATGATCGCGTACCTAACAAGAAGATGGGTGATGCTCAAGACCTGCTGCTGGTGAGCGCCCAGATCGAGCAAGCCTGGAGCGGAACTTGCAAGCGGCGATACCGCAGCGGATCAATCGAGTTCGTGGTCTTAAAGATACCTATTTCGGCGACAACATTGATACATGACTTCGCCGCATGAGCCGCCGCAACCCGCGCTTCTGCGTTATATTGCGCTCTTTTGGGGGCGGCATGCCGCTGCTGGTCGCGGTCGCCGCTGTGACACTGAATGCCTGTGCCCTAGGGTGCGGGCCAACGGCCTGGTTAGGGATGCGAGAGATCGCTGGCCAGGCTTGAGGTAACTGTCGATGACTGAAACTGTGCGCTGGCTGAGCGAATTGGGCATGGATGATGTGCCCGTGGTGGGCGGCAAGAATGCCTCCCTGGGCGAGATGATTCAGCACCTGACCAAGGTCGGGGTGCGGGTGCCGGGTGGTTTTGCCACCACGGCCCAGGCCTATCGGGATTTTCTCGCCGTCAATGGACTGGACGCGAAAATCGCCGCCGAGCTGGAGAGCCTGGATGTCGAGGACATTGCCGCGCTCAGCGAGGCCGGGCCGCGCATTCGCGGTTGGATCATGGACCAGCCCTTTCCCGCGGCCCTGGAGCAGGCCATCGACCAGGCCTATGCGACCCTGATCGCCGATGCCGGCTCCGACTCAGGCTCCGGCCCTGGCGAGGCCTCCTGGGCGGTGCGTTCCTCCGCCACGGCCGAGGACTTGCCCGATGCCTCCTTCGCCGGACAGCAGGAGACCTTCCTGAACGTCCAGGGGCTTGAGCATGTCAAGCACGCCATCAAGGAGGTCTTCGCCTCCCTCTACAACGACCGCGCCATTTCCTACCGCGTGCATCAGGGCTTCACCCATGCCGAGGTGGCGCTCTCCGCCGGCGTGCAGCGCATGGTGCGCTCCGATCTGGCCGCCAGTGGCGTGATGTTCACGCTCGATACCGAATCCGGCTTTCGTGACGCGGTCTTCATCACCGCGAGCCATGGCCTGGGTGAGATGGTGGTGCAGGGCGCGGTCAACCCCGATGAGTTCTATGTGCACAAGCCCACGCTGGCCGCCGGGCGCCCGGCCGTGCTGCGGCGTGAGCTTGGTGATAAAGCCGTGCGCATGGTCTACGCCGACCCCGGCAGCAAGCCGCCAGTGCGCACCGAGGATGCCCCGCAAGATCTGCGCGGCCAGTTCTGTATTTCCGACGAGGAAGTCGAGGCCCTGGCCCGTCAGGCGGTGCTGATCGAACAGCACTATGGCCGCCCGATGGACATCGAATGGGCCAAGGACGGACAGGACGGCCAGCTATACGTGGTCCAGGCGCGACCCGAGACCGTCCAGAGCCGCACGGGTGGCGTGCTCGAGCGCTACCGGCTGTTACAGCAAGGCACAGTGGTCGCGAGCGGGCGCAGCATCGGCAACCGCATCGGCGCCGGGCGCGCGCGGGTGGTCACCTCGCTCGCCAACATGGATCAGGTAAAGCCCGGTGACGTGCTCATCGCCGACATGACCGACCCCGACTGGGAACCGGTGATGAAACGCGCCGCGGCCATTGTCACCAATCGCGGCGGGCGCACCTGCCATGCCGCCATCATCGCGCGCGAGCTGGGCGTCCCCGCCGTGGTCGGCTGTAACGATGCCACCGACCGCATCGCCGAGGGCGCCGAGGTGACCGTGTCCTGCGCCGAGGGCGACACCGGCTATGTCTACCAGGGATTACTGGAATTCGAGCACAAACGGATTCCGCTGGAGAAAATGCCCGAGGTGCCGGTCAAGGTGATGATGAACGTCGGCAACCCGGAGCGTGCCTTTGCCTTTGCCGCCACGCCCAATGCCGGCGTCGGCTTGGCGCGGCTGGAATTTATCATCAACAACATGATCGGCATCCACCCCAAGGCGCTGTTGGAATACGACCAGCTCCCCGCCGAGCTGAAAGCCGAGATCGCCCCGCGCATCGCCGCCTATCCGGGTCCGCGCGAGTTCTTTGTGATGCGCCTGGTAGAAGGTATTTCCACCCTGGCCGCGGCCTTCGCGCCCAACCCGGTGATCGTGCGCATGTCGGACTTCAAGTCCAATGAATACGCCAATTTGATTGGCGGTCCGCGCTACGAACCACACGAAGAGAACCCCATGATCGGCTTCCGTGGTGCCGGGCGCTACCTCTCCCCGGACTTCAAGGACTGCTTCGCGATGGAATGCGAGGCCCTGCGCACTGTGCGCGAGACCATGGGATTGAGCAATGTGCAGATCATGATTCCCTTCGTGCGCACATTGGTACAGGCCAAGGGCGTCACCGAGGCTCTGGCCGCGCAGGGGCTCAAGCGCGGTGAGCATGGACTCAAGCTCATCATGATGTGCGAACTGCCCTCCAACGCCGTGCTGGCCGAGGACTTCCTGGAGTATTTCGACGGTTTCTCCATCGGCTCCAACGACATGACTCAGCTCACCCTGGGCCTGGACCGTGACTCCGCCCTGGTGGCCGAGTCCTTCGACGAGCGCGACCCTGCAGTGAAGAAAATGCTGGAGATGGCCATCAGCGCCTGCAAGGCGCAGGGCAAGTATGTCGGCATCTGCGGCCAGGGTCCGTCTGATCATCCCGATCTGGCCGACTGGCTGGTCAAGCAGGGCATCAGCAGTGTGTCGCTCAATCCGGATACCGTGATCGATACCTGGCTGTATCTTGCCGAGCAGGCGTGACGGATGGGTCTGTGGTAGCCGCCTCCTGGCGGACTTGATCGACAGTGCCGTTCCCTAGGCCGCTTGTGCGGGTCTGGGACGGCGCTGTCCGCCTCAGCGCTGACAGGCCGGACAATAAAAGCTGGAGCGCTGGCCAATGCGCGCGAGCCGGATGGGCGTGGCGCATTGGCGACAGGGCTCCCCGGCGCGGCCATAGACGCGCAAGCATTGCGCGAAATAGCCGGGATTGCCGTCCTCGCGCAGAAAATCCCGCAGGGTGGTGCCGCCCTGTTCAATGGCGTCTTGGAGGACCTGCTTGATGGCCTCGGCCAGGCGCTGGTAGCGAGCGAGCCCGATGCGCCCGGCGGCGCGGGCGGGATGGATGCCCGCCATGAAGAGCGCCTCGTTGGCGTAGATGTTGCCAACGCCAACCAACACCCGGCTGTCCATGATGAGCGACTTGACCGCCGTGCGTCGATTGCCTGAGATCTGATACAGATAAGCGCCATCGCAGTCAGCCGACAGCGGCTCGGGTCCCAGGCGAGCAAGCAGCGAATGCGCCTCGGGCGGCTCGGGTATCCACTGAAAGATACCGAAGCGACGCGGGTCGTGCAGGCGCAAGGCAAGGCCCGACTCCAGTGTCAGTTCAATGTGGTCGTGCGGGCGATAGGCCGTTGCTTCCGGCACCAGGCGCAGACTGCCGGACATGCCCAGATGGACCAATATCCAGCCCTCTTCCAGCTCGATAAGCAGATACTTGGCGCGCCGTCGCAGGTGCGAAATCCGCTGTCCGGGCACCCGTGCCTCGGTTTCAAGGGACACCGGCTGGCGCAGGCGCCGGTCGCGCACCAGCAACTGGCCGATGCGCTGTCCGGTGAGCGCCGGGGCAATACCACGCAGGGTGGTTTCAACCTCGGGTAATTCCGGCATGTCAGAAGACTGCTGGCGCGGCGGGTGGCTCGGCCGCCGAGAAATCATCCGCCAAATAGTCCGCGGGTGCCGCCAGCAATGGCAGCAGCCAACGGTCGTCGATGAGCAGCACCGCATCGCCCGCCAGCAGGTAACGGCGGCGGTCGATGGGTTCGGCAGCGCCGGCGCGCAGGCGCAGATCATTCAGCTCGAGCGTCAGCCAGGGGTCGGCCAGGCCCATGTCCGCGAGCATTGATACCTGATGTTCCGCCGCTTCATCCCCCGCGGCCTGATCCACTGCCATTGGCGGCTTGAAGACCACGGCGGCCGGGGCTCGTACCAGCGCATCGAGCCGCTCGCTCATGATGGCTGTCACCTTGCCCTGCACAGGATCGCGCATCACCCAGCCATCAGAGCTCAATTCGAACGACAGTGGTGCCTCGCCTCGCTGCCGCAATTGGATACGAGTCACCTGCTCCGGGGCAAAGCCAATCAGCCCGGCCAGGCCCGGAGGCGACTCGGGTTGCCCACGCGCGAGCAGAAACAAGAGTGTGCAGAGGGTGAGCAGCAAGCCATTGATCAGCCAGCGACCGCTCATGGGCAAAGCAACTCCTTAGTCATGACGGCGCCGCCAGTACGCAAAGAGCGCCAGCAGCAAAAAACCAAAGGGCAAGACCACCAGCGCCAGGACACTGAGCACAAAGGCCCGGCCGGGCGTGAGCGCAAGGGGCGCGTCATCGGGGCTCGCCTCGGTCGCGACCAGTTCCACACCGCTTAGCCAGCGCAGCAGGCGCAGGCCGAGTGCGCGATTCGCGCCGCGCTCCAGTGCCGCGTTGCTGAGAAAATCGCCATCGCCGATCAGCATCAGGCGCTGTTCGCCCAGCGCCGATGCGGCCATCTCCGAGCCGCCCGCGCGCAGGGCGCTAGGGACCTGGCGCGTCATCGCCAGCGCAAAGGGCAAGGGACCGGCCAGCTCGCCCAGTTCGGGCTCGCGCGCGATCTTGCCCTGGATGGGGCCGGTTTCATTCCAGCTCTGGGCGCTGCTCTCGAGCGCCGTGACCAGCTGCCAGCTGGGCGCCAGGCTCGCCAAGCTCTCGGGCGCGAAGGCCGCGACGCCCGGAAAGAACGCAGGCGCGCCCAGGCCCTGCCACAAGGGATGGCTGGGCCAGTCGCTGACCACGGCGACATTGGGCGCCGCGACATCGAAGGCGCTGCCGGCGGCATCGACGATTTGTCCTGGCAGGCGGTCGATGCCGAGCAAGTCAGCGAGCGGCTGGAAGCCCAGCCAGTCGCCCGGGTCGAGCAGCCACAGCATGTTGCCGCCAGCGGCGACATAGTCCATCAGCGCATCGACCTCGCCGGGAAAGAGCGCGATGGCCGGGGTGCTCAGGATCAAGACATCGGTATTGCTCGGGATCCGGCTCAGGCGCGCCAGATCGATCTGTTGCAGTCGAAAGCCGCGCTGTTCCAGCCATTGCCCAAAACGTCCGATATCCCGGCCCGTGCCGCCTCCCGGGCTGCGCTCGCCATGTCCCTCCAGCAGGGCAATCCAGGGTGCCTGGGTCAGGGTCAGGCGGGCGATGGCGTTGGTCAGGCTCGTTTCATCGAGGCGGACGAGAGGTTCGTGACGATCCTGGTACTCAAGCAGCATCTGTCCGAGCAAGCGCACATCATGCTGGCGCGCCAGCTCGGGCGCGCGCATTGGGTCGATATACTCGACCCGTACCAGATCGCTGGCGCGCCGATAGCGCATCAGGATTTGCTCAATCTCGCGCACCAGCGGATGCTCGGGGGCGATAAAGACGCGCACTTTGAGCGGTGCCTCAAGCGCGGACAGCACCTCCAGACTCTCGTTGCTCAAGCGGTTGCGCCCGGCACTTGACCAGTCCCAATAGATCTCATGCCGCGCCAGATGCCAGCCCGCCAGCAGCACCAGAGTCCAGAGCAAGACGACATAGACGGCATCGGCGAGACGCCGCGAGACTCTGCTCGGCCGCTTGTTGGGCGCCAGGGAGGGACCTGGTTCTCGCATCCTCATGGGTCTAGCAAGTTCGCGAGCTGGCGCTCGGCCAGGGCTAGAAAGCAGGCGCTGAGCAGCAGGAAATACCCCAGATCGCTCAGACGCACGGCGCCGATCAGAAACCAGAACAGATGTTGCCCCCAGGACAGCCAGTCCAGCAGCCCGAGCGCCCGCGGGCCCGAGAACTCGGCGCGGTTGATCAGCGACAGCAGAATCAGAATGCCATAAGCGATCACGGCCGCCGCGGCCGGTTGGGCGCTTAGGCTGGCGCCAAAGAGCCCCACCGCCGCGAACAGCAGCCCCAGCAGCCACAGACCAAAGGTCGCGGATAGGCACAGGCCAAGATCAACAGGCGCGCTTAGTGCCAGCGCCAGACACAACAGCAGCGGCACCAAGGACAGTGCCAGCAGCACCAGGGCGAGCGCCAGCCATTTGCCGAGCAGAATCTCGACCGGCGCCAGGGGAGCGCTGGCGAGTAGCGCATAGCGGCCATCGCGCAACTCGCCGCTGAGCAGACGGGTCGCGAGCAGCGGGGCGATCAACAGCAGCATCACGGCGGCCGCGCCGAAGAGTTCGCGCGCCAGACGCAGATTGAGCGCGCCGATGGTGATCTGTTCGAGCCCCTCGCGCTCGACGCCGACGAAGGGATCGAGCACGGAGAGAAAGACCCAGCCGAGAATCAGGGCGCAAGCGGCCAGCAGCAGCCAAATCAGACCGGTCTGGAACAGCGTCAGGGTCTCACGTCGGGCAATGGTCCAGATCATGGATGTCTACTGCTGCGATATCACGCCCAAGCTGCCTGATCCATGGCGCCGAAGCCATCCAGGAACAGCCGCTCGAGGTCGCTCGGCTCCGGGCTCAGCTCCGCGAGGCCAAAGCCACGTTCAACCAAGCGGTGGCTGAGCTGCGCTGGATTGGTTCCCGGCTGCAGGCACAACCGGATGCGGCCATCGTCCAGCGCCTCGGCGCTGGCCACCTGCTCCACCGCGGCGAGGGCCTCGGCTGTGCTTGGTGGCACCAGGCGCACTCGGACCCTAGTGCCTTGGGCGCTGTCGGGCGCGGTGTTGATCCCGGACGCGAGAGTGCCCCGATACAACTCGCGGCCATCACGCAGCATCAGCACCGAGGTACAAAGATGGCGCACTTCATCGAGCCGGTGGCTTGAGAACACGACCGCGCAACCGCGCTCGGCGCGGCGGCGGATGAGCGCACGCAGCTCGCGGCTTTGCAGCGGGTCGAGTCCGTCCCCGGGTTCATCGAGCAGCAAGAGCGCGGGATCGTGCAGCAGCGCCTGTGCCAGACCTACACGCTGGCGGTACCCTTTCGACAGCCTTCCGAGCAGACGACGGCTGACAGTTTCCAGCCCACATTCGCGGATCACAGCAGCCACCGCGCTGCGCAGACCGGCGTCGCGCAGGCCGCGCAGCCGCCCGCAGTAATGCAAATACTCGCCAAGGCGCAGATCGGGGTAGATGGGCGGGCGCTCGGGCAAATATCCGAGCCGGCGTTTTGCCGCCCTGGGGGAACCATAGAGATCCAGTCCGAGGATGCGCACCCAGCCGCGACTTGGCGCCAGCTGGCCGGCCAGCATTTGCAGGCAGGTGGTCTTGCCGGCGCCATTGGGACCGAGCAGCCCGAGGATTTCGCCGGGCTCCAGGCGCAGACTCAGCTCCCGCAGCGCCTGGCGGCCGCCAAACTGGCGACCGAGCGCTTGAACCTCCAGAACTGCTTGCGTTGGCATTGCCGATCCTCGAAGCGCTAGACACTTGACACTTGCCACTTGCCACTGAATAGGGCCAGGGCGCGCGATTCTCAGTTGTCTCTGACCGCCATGCTGCTAACCCCTTGCGCCTGGAGTTTCTTGCCCAGCGCCTCGGCGCCGGCCTTGTCAGCAGGTGCGGATCTGAGCCGATAGGTCTTGGCGCCGCCAACCTCGGCCTCGACGATGTTCACGCTAAACCCCAGCAGGGCCAGTTCGGCCTTGCGCCGCTCCGCATCCGCGAAGTCGCGGAAGGAGCCTACCTGAAGGCGATACTTGGTGGCCGAGGTCTGGGTTTGTGTTGGGCTCTGCGTTGGTGGAGTTTGCGCCGCTGGCTTGGCCGTTGTTGCCGGGGCTTCACCAGCGGGTTTGGGGGTGAGCGGCGGCAGCGGCGAATTTCTTTTCACTGTCTCTTCGATCGGCACCAGGACTTCTTCCCGCGGCAGGGTCTCATAGAAGTCGAAGGTGGGTTTGGGTTTCGGCGCCTCGGCGGTGGAGGGCTTGGCCGGTGGTGTCGGAAGCCGGTCGTGCCGCATCCAGGCGAGGCCCATCCCAAAGGCCCCGACCAGGGTGCCGAGCAGAAACCAAAAGGCGCCGGTGCTCCGCGGGCGGTCGCGCTTGCGCGATGATGAGCTGCTGCGTGTCGCGGTTTTAGCCATGAGTTAAGAATAATGGTAATGGTCCGGTGGTTGGTGGCGACGCGGCTACATCGCCTCGGGCGCCGAGACGCCGATGAGTCCAAGCCCATTGCGGAGCACCTGGCGAACCGCCAGAATCAGCGCGCCGCGCGCCTCGCGCAGGGGTTGGTCTTCGACGATGAAGGGGTGCGCGTTGTAATAAGCATGAAAGTCCGTTGCCAGCTCGCGCAGATAGGCGGTGAGCTGATGCGGCTCGGCCTCGAGCGCGGCGGCCATCACCACCTCGGGATAGCGCGCCAGGGTGCGCAACAGACTTTGCTCATGTGGCTCGCTCAAGCGCGCGAGCTGCTCCAGGTCCGCCGTGCCCTGGATGGGCAGGTTTTTCTCCGTCGCCTGGCGCAGCACGCTCTCGATGCGTGCATGAGCATATTGCACATAGTAAACCGGATTGTCGTTGCTTTGGCTCTTGGCCAAATCCAGGTCAAAGTCCAGGTGCTGCTCACAGCGGCGCATGATGTAAAAGAAGCGCGCGGCGTCCTTTCCCACCTCCCGGCGCAGCTCGCGCAGGGTGACAAAGTCACCCGAGCGGGTGGACATCTGCACCTTTTGCCCGCCCCGGTAGAGGATGGCGAACTGCACCAGCAGAACCTCAAGGCGGGCGGGATCATCGCCCAACGCCTGAAGCGCCGCCTTGACCCTCGGCACATAGCCGTGGTGATCGGCGCCCCAGATATCAAACACCCGGGCGAAACCGCGTTCGAGCTTGTCGGCATGGTAGGCGATGTCGGAGGCAAAATAGGTGCTCTGGCCATTCTCGCGAACCAACACCCGGTCTTTTTCGTCGCCAAAGCCGCTGGAGCGAAACCAGAGCGCCCCGTCGCGCTCGTAGACATGCCCGGCCGCGCGCAGGCGCTCAACCGCCTTGGTCACGGCGCCGCTCTCGGCCAGGGTGCGTTCGGAATACCACTGCTGATACTCCACGCCAAAGCCGGCCAGATCCTCGCGAATATCATCGAGGATGGTATTTAGCCCCAGCTCGAACACCAGCCGGTAGCGGTTGTCGCCAAGCAGCTGCTGGGCGCGATTGATGAGCGCATCGATATGCGCCTCTTTGTCACCAGCGGGCGCACCTGGCAAGGGCGTGCCAGTGTCGCTCAATTCATCCGCGCTCGGCGCATCCTCGGGCACGTCAGCAAAGACCACGCTCGCCTCGGCCCGGTAGGCATCACCATGCTCGCGGTGCAGCGCGGCGGCGATGTCCCACACATAATCCCCGCGATAGCCATTGGCCGGAAAGCGCAATGTCTCGCCGCAGAGTTCCAGATAGCGCAACCAGACCGAGGTGGCGAGAATGTCCATTTGCCGCCCGGCATCGTTGACATAGTATTCCCGATGCACCTGATAGCCGACCGCCTCGAGCAGATTCGCCACCACCGCGCCATAGGCGGCGCCGCGCCCATGCCCGACATGCAGTGGGCCGGTCGGGTTGGCCGAGACGAACTCCACCTGCACCCGCTCCCCGGCGCCATGATCACAGCGGCCATGGTTGGGGCCGGCGGCGAGAACCTCGGGGATCAGGCGCAGATAGGCCGCTTCGGCCAGGAAGAAATTGATGAAACCAGGCCCCGCGATCTCCACCCGCGCCACCAGGGGCGATTCAGGCAGATGCTCAACCAAGCGCGCGGCAAGATCGCGCGGTTTGCAGCGTGCCGTCTTGGACAACACCATGGCCGCATTGGAGGCGAAGTCGCCATGGGCCGGATCGCGCGCGCGATCAATCTGCGCGCGGCCGTGCGCGGCGCTCGGGTCGAGACCGTCCTGGCTCGCCAGGGCGGCCCAGGCTTGTTCAACCAGGGAGAGAAGTGCTTGCTTCATGCGTGTTGAGGAAAAAGGCGGTGGGGAAGGGCGTGCGTCATGGCCCCGGTCTTTAGGAGCATCCATCCGCTAGGATAACGGAAAGCATGAAAGCATCGCCATAGGGGAATCCGGCTTGCATGATTTGGCAATCCAAATGACAAATTATGCAAATTGGCCTAGACTCCGGTGCCATGATCCCCCGCCTGCTTGAATCCCGACTGCGTGAGCTGGCCGGCTATTATCCCGTGGTTGCGGTGATTGGCCCCCGCCAGTCCGGCAAAACCACCCTGTGCCGAATGGTTTTTCCAGATCGGCCTTATGTCTCCTTCGAGGCGCTTGATACCCGCGCCTTCGCCGCCGAAGACCCTCGCGCTTTTTTGCGTGCACATCAATATGGCGCTGTTTTCGACGAGGTGCAGCGCGTCCCCGAGCTGCTGAGCTACCTGCAAACCGAGGTCGATGAAGACCCCGAGCCGGGTCGTTTCGTGCTGACTGGCTCGCAACACCTCGGCCTCGCGGCGGCCATTTCCCAATCGCTTGCCGGGCGCTGCGGTCTGTTAACCTTGCTACCGCCCAGTCTCGATGAGTTGCGTCGGTTTCCAAACGCGCCGGATGATCTCTACTCGCTGCTCTTCCAGGGTGCTTATCCGCGTATCTACGACCGCGACATCCCAGCTTCACGCTGGCTGGCCGACTATGTCGCCACCTACATTCAGCGCGATGTGCGCCAAATGCTCAATGTGGGCGACTTAAATAGCTTCACCGGATTTCCGCGGCTCTGCGCCGGGCGTAGCGCGCGGGAAATCAACCTCAGTGCGCTCGGCGCCGATGCTGGTATCACCCACAACACAGCACGCGCTTGGTTGTCGGTGCTGGAGACCAGTTTCATTCTGCTGCGTCTACCGGCCTGGCACCTTAACTTGCGCAAACAACTGATCAAAGCCCCCAAATTGCATTTGTTCGACACGGGGCTCCTGTGTCATCTGCTAGGCATCCAGGATCAGGAGCAGTTGCACCTGCACCCGCTGCGCGGCGCCATCTTCGAGACCTGGGTGGTGTCCGAGGTCTACAAAGCTTTCACCCATCGCGGCACAACCCCGGCGCTGTTTCATTACCGCGAAAGCCGTGGCCTGGAAGTGGATTTGCTGCTGGAACAGGGCCTAAGGCTGAACGCCCTGGAGATGAAGTCGGCCGCGACCCTGGCACCGGACTTTTTCCGCAACCTGCAAGGCTTTCGGCAGCGCTTGGCCGGCAGTCAGCCAGAGCGCGGCATCGGCGCCTGGCTGGTCTATGGCGGGGATGAGTCTCAGTCACGCAGCCAGGCAAAGGTGCTCTCCTGGCGCGACATCGGCCAGATTGGCGCGAGCCTCGCTTAATCAGTCGGGCCATAAAAACAGCCGACCAATACTTTAATAAATTTGCATGAAGGTCGAACTCAAGCCACAGGCGATAAAGGATCTTCAGTCTATCCACAAGAAGGATGCCGCTAGGATTGCCGGACGGCTCAGCGAATTTGTGGGTGGACTTACTGGAGACATCAAGCAGCTTACAAATTCTTTGGGGCGCGAAAGAAGCCGAAGGCGGAGCGTCTACAACTCCGTTAGTTGTTGTCATTGCACAACTGGACATCAAAGAAGGCTAAAAGATAACCGTCACGGGCCTGGGCAGTGTCTCGCACGCCGGCGGCGGCGCAGTCACGCATGCCGCGTAGCACCAGGACGAATTCATCGCCGCCGATGCGCGCGACTAGGTCATCATTGGCTCGCACTAGGGTGCCCAGGCGTTCCGCGACCTGTGTTAGCACCAGATCACCGGCGGCATGGCCAAGTTGATCGTTCACCGGTTTGAAATGATCCAGATCCACCAGCAACAGCGCACCCGGCTGGCCGCGCTCAAGCAGCGTATTGATGCGCCGAAACAGCCCTGCGCGATTGAGCAACCCGGTCAGCGGGTCAGTCTCGGCGCGCTGCAAGGCCTCCTGTTTCTCGCGCCGCAGTAGCTCGATGCGGCGGGCGAGCGCGAGTGAAAACAGTAGCACCTCGAGTGATACGCCCACTTGGAAAGCGTGTTCAACCCAGAGCGAATCCTGGACCCAGCCAAGGGTGCGTGGTAGCGTGACCAGTGCGCCGCTCAGGGGCGCGAACCGTGCGAGCAGGAACAAACGCGCCGGGCGATACTCGAGCTGTCCGCTGGGGTCACGCAGCACCGAGAGATAACCCTCGGCGCGCTGACCGTTGGCCTGATCCTCGAGCTCCAGCACCTCGGCATGTGCCCAATGAGGCAGCATCGCCACCAACATCAAGACAAACCCCAGAAAACGCCAAGACAGCAAACCCTCGTCACAGAACGCGCGTCTGCCCAGCCACCATTTTCTCCGCCCCATGCCCCATGCCCCTCATGCTAGCCTAGGTGAACGAAGGCAGACTGCATCCGCTGCCAACCATTCACCAAGAGTGTAGCATGAAGCCCCGGCCAGGCTCGACACGGATCAGACTTGACTGCAAGCCGCCTTCCTTTCGCATCCAGCGCAGGCGCGAGAGCAAGATTTCAAGCTGAGTAGGGGCCAGTTGCCAAGATCCCAACGGAGCAGTTGGCGCAGGCTCAAGTCGAGCGCCGCTGGTTAATTGTTCTCGATCACAATGCGCGGGAATTTGGCCGCGTAGTCCTTGGCTTGGAGCGAGAGTTTGGCTGCCGTCTTACGCGCTATTTCGCGATAAATCTCGGTTAGACGGGATTCTGGCTGGGCGACGACCGTGGGCTTTCCACTGTCGGCTTCCTCGCGGATATGGATGTCAAGCGGCAGGGAACCGAGGAGTTGCACGCCGTATTGCTCGGACATGGAGGCACCGCCGCCCTGGCCAAAAATGTGTTCTTCATGGCCGCAGTTGGAGCAGATATGGATACTCATGTTCTCCACGATGCCAAGCACGGGAACCTCCACTTTCTGGAACATTTTCAGACCCTTGCGCGCGTCGAGCAGGGCGATGTCCTGGGGCGTGGTGACGATAATGGCGCCCGAGACTGGCACTTTTTGCGCCAGAGTGAGCTGGGTGTCACCGGTGCCGGGCGGCAGGTCGATGACCAGGTAGTCGAGTGCGCCCCAGTTGGTGTCGTTGAGCAGTTGCTCCAGCGCCTGGGTGACCATGGGACCGCGCCAGATCATGGGCGTTTCTTCATCAATCAAAAAGCCGATGGACATGGCCTGCAGGCCATGGCTGGTCATGGGCTCCAGGCTGTTGCCGTCTTTGGATTCCGGCTTGCCGGTGATGCCCAGCATCCGCGGCTGGGAGGGGCCATAGATGTCGGCATCCAGAATGCCGACCCGCGCGCCTTCTGCCGCCAGGGCCAGCGCCAGGTTCACGGCCGTGGTGGATTTGCCAACGCCGCCCTTGCCGGAGGCCACGGCGATGATGTTCTTCACCTGGCCGATGGGCTTAAGCGACTTCTGCACGGAATGCGCCTTGATCTCCCAGTTGACATCGACCTGCACGGCGCCGACGCCGGGAACAGCCTTGATCCGCTCGCTCAGCGCTGCCGCGATGGTGTCGCGCGCGCCCTGGGCAGGAAACCCAAGGGTGACTTTGACCTTGACCTGATCGCCTTCGATCTCAATGGCCTTGATCAATTTGGCGGACACCAGATCCCGGTCCAAATGGGGTTCTTTGTAGCCCTTGATGGCTTCTTCGATGACGTCTTTGGTCAGGTCGGACATGGGTCGCTCCGTTATCGCTCGCGAAAACTAACAAAAAATTGGCCGTCTGCGTTGCATCCTCACTCAGCGCCATCATAGGACAGCCGGTCGCAGCCGGTTCGGTTATGGTCCGGACGTGGTATCAGGAAATGCTAATTCAAGCTGACGCGAGCCTTTATGCCGCCACAAGGGTACAATCCGCCTTTTTTGCCGGCGGCAACCGCGGGGCCGGTTCGCGGCCATCAAGCGACGGACATTCTATCCATGACTGAAGAGACCAGCTTTGCCGCGCTGCTCGCGGAAAATGAGCCCAAGGCCAAGGGCGCGCGGCACGATCCCAAGGTCGGCGACCAGGTGCGTGGCGAAATTATCGCCATTGATGCCGATCAGGTCTTTGTTGCCATCGGCGGCAAGACCGAGGCGCTGATGGATATCGCGAATCTCACCGCCGAGGACGGCAGCCTGAAGGCGCGGGTTGGCGACACCATTGACGCGCGGGTCACCAGTATCGATACGGACACGGGTGCGCCGCGCCTCGGCCAGCGCCATGGGCGCGCCCTGCATGGCATGCAGGAGCTGGAAGAAGCCTACCGCGGCGGTCAAGCGATTGAAGGTCAGATCACCGCCGCCATCAAAGGTGGCGTGGAGGTACAGATTTCCGGGCATCGGGCCTTTTGCCCGGCCTCCCAGGTCGATCTGCGCTTTATCGAGGATCTCTCGAGCCTGGTCGGCGAGCGCCATGCGTTTCGCATCACCAAGTTCTCCGGCGGTCGCAAGCTTGATCTGGTGGTCTCCCGCCGCGCCCTGCTCGAGGAAGCCCAAGCGGCGGCGGCGGAGGAGACCCGCGCCAAGCTTGAGGTTGGCGCGGTGCTAAATGGCACTGTCACTCAACTGAAGGACTTTGGCGCCTTCGTCGATCTCGGTGGCGTCGAGGGCATGGTCCATATCAGCGAGCTGGCCTTTGGCCATGTGCGCCATCCCGAGGACATGCTGCGTCCGGGTCAGACCATCGAGGTGCAGGTGTTGCGCATCGAGCAGACCAACAACCCCAGGCGTCCGGAAAAAATCGCCCTGTCCATCCGTGCCCTGGCTCAAGATCCCTGGAGCGATGCGCACAGCCGCTTCCCGGTCGGCACCCAGGTCGCGGGCAAGGTGACCCGGTTGCAGCCCTTCGGTGCCTTCGTGGAACTGGCGCCCGGCCTGGAGGGACTGATTCACATCAGCGAACTCGGCGGCGGCCGCCGCGTCACCCACCCGCAAGAGGTCATCAAAAGCGATCAAACAGTCGAAGTGCGGGTGCTGGGGGTGGATAGTGAACGGCGGCGAATCTCGCTCGCGCTGGCAAACGAAGGGGCCGAGCCCATGGATGCGTCCAGCCCGGAACCCGCCGCGCCCACAGCCGCCAAATCCGGGCGCGAGCAGGCATCCGGACCGGGACCAGACGCCGCGATGGGCACCTTCGGCGAACTGCTGCGGGAGCAACTGCGCCAACAATGACCTATCCAGACCTGGGCGCTGGCCTGGTCGCGCCAGCCTGGCCGCGCTGGGGATCGGATTAAGCGGCTGCATTGGCGACTGCCTGCCGAGCTTCGCACACATGCTGCGCAAAGCCTGATCCAGCCTCGGCATAGAGGTTGAACACCTGCCCAACGCCGGCGGCACGCAGCACGGCCTCGTCATCCGGGAACTTGGCGATGGCACCGATGCTGCCGGCATAGCCCTCCTTGCGCAGATGTTCGGCGGCAAAAACATTCTCTGACACCGCCGGCATGGCCAGCAGGACCAATTTTACACGGCCATCGTCGAGATGCAGGCGATGCCAGAAATCGGCATCGGTGGCACTGCCCTGCACCACATGGCGCCCGACGGCATTGTGGCGGGCCACGGTTTCCTGATCGGCATCCACGCCCACTGGATACATACCGCGATCCCGCGCCAGGCTGTCATAGGCACCGGTGCCGACCCGCCCCATGCCGACGACCATGGCGTTGGCATTGCCGGGGTCGATCTCGCGTTCAACGGGAATGCGCTGGGGGCGCTCCTGGCGCCGCAGCCGGGCACTAAAAAGCTCGTACAGATAGTGCGAGCGCGCATTCAGCAAAGAGGCGATGATGAGTGACAGCGCCAGGGTGATGCCAATGATGGCGAGCCAGTCGGCCGACAGCCAGCCCATTTTCACCGCCAGCGCCGCCACGATCAGGCCAAATTCACTGTAACTGGCCAGCGACAAACCGCACAGCAGCGCGGTGCGCGCGCGCAAGCGAAAGTCCAACAGCAGCTGCTCGAACAAAAAGGCCTTGACCAGCAGCAGCGCAAGGAGGGCGGCCACCAGCGGCAGCATGTCGAGGTTGGGCGCGGCGCTCAGGCCAATGCTAAGAAAAAAACCGACCAAGAATAAATCCTTGAGCCCGAGCAGCGCCTTGGCCAGTTCGCCCGCCTTGGGGTGCGAGGCGATCAGCACCCCGAGCAGCAGGGCGCCAAGATCCCCCTTGATTTGCACCATCTCGAATAGGTGCGCCCCGCCGAGCGCGAAGCTAATGCCAAACAGCAGCAGCAGCTCGCCATGCCCGGATTGTTCCAGCAGCCACAAAAGCGCCCGTCGCAAGGGCAGCAAGGCCAGCAGCAACAAGGCCCAAGGCGTGGGCGCCTTGCCCAGGGAAGCTTCCAAAAAAAGCACGGCCGCCAGATCCTGCACAATCAGGATACCGATGGCCAGGGTGCCATAGAGAGCCGCCATCTCGCCTTTGTCCTCCAGCACCTTGACCGCGAAAACGGTGCTCGAAAAACTGAGCGCGAAGGCCACCACCATGGCGCTGACTGGGGAGATGTCGCGCACATAGGGCACATCCAGCCAACCCAAGCCGAGCAGGGTCGACAGGCTGAGCAGAAAGAAAATGAACGCATGCGCGCCGGCCGCGCCCCACACATGGGATTCAGCCAGGCTGGTCAGGCGCAGCTTAAGCCCGATGGTAAACAGCAGCAGGGTCACGCCCAGATCCGCGAGGCGCTCGATCATTTCGGTGGCTTCCGCGCCCGCGGAGCGCAACCCGAAGCCGGCAATCAGATACCCAACCAAGGGGGGCAAACCGAGCTGACGCGCGATCAGCCCACCGACAAAAGCGCCCACCAGCCAGGCGATGGTCTCCGACATGGCAATCCCCACAGTCCATAAAAATTTTGTTAGCACTCCCCTTGACAGAGTGCCAGCTCGTTGCTACTTTACATAACGCAGTCGCCGAAAAGGGACTGCGACGCCAAACGCCATCCGAGCTCGTTATGATCGGAGCAAAAGGCCAATGGCGTCCAACCGGCGGTTCGCTTGCGAACGCCAACCACTCACGTATTGCTCAATGGAGAATATGTCATGACCACACTCGACTTCTCACCACTGTTCCGCTCCATGATTGGCTTTGATCGCCTCGCCTCCTCGCTCGAGAACGCCTATCGCAGCGAGCCCGGCGGCTATCCTCCCTACAATGTGGAGCTGGAGAGCGAGAACAAGTATCGCATCAGCCTGGCCGTCGCTGGCTTCGGCGAGGACGAACTGGGGCTTGAGGTCAAGGAAAACGTGCTGAGCGTGACCGGCCAGCGGCGCGAGGAGACCAAGGATAGGCAATACCTGTATCGGGGCATTGCCAACCGCGGGTTCGAGCGCAAGTTCCAGCTCGCTGACTATGTCAAAGTGGTCGACGCCCGGCTCGAGAACGGCCTGCTGCACATCGACCTTGAACGCGAAGTGCCCGAGGCGATGAAGCCGCGCAAGATCGAGATTCGTCGCGATCAGGCGGGTTCGCAGCGGTTCATCGAGGCGGAACACGCCAAGGCCGCATGATGAAGTCAACCTGACCAAAGTGGCTAGCGAAGCGGCATGATCCAAGCGCCGTGCTAGGCTGGCAGCACTGACAGACCGGGGCACTCGCCCCGGTTTTTTGTTGCCAGTCATCCTAACAGCCTGCCCATCAGACCGCCCGCGCCAGCCACCGCTGAATGGCTTCGTTGAGCGCCGCAATCTCGATTGGCTTGGTCAGAAAATCATCCATTCCGGATTCCAGCGCGGATTCGCGTTCCCCGGTCACCGCCTCGGCGGTCAAGGCAATGATGGGAATCCTGGGATTGAGCGCGACCGAGTCCGCCGCGCGTATCGCGCGTGTCGCCTGATGGCCATTCATGTCAGGCATGCGCACATCCATCAACACCAAATCACAGGGGTGCCGCGACAACACCTCGAGCGCCTCGCGACCATTGGCGGCAAGCAGCACCCGGTGCCCAAGCTTGGCGAGTATCTTTTTCAAGACGATTTGATTGGTCGGCTCGTCATCCGCCACCAGAATGCAGGCGTCCTTGATGCCACCGCCGAACTTCCTGGCACGATCAGTCTTTTCGGCACCGCCTGTCCCCGCCGTGTCGTTTGTTGTCTTGCTTTGATTGCCGCCGCTCTGTGTCGACGTTTTGTTCCGCGCCCCCTTGGACGCAGCCAAGGTGAAATCGCTGAGCATCTGGCGCAGCGCGGCACGCGTCAGGGGTTTGCTGATGACAGTGTCGGCCAAACCCGCCGCGCGCAGCGCCGCCGCTTTGCGGAAGTCCCTGCTGGAAGCCATCAACAGAATGCGCGTCGCACCAGGCGCTGCCCGTTCGCGCAACGCCTGGATCTGCTCGCGCGGCTCGAGACCGGGGAAGTGGTAATCGATCATGGCCAGGTCCGCCGGCCCATCCTCTTCCAGCAGCGAGACGGCGTTACCGACATCCGCCGCCGCGAGAACCCGCAGACCCAAGGCCCGCAGATGACGCGGCAGGAGTTCGCGCAGCGGTTGACAGTTCGTCACGACCAGGGCGCGCCGGCCATCCAGGGTTTGGAGCGCATCTTGCGCGGATTCAGCCGGGCTGGACAGTCCAAGACGCAGGGTGAAATAAAACCGACTGCCGGCCTCGGGTGCGGAATCGACCCTCAGAGCGCCACCCATGAGTGCCACCAGTTGCGCGGCAATGCTCAAACCCAGCCCAGTGCCGCCGAATTTGCGCGTGGTGGAACTGTCTGCCTGGGTAAAGGCATCGAACAAGGCCTCTTGGCGCTCCGGCGCGATGCCAATGCCGGTATCCCGAACCGAGAACTCCAGCACCACCTGCTCTGCTTCAGCTTCAATCAGTTCCACGCTCAGGGTGACATCGCCCCTGGAGGTGAACTTGACCGCGTTACCCAGCAGGTTGATCAATACCTGGCGCAGTCGCAGCGAATCGCCGAACAGCCAGACTGGAATGCGTTGCTCGACATCGACCAAAAACTCAAGCCCCTTGGCCTCGGCCTGCACCGCGGCCACGGTGACCACTTCCTCGATCAGCGGATCAAGCGCGAAGGGGATGCACTCCAATGTCAGACGGCCCTTTTCGATCTTGGAGAAATCGAGAATATCGTTGATCAGCGCCAAGAGACTGCGGCTGGCACTGCGCAGGGTCTCGGCATACTGGCGCTGCTCTTCATCAAGCCCGGTTTCGGACAGCAGATCGGTGATGCCGATAATGGCGTTGAGCGGGGTGCGAATCTCGTGGCTCATATTGGCGAGGAACTCACTTTTGGCCTGATTGGCGGCCGAGGCCTGGTCGGCGAGCTGGTTCGCGTGCTCGGTGGCCGCCTGCAGTTCCGCGTTTAGAGACCCGAGCGCGCGGTTGTTTTCGCGCAGTTCCTGATCCGCCAGCTTGCGTTTGGTGATGTCAAACATCACCCCATAGAGCTGCCGCGCCTTGCCACGCTCGCTACGCTCGACGAACACCCGATCTTCAATCCACAACCAGGCCGAACGATCACGGCGCCAGGCACGATAATTCAGCACACCAAGGCTGCTCTCCGACGCCACCAGCCGGCGCAGTGTCGACACCGCCGCCTCGCGATCATCTTGATGCATGGACTCGACAAAAAAGCTTGGATTCGCCAGGACATCGCGCGGCTCGAAGCCAAGCAGGCGTTGGATACCCGCGCTAATGAACAGGGTTCTGAAGGACTCCGGCTCAGCCACATAGAGAGCTCCTGGCATGGCCGTGGCCGCCGCGCCCAGCACCTCATTGCGGCGCGCGACCTCGCGGTCCTGCTGCGCCCGGCGCCAACTTAAAAAGGTGGCCGCCGCCAGGCAGTAAAAGAGCACCAACACCAGCCCAACGGTGACCTGGCGCTTGATGCAGGGACCGCAAACCGCGATGCGACTGGATGCGGCCATCACAAACCAGGGGCTGTTGGGCACCGCGACAAAATTTACAAACAAATGCCCGGCCTCCTCGTCCTCGAAGGTGTTTGGCGACCCCTCGGGATCTGCACGCCATTGGGCAAGCGCCTCGGCGACGGACTCGGGTGCAGGGCGCATGCGCCAGTTGAGCGCGAGCGGGGCATTGGGCTGACTGGACCGCGGCGCGGCGGCTGGCAGCACGAATGCTGGTTCGGGAGCGAACCACAGCAGTCCATCCTTCGAGGTTTGCAGCAACACGGCGTGGCTGTTCGTGGTTGTGACCAAATCAGGCCCCAGCAGTTCGGCCAGGAACGCCCGCGGCTGAATCAAAAACCGCAGATGCCCCTCCAGCTGATCCCGGTACCAGAGCGGAATGTCGAGTACCATGCTCGCTGGGCCGGTCGCATCGATCCGCAGCGACGAGAGCATTGGCTGCCGCCCGTCAAAGTCGCCCACGTCAAGCGGAACAAGCCTGTCAATCGACTCGGGCGCCAAGCCATCAGCCACTTGGCTGATTAAAAGTTGGCCGTTGGCGCCAAAGAGACGCGCGCCGGCGTAGTTGTAAGCTTCCAGGGTGGTGCGCAGTCGATCTTTCAACTCCGGGATATCGGGTCCGGGCAAAAAGCCCTGCTCGCGCCAGCGTGCCAAGCGCGCTGGCAAACCGGCGGTAAAGGTTCTGCCATCGGCCAGTCGCTCGGTGCGCCATTGTTCCAGTACCGTGGCATCGCGCATGGCGATGACTTCAAGCTCCTTGAGTGCACCTGTGCGCGTCTGTTGCAGCTCAGAGGAGGCAAAGAGATAGAAGGCCACCGTCAATCCGGCACCAAGCAGAAACAGGGCAAGACCGACTGGAGGTGAGCGCATGACGAGCAATTCCTTTATTATTAATCGCTAATGTTGCAAAAAGGCTGGTCTTTCAGCATAACAGTAACCGCCACCTGTTTATGCTACCTTCACCATCCGCGGCGACTGTGATCGACTATAATCGCGGCTTGTGATCGAACCTGGAAACACGAGACAGCGCCAGCAACAGAGACACTTTTAGGCAAAAGGGCAAGCGGCCATGACCAAGACAGCAGAAACCAAACACAAGCGTGCATCCGCGAACGGCGGCGGCATGCGCCTGCGCACCAAAATTCTCTTGGGCTTTGGCACCGTGCTGGTGCTGATGATTCTGGCCGCCGGCTGGAGCTTCCTTGGATTGTCGAGCATTCTCGGCCTTAGCGACAAGGTCGTGGAGGCGGATAATCTGCGCACCGATCTAGGCCAGCGCGAAATCGATCACCTAAATTGGGCCAACAGCCTGAGCCGCTACGTCTTCAACGACGACTCGAGCAATTTCGACCTCCAGCTCGACCCGCGCCAGTGCTCTTTCGGGCTTTGGTACTATGGCGAGGGGCGCAGACAGGCCGAGGCGCTCTTCCCCTCGATCAAACCCCTGCTCGCATCCATTGAGGCCCCGCACGCGGCCTTGCATGAAACCGCCCGCGGCATTCGCGATGTTTACCAGGCGGCGGACCCGCAATTGTCCGAGCGCGCCCAGGCACTTGAGCTTGGCCATGTGGAGTGGGCATCCGAGGTAAAATCCGCGATCCTTGAGCAGGCGCGCCAGCTTGATGTTGAACTCGACCATACCCAATGCGCGCTTGGGCAGTTTCTCTACGGCCCGCAACGCTCGGACTTTCATCAGGCCTATCCCGCTATCGACGCGGTCTTCAGCGCGCTTGAAGACCCCCATCAGCGTCTGCATGAAAGTGCCGCTTCCATGCAGCGGCCGCTGTTGATCGGCGATTTTGACGCCGCCAAACAGATTTTTAACGATGACACCCTGCCTAACCTGGCCGAGGTACGTGCCGGACTCGACCAGGTCCAGAGCATGGCCACTGCTCGGGTGGCCGGGGTGCGCGCCGCGCGCGACATCTACAACAACGCGACCCTGCCGGAATTGCGCAAGGTGCAACAGGATCTGTCCGCGATGGGCGAGATCGTCGGCAACGACTCCAAACAGTTTCAGACGCGGCTCATTGCCGACGGACAAACAACCCAGGGTGTCCAGGTGGGCGTGACCCTTGTCTCCGTCCTGGTGGCCGCCGCGCTGGCGCTCGGCATCACCGCCAGCATCCTTAAGCAACTCGGTGGCGAGCCGGCTGACCTGAAACTGCTCGCCCAGCGCCTGGGCCGGGGCGATCTGACCCGGGCACTCAAGCTCAAAAGCGGAGACACCAGCAGTCTGGCCGCCGGCATGGCCAACATGGTCGATGAACTGAAAAAGATTGTTGGCGAAGTCCGCTCGGGCGCCGACAGTCTGTCCAGTGCCTCGAGTCAAGTCAGCTCCACCGCCCAATCGCTCAGCCAGAGCTCGACCGAACAGGCCGCCAGTGTCGAGGAAACCTCGGCCGGCATCGAGCAGCTCAATGCCAGCGTTGGGCAAAACAGTGACAACGCGCGCCGCACCGACGAAATGGCGCGCACCGCCGCCGATGAAGCCCGTCAGGGCGGCGAGGCGGTCAATCGCACCGTCGCCGCGATGAAGGACATCGCGAGCAAAATCGGTATGATCGAGGAGATTGCCTACAAGACCAACCTGCTCGCGCTCAATGCCGCCATTGAGGCCGCGCGCGCCGGCCAACACGGCAAGGGCTTTACCGTCGTGGCCGCCGAGGTGCGCAAGCTGGCTGAATCCAGCGGCACCACGGCGCGCGAGATCAACGACCTGGCCGGCGGTAGCGTGCATATTGCCGAGGAGGCCGGCAAGTTGTTGCAAGCCACGGTGCCCAAAATCGTGCAAACCGCCGAGTTGATCGGCGAGATCGCCAGCGCCTCGCGCGAGCAGGCCAGCGGCGTCCGGCAGATCAACGACGCCATGGGTCAGCTCGACCAGGCCACGCAGCAAAACGCGGCCGCCTCCGAGCAACTGGCGGCCACCTCGGAAGAACTCAGCGCCCAGGCGCAGCAGTTGCAAGAGTCCATGTCCTTCTTCACCCTTAGCAAGAACGCCTAGCGGCATGCCCCCCGCACCCGCCATTGGCGACTCCATCTACGCCATCAGCCGTTGGGGCGAGGGCTATTTCGAGGTCGCCGGCAACGGCCACCTCGTCGTGCGGCCCGACCCACAAGGCGAGACCCGCATTGACCTGCCGGCCCTGACCGAGCAGCTGCGCGAGCAGGGGCTATCCCTGCCGGTGCTGGTGCGCTTCGACGACATTCTGCGTGACCGCGTGCGCCGTCTGCACCAGGCCTTCGGCGCGGCGATGAAAGCGCATGACTACCAGGGCTGCTACCGCCCGGTCTACCCGATCAAAGTCAATCAGCAGCACAGCGTGGTGCGCGCCCTGCTCGCCGGCGGCGGCCTGGGACTGGAGGCCGGCAGCAAGCCGGAACTGCTCGCGGTGCTGGCGCTGACCCCGGATGAGGAGACCATCGTCTGCAACGGTTATAAGGATCGCGAATATGTGCGCCTGGCGCTGCTTGGGCGGCGTCTGGGCCGGCGCCTGTTCATTGTGATCGAAAAGCCCTCCGAGCTTGATTTGGTGATGGAGGAAGCCCGTCGGCTCGGGATCGAACCCTTGCTCGGCGTGCGCGTGCGCCTGGCGGCGGCGGCCGCCGGCAACTGGCAGAACAGCGGCGGGGAGAAGGCCAAGTTCGGGCTCTCGGCCAGCCAGATACTAGCGCTGTTGGAGCGGCTGCGCGCGCACCAGGCCTTGGGCTGGCTGCGGCTGCTGCATGCCCATCTTGGCTCGCAGATTCCCAGTCTCCGGGACATCGCCACTGGCGTGCGCGAACTGACGCAATTCTATGGCGAGTTGCGCGCCGCTGGTGCCGCGCTCGACACCCTCGATGTGGGCGGTGGCCTTGGCGTCGATTACGAAGGCACCCGCACCCGCGCCTATTGTTCGGTCAACTACAGCCCGGACCAATACGCGGAGACCATCGTCGCGGCCGTGGCCGCGAGCTGCCGCGCGCGTGGCCTGCCCGAACCAGACCTGATCACCGAGTCTGGCCGCGCGCTCAGTGCCCATCACGCGGTGTTGATCACCGACGTGGTCGACCGCGAACAGGCGCCCGGTCGCGACTGCCCGGCCAAGGACCCACTGGATATCGAGCATGCGCCACTGGCCGAACTCGCCGCCAATCTCGTCGCCGCCAGCAGCGAGCCGCCGCTTGAGGTGCATGAACGCGCGCTGGAGTTGCGTGCCGCGGTGCAACAACGGTTCGCGCGCGGCGAACTGCCGCTCGCGGTGCGCGCGCGCGCCGATGAACTCCATGCCGCCACCGCCCGCGCACTGCGCCCGCGCCTGTCGCACAGCAACAGACGCCAGCGCGAGCTGCTCGATGCCATCAATGCCACGCTGGCGGACAAAGTCTTCTGCAACTTCTCGCTGTTTCAATCGCTGCCGGATGTCTGGGCCATTGATCAGATTTTCCCCATTCTGCCGCTGCAACGCTTGCACGAGCCACCGAGCGAACGCGCCCTGCTGCACGATCTCACCTGCGATTCCGACGGCTGCATTGGACAGTATGTCGATCAGGACGGGATCGAGGCCAGTCTACCGCTGCACGCCTTCGACCCCCGGCGGGATAGGTACCTCATCGGCTTTTTCATGGTCGGCGCCTATCAGGAGATTCTTGGCGACATTCACAATCTGTTCGGCGACACCGACGCGGTCAACATCGAGCTCGACCCCAATGCGCCCCAAGGATATCGCCTGGGCGATCTCGAACGCGGCGACTCGACCGAGGAGCTGCTGCGCTATGTCCATTTCGAGCCGCGCGCGCTGCTCTCGCGCTACCGCCAGCTGTTGCAACAGGCCGATCTCGATCCCGCCACGCGCGAGGCCTTTTATCTGGAGCTGAAAGTGGGGCTCTTTGGTTACACCTATCTGGGCAGCCTCTAGGGGCGAATTGATTCGCCCAAGCCTCCATGCACGAACTCTCCATCTGTTTGTCGCTGCTCGATCAAGTCAAAGCCATCGCCGCCGAGCACCGTGCGCGCGGGGTGACCCTCATCCGCCTGCGCATCGGCCCACTCTCTGGCGTGGAGCCGCAACTGCTCGCCAATGCCTACCCACTCGCCGCCGCCGGCACCATTGCCGAGCATGCGCGCCTGGCCATCGACTCAGCCGCGGTGCGGGTGCGCTGCCGCGACTGCGGCGCCGACAGCGAGGCCAGCCCCAATCGGCTGCTGTGCGCGGCCTGCGGCAGCTATCGCACCGAACTCATCGCGGGCGATGAAATGCTGCTCGCCAGCCTGGAACTGGATCTTGAGGAAAGCCCAGAGGAAAGCCCAGAGGAAAACCCAGAGGAAAACCCGGAGGAGTCCCCGAAAGCGACCCCGGCAGCGGTGGCAGAGAGCGGTCAAACGACGGGGTGAGGCGCAGGCCAGGATCTTGTGCCGGTCCTGGCGCGGTTATGCGGGCATTGCGCCCTCGGGCCGCGCCAAGGATCGCGGAGGCCAGGGCGCTATCTCCTGGCGCCGAGCCCAGCGGCGATGGTATCCGCAATAGTCTCCGCGTCCGGCTGTTGTAAAATGGCGCGCAGACGCGCGACTTCGCGCTCGAAAAAGCCGTTGGGGTCGCGGCCCTCGTCGGCGTACCAGTCCGGCACCTCCATGAGTTCGGCCGCCAGGCGTTCGGGGGCGAGAAGCTGGTAGATGGGCTGCCAACGGCCCTCAACGCGCAGAGACAGGTAGGGGTTGAGCAAATACTCACCACGTCGCACGCGCATGAAGAGTTTGCGGTTGCCTGGACCTTCGCGCGCAACCTCGTTTTTCGACAAGATGGATGACAGATACTGCCGCTTCTTGCGCCGTTCGGGGATGACCGAATCCGGAAAGTGAGCCAGGATCTGCTCAAAATCCGTCGCCGCCAGCAGGCCATTCCGATGTGCCCAATTCTGGCCCACGCGCTGATAAAAGAGCACCATGGCCACACACAGCATCAGGTATTCCATGATTCTGCGGTCGAGCTTAATCAGACGCCCGTCGACCTGGATGTCCAGGCTCGGCGGCGCCAGACGCTCGAAGACCGCCGGGAGCTTCTGGCGCGCGTAGCGCTGATCGACACATGCGCGCTCCAGGCTAATCTGAAACGCATTCAGCCCATTGGCATCAACGAGGCTTGTGTCGGCATCCTGCGCCAGCAGTTCTTCGATCAGCTCCGCGTGGCCCTGGCGGCTGGCGATCATCAGCGGCGTTTGGTTAAAAACATTGCGGAAGTCCACCCCATAGCGTTCGACCTCGCGCATCACGCCATTGGTGGTTTTGACGCCATAGGCCAGGTAGTGCTTCTTCTCCAGCATCCCCATGGCCTTGTCGGGATGCTTGGCGGCGCTGAAGTCGGCATCGATAAGCGCGTTCAGCCAGCGCTGGTCACGGTAGACCAGGGCGTATTCCATGAGCGCGATGCGGGCTTTTTTCTCGCCTTGTTCCAGGGCCTTGCGCTCGATGTCCGCGAGCGCCTCGCCGTGCAGCACGGTCCAGGGAACCTCGCGCTGTTTGAGGATCTGCTCACGGATCTCCGCGGCCTGATCCTCCTTACCCTGCAGCTCCAGCCGATGCGCCTCGCGCCGCCAGTCATCCAGGCTGGAGCGCTGCTCCTCGACATCGTTGACATCCTGATGGACTTCAGTCAGGCCGAGCAGTTCAAGCAGGCTCTGCTTGGGGTTGGTCTCCAGCAAATAGAGATTGCGCACAGCGCGAGTGACGGCCACATAGAGCGCGTTGATGTAAAACTTGAAAATCTCGAGCGATTTGTCGCTTTTATCGCGCCCGCGCGCATAGCGCAGCTCGCCTTGTAAGTCCTCGGGCGCCAGGTCGCCGGCGATGTCACGGTAGCGTTTTTCCTCGGCTGAGAGGAAGTTGTACAGCAGCACGTTCTCGTATTCGAGCCCCTTGGCCTCGTGAATCGAGAACACCAGCGGGGTGCGAAAGTGCTTGCGCACCTCGGCTTTTTGATCTGGATGCAGCACCAGAATGGCAAAGCGGGCGGAGGCGGCGGTGCGGCGGTCGAGATCGCGCTTGATGGCCTCGCTGTCGGCAAGTAGCCCAACCCGACCGGTCTTGGGGCCACGGCTTTGCACCAGATAATTGCTCTCGCGATCCACCGAGCCAAAGCGTGCCTGCTTGATGTGCAGCAGGCGATTGGCCATCTCGGTGATTTGCGGCGAGTTGCGGAAATTCGCGTTCAGAATCCGAATCAGTTCGGCGGAACCCTCCGTCACCTCCGCGCGCTCGCGCCAGAACAGCGTCTTGACCTTGGCCCAGGAGAAGAAATTCGGGTGAACGATCTGGTTGGAGTCGCCGCAGAGCAGAAAGGCGGTCGGATCGCGCAGCGCGCGCAGGATCAGCAGCAACTGCACCGCGGTCAGATCCTGCACCTCGTCGATCACGATAAAGTCATAGCGCGGGGTGATCAGCTCCAGCCAGGCGTGACTGACCAGATTGGCATCGAACCAGCCCTCGTCTTTCAGCAGCCGCAGATAGCGCTCAAACAGATCGTAGACGGCATCGCGCAATTCTGGCGCATAGATCGACTGGCGCACGCCAAGGTTTTTATAAGTCTCGCGATCCAGATAGGGCCGCTCGGCGTCCGTGCCGGTCAGGGCACCCTGAAATTCCTCGAACAACCTGTGGGTGTCGCGCAGCTCGCGCGAGAGCTTCTTCCGCCCGGCCCAGGCGGCGAAGGCGCGCGGTGTCATCTCGCGGCCCTCGGGCACGCGGATGGTTTCCAGATACTCACGAAAGGACAGGAAATCGACTTCCTGATCCTCGTTCTCATAGCCATTGGCGTAGTACAGCTCGCGTGCGTTCCGCACCAGAAAGGGCGAGCGGGTGACATAGAGCACCTCGCCGACGGCGTCCTTCATCTTCTCCAAGGTCAGCGCCGTCTTGCCGCTACCGGCCGAGCCGATCACGATCAACGGCGGCGGCTGCTGGTAGATGGCCTCCTGGTCCTGATCGAAGCTCAGCACCTTATCGAGCAGATGAAAGCGCGGCAGCTCGGGATTGAGATACGACAGCTCGGGTGCTTCATCGACGGCACTGGCATCGACATCCGGAATCTTGGCCTCGTCAATCACCGCCCCGCGACTCAAAAAGCGCGACTTCTCGTAGGCATGGGCGGCGATGTACTCAAGCAACAGAATGCAGCCCTCGTCCTGATGGCGATGCAGGGCAAACAGCAGCCGATTGGCCTTGTCGAGCCGGGCGCGGAAAAGATTCTCGCCGACCTTCTTAACCTCGGCCGAGCGGAAATCCCCGGCTGCCAGGTAGCCGGCAAGTTTGGCGTAGCCGGGGATTTTGTCCGTATCCAGGCCACGGTAGGTGAGAAGACGAAAATTCATAGTGTTAGCTGTGCCGCAAGAATTGCAAATCCGATTATCCTAGCTGACATCTCCTGACCGCGTCCAAGCAAAAGCCCGGCCAGGTTTCGCTCGCGCCCTCCCCCTCAGTACCATGAAGTGTCAGGATAGGTCGCCCTCGGCTGCCCGGCATTGTCCAGCCGCCTAGCAAGGGTTTTCGGTTGCAAGAAATCGCCTAGGGCGCCTGCACTGTCGCGGTGAAACGTAACTTGACAGTCTCCGCGTTCTCCTTATTCCAAAACAACAAATAATAATCACCCTCCTGCGCAATGCGCATCTTTGCCTCAAGCCCGTTGGCAACGCGCGCCAGTAACAAGGGCTCGCTCACCTTGGGAAAAAGCTTCAGCTGCTCCTCGTCGAGCATCAGGAACAGGATACTTTGGGTATTCTGGATGCGAATGGTGCACTCATAGCCAGCCGGGAAATTTCGCAGCCGACCAATGGCCCACTTGCCGGGGCCCACACTGAGGTCGGAGCCGACACTTTTACCGTCAAGATCTGCAAGCAGCGACTGCGCCCGCGACGTCTGCCCCAAGGTCAAGGCCAAGGTCAATATCAGCGCAATGAGCGAAACAAGCCCAAAAACAGGTGATCGATACATTGGGGACCTCTTTAAAGTGTCTTTTCTCCGTCAATCGGAGACTTCATGAAAGGCCAGGGAGTGATCAAGCCAATCGTCACTTTTTAAAATGGCGTCGCGTTGTCGGCTGGCCCGCTGCTCGGCGCGGTGCTGGGCCAGCCGAACCAGACGCTCACCCAACCAGCTGGGACGGCCTGATCTCTTCGGCAGACCGAGCGCGAACAGACGCCGCAACCAGCCCGGCAGCATGGCGACGAGAACCTCATCATCCAGACTCACCAGCGTGGTTTCCACGCCCGGATCACCCTGGCGACCGGCGCGCCCGTGCAACTGCCGATCCAGCCGCGCGCTGCGTTGTGGTTCCACGGCAATGACGTAGAGCCCTCCCAGGGCGCGGGCATCCACGGTGAGCGCGATATCCGTCCCGCGTCCGGCCATGTTGGTGGCAATGGTCACGGCGCCGCGCCGACCGGCCTGGGCCACTACCTGGGCTTCCTCCCGATGCTGCACGGCATTGAGCAACTGGAAGGCAATGCCCGCCGCGGTCAAGCGCTCGGCCACCAGCCGACTGATCGCCACAGTGCGGGTGCCCAGCAGCAGAGGCTGACCATGCGCGTGAAGGCGGCACACGCACTCGATCAGGTAGCGGTATTTGTCCTCGGCAGCGCGGAAAAACAACCAAGGTTCCCGTTGCCGTCGCAGCGGGCGATGCAGGGGGATTTCAAGCACCGGCTGATGGTAGATACGCCAGAGTTCGCGACTGGCTTCGCGCACTGTGCCGCTCATGCCTCCCAGATGGGGAATCAGCCGGAAGAACCGCTGAAAGCTCAGGCGGGCGATGGTTTCGCTCGGCTCCGACAGCGGCAGGCCCTCCTTGGCCTCCAGCGCCTGATGCAGACCAATCCCCAGGTTGCGCTGTGGCGTCAGGCGCCCAGTTTGGCTGTCTACCAGTACCAGCTTGTCCTCCTGCACAATGTAGTGTTCATCGTGGTGGAACAGCTCGCGCGCCATCAGCGCCAGGGTCATGAGTTCACGCGCGCGCCCGAACCCCTGCCAGATGCGCGGCAAGCGGGCTTGCACCCGCGCCACCCGCGCCTCCCCGGCGGACTTCCACAGGATTTTTCGCGCGCCGGCGAGCACCCGGTAATCACGGCCTCGAACAAAATCATCGGCCAGCGCGTGGGCGCCGAGGGTTGCCTCGAGCAACAGCGGATTGCCGCGCGGCACCGACAGAATCAAAGGCATCACGGCGTCATCGATCAGCACGCTGTCGGCTTCATCCACGATCACCGCATGCAGGCCGCGCAGCAGCAGCTCATCGCCCTGCCGAGGGCTCAGCATGAGATGTTTGATCGCCCGGTCCAAATCGCTGCCGTGCCGCTTCAGCTTCAGGCGGTCACGCAGATAATCACCCAACAATTCACGGCTTGTGGTATAGACAATGGCCTGGCCGTAGGCGACGGGACGCGCTTGCGACGGCATGTCTGAATGAACGCAGGCGACCCCCAAGCCGCCGCTGGCGAACAAGGGTTGGAAAATGTCCGCATCCCGTTGCGCCAGGTAATCGTTGGCCGTCAGCACGTGCACCGGTCGCCCTTGCAAGGCGAGTAACATGGCGGCCAGCGCGGCGGCCAGGCTCTTGCCTTCACCAGTCGCCATCTCCGCCATGCCGCCAAGCGCGATCAGCAGGGCACAATGGACCTGCTCCGGATAGGGCCGCAGCCCCAGCGTGCGCTCCGCCAGCGCACAAATGGCGCTCAGTTGCTGATCGATCTCGGAGGGATGAATTGCATGAGCGCGCCCTGGTCGCGGCTTGCCCGAGCAGCGCGCGCGGATGTCCTCAACAGAGGCCGAGTCCAGGCGTCGCGCGCCCTGCACAATGGCTTGCGAGCGCCGCTTGAGCGTTCTATAGCAGAAACGCCAGGGTTGCCAGGCACGCAGCCACATATGCAGATAGAGGCTTAGCCCCACATGCAGTTTGCGCGGCTCTTGCACCCGGACCCGCTCGCGGTCGCGATAGGGCAGCATTAAAGTTCGTAGCGTTGCAGCAGAAACTGGCGCAGTCGGCGCCAGGCTTGCAGCAACAGCGGCTGGGGCGGCAACAGGATGCGCAAGCGGCCGGTCTGGCCCTCCAGCAGCAGCACCTCATCGGTTTGCGGCAGCTGGGCCTTTAGCAAATAGAAGGGTTCGCGGCTACGCACACCTTGTTGATCCTCCGGATCCGTGGCGATGTCGCCGCCGGCGGGCCAGCCCAGGGCGGCACTGGGCAGTTCCTCATGGGCGTGGGGCAGCATCTGGGCCTGGGGCACGGCCAGATCGACTCCGCCCTGCCCGCGTAAGCGCAAGTTCAGACGGGTGTAGCCAAAGGTAAAAAGATCGGATGCCTGCTCCTGGCTAACAACGGCGCTAAAGCGATAGGGAGCGGACGCGGCAATCAGGCCGAAGAACTGCCCCGGACCCACCCACTGTCCCAGATGCCGGCCGCTGTCCGGGGCAATCCAGATCCCGGATTGCTGGGCAACCAGGTGCAGCCCCTGCTGCCGCGCACGGACATCGGCCAGCAGCTGCTCGAGCGCTTCGCGCCGCCGAGCCAGGGGCTGACGATCTCCTCCCCCCTCCCTTAAGGCTTGTTGTTCCAGCACCTCCAGTTGCCGCAACTGCAACCGCAATTGCTCCAACTCGACTTCGAGCAGCGGATTGTCCAGCCGCAGCAGGGTGTCGCCAACCTCCACCCGAGCGCCCGGTTGCCGCTCAAAGGCGAGCAACCGCCCGCCGGTTTCGGTGAAGACTTCCTGGCGTTGCAGGCTCTGCACCACACCAGGGACGACGACGCTGACCGGCAACGGATAGAGTAACGCGAACAACACCGGCAGCCCGACCAACACCAGGGCAACCCCCAGGGCGCGACCGCGCACCTCACGCAGGCTGGGGCTGGTGAGCAAATAGCGCCCAAACTTCACGACCGGTCGGAGCAGCCAGCTCACCCCCATGAACAGCGCCAGGATCAGGCCCAGGGTGGCGTACTGGTCCCCGATGAACAGCAGAATGCCAATGAGCAGAAGCAAGCGATAAGCGACGCTAGCCAGCCCATAGCCGAGCATCCACAGGCGTTCGGCCAAATCCGCTCCGGGCAATGCCTGATGGCGCAAGCCAAACAGATAGCGCTCGCACAGGCGATAGATCAGGTCGCGGCTTTTTTCATAGAGGTTGGGGATCTCCAGCAGATCCGCCAGGATGTAATAACCGTCGTAGCGTAACAGAGGGTTGCCGTTGAACAGCACCGTGGACACAGTGGCAGCGAACATCATGTTGTAGGCCAGACTATTGACCACGCCGGGCGCCGCATTAACCCAAATCAGGCAAGCCACCGCGCCAAAGAAGAGTTCAACGATCATGCCACCGGCGCTGACCAGAATCCGTTGCCATTTGTCGCGTAACTCCCAGGACGAGGTCGCATCGACATAGGGCAGCGGGATGAACAACAGCAGCATGATGCCGACGCTGCTGACTTCGCCACCAAACCGGGTGCTAATGGCGGCATGGCCCAATTCATGAGCGACCTTGAGCAGGGCAATGCCCAGATAGAGCAACAGCAGGTTGTCCGCGGCCAGCACGTGACGGGTCTGATCGCCCAGCTCGGAGGCATGTTGAATGCCAGCTAGGATGGCCACCGCCAGCGTCAGCAGCCAGATCACCCCAACCACGCGCCCGACCAGCAGCCGCCAAAGCGGTTGCCAACGCAACAGCCAGGGCGCGGGATTCCACAGTGGAAAGCGGATGAAAAGAAAATTCATCCATTTCTGCTGGCTCTCCCGCCGGGAGCGCTCGCTGCCGCGCTCAAACAAGGCTTTGCTGTCGGCGGCGAGCGGGAAATAGAGCAGGTTCTCGCGCTGCAAATCGACCAAGAGGGCGATGACATCCTGCTGCCCGGGCCCGGTGTCCGGGTTCTGTTCCAGGGTTTCCACCCAGACTTGTTCCACCGTCTTGTCCAGACGCAGGCGGGCAACGAACTGATACAGCGGCGAGGTCAGGCGATAGAAATTTTTGTTATGCGGATCCTGCAACAAATACCCGGCGTGTCCCCGGTTGTATTGCTTGCGGCAGGTAACGCCAGGTCTCAGGGCAAGACACAGGTGCGCCACGCGGTACCAGCTTTCACTAAAGGTGCCGGCCATCAGCGTCTCAGAGCCAGAATTTCAGGCGCAGGTGGTCGAGAATATCCTTGCTCAATAGCTTCCACAGCGAGATACGCCCTGCTTCGATCCGAACCACACCGCTCATCCCCGGACGCCACCAAGGTTCGCGCGCGGAGATGAATTCCGCGTCCAGGTTGAAAACACTCTGGTTGTTCTCCACCTGCGCGCCCGGCCAGAGCCTGGTCAAGCGAATCCGGTAACGCTGCTCGGGCCGCCCCACGAACCGCGCTTCTGCCTGATCGCCCGGGGCTACCTCGACGACCTCCTTCTCATCCAGGCTAATGCGCACAAACAATTGTTCCATCGAGGCCAGGGTCATGAGTTCCTCGCCCTGGCGCACCGGTGCGCCGATTCGGGTGCGCAGATCGCCCTCGACCACCACCCCGGCAAAGGGGGCCGTCACCCGCGACTGCTCCAGCAGAAAATCAATGCGTTGCAGCTCGGCCTCGGTCTCTTTGACCATCAGCAGCGCCACTCGCATATCCGCCAAGGCATTGGTTGCCTTCGCTTTTTCCACCTCGCGCGAATGGCGCGCCAGACGCGCCAGCGCGGCGGCCTGATCAGTCAGCAGCGCGCGGGTATCAAGTTCCACCAGCAACTCGTCTTGGTCAAACAGATCGCCCGGCTCGACCAGGACCCGCTGCAACTGACTATCCACGGGGGCGCTGACTTGCACGGCGTCGGTCGCCTTGAGCAGAAAGGGCGCTTCAATCCGGTGCGGCAGCAAATCCAAAAAACCAAGCCCCAATACCAACAGACCCAGCAGCACCGCCAGCTTGCGACCACTATGTTCCAGGCGGGCCTGGGTCCGCGTCCAGGCACGCAGATCGCGCCACCAGCGCCGACCAAACCAATGGCTTTTGTGCTCCAGCACCAGGAGCCAGCGGGTGATTTGCTCCAGCAGCAGGCGCGCCCGCCAGACGTCTTGGTCGCTGAAGCGTCCCTGCTTCCGCTCCAAGGTCAGCACGGCGACAACTCGATCCTGATCACGCAACGGCAGGCTGAGCACCGCGGCCATTGCCCGCGAAGCGGCATAGGTTTGATGCGCTCTTTGTATCTGCCCCGGAAGTTCGCCGGGCCAGAGAAGTTCGGCGTCCTGATCGACCGCCTCCTCCATGGCCGACTCTAGATCCCGCACCGACCCCAGATCCCGGTCAAACTGATCGAGATGACTGATGGCCACGGCCCGAGCGCCATCGGTGCCACACCACCCCAAACTGACCTGAGCGCACTGGAACAGGCTGGCGGTGACATTGCACAGGCGCATCGCGGCGAGTCGAAAGCGCTCATCGGCGGCAATCGCGCCGACCAGACGCATCAACTCGGCAAAGAACACCAGGTCGAGCCGCGCCTGGCGATATTGTCGCGATAATTGAAAACTCGCGGGAATGGCGGCCGCAAATGCCAGAATCGCTTCCGCCTGCTGCAACGGGCGGTCCCACGCCAGTTCCAGCAACACCACAGGCGGCGTGTCTTGTGGTCCAACATCAAGGCGCACCGCCATGAGGCTCGGCTGATTCTGGGCAGCATCAGGGGCCGCATCAGGGGGCGCATCAGGGGGCGCATCAGGACCCGGACCAGGGCCCGGCTCCTGGCGCGCCAGTCCCTGCTCCAGGGCCGCCGCCGCCAGCGCGCGCAGTTGATCCGTCAGCGGCCAGTTCGCTCCCTGGGGATTCCAGCCAAACAGGGTTTTCCACTGATCCTGGGCACGCACGACCAACAGAGCACGTCGGGCGGCGCAGAGTTCGGCCAACTGGCGCACATAACGCGCCCAGAACTCCTTGGTGCCCAACTCGCCGCGGGAGAGCGCAAGGAGGGAGGGAATGGGTTGCGCGGTTGTCACCAACAGCTTGGCGTCACCGCCAGTTCAATCCGCGGCGGAATCAATGGGCGTTCTTGCGCTTCTCGAAGTCTTCAATGGTTTTGTTCAGCAGCAGCTGAAAACGCTTGGCCGTGGCGGGCGTCATGATGATGCGGTCCTGGAGCTTGACCTCCACCTCCTTGCGCACATTGTTCCAGGCTTCACTGGTACCGAACAGGAACATGAACTCATCTTCCGATGTGGCGACATTGACCACATTGGCATAGCTACTTTCCATCGCCTTGTCATTCCAAACCACTTTGGTTCCGGCGCCTGGCGCATCGACCCTGGACGGGCTCTGGTCTTGAATGGCTGAGGTATCGGCGTTTTTCTCTGTCATTTTGGTGTCTCTTGCTTGGGTTGAAAAAATGGTGATTGGTTCGTTGCCCGTTGTCAGTTGCCAGTTGTCAAACCCCACTCAATTATTCATTGGTGCTCCTTGTTCTACCGGCGGAAGAGGGGGGTTCTTGCAGGGTTGGCAGGGGGGCCAGGTCGGCATTGGGTATGATCAGCTCTTCCTCCTCCTCTTGCGCGTCGAGGGTTTCCAGTTCAAGCGTTGGCTCCTCCACCAACGCCGGGTCTGCTTCCGCCATGTCTCCTGTCGGAGACAATCCAGTCGTCGGATCCGAAAAACTTTGGCCAAACAAGCCGGTTCCCAGACCAGTGCCCAAACCAAAGCCATCAAGGAGGCCAAGCAGATCCGAGGTCCATGAACCGAAGGCATCCATCAGTTGCGATGGATTGTCTTGGAACCCATCGTCGAAACCCGAGCCCTGGTCGAAATCCGCCTGCCACTCCGAGGGAACCAGCGGGTTGTCGGAACCGAATATCGGCACCATGCTGCCGAGTTGGCGATGCAAGACATCCCCTGTGGTCCGCGCCATGAGAGAACTTTCCAGAACACTGGATGACGCATCCTCCCTCCATAGACCGCCCGCGGTATTGGCCTCGGGCGGTACGGTGTCGAAGAGCCCTTGTAGAATGCTCGCCCCTTGAATGTCATTGAGAAGCTCATTGAGCAAAGTCGATGCCGTGCTCGGACGATTCTTCTCGATAATGCTTGTCTCTTTTTCCAGGTTTTTCTCTGCCAGTTGACGCAGGATGGATGCGCCGCCGACCCCGGCACCACCGCCCCGATTCACGATCCGGATTTGTCCATCTCCGGTGGTCCCGACGTTGCCCCCGGGGACCACAACATTCGCGTTACCGAGAATATCGTCATAGTCGATGCGGCCCTGCTCGGCAATCAGTGCGATCTGCCCGGTTCCCGCTGTCCAGACGCCGGGATCGATAATTTGAGCGCTGCCCGCAAGGCTAAGGTGAATATTGCCACCCGAACTGAAGGCGGAGAATCCTTGGGTATTGAGTTCAAGAGGGTTGTTCGGCCAGGCGCCAATGTTTCCGCTGGCTTGCAGGCGCACCTCGGGCGCGCTGAGGTTCACCGAGGTATCGGCGAACAAATCCTGGATATCGCCATTCAAGGCCGTGAGGTGAATACTCCCTCCACTGGTCAAGCGCCCGATGCCCAGAGAGGTCGCCGAGGTATAGAACATCGCCCCGGCCCCGCTGACCAGGGTGCTACCCGTTACCTGGATTTCCCCTTGGGATGAGGTCACCCGCAAGTTGCCAGCGCCAGTCAATGCCAGGTTGCCGGACTGCCGCACGCTGGCTCCCGTCAGATCCATGTTGATGCCAGCCCCATAGGTTCCGGCAATGTTGAGCGTCCCGCCGGAAGTGGCCCGCAGGCTGCCACCCACCCCGCCAGCACCGTCGAGGGTGAGAGTGCCAGCCGTCTCAAGCTGGACGCTCCCTCCCGCATAAAGGCCATTGATGCGCAACCCATCGGCGGCCGACAGAAAAATGTCGCCCGCCATGGTCACCGCAGTCACCGGCCCCTGGATGTCGAGATCCGCGGCGCCGACGCCGCCAATGTTGCGGTAAGCAGAGAGAATAATCTGGTTACTGGCGATGATGTTCGGATTGTCGTCGGAACTGTTATCCAGGATGGCGCCAGCGCTGGAACCGAGGCTGACAGTGGCGCCACTGACCCGGGAAACGCGCAGATCGCCGGCGGCGCTCAGATTGAGGTCGCTGGTGGCGCTCAGTTGCGATCCGTTGTTGAGTACCAGAGCGCCGTCACCGGCATTGAAGTTGATGCTTGAGGCGCTGAATTGAATGCCCCCAGCCAAGGTGGCGCCTTGGCTGGTGATGCGAGCGTTTCCGCCCAGGCTGGTGTTGGCGTTCTGGGTGTAGGTGCCCTGGGTGGTCAGCGTGAAATCACCCCCCAAGCTCAGCGTCGCGTCTTGGGTATAGGCGCCAGCGGCGTTCAGGCTCAGGGCGCCGCCGAAGGTCATGGGCGCCCCCAGGGTGACGCCGGCGCTGCTGGTGATTTGGCCGTTGCCGTTGATGGTGACGGCTTCGCCGAAGGTGGTTTCACCGCCTTGGCTGCTGAAGTCGGTGGCGATAGTCAGACTGGCCAGGTCTAGGGCGCCGTCTGCCTTTAGGGTCATGGTGCCGGTGGTGCTGGTCAGGTTGGAGCCGGTTCCCATTGAGAGGTCGCCGGCACCTGCGTCCAGATTCAGGCTGGCGGCGCTAAGCTTGGTGTTATCGGCCAGGCTGGCACCAAGGCTGGTGATGTCGGCGCTGCCGCTGATGCTTGTGTTGGCGTTTTGCGAGTAGCTGCCCTGGGTGGCAAGACTGAAGTTGCCGTGAACAGTCAAAGCAGCTTCTTGGTTGTAAGAGCTGCCAAGGCTCAAGCTCAGATCGCCGCCGACGAGGGTGTTTGCGCTGTAAGTGTAGTTGCTGCCCGTGGTCAGGGTCAGGTCACCGGCGACAGTCAAAGCACCGTCCTGGGTGTAGGCGCCGCTGGCATCCAAACTCAAGTTGCCGTCGACCGCCATGGCATCGGCCAGGGTGACGCCGGCGCTGCTGGTGATTTGGCTGTTGCCGCCGATGGTTAGGGCTTCGCCGAAGGTGGTTTCACCGCCTTGGCTGCTGAAGTCGGTGTCGATGGTCAGGCTGGCCAGGTCCAGGGCGCCGTCCGCCCTCAGGGTCATGGTGCCGGTGGTGCTGGTCAGGTTGGAGCCGGTTCCCATCGATAGGTCGCCGGTGCCCGCGTCCAGATTGAGGCTGGCGGCGCTGAGCTGGATGTTATTGGCCAGGCTGGCACCAAGGCTGGTGATGTCGGCACTGCCGGTGATGTTGGCGTTGGCGTTCTGGCTGTAGAGGCCCTCGGCGCCCAAACTGAAATCGCCGCCAACTTCGGTTTCAGCGTTTTGGGTAGAGCTGCTGCCCGTGGTCAGGGTCAGGTCACCGCCGACGCTTAGAGTGCTGTCTTGGGTGTAGGCGCCCGCAGCGTTCAGACTCAGGTTGCCGTCGACCGTCAGGGCATCGGCCAGGGTGACACCGGCGCTGCTGGTGATTTGGCCGTTGCCGCCGATGGTTAGGGCTTCGGCGAAGGTGGTTTCACCGCCTTGGCTGCTGAAGTCGGTGGCGATGGTCAGACTGGCCAGCTCCAAGACGCCGTCTGCCCTCAGGGTCATGGTGCCGGTGGTGCTGGTCAGGTTGGCGCCGGTTCCCATTGAGAGGTCGGCTGTGCCCGCGTCCAGATTGAGGCTGGCGGCGCTGAGCTGGATATTATCGGCCAGGGTGGCGCCAAGGCTGGTGATGTCGGCGCTGCCGGTGATGCTGGCGTTGGCGTTCTGGGTATAGCTGCTGCCCGTGGCCAGGGTCAGGTCGCCGCCGACGCTTAGGGTGCTGTCTTGGGTGTAGGCGCCGCTGGCATCCAGGCTCAGGTTGCCGTCGACCGTGAGGGCATCGGCCAGGGTGACACCCGCGCTGCTGGTGATGTGGCCGTTGCCGCCGATGGTTAGGGCTTCGCCGAAGGTGGTCGCCCCGCCTTGGCTGCTGAAGTCGGTGGCGATGGTCAGGCTTGCCAGGTCCAGGGCGCCGTCTGCCTTTAGGACCATGGTGCCGGTGGTGCTGGTCAGGTTGGAGCCGGTTCCCATTGAGAGGTCGGCTGTGCCCGCGTCCAGATTGAGGCTGGCGGAGCTGAGCTGGATGTTATCGGCCAGGGTGGCGCCAAGGCTGATGATGTCGGCGCTGCCGGTGATGTTGGCGTTGGCGTTTTGCGAGTAGCTGCCCTGGGTGGCAAGACTGAAGTTACCGTGAACAGTCAAAGCAGCTTCTTGGTTATAGGAGCCGGCAAGGCTTAAGCTCAGATCACCGCCGACGCTTAGGGTGCTGTCTTGGGTGTAGGCGCCGCTGGCATCCAGGTACAGGTTGCCGTTGACGGTCATGGCATCGGCCAGGGTGACGCCGGCGCTGCTGGTGATGTGGCCGTTGCCGTCTATCTGGACGGTTTCGCCGAAGGTGGTCGCCCCGCCTTGGCTGCTGAAGTCGGTGGCGATGGTCAGGCTTGCCAGGTCCAGGGCGCCGTCTGCCTTTAGGACCATGGTGCCGGTGGTGCTGGTCAGGTTGGAGCCGGTTCCCATCGATAGGTCGCCGGTGCCCGCGTCCAGATTGAGGCTGGCGGCGCTGAGCTGGATGTTATTGGCCAGGCTGGCACCAAGGCTGGTGATGTCGGCGCTGCCGGTGATGTTGGCGTTGGCGTTTTGCGAGTAGCTGCCCTGGGTGGCAAGACTGAAGTTACCGTGAACAGTCAAAGCAGCTTCTTGGTTATAGGAGCCGGCAAGGCTTAAGCTCAGATCACCGCCGACGCTTAGGGTGCTGTCTTGGGTGTAGGCGCCGCTGGCATCCAGGTACAGGTTGCCGTTGACGGTCATGGCATCGGCCAGGGTGACACCGGCGCTGCTGGTGATCTGGCCGTTGCCGGTGATATCAACGATTTCGTTAAAGCGCGTCTCCCCACCGCAGCTACTGAAGTCGGTGGCGATGGTCAGACTGGCCAGGTCTAGGGAACCGTCCGCTCTCAGGGGCATGGTGCCGGTGGTGCTGGTCAGGTTGGAGCCGGTTCCCATCAATAGGTCGCCGCTGCCCGCATCCAGATTGAGGCTGGCGGCGCGGAGTTGGATGTTATCGGCCAGGGTGGCACCAAGGCTGGTGATGTCGGCACTGCCGGTGATGCTGGTGTTGGCGTTTTGGGTGTAGAGGCCATCGGCACTCAAACTGAAATCGCCGCCGACTTCGGTTTCAGCGTTTTGGGTAGAGCTGCTGCCCGTGGTCAGGGTCAGGTCACCGCCGACGCTTAGAGTGCTGTCTTGGGTGTAGGCGCCCGCAGCGTTCAGACTCAGGTTGCCGTCGACCGTGAGGGCATCGGCCAGGGTGACACCCGCGCTGCTGGTGATTTGGCCGTTGCCGCCGATGGTTAGGGCTTCGGCGAAGGTGGTTTCACCGCCTTGGCTGCTGAAGTCGGTGGCGATGGTCAGACTGGCCAGCTCCAAGACGCCGTCTGCCCTCAGGGTCATGGTGCCGGTGGTGCTGGTCAGGTTGGCGCCGGTTCCCATTGAGAGGTCGGCTGTGCCCGCATCCAGATTGAGGCTGGCGGCGCTGAGCTGGATGTTATCGGCCAGGGTGGCGCCAAGGCTGGTGATGTCGGCGCTGCCGGTGATGCTGGCGTTGGCGTTCTGGGTATAGCTGCTGCCCGTGGCCAGGGTCAGGTCGCCGCCGACGCTTAGGGTGCTGTCTTGGGTGTAGGCGCCGCTGGCATCCAGGTACAGGTTGCCGTTGACGGTCATGGCATCGGCCAGGGTGACGCCGGCGCTGCTGGTGATGTGGCCGTTGTCGTCTATCTGGACGGCTTCGCCGAAGGTGGTCGCCCCGCCTTGGCTGCTGAAGTCGGTGGCGATGGTCAGGCTTGCCAGGTCCAGGGCGCCGTCTGCCTTTAGGACCATGGTGCCGGTGGTGCTGGTCAGGTTGGAGCCGGTTCCCATTGAGAGGTCGGCTGTGCCCGCATCCAGATTGAGGCTGGCGGCGCTGAGCTGGATATTATCGGCCAGGGTGGCGCCAAGGCTGGTGATGTCGGCGCTGCCGGTGATGCTGGCGTTGGCGTTCTGGGTATAGCTGCTGCCCGTGGCCAGGGTCAGGTCGCCGCCGACGCTTAGGGTGCTGTCTTGGGTGTAGGCGCCGCTGGCATCCAGGCTCAGGTTGCCGTCGACCGTGAGGGCATCGGCCAGGGTGACACCCGCGCTGCTGGTGATGTGGCCGTTGCCGCCGATGGTTAGGGCTTCGCCGAAGGTGGTCGCCCCGCCTTGGCTGCTGAAGTCGGTGGCGATGGTCAGGCTTGCCAGGTCCAGGGCGCCGTCTGCCTTTAGGACCATGGTGCCGGTGGTGCTGGTCAGGTTGGAGCCGGTTCCCATTGAGAGGTCGGCTGTGCCCGCGTCCAGATTGAGGCTGGCGGAGCTGAGCTGGATGTTATCGGCCAGGGTGGCGCCAAGGCTGATGATGTCGGCGCTGCCGGTGATGTTGGCGTTGGCGTTTTGCGAGTAGCTGCCCTGGGTGGCAAGACTGAAGTTACCGTGAACAGTCAAAGCAGCTTCTTGGTTATAGGAGCCGGCAAGGCTTAAGCTCAGATCACCGCCGACGCTTAGGGTGCTGTCTTGGGTGTAGGCGCCGCTGGCATCCAGGTACAGGTTGCCGTTGACGGTCATGGCATCGGCCAGGGTGACGCCGGCGCTGCTGGTGATGTGGCCGTTGCCGTCTATCTGGACGGTTTCGCCGAAGGTGGTCGCCCCGCCTTGGCTGCTGAAGTCGGTGGCGATGGTCAGGCTTGCCAGGTCCAGGGCGCCGTCTGCCTTTAGGACCATGGTGCCGGTGGTGCTGGTCAGGTTGGAGCCGGTTCCCATCGATAGGTCGCCGGTGCCCGCGTCCAGATTGAGGCTGGCGGCGCTGAGCTGGATGTTATTGGCCAGGCTGGCACCAAGGCTGGTGATGTCGGCGCTGCCGGTGATGTTGGCGTTGGCGTTTTGCGAGTAGCTGCCCTGGGTGGCAAGACTGAAGTTACCGTGAACAGTCAAAGCAGCTTCTTGGTTATAGGAGCCGGCAAGGCTTAAGCTCAGATCACCGCCGACGCTTAGGGTGCTGTCTTGGGTGTAGGCGCCGCTGGCATCCAGGTACAGGTTGCCGTTGACGGTCATGGCATCGGCCAGGGTGACACCGGCGCTGCTGGTGATCTGGCCGTTGCCGGTGATATCAACGATTTCGTTAAAGCGCGTCTCCCCACCGCAGCTACTGAAGTCGGTGGCGATGGTCAGACTGGCCAGGTCTAGGGAACCGTCCGCTCTCAGGGGCATGGTGCCGGTGGTGCTGGTCAGGTTGGAGCCGGTTCCCATCAATAGGTCGCCGCTGCCCGCATCCAGATTGAGGCTGGCGGCGCGGAGTTGGATGTTATCGGCCAGGGTGGCACCAAGGCTGGTGATGTCGGCACTGCCGGTGATGCTGGTGTTGGCGTTTTGGGTGTAGAGGCCATCGGCACTCAAACTGAAATCGCCGCCGACTTCGGTTTCAGCGTTTTGGGTAGAGCTGCTGCCCGTGGTCAGGGTCAGGTCACCGCCGACGCTTAGAGTGCTGTCTTGGGTGTAGGCGCCCGCAGCTTTCAGACTCAGGTTGCCGTCGACCGTCAGGGCATCGGCCAGGGTGACACCGGCGCTGCTGGTGATTTGGCCGTTGCCGCCGATGGTTAGGGCTTCGGCGAAGGTGGTTTCACCGCCTTGGCTGCTGAAGTCGGTGGCGATGCTCAGGCTGGCCAGGTCCAGGGCGCCGTCTGCCTTCAGGGTCATGGTGCCGGTGGTGCTGGTCAGGTTGGAGTCGGTTCCCATTGAGATGTCGGCTGTGCCCGCGTCCAGATTGAGGCTGGCGGCGCTGAGCTGGATGTTATCGGCCAGGGTGGCGCCAAGGCTGATGATGTCGGCGCTGCCGGTGATGTTGGCGTTGGCGTTTTGCGAGTAGCTGCCCTGGGTGGCAAGACTGAAGTTACCGTGAACAGTCAAAGCAGCTTCTTGGTTATAGGAGCCGGCAAGGCTTAAGCTCAGATCACCGCCGACGCTTAGGGTGCTGTCTTGGGTGTAGGCGCCGCTGGCATCCAGGTACAGGTTGCCGTTGACGGTCATGGCATCGGCCAGGGTGACGCCGGCGCTGCTGGTGATGTGGCCGTTGCCGTCTATCTGGACGGCTTCGCCGAAGGTGGTCGCCCCGCCTTGGCTGCTGAAGTCGGTGGCGATGGTCAGGCTTGCCAGGTCCAGGGCGCCGTCTGCCTTTAGGGTCATGGTGCCGGTGGTGCTGGTGAGGTTGGAGCCGGTTCCCATCGCTAGGTCGCCAGTGCCCGCATCCAGATTGAGGCTGGCGGCGCTGATGCTGGAATTCAGCGCCAGGTCGATGCCTTCAGCAGCCAGGCTGAAGTCAGCGCCGGTGGTGATCTGGCTGTTTGCGGCCATGCTGAAACTGCCGGCAAAGGCGCTGCCGCCGTTGAAGCTGCTGCTGGCCAGGGTCAGACTGTTGTTTTCGAGCAGTTGCAGGCTCTGGCCAGAGATATCGGTTGTGCCGAGAATCGTTTGGGTACCATCCAATATGACCGAACCGGTGGTGTCGAGGCTGAGGTTGGAGTCCGCCGACACATTCGCCAGACGGATGGCGGCATTCCCTGTCAGGACCATGTTTCCACTGGCAGCAAGCGTCGAACCGGTTTGCATGGTCAGGCTGCCGCTGCCCGCATCCAGATTGAGGCTGGCGGCGCTGAGCTGGATGTTATCGGCCAGGCTGGCGCCTAGGCTGGTGATGTCGGCGCTGCCGGTGATACGGGTGCTGGCGTTCTGGGTGTAGAGACCCTCGGCACTCAAACTGAAATCGCCGCCAACTTCGGTTTCAGCGTTTTGGGTAGAGCTGCTGCCCGTGGTCAGGGTCAGGTCACCGCCGACGCTTAGAGTGCTGTCTTGGGTGTAGGCGCCCGCAGCTTTCAGACTCAGGTTGCCGTCGACCGTCAGGGCATCGGCCAGGGTGACACCGGCGCTGCTGGTGATTTGGCCGTTGCCGCCGATGGTTAGGGCTTCGGCGAAGGTGGTTTCACCGCCTTGGCTGCTGAAGTCGGTGGCGATGCTCAGGCTGGCCAGGTCCAGGGCGCCGTCTGCCTTCAGGGTCATGGTGCCGGTGGTGCTGGTCAGGTTGGAGTCGGTTCCCATTGAGATGTCGGCTGTGCCCGCGTCCAGATTGAGGCTGGCGGCGCTGAGCTGGATGTTATCGGCCAGGGTGGCGCCAAGGCTGATGATGTCGGCGCTGCCGGTGATGTTGGCGTTGGCGTTCTGGGTATAGCTGCTGCCCGTGGCCAGGGTCAGGTCGCCGCCGACGCTTAGGGTGCTGTCTTGGGTGTAGGCGCCGCTGGCATCCAGGTACAGGTTGCCGTTGACGGTCATGGCATCGGCCAGGGTGACGCCGGCGCTGCTGGTGATGTGGCCGTTGTCGTCTATCTGGACGGCTTCGCCGAAGGTGGTCGCCCCGCCTTGGCTGCTGAAGTCGGTGGCGATGGTCAGGCTTGCCAGGTCCAGGGCGCCGTCTGCCTTTAGGACCATGGTGCCGGTGGTGCTGGTCAGGTTGGAGCCGGTTCCCATTGAGAGGTCGGCTGTGCCCGCATCCAGATTGAGGCTGGCGGCGCTGAGCTGGATGTTATCGGCCAGGGTGGCGCCAAGGCTGGTGATGTCGGCGCTGCCGGTGATGCTGGCGTTGGCGTTCTGGGTATAGCTGCTGCCCGTGGCCAGGGTCAGGTCGCCGCCGACGCTTAGGGTGCTGTCTTGGGTGTAGGCGCCGCTGGCATCCAGGCTCAGGTTGCCGTCGACCGTGAGGGCATCGGCCAGGGTGACACCCGCGCTGCTGGTGATGTGGCCGTTGCCGCCGATGGTTAGGGCTTCGCCGAAGGTGGTCGCCCCGCCTTGGCTGCTGAAGTCGGTGGCGATGGTCAGGCTTGCCAGGTCCAGGGCGCCGTCTGCCTTTAGGACCATGGTGCCGGTGGTGCTGGTCAGGTTGGAGCCGGTTCCCATTGAGAGGTCGGCTGTGCCCGCGTCCAGATTGAGGCTGGCGGCGCTGAGCTGGATGTTATCGGCCAGGGTGGCGCCAAGGCTGGTGATGTCGGCGCTGCCGGTGATGCTGGTGTTGGCGTTTTGCGAGTAGCTGCCCTGGGTGGCAAGACTGAAGTTACCGTGAACAGTCAAAGCAGCTTCTTGGTTATAGGAGCCGGCAAGGCTTAAGCTCAGATCACCGCCGACGCTTAGGGTGCTGTCTTGGGTGTAGGCGCCGCTGGCATCCAGGTACAGGTTGCCGTTGACGGTCATGGCATCGGCCAGGGTGACGCCGGCGCTGCTGGTGATGTGGCCGTTGCCGTCTATCTGGACGGCTTCGCCGAAGGTGGTCGCCCCGCCTTGGCTGCTGAAGTCGGTGGCGATGGTCAGGCTTGCCAGGTCCAGGGCGCCGTCTGCCTTTAGGGTCATGGTGCCGGTGGTGCTGGTGAGGTTGGAGCCGGTTCCCATCGCTAGGTCGCCAGTGCCCGCATCCAGATTGAGGCTGGCGGCGCTGATGCTGGAATTCAGCGCCAGGTCGATGCCTTCAGCAGCCAGGCTGAAGTCAGCGCCGGTGGTGATCTGGCTGTTTGCGGCCATGCTGAAACTGCCGGCAAAGGCGCTGCCGCCGTTGAAGCTGCTGCTGGCCAGGGTCAGACTGTTGTTTTCGAGCAGTTGCAGGCTCTGGCCAGAGATATCGGTTGTGCCGAGAATCGTTTGGGTACCATCCAATATGACCGAACCGGTGGTGTCGAGGCTGAGGTTGGAGTCCGCCGACACATTCGCCAGACGGATGGCGGCATTCCCTGTCAGGACCATGTTTCCACTGGCAGCAAGCGTCGAACCGGTTTGCATGGTCAGGCTGCCGCTGCCCGCATCCAGATTGAGGCTGGCGGCGCTGAGCTGGATGTTATCGGCCAGGCTGGCGCCTAGGCTGGTGATGTCGGCGCTGCCGGTGATACGGGTGCTGGCGTTCTGGGTGTAGAGACCCTCGGCACTCAAACTGAAATCGCCGCCAACTTCGGTTTCAGCGTTTTGGGTAGAGCTGCTGCCCGTGGTCAGGGTCAGGTCACCGCCGACGCTTAGAGTGCTGTCTTGGGTGTAGGCGCCCGCAGCGTTCAGACTCAGGTTGCCGTCGACCGTCAGGGCATCGGCCAGGGTGACACCGGCGCTGCTGGTGATTTGGCCGTTGCCGCCGATGGTTAGGGCTTCGCTGAAGCGGGTTTCACCGCCTTGGCTGCTGAAGTCGGTGGCGATGGTCAGGCTTGCCAGGTCCAGGACGCCGTCTGCCTTTAGGACCATGGTGCCGGTGGTGCTGGTCAGGTTGGAGCCGGTTCCCATTGAGAGGTCGGCTGTGCCCGCGTCCAGATTGAGGCTGGCGGCGCTGAGCTGGATGTTATCGGCCAGGGTGGCGCCAAGGCTGATGATGTCGGCGCTGCCGGTGATGCTGGTGTTGGCGTTTTGGGTGTAGAGGCCATCGGCACTCAAACTGAAATCGCCGCCGACTTCGGTTTCAGCGTTTTGGGTAGAGCTGCTGCCCGTGGTCAGGGTCAGGTCACCGCCGATGCTTAGGGTGCCGTCCTGGGTGTAGGCGCCGCTGGCATCCAAACTCAGATTGCCGTCGACGGTCATGGCATCGGCCAGGGTGACGCCGGCGCTGCTGGTGATTTGGCCGTTGCCGTCAATCTGGACGGCTTCGCTGAAGCGGGTTTCATCGCCTTGGCTGCTGAAGTCTCCGGCAACACTCAGACCGGCCAGAGTCAGGGTGCCCGTTGTGCTCAGGTTCAGATCACCGCTGGTAGTAATGAGATCAGAGCCTGTGTTCATGGTGATGGGGCCAGTTCCGGCATCCAGATTCAGGCTGGCGGCGTTGAGCTGGATGTTATCGGCCAGGCTGGCGCCTAGGCTGGTGATGTCGGCGCTGCCGGTGATGCTAGTGTTGGCGTTCTGGGTATAGCTGCTGCCCGTGGTCAGGGTCAGATCGCCGCCGACGCTTAGGGTGCCGTCCTGGGTGTAGGCGCCGCTGGCATCCAGACTCAGGTTGCCGTCGACCGTGAGGGCATCGGCCAGGGTGACGTCGGCGCTGCTGGTGATTTGGCCGTTGCCGTTGATGGTGACGGCTGCCCCGAAGGTGGTTTCACCGCCTTGGCTGCTGAAGTCCCCGGCAACACTCAGACCGGCCAACGTCAGGGTGCCCGTTGTGCTCAGGTTCAGATCACCACTGGTAGTGATGAGTTCAGAGCCTGTGTCCATGGTGATGGGGCCGCTTCCGGCATCCAGATTGAGGCTGGCGGCGCTAAGCTGGGTGTTATCTGCCAGGGTGGTGCCAAGGCTGGTGATGTTGGCGCTGCCGGTGATGCTGGTATCGGCGTTCTGGGTGAAGAGACCCTCGGCACTCAAACTGAAATCGCCGCCGACTTCGGTTTCAGCGTTTTGGGTAGAGCTGCTGCCCGTGGCCAGGGTCAGGTCGCCGCCGACGCTTAGGGTGCTGTCTTGGGTGTAGGCGCCGCTGGCATCCAGGCTCAGGTTGCCGTCGACCGTGAGGGCATCGGCCAGGGTGACACCGGCGCTGCTGGTGATCTGGCCGTTGCCGGTGATATCAACGATTTCGTTAAAGCGCGTCTCCCCACCGCAGCTACTGAAGTCGGTGGCGATGGTCAGACTGGCCAGGTCTAGGGAACCGTCCGCTCTCAGGGTCATGGTGCCGGTGGTGCTGGTCAGGTTGGAGCCGGTTCCCATCAATAGGTCGCCGCTGCCCGCATCCAGATTGAGGCTGGCGGCGCGGAGTTGGATGTTATCGGCCAGGGTGGCACCAAGGCTGGTGATGTCAGCACTGCCGGTGATGCTGGTATCGGCGTTCTGGGTGTAGAGGCCCTCGGTGCTCAAACTGAAATCGCCGCCGACTTCGGTTTCAGCGTTTTGGAGATAGCCGCTGCCTGTGGTCAGGGTCAGGTCGCCGCCGACGCTTAGGGTGCCGTCCTGGGTGTAGGCACCGCTGGCATCCAGGCTCAGGTTGCCCTTGACGGTTATGGCTTCGGCCAAGGTGATGCCAGCAGTGCTGGTGATTTGGCCATTGCCGTTGATATCAACGATTTCGTTAAAGCGCGTCTCCCTACCGCTGCTGCTGAAGTTGGCGGCAACGCTCAGAGCAGCCAACGTCAGGCTGCCATCAGTCGTCAGGTTAAGGTCACCGTTGGTGGTAACGAGATCGGAGCCGGTTCCCATTGAGAGGTCGCCAGTGCCCGCATCCAGATTGAGGCTGGCGGCGCTGATGCTGGAATTCAGCGCCAGGTCGATGCCTTCAGCAGCCAGGCTGAAGTCAGCGCCGGTGGTGATCTGGCTGTTTGCAGCCATGCTGAAACTGCCGGCAAAGGCGCTGCCGCCGTTGAAGCTGCTGCTGGCCAGGGTCAGACTGTTGTTTTCGAGCAGTTGCAGGCTCTGGCCAGAGATATCGGTTGTGCCGAGAATCGTTTGGGTACCATCCAATATGACCGAACCGGTGGTGTCGAGGCTGAGGTTGGAGTCCGCCGACACATTCGCCAGACGGATGGCGGCATTCCCTGTCAGGACCATGTTTCCACTGGCAGCAAGCGTCGAACCGGTTTGCATGGTCAGGCTGCCGCTGCCCGCATCCAGATTGAGGCTGGCGGCGCTGAGCTGGATGTTATCGGCCAGGCTGGCGCCTAGGCTGATGATGTCGGCGCTGCCGGTGATGCTGGTGTTGGCGTTCTGGGTATAGCTGCTGCCCGTGGTCAGGGTCAGATCGCCGCCGACGCTTAGGGTGCCGTCCTGGGTGTAGGCGCCGCTGGCATCCAGACTCAGGTTGCCGTCGACCGTGAGGGCATCGGCCAGGGTGACGTCGGCGCTGCTGGTGATTTGGCCGTTGCCGTTGATGGTGACGGCTGCCCCGAAGGTGGTTTCACCGCCTTGGCTGCTGAAGTCTCCGGCAACACTCAGACCGGCCAACGTCAGGGTGCCCGTTGTGCTCAGGTTCAGATCACCACTGGTAGTGATGAGTTCAGAGCCTGTGTCCATGGTGATGGGGCCGCTTCCGGCATCCAGATTGAGGCTGGCGGCGCTAAGCTGGGTGTTATCTGCCAGGGTGGTGCCAAGGCTGGTGATGTTGGCGCTGCCGGTGATGCTGGTATCGGCGTTCTGGGTGAAGAGACCCTCGGCACTCAAACTGAAATCGCCGCCGACTTCGGTTTCAGCGTTCTGGGTATAGCTGCTGCCCGTGGTCAGGGTCAGATCGCCGCCGACGCTTAGGGTGCCGTCCTGGGTGTAGGCGCCGCTGGCATCCAGACTCAGGTTGCCGTCGACCGTGAGGGCATCGGCCAGGGTGACGTCGGCGCTGCTGGTGATTTGGCCGTTGCCGTTGATGGTGACGGCTGCCCCGAAGGTGGTTTCACCGCCTTGGCTGCTGAAGTCTCCGGCAACACTCAGACCGGCCAACGTCAGGGTGCCCGTTGTGCTCAGGTTCAGATCACCACTGGTAGTGATGAGTTCAGAGCCTGTGTCCATGGTGATGGGGCCGCTTCCGGCATCCAGATTGAGGCTGGCGGCGCGGAGTTGGATGTTATCGGCCAGGGTGGCACCAAGGCTGGTGATGTTGGCGCTGCCGGTGATGCTGGTATCGGCGTTCTGGGTGAAGAGGCCCTCGGTGCTCAAACTGAAATCGCCGCCGACTTCGGTTTCAGCGTTTTGGAGATAGCCGCTGCCTGTGGTCAGGGTCAGGTCGCCGCCGACGCTTAGGGTGCCGTCCTGGGTGTAGGCACCGCTGGCATCCAGGCTCAGGTTGCCCTTGACGGTTATGGCTTCGGCCAAGGTGATGCCAGCAGTGCTGGTGATTTGGCCATTGCCGTTGATATCAACGATTTCGTTAAAGCGCGTCTCCCTACCGCTGCTGCTGAAGTTGGCGGCAACGCTCAGAGCAGCCAACGTCAGGCTGCCATCAGTCGTCAGGTTCAGGTCACCGTTGGTGGTAACGAGATCGGAGCCGGTTCCCATTGAGAGGTCGCCAGTGCCCGCATCCAGATTGAGGCTGGCGGCGCTGATGCTGGAATTCAGCGCCAGGTCGATGCCTTCAGCAGCCAGGCTGAGGTCAGCACTGGCGGTGATCTGGCTGTTTGCGGCCATGCTGAAGCTGCCCGCAAAGACGCTGCCGTCGTTGAAGCTGCTGCCGACCAGGGTCAGGCTGTTGTTTTCGAGCAGTTGCAGACTCTGGCCAGAGATATCGGTTGTGCCGAGAATCGTTTGGGTACCATCCAATATGACCGAACCGGTGGTGTCGAGGCTGAGGTTGGAGTCCGCCGACACATTCGCCAGACGGATGGCGGCATTCCCTGTCAGGACCATGTTTCCACTGGCAGCAAGCGTCGAACCGGTTTGCATGGTCAGGCTGCCGCTGCCCGCATCCAGATTGAGGCTGGCGGCGCTGAGCTGGATGTTATCGGCCAGGCTGGCGCCTAGGCTGGTGATTTCGGCGCTGCCGGTGATGCTAGTGTTGGCGTTCTGGGTATAGCTGCTGCCCGTGGTCAGGGTCAGATCGCCGCCGACGCTTAGGGTGCCGTCCTGGGTGTAGGCGCCGCTGGCATCCAGACTCAGGTTGCCGTCGACCGTGAGGGCATCGGCCAGGGTGACGTCGGCGCTGCTGGTGATTTGGCCGTTGCCGTTGATGGTGACGGCTGCCCCGAAGGTGGTTTCACCGCCTTGGCTGCTGAAGTCTCCGGCAACACTCAGACCGGCCAACGTCAGGGTGCCCGTTGTGCTCAGGTTCAGATCACCACTGGTAGTGATGAGTTCAGAGCCTGTGTCCATGGTGATGGGGCCGCTTCCGGCATCCAGATTGAGGCTGGCGGCGCTAAGCTGGGTGTTATCTGCCAGGGTGGTGCCAAGGCTGGTGATGTTGGCGCTGCCGGTGATGCTGGTATCGGCGTTCTGGGTGAAGAGACCCTCGGCACTCAAACTGAAATCGCCGCCGACTTCGGTTTCAGCGTTTTGGGTAGAGCTGCTGCCCGTGGCCAGGGTCAGGTCGCCGCCGACGCTTAGGGTGCTGTCTTGGGTGTAGGCGCCGCTGGCATCCAGGTACAGGTTGCCGTTGACGGTCATGGCATCGGCCAGGGTGACGCCGGCGCTGCTGGTGATGTGGCCGTTGCCGTCTATCTGGACGGCTTCGCCGAAGGTGGTCGCCCCGCCTTGGCTGCTGAAGTCGGTGGCGATGGTCAGGCTTGCCAGGTCCAGGGCGCCGTCTGCCTTTAGGACCATGGTGCCGGTGGTGCTGGTCAGGTTGGAGCCGGTTCCCATTGAGAGGTCGGCTGTGCCCGCATCCAGATTGAGGCTGGCGGCGCTGAGCTGGATGTTATCGGCCAGGGTGGCGCCAAGGCTGGTGATGTCGGCGCTGCCGGTGATGCTGGTGTTGGCGTTTTGGGTGTAGAGGCCATCGGCACTCAAACTGAAATCGCCGCCGACTTCGGTTTCAGCGTTTTGGAGATAGCTGCTGCCCGTGGTCAGGGTCAGGTCACCGGCGACAGTCAAAGCACCGTCCTGGGTGTAGGCGCCGCTGGCATCCAGGTTCAGGTTGCCGTCGACCGTGAGGGCATCGGCCAGAGTGACGCCGGCGCTGCTCGTGATTTGGCCGTTGCCGCCGATGGTTAGGGCTTCGCTGAAGCGGGTTTCACCGCCTTGGCTGCTGAAGTCGGCGGCGATGGTCAGACTGGCCAGCTCCAGGGCACCGTCTGCCTTTAGGACCATGGTGCCGGTGGTGCTGGTCAGGTTGGAGTCGGTTCCCATTGAGAGGTCGGCTGTGCCCGCGTCCAGATTGAGGCTGGCGGCGCTGAGCTGGATGTTATCGGCCAGGGTGGCGCCAAGGCTGATGATGTCGGCGCTGCCGGTGATGTTGGCGTTGGCGTTTTGCGAGTAGCTGCCCTGGGTGGCAAGACTGAAGTTACCGTGAACAGTCAAAGCAGCTTCTTGGTTATAGGAGCCGGCAAGGCTTAAGCTCAGATCACCGCCGACGCTTAGGGTGCTGTCTTGGGTGTAGGCGCCGCTGGCATCCAGGTACAGGTTGCCGTTGACGGTCATGGCATCGGCCAGGGTGACGCCGGCGCTGCTGGTGATGTGGCCGTTGCCGTCTATCTGGACGGCTTCGCCGAAGGTGGTCGCCCCGCCTTGGCTGCTGAAGTCGGTGGCGATGGTCAGGCTTGCCAGGTCCAGGGCGCCGTCTGCCTTTAGGGCCATGGTGCCGGTGGTGCTGGTCAGGTTGGAGTCGGTTCCCATTGAGAGGTCGGCTGTGCCCGCGTCCAGATTGAGGCTGGCGGCGCTGAGCTGGATGTTATCGGCCAGGGTGGCGCCAAGGCTGATGATGTCGGCGCTGCCGGTGATGTTGGCGTTGGCGTTTTGCGAGTAGCTGCCCTGGGTGGCAAGACTGAAGTTACCGTGAACAGTCAAAGCAGCTTCTTGGTTATAGGAGCCGGCAAGGCTTAAGCTCAGATCACCGCCGACGCTTAGGGTGCTGTCTTGGGTGTAGGCGCCGCTGGCATCCAGGTACAGGTTGCCGTTGACGGTCATGGCATCGGCCAGGGTGACGCCGGCGCTGCTCGTGATTTGGCCGTTGCCGCCGATGGTTAGGGCTTCGCTGAAGCGGGTTTCACCGCCTTGGCTGCTGAAGTCGGCGGCGATGGTCAGACTGGCCAGGTCCAGGGCGCCGTCTGCCTTCAGGGTCATGGTGCCGGTAGTGCTGGTGAGGTTGGAGCCGGTTCCCATTGAGAGGTCGGCTGTGCCTGCATCCAGATTGAGGCTGGCGGCGCTGATGCTGGAATTCAGCGCCAGGTCGATGCCTTCAGCAGCCAGGCTGAAGTCAGCGCCGGTGGTGATCTGGCTGTTTGCAGCCATGCTGAAACTGCCGGCAAAGGCGCTGCCGCCGTTGAAGCTGCTGCTGGCCAGGGTCAGACTGTTGTTTTCGAGCAGTTGCAGGCTCTGGCCAGAGATATCGGTTGTGCCGAGAATCGTTTGGGTACCATCCAATATGACCGAACCGGTGGTGTCGAGGCTGAGGTTGGAGTCCGCCAACACATTCGCCAGACGGATGGCGGCATCCCCTGTCAGGGCCATGTTTCCACTGGCAGCAAGCGTCGAGCCAGTCTGCATGGTCAGGCTGCCGCTGCCTGCATCCAGATTGAGGCTGGCGGCGCTGAGTTGGATGTTATCGGTCAGGGTGGCACCAAGGCTGGTGATGTCGGCGCTGCCGCTGACGCTGATATCGGCATTTTGACTGAAGGCGCCAATGGCTGTAAGGCTGAGATCGCCATTGCTAGCGGTCAGATCGCCATCCAGGGTCAGATCGCCACCGCTGGCGAGGACCAAGTTGCCGGTGTTGGCGGTGATAGCCCCGAGCACCATGTCATCGGGGTCTTCCAGATAGATGCCCCCGCTCTGGGTGGTTGCCGTCACTGCACCCTGGATGTCGACATCGCCATCGGTGGTGCCGCTACCAACGCCTGTGGCCGCGGTGAGACTGATCAGACCTGTGGCCGTGATATTGGGATTCTCATCCAGGGTGTTGTCGCGGATGGCGCCCGTGCGGGAATTCAGCGTGACGCTTGAGGCTGAATTGAGATTCGACACCAGGATGTCGCCATCGGCGCCGAGGTTGAGCGACCCTGTGGTGCTGATCAGTTCTGATCCGTCCGCCAGGGTAATAATGCCGCTGCCGGCATCTAAGTCGAGGGTGGTGCCTGAGACCCTCACCACGTTTTCAAAAAGAAGTCCGTTACTCTCGAGAGTGACGCTGCCGCCACTCTCAAGGGCATTGCCCCGCACCACAATACCCCCGGTGGCGGTGGCGTTGATGTAAGAGCCTGCGCTGAAGGAATCCAGATAGAGGGTGCCGGTGACATTGATCTCGGCATAACCGACATAGCTGCCGGTCAGCGCCAGATCGCCGGTGTAGGTGAGTTCCAGGTTGGTCGGACGGCCGATCTGCGCGGTATCGCTTTCATATTCCAGGTCAAACAATGTCGCTGTCGGGTCGCTGTCCGAAATGGCCATCAGCGACTGAGCGCGAATATCCACATCGGCATCATCGGGCTGCACCTCGACGATCTTGCCGGCGGCCGTGAGCAAGACCTGGCCGTTGGTGCGTCCGGCATCGATCAGGTCGATGCGAATATCGCCACCGACACTGCTGGCATTGACGCCGTTACCCACCGCATCGGTGCGGATTTGCACATCCAGCAGTTCCAGATCGGACTGGGCGGACAGGCTGATATTGCCACTGCCGGAAATCACCGCCTGCTCAACGGTCACTGCCCCGGCATCGGTCAGGCCGATGGCGCCGGAGCCGCTGAGGTTGGCGCTGATGCGCTCGGCATCGGTATTCAGGCTGATGCCGCTTTGCGCACTGGCGTCGATCTCGGTACCGGTGAGGCGATACAGGGTGCTGCCCATTGAGATGGCGCCGCCGCTGTCCAGGCTGATGCGACCATCGACAGCGTAGGGGGCTTCGATGATGTAGCGAACCCCATCTTCCACCGCCAGGCTCTGGTTGATGCGGATGTCACCGCCGGCGCTGAGGTTGATGAATTCCGGCAGATTGTTCTGGTAGCCGCCCAGGGAGCCTTCGCCCAGGGTCAGGCTGCCCGTCGTGTCGAGGCTGATCTCGCCGCTGGCTTGCAGACTGTGCCCGCTCAGATCCAGGTTCTGATCTGCATTGAGATCAATGACGCCGGCGCTACCACCCGCAATGAGGCGCATCTGGCCAAAGCTCTGGTTGCCCAGGTCCACCCGAATCTCACTGCTTTCCAGCAGGCGGAACTGGCGTTCCAGGCTGCTCGGATCAGGGATGCTCACCTCGAAATAACCGCGCCCGAGGATGGTGACGCGGGAGGCGTCGATGGCATTGCCATCAATGTCAAACAGATCTCCGCTGCCATCAGCATTGGCGGAGAAGGCGATAATGGACTGGGCCGCCGCGCCCGCCGTATCCGGGAAGAAGAGGCTGGAATGGGCCAACAGGCCATTCTTGGCGGTCATGTAGTAGTTGCCGTCGGCGTCGTTGCGCAGTATCTCGTTGCCGTTGGCATCCCGATAGATTTCAAAGCCAAACAGCGGATCGGTATCGAACACCACCAGCGGATTGCTGCCCGTGGTGACCAGCTCCAGGCTGCCCAACTCCCCGCCGCCGCTGGCGGAGATGGTGCCGTCGAGCAGAATATTGCGCCCCGACTCGATGAACAGGGAGCCGTTACCCATGACCAAATTGCCGCCCATCTCCACGGTGTCGTCGGACTCGATGCGGATGTCCTGGGCGCCGTAGGCCTGATCTGTCAACAGGGTGAAGCGTTCGCCGGTGCGCAAAGTCAGGGACTGGCTGGCGTCCACCTGCACTTCCAGGTCCAGTTTGGTGTGGGCGTCCAGCAGGATGTTGTCGGCATCGATACCCAGACCACCCTCCACTGCCGGATCACGAATAATGAGACTGCCGGCGGTGCTGGTCAGGGACAGGAGCGCGCCCGCGCCGGTCGCCTGCACCTCGCGCACCACCAGGTTGCCGTCGCTGCTGATAACCACATCGCCGGCAGCGGCGCTGACCGAACGGACAAAGAGATCCTCGATGTCGTCCTCAGCACTCTCGCGGTTGCTGATGGCGATGCCGCCGCTGCTGGTGGTGACTGAGGTCAGTTCATTGGTCTGGGTGGCTAGGGCATGGATGCCGGTCTGGGCCGCCAGGATCAGGCTATCGGCAATCAGGTTAGGCTCGGTGCCGTTGGCCAGGCCGGTGATGCTGCCTCCGCTGCTGATGCCGGCGTCACGCCGCTCGCTGAGCAGGTTGACCGATTGCAGGCCGAGGTTACCAGCGGCCATCAGGCTGAGGTCGCCTTCGGCAACGATGAGGCTCAGGACGTTCAGCCCATTGCTGCTGATGTCCTCAATGCTGACATCGCCGCCCTCATAGGAACGGGCGATCAGGCTGTTGATTTCGGTGGTGATGGTGATGGCGCCGGGCAGATCGATGGTCAGTTCATCGGCGCGAATCAGGGGGGCGCCGCCGGTGCTGGTGAGGGCCCCTTGCAGTTCCAGGCTGATATCGCCCAGCCCGCCCAGGCCGGTTTCCAGGGTGGTATAGGTCAGGCCGCCGTTGTAGATACGCACGGCGATATCATCGGCATCGGTCAGGCCGCCGGTGCGCAGGGCGCCCGCCGTCACCGCGCCATAGTTGGTCAGGTCGATGGCGCCGCTGCCGGTGTCCAGGCTGCTGATACTCAGCTCGCCTTGGTTGTCGATGCGGATGCCGCCGCTGCCGCTGTTGATGGCTTCCAGATTGGCGACTTTGGTGAGGGCGCTGACGCCGTCGCGGGCGCTGATGGTCAGGTCGCTGCCCTGGAGCAGGCCGCCGCTGTGGTGCACCGCGCCGGCGCTCGCCGTCAGGCTCAGGTTGTCGCCCGTCAGCGAGTTGCCGACCAGGCTGATATCGCCCGAGAGGCTGCCTGCGCTGAGCTGAATGGAGGAACCCAGGCCTGTGCTGTGCAGCAGGGCCTCGACGCTGCCACTGATGCCGCCGCTGCCGTCCAGGCCGGCGCGAATGCTGATGGAACCGGCGCTGGTGATTTCGGAGCCCAGGCCGATGTCGTCCTGTGCGGCCAGGTCAATGGCGCCGGCGGCGCTCAGATGACCTTCCGCCGTCAGGCCGGCGCCGGCGGTCAGGCCGATGCCTCCGCTGGCGGTCTCCAGCGCCCCAGCATCACCGATGGTCAGGCTGCCGACGGCATCCAGAACAATGTTGCCGGAGGTCAGTAACAGGGATTCGGCGGCTAGGGTGCCTTCAGGCGCGCCATCGGGCACTTCGCCGGTGATGCGAATGTCGCCGCCAGCGCTGATATGGATATCGCTATCCGCGCCGCTGCCGGTGATCAGGCCGCTGACCGAGGTATCGCCACCGGTGATGATGCGGATATCGCCGCCGGCGCGCAGGGCATCGTTCTCGAATTTGCCATAGCCCACATCGCTCTGGTCATAGGTGCGAATGGAGCGATCGATAAACTGGTCGCTAAAGATGGGCTCGTTACGCCAGATGGTGTATTGCTGTTCCTGCACCACCTTGGTGCTGACATCATAGCTGTTGAATACCGGTCGGGTCTCAAAGATATCTGTGGTGTCGCTAGTGTAGGCGTAATTCAGGGTTTTGCGGGTGTCGAATATATCCGTCCAGGTAGAGGTCCAGTCGTAGCTGTAGTTCCTGAATGTTTCGTTGATATCATATCCTTTGACCCAAACGGAGCTGGATGAGATGGTGTATCTAATCTCAGCATTACCAGGACTTGTATAAGTTCTTGTGATAGTACTATTTTCCGGAATCGTGATCCATTCACTTGCATCAATGAACACGTCATCGGCCGGATCAAACGACCAGGGGGGATTACGCTCCCACGGCCAGGCGGCATCATCTTCCCGAAAGTTGGCAAAGAGATAGAGCTGGGTCCCATTCTGGAGCCTGCCCGAGTAAAGCGTATGGTTATGGTAATAATAGCCTCCGTCGCCAGCACCCTCCCAGAAATAGTGTTTACGCGCATTAACATCTGGCGCCAGACCAGCTTGGCCTATGGCCCACTCTTCCTCCGCTCCATCCTCGGTATCTATATCGTGCCAGGTATAGTTCCATACCACAGAGACATCAAACCACTTATCGTAGTGCTCGCCTACCTTGAGCGTCTGAGTGCCAACCAATGTTTCACCGGTCAGGCTAGCCGTGGTATTCAAATAGCCATCCGGGACCAGCACATAGCGGCCGGTTCCGGTCCCGCCCGTAGTGGGATTGTCATAGAAGCTTCCCGCATCTGACGCATAATACCAAGCTGGCAAATAGCTATGGGAAACTGTGCTGCCGCCTGTTCTACCGTCGGTTACGGCATACTCGCGCTGCCCATTGCCGTTATAGGAAATATCCCAACGGCCAATACTGCTATCAAGATCGGTTTTATAAAAATAGGTTCCGCTACTATAGGTATGGCTTGATTTGTCCTGGGTATAAAGCACCTTGGCAAGGTCGCGGTACTCTCCCACATCCTCAAAGCCCACACTGGCCTCACCCTGACTCACCACCCGCAACACATCGGCCGCCGCTCCGGTGGGCATAAGGATATATTTGTCCTCCCAGCCAGCGACCTGGATGTTCTGCCAGGTATTGGCATTGCCGGCCCAGTCCGGGCTCCAAGCCTGCTGGGTCGGATTGCCGTTGATGACCTGGTGTAACAAGGGATTGCTGTAGCTGAAGCTATAGGCCTCCTTGTAGCCCAGATGCTTGAGAACGGCAGCCCGTTGCAGGTCGTTCAGGTCGCTAAAGGGCTTGTAGCCCGTGCCAGGGTTGGCGGCGCCGGTCAGCGCCCAATTCACCTGGTTGTTGTGGTAATCCACACCCTCGACAAACCATTCCCTAAAGATGCTGCCGTTGTAGTAACCCTCCTGCACCAGGGTTACATCCATGCTGTGGTAGCGGATGCCGGCCTTGACCTCCTCGGTGCCGGTCTGCTCGGTCACTGTGGTGGTGACCCAGCTCACCTTGGGTACGGTAATGAAGCCGTCGGCCACCTGCTGGTAGCCGGTCACCACTTGCACAGTGATGGTCTCGGTGGAGATGATGGGGGTCAGCAGGCTGAGCTGATCGTCCTGTAGCTCGGCGGTGGACTGGATGCTGAGATCGCCGCCGGTGATCAGGTTCAGCTCACCCTCTACCAGGATGCCACCCTGGCCACTAATGCTGATCAGCGCCGGATCGAGGTCGGCACCGGCGACGCTGGCCGCCTCCAGCACGGCGTCGTCCTGGCTCAGATCGACGCCGCCGCGGATATCGGCCACCCCTGTCGAGGTCAGCACGCCGGTGACAGTCAGGCTGGTGCCGGCGTTGATAAGCAGGCGCGAGTCGGCATCGCCATAGGCATTGACCGAGCCGTCCAGTTGCAGATTGCCGCCGCTGATGTGCAGCAAGCCGCTGGTGGTGACTTCCGCATCCCCTTGACCGGTATTGCCGGCGACCAGAACATTGCCGCTGGCATCCAGGCGAATGCTGGCACTCTCGCCCCGGGTCTTGACCGTGCCGCCGGAGGTGACATGGATGTTGGGCGCGACCAAGCGAATCAGTTGATTGGCCTGAACCAGCCCGGCCACGCCAATGGCGCCGAAGCTGGAGCTGACCTGGATTTCATCCACATTGACGCTGACCGTATCGCCAACGATGATAGGCTTGCCCACCTGGCCGTTGAGATGAATGCCGTTGACTGCGCTGATCTGAATACTGCCGCCGGCTTGGGTGTTGAGAATACCGCCAGAGAGGCGCACCGGCTGACCGCCGCTGACTGGCTCGGCAGAGGCAAGGCCATTCTCATCCACATAGTCGCCGTTCACATCCACCAGGTTGCCCTGGGCGTCCATCAGGCGGCCGTCCTCATCGAGGAACCAGAGGCCGGTACCATCCCTTTCATACTGCATGGGCTGAACCAGGACGCTGTCGGCAGCCAGCACCAGACGGCTACCGGATTCGATGATGCCATCAATGAGCAGGGCATCATTTGTCTGAATGCTGACCTCGGCTCCAGTTTGATCCGCTTGCACATAGCCGTAGAGGTTTATCCCCTGATCGGCCTGGATGCTAATGTCGCTCGGCGCAACGGCTGGCGTCAGGGCGCCGCCGCCGGTGGAATCGGCAATGATGGCGCTCAGGCTGTTCTGGCTGATGGAGACGGGGTTGCTGCCGCCGGTAACGCTGATGGACAGATCGCCGGTGGAGCGCAGAGTGCCGCCTACTTTTAGCAGACTGGTGGTACTGCCGTCGATGACAAAGGCGTCGCCGCCCATGACCAGTTGGTTGGTTAGATCGACATCCAGGGTGGCGTTGTTGACGGTCCAGACCGCCGCGCCGCTGGCCACATCGGCCCCGGCCAGCACATCACCGAGGATGCGGGCAGTGTCGGCTTCCAGCAGAATCCGGCTGCCAGCGGCGTTGCTGCCGATGAGGGTGGCGTAGCCGATTTCCAGCAGATTGGCGGCGCTAAAGTGCACCAGCCCGGTGCCCTGGATGGTGGCGCCCTGGTGGTAGGACTGGCCGTCATCCAGAGCCGCATGGTTTTCGGCTAGAGCCATCGCAGAGGTGAGGATATCACCCTCGGAGAAGACCTCCAGAGTGGCATCGGCGCCCGTGACCGCGATGGCGGCATCATAGATTTCAACCCAAGTGCCGGCATTCAGGCGCAGGTCGCCGGCGACGGTCATGCTGCCGCGCACGCTGAGGGTGTCGCTGGCATCCAGCAACACCTCGATGCCCGCGCCATCCAGGGCGCTGTTTTCCAGCACGCCGGCCATGTCAATATTGACACCACGAAGGGTCAGGGGCGCATCGGCGCTGATCCAGCCGGACTCTTTGGTCACTGTCACCGTGCCAAAGGTGGAGCTGATCTCCAGCCCGGCCAGAGCCGTGGAATCGGTGCCCACCACCCCGTCGATGACCACCTCGTTGGCGCCGCTGAGGCTGAGGCTGCCGCCACCGCCGAAAGAGAAAATGCGTGCGGTGTTGTCGATCTTCAGGCTCAGGGCATTGGCCTGTTCGACCGTGCCGGCACTGAGGATGACATCATCATAGGCGCTGATACGGCCCTGAATGGTCAGGGAGGTGGCGGAGTTGATGATGACATCCGAGCCGATACCACCGGCGATGATGTCGCCGACGATCAGGCCATTGACCCCGGCATCGAAGGCAATGGAGCCGTTGAGGGTCTCCAGCACGCCGGTGGCATCCAGTTCGATGTCCTTGCCGTCAGGGGAAACGCCGCTATGGAGGTTGATGGCGCTGTCGGCGATGACCTTGCCGGCGATGTAGAGCTTGGCATTGGGGCCGTCCGGCGCGCCGATGTTGACCACACTGCCGGCGGCGCGGGCGTCGATGGCGTAATAGAGGCCAGATTCCAGGCTGCCGCCGACGAGACTCAGACCAAGCTGATCGGCATTGACGGAGCTGTCCAGGAGGCTGAAGCTGTAGGGGCCGGTGACATTCAGACGGCCATCGCGCAGTTTGATTTGCAGGTCGGGGCCATCGGCAAAGTCGTTGTAGGTCTCGCCATTGCTAAAAGGCGATGCCTCATTGGCGGCGGACACCAGCCAGATGGCGCCTTCCAGTGCCGCTTGCAGATCGGTCAGCAGGTCGTTGAGGCTGCTGTTATCAGCCGTGTCTGCGACGGTCAGGGTCACCGAGGCAGAAATCTTATGGCTGACCTGATCGATAAGCATATCCAGGGTCACATCCTGGGTCAGCTTGCCGGCGGCATTGACCGGCCAGCCCTGTGCCAGGATCTCATTGGTGTGGCCGGGCGCCAGGATGTCTATCCGGCCCGGTCCGTTGAGGTTGATGCTGGAGTTCTCCATCCAGGTTTCCAGCATGGCCGAGCCGTAGAGGATGATGCTGGTGCCGGAGGAATCATCGCCGCCAATGAGGTTGATGGACTGACCGGCGGCCAGCCCCACGCCAATGCGAATCTGATCCTCGGCACTAATGGTCAGGGTGGAGGCGCCACCGAATGTACGGATGTCGCGGCCCTGATAGGTGCCCTCGGCATCCCGAATCTGGATGATCTCGCCGCCGGCCAGCAGCAGGCCTTCGATCAGGGCATCCTGGGTGGCATTCACCTGGATATGACCATCGGCGCGGTTCACCACCACCTCGGAGGCACCCTGGATGATGACGCCGTTGCCGTCGGCGCTGGCGCCGCCGCTGATGCTGACATCACTGGCGGAGTAGATGTAGCCGCCGGTGACCGTCGGCTGCCCCTGGCTGTTGACCGTGTTGCCGCCGATGAATGCCTGGCCCAGGGTGTTGATGCTCGTCGTGCCCAGGGTGCCGGACCAATCGACGCTCTGGTTGAGCAGATTGCCGTCGGCGTCAAAGGTCTGCACCAGGGAGCCACCGGCCAGCAGCGTACCCATCATCTCCATGTTGCCGTCGGCAGCGAGGCTTAGGTTGCCGCCGATGCCGTCCAGCCCTCGGGCGGTGGCGCCGCCGGCGGTGGTAAACAGCAGGCTCAGATCATTGTCACCCGCATTGGCCGTGCCACCCTGAGCGGTCACATTGCCGGCGGCCAGCAGACCGGTGTCCACCAGCAACTGGGAGCCCGCCGTCACGCTCAGATCGGCGCCGACGCCGGTCCAGGTGACGCCGTTTTCACCGATGATGCCGCCGGCCACCAGCACGCCGAACAGGTCCACATCCTGACTGCCGCGCACCAGGATATCCGCATCGGCCCCGGTAGTGCGGACTGTCGAGGTGCCATGCACATGGACGCTGCTGCCATAGGCATCGGCGCCGTTCAAATCCGTGCCGTCCAGCGCCATACCGCCGGCGATGCGGATACCCGCATCGGCCAGGATATTGCCCTCCAGATAGGTCCAGATGTCGGACTGGATGGCGATGCTGGAGCCGCTGCCGGTGGCGCTGACATTGCCGCGCAGGATCAGATCATCCGTTGATGAAAGCAGAAGCTCGGTGTTCTCGCCGAGGGAGACGATGGTGCCGCCAATGAGCAGGCCGTACTGGCCGGCGTGGACCCTGAGGTAATGATCCGTTGGCAACAAATTGAAATAGGCGGTTTTGTTGTAGATGGCGTATTGCGGCAGGTAGCTGTCGTCTGCAGGATCGCCAAACGCCTCGTTGTCACGGCTGGCACTGCCGGAGCTGATGCTCAGACCATCGGCAGTGCCAACAGCGCCGGAGATGAGCATCTCATTGACTGAGGAGAGGACAATATCCGCCCCCGCGCCGGTGACATAGGGCACAGGTACATCGTCCACCAGGTTGTAGGCGATACCGGCGCTGACCGCAGAGCCGGCGTTGATGGCCAGCAGGCCCTGGGTGGTGACGGAGATCAGCGCCTCGGCATCCCGCGCCACCAGGCTGGCGCCTTCATTCAGCAGCACATCGCCGCCGGCCTGGATGTCGATGAGGGAGTTGGCGCCATGGGCTTCGATCCAGCCACCTAGTTGGGCGCCGTGGCTGAGGTCGATACGAATCTCGCTGCCGGCATCCAGAGACTCGATACGGCTGGTCAGATCGGTCAGCAAACTGGTCACCGCATTGGGCGGAGTGACATATTGGTCCGTGTCAGTGGGATTGACGCCGGTGGTGGCGGTAACCTCGATGTCCACCAGCCTATCGGCCAGCACCCAGCCACCGATATGCAGCTGGTCGTCGGCCCGGATGATGAGGGTGTCGGCGGCCAGGCCGGAATCGGGCAGGCCCAGCGGATTATGGGTGTTCTTGGCGCCGATGGAGAGGGTCTGCGCCTCCAACTCCAGAATATTGCCGGAGGCGCGCACATCGCCTTTCACCTGCAGGTCGTCGGACAGGAAAAGAGTGCGGTCGGTCAGCTCGGCATTGGCGCTGCGTGGCAGGTCATCACTGGGGTCGGCGGGATCAGCCCCGGTCATCTTGATGGCGCTGATGTCGAAAATATCGCCGATGACCATGGTGTTACCGGCATCGCGCCGTCCGATGGTGATGGAGTTGAAGCCATCGGCCAGGGCGGCAAAGTCGCGCATACCCATGGCCATGGCTGTCAGATGGAAGGCGCGGTCGATTTCCGCCTCGGATGCGGTGACCTCGGCAGCGCCGCCCAGCAGATAGTGCCATACCAGTTGGTTGGCCTGGATGCGCAGATCGCCGCTGGCGATGATTTGGTCTTCGCCGGAGGTGAAATCCAGGTCATCGGTGGTCAGGGTGATATTGGCGCCACTGGCCAGGGCGTGAATGTCGCCGGATGCCAGGGTGAGCAGGGCGTCCTGTGCCAGCAAGGTCAAATGGAGATCACCGTTGCCGATCTCGATGCCGAAGTCATCACGACCCATGAAGCCCGGCCTGCGGGTCTGGATCAGATCCAGCCAATCCGCCGAGACAGCGTTGTCCCAAGTGGTGACATTCTCCCACCAGTTCTCGCCATTGGCCGGGGTGACGACAAAGCCGCTGTTTTCGGCGTCGATGAGGCTGGCCTGGGTTTCGATGATGAGGTCATCGGTCTCGGTGACGACGATATCGCCGCTGCCGCTGGTGGATGTGGCTGCAGTCAGGCGCGCCACCGTGGTCAGCAGCGGGTTGGCGAGGCTGCCGATACTTTCGTGGGCGCGCAGTTGCAGGGTCGAGCCCGAGGCCAGGATCATGGCATTGCCGGGATTGCGAATGGCACCGTTGGCGCTGGTCAGGCGCAACCAGCCGCTGCCGTCGCCATTTTCGGTATCGCCGGCGGAGACGCGCAGGTCGGCATTGAGCAGAATGTCGGCAGCATCGCCGTAGCTGCGCAGGTCGATGTAGCCGTTGTTGATGGCGGTGAGTTGGTGGCCGATATCCAGGCTTTGGTAAGAATCCAGAATGAAATTCCCGGCCTTGACCGCAACATCGTAGTCAATCCGATCGGCAATCACCCGCAGGCTGACCGCGCCCAGGTCCGCAGTAGCGGCGGCATCCTTGCTGGTCAAGCTGACCGCGCCGCCGAACAGGCGGATGGCGTTGGCGTCGTAGCTGGCGGCCGCGCCGGTCAGGGTCAGGCGCTCGACGCCGCTGTTGTAGTTGATGATCTCGCGGCCATTGAGCACCTGGCCCTCGGCCAGTTGCACTGGGCTAGCAAGGAAATTCTGCTCGACGATCAGCTCATCAAAGCTGCCAGACTGGTCGATGATGTTGAGGGTGCCGGTGGGCAGGGCGGCATCGGCCTTGTCCAGCTTGACCCGGTAGTCGTCGTTGCCGCCGGTGTCGCTGATGGTGACGGCATAGTCGGCAAAGCTGTTGACCCGCACCTGATCATCGCCGCTACCGAGGATGATCTCGGTAACCCGGGCCGCGCCGGTGCGCACCTCATCGCCGAAGAGGGACGAGGCGGTCACGCCAGAGCGGCTGACATTCAGGGCCATGGCGCTGTCGAAGGCGGAGAAGTCGAGGCGGGTGTCGCCGCCGATGTCGCTGAAGCGGTCCAGGCCGAAGCCACTGGCGAATACGAAGGTATCGGCGCCGAGGCCGCCATCCAGGTAATCATCACCACTGCCGCCGGTCAGGCGGTCATCGCCATCACCGCCAAAGAGGTGGTCATTGCCCGCGCCGCCGTCGAGCACATCATCACCGGCGTAGCCGTAGAGCTTGTCATCACCGGCGTCGCCGTAGAGGAAATCCTTGCCTGAATGGCCATGCAAGATGTCATCGCCCGCGCCGCCATAGAGGGTGCCGCCGGCACTGCCGAGCATCAGGGTGTCGTTACCGCTGCCGCCATCGGCCCAAACCGTTACATCGGACAGGCGCGAGGCATCCAGCAGGTCGTTGCCGGCGCCCATGTCGGTGACCACCACATGAGTAACGCCAGTAAATTCCTGATACCAGCCATCGAACTCGACCCCGACGGTGCCGCCGGAGCCGTAAAGATAAAACTGTTCGTCGCCGTCCTGGGTATTGAAGTATTCACGCTTGTGGGCATCCACGCCGGCGTTGATGTAGAGGGTGGAGCCCTGCAGCTCGGCCAGGGTCGGGCTGACGAAGGGGGCGTTGTAGTCGAAGCTGAACAACTCGGTACGGAACAGATCGGCATCGAACAGGGTGACGGTACCCACCGGCCAGGGCAGTTTCAGGTCCACATAGGCATTGGCATAGACCTCGGCGCCGCCGTCGATGTTGAACAGGTTGGCGAAGCCGCCACCCTGATACTCATACATGGTGACAATTTCCGACATGCGGATCTTGCCGTCAGTCTCCATGCTCACCGCGGTGATGTAGCCATTGGCATCCTTGGTCAGGCTGGAGGTGGCGATGTCTTGCAGGTCGAAGTCAACAAAAAACTCGATACCTCCGCCCAGGCCCGCCTTGATGATGCCGGCGTTGAGCCCGGCCTCAATGCCGACATTGAGGTCGAACATGAGTTCGGGCTTTTCCTGACCGCCGGTGCCGGGCACGATGGAACCATCACGGAAGGTCGGCAGGGTCACATCGGAGACATAGAAGCCATCGAACACATAGACCGGATCGCCGGTTTCGATGGATTTACGAATCCCGTAGGTGTCGTAGCCAAAGGCAAAATCCGCCGCCAGGCTGACGCTGCCGGTGGCCATGATGCCGAGCTGGGCCGGGCCGATCTTGAGACCAAAGATAGGCACATTGAAGCTGGCCGCCGCCGTCAGCAGGGGCATCTCGTAGGTGAACAGGGTGGCGTCCTGTCCGGTAAGCACATTCATCCAGGTGGAGATGTCGGTGATGTATTCCAGCACGCGGAAGCCGGAGCGGGCCACGCTGCTGGTGCCGGCGCTGCCGGAGGCGCTCTGCTCCAGTTGCTCCACCTGGAGGCTGAAATCCGACGGCAGGCTGATATCCGGCAGGCTGACGGCGCCCACATCCAGGGTACCCAGGTTTTGCAGGTTGCCGAGATAAATGATGCCGCCCATGGCCGACCAGGCGCGCACGGTGTCGGACATATCGAACATCTGCTTGGCGGCGTCGATGAAGGCCCAGTTGATCGCCGGCTTGCCCTGCAACTGCATCAGGGTGTCGATCAGGTCCATGACATGGTCGATGCCGATCACGCCCAGGCCCACATCCTGGTAGAGGGCATCCACCACCGGCCGCAGGGGTGAGAGGGTGCCTTCGATGTTCTCGATGATGGGCAGCAGGAAGTCATCCACCAGGGAGCCCACATCCAGGCCCAGATTCTGGATCTGGATAGCCGGGTCGGACAGGCCGGCGCTGAGGGAGTAATCCCAGTCGATCAGCAGGTCGCCCACCAGTTTGGGCAGGACCGAGACGCCTTCCACCTCCAGCTCCATGCCCAGGTTGAACTCGCCATCCACGGCAAAGTCGGTGACAAAGTTCTGGCTGGCCGGCTTGGCGGCCATGTTGAGCATGGTCAGGCGGTTTCGTTCGTCGCCGACAATATCCAGGCTGAACTGGCCAAACAGGCCGCTGGCGCCGTGCTCGGTGCCCTTGTCGATGAGGTGGGCGGTGAAAAAGGCCAGGGTGGCATCGGCGGCGAAGGGATCGAGGGCGCGGGTATCAGTATTGCCGTCCAGGTAGAAATCCACATCCACCACGAACTCAGGCGCATCATCGGCGCGGGTGACCAGGTAGAGACCATCGCTGCCGCTGATGCCCATGCCGAAGTCAAAGGCCCAGTCGATGGCCAGGCCGAGGCCGCCGTCGATGTTGAAAGCAAAGCCAGGCAGGTCGATATCCAGCGGGATGTCGATGCCCGCACCCAGAACCGTGCCGCCCAGCAGCATGTCGAACTGCACGGCATCGGCGCCGGCCAGGGTGTTGCCGCCGGTCCATGCCTCCATCCAGGCGCCGTCTTTCTTGTACCAGTTGACCAGCACATCGTCGATGTTGATCAGGCCATCACCGGTGGAATCCTGCAAGATGCCCAGGCCGGATTCGCCGAAGGCTTCGTGATACACCGTGCGCATGACGGAGACCACATCGCCGTTCATGGCCAATTCCAGGCTCAGGTCGCCCAGCAGGTCCAGGCGCAGATCGGCGAAGAAGCCCATGAAGTCAGGCAGGATATCGCCGATGAAAGGCAGCTCGATATCGATGAGATCGAAGAAGAGATCCTGGATCGAGCCCAGGGCGAAATCCAGGCCGTCGATGATGGCCCAGAAGTTTTGCAGCATCAGATCGAGGCTGAAGCTGAAGCCGATGTCTGTGAACAGGCTGGGGAAATCCGGCAGCTGGAAGTCGATGAGGTTGCTGAAATCGGGCAGGTTGAGGCCAAACACCAGGTCGCCGAAATCGAAATCGGGCAGCAGGTCGATGTTGATATCGGGGATATCCAGGGTGATGCCCTGGAAATCCATGAACAGCGGCAGGTCGATGGAGAAATCGCCTTCGACCATGGGGTTGATGTTGAAGGTGATGTCTTCGTCGAAGTGGTAGCGGCCATCGTCCGGCGGCAGCAGGCTTTGCAGCAGACCAGCCAGGGCGGTGGCGACCTGATCGTCCAAGGCCAGTCCAAGGCCACCTTCGGCCTCCAAACCAACCAGCTTTTGCTTGATGTCCTCTTCGCTCCAGAACATTTGCATGAACCAGCCAAGCTCGCCATGAATGGCGCTTGCCGCTTCATCCTGGGCTGCTTCATGCAGACTGGAGATGACCGGCAGGATCGCTGCCTTGAGCATGTCGAGGGTGATGACCTCGGTGGAGTTCATCTGGTCCAAGGCGATGGTCAGGGTAGCGAAATCCATCGTGTTGATATCGCCATCGCCATCGATCACCGCCGTGCCGCCTTCCACGCCCAGAGATAGTGGGCCGATGTTGAAGCCCATGCCCAGATCGCTGCCGGCCACGCGCAGGCCCAGGGTGGCGGCGGTGCCGGTTTGCTCCGCCAGGTCGTAATCGAACAGGAACAGTTCGGGGTTGTGGAGATCGCTGATATCCACCCCGGCGCTGACCTGCAGGCCGAACAGGGCCTCGAACAGGATATTGGCCGCCGCGCCGGCACCCAGGGCATCGCTCAGCAGCGGGATGTCGGACAGACCGGGGATGGCGGCGCCGGCCAGCTTCTCGATGTCGGCCATATCCAGGTTGAAGTTGACCATCTGGGACAAAATCTGTTCCAGTTCCAGATCCACCCGCAGCACATTGTCGGCAAAACTCAGGGCGAACTGCTCATCACTCAGGCCCAGAGCGCGCTCGAAAATGCCTTCTGCCTCCTGGATAGTGCCGGTGGGGTTGTTCTTGGCCTGCTGCAAGGACTCGGCGAAGTCATCAATGAAGCTCAGGCTGTCGGCCAGGGAGAAATTGAGGATGGGCAGGACGGCTGTATAGAAGTCGTGCTGGGCCAGGGAATCCTGCAGGAAGGCCACGCCCATCTGGATGCTATCGAGGATCTGGTCGAAGGACAGATCCTGGAAGTTGAAATCATCGCCCAGCTCGGGCAAAACGAGCACGATGTCGTTGGCTGCTGCACTTCCCGCAGTGATAAAGGCTTCCAGATCAAAGGCCAGGGTTGGGTCTTGATCCACTCGCACCAGGCTGCCGCTGTTGAAGGCATCCTGCACATGGATGGCGATCTCGGGCGTTCCAGGCAGGGCCAGGTCGGCGCCAAATCCGGGGTCGAGGGTCAGGTTCTTGAGGCTGGCGGAAGCATCACCGCTGAGATCAAACGAGAGATCAGCCAGGGCCGCGCCCGAAGCCAGCTGGGCCAGGCTGTAGCTGCTGCCCGCATCGCCCAAGGCTACTTCCACCCGATTGGTGGCCTGGATACTGGAGCCGGAACCCACGCCACCCAGTCGCGCCCCCATGAAGCCAAGGGTGGCGGCCACTTCCAGATCCATCGCGCTCAAAACTACATCGGCCGAGAACTGGAGATCCTCGATGCCCAGCATCAGGCCTTCGCTGCCGGTGGCGCCGTCGAGGTCGAAGAACAGATCCAGGCTGCCGGTGATGGCGCTGCTCAGGTTGCCCTGGGCGCTGGTGTCCAATGACAGGCCGTCGGTGGCCGCCAGGTCAAAGTTGATGTCCGCCGTCAGCGCCGCCAGATCATGGCTGAAGGCAAGGGGCAGAACGAATTTTTGGGTGAGCTCATCGTAGCTGATTTCAAAAGCGCCCAGGATGCCGGAGCTGTTCACCGCCGTGACGAAATCCTGCAGGGTCTTGACCCCTGTGAAGTCAATCTCGTCGTAGATCGCGGTCTTGAAGGCCGTACCCAGATCCACCAGGGTGGACAGGCTGGCATCGGCAAAGGGAATGGCGCTGACCAGTTCCTCCTGGGCGCGGATGCTGTCCAGGGTATCGATCAGGGTCGGGAACAGCAGGATCAGATCGGCGACGGACAGCTCGGGGAAGTCGCTCAGGGCATCAAAGTGGTTCGCGGTGAAGCTGAAGTCAGCGGTTGAACTCAGGGGACTGCCTTCAACCCGCAGGCTAGGCGTCTGGGCACCCAGGGCGGACAGATCAACGCCAGCCAGCTCGGCATAGACCGGGAGATTGAGGGCCACGCTGTCCTCGGTCGGATTCAGGGCAAAGGCGCCATTGCTGAGGTCAATCCGGCCGGCCAACTCCAGATTCAGATGGGCCTTGTCCGCCCCATCCTTGCCTAGGCTCACCGCCAGGGGGCCGAAGTTGGCGTCGAGCACCGGCAGTTCGGCATCGGCCAGCACGGAGAAGGACAGATCATCCAGGTTGAAATCGAAGCGGCTCAGGTCATCGCTGAGGTTCAGGCTGAAGCCGACATGGCTGAGCACCTCGACGGTCACTTCCAGATCGGCATCCAGGCTCAGGCCAAAGTCACGCAGGGGCTCGCCCAGATCCAGAGTCAGGCTTTGGCTGCTGGCAAAGCTGTGATCGAATACCAGGGCGGTGCCCGAGGCGGTATCCTCCAGGCGCAACGGGGTTGCACCCAGAGGCGTGATCCACTCTTGATTCAGGTAATCAGCCAGCGTCTCCAGATTCAGCTCGCCAGGGGTATCGGCATAGCTCTGGATGTGGCTGTAGAGATCAAAGATAGCGCCGTAGTCGAGCAGATCGGCCAGGCTGGTACCCAGGCCGGGCAGTATCTCGGCCAGGGGGCCACCGTAGCTCAGCTCACCAAAGGTGGGGCTGTCGGGGTCCTCATCGACGCTGATGCCCAGTTGGTCATTAAGGGCCTGGATGTCATCGGCCAGGCTGGTGAGCAGTGCCGTTTCGAGATTGGGACCCGTGGTCGCAGGGGTGTCGGCCTCGGCGGTGAGGGTCAGGCCAGTGGCGCTATAGGTCGGCGCCAGATAGACACCATCGGCCATGTAGAGGCCGGTGATCTCGTCGAACTGGCCGCTGTAGCTACCCCAGGTGAGAATATCAAAGCTCTGCCCAGCTTCAGGAGCAAAGCCATCCCAGGAGACCAGGTGCAGGCTGCCGGCCAGAGTGGCGGAGCCGGTGATATTCAGCTGGTCATAGCCTGTGCCGGGCGTTGTTCCGCCCAGCTCAATCCAAGTAGTGCCAGTGGCTTCCTGGGTGAAATCGCCCTCTATGGTCTGCTCACCCGGCGAGTTGCCCGGGCTGACCAGACTCTGGTTGACCACATCGCCAAAAACCGTACCCGTGCCGCTGAGCACCTCATCACCGTCGATGATGAGCACATCCTCAACCAGCAGCGGACTGTCCGGGGTCAGGTGCAGATTGTCGGTTGCTCCAAGGTCGTGCTCTTCGGCAGAGGTTTCGGCAAAATCCTGTGCCAAGCCAGCGTTCAGGTCCACCGAGATGAGAGTCGGTTCCAGAACGTTCGAGACGCTGGTCTCCAGGTTCTCGGAGGCATTGAGTTGCGGTTCCTCGGCAACGCCGGATTCTTCCAGCTCGGCAACATCGGGTTCTTGCTCCTGCTCCTGCTCCTGCTCGGCGCCGGGCTCCGGGCCAGCGAACACACTGGGCTCTAGATCCACGGAGACGACGGGATCCAGGTCGACAGCAAGATCGACCAGGGGCTCAGCGGGCACGGCCTCGTAGGATTGCAGGTCGCTGACGCTGGTCACCTCCTGATCGCTGACCTGGATGACTTCCGCCGTGGCGGTCTCGCCGCCCGCGTCCGGCCCGGGCGCCTCTTGTTGACCGGCGTCGATGGGCAGGTTGGCGGAGAGCAGAATGCGTTTCTCGAGCTTTTCCAGCCGCCATGACTGGCCGATCATTTGCCGCGACTGTTGTTTCATTCCACCACCTCATTGTCGAGCGAGACCACCGGCAACAGGATTGCCGGTCCTCCGAGCTGAACCGGGTTTTCCCGGTTGTCGAACTCGGCCTTCACTTCAATCAGCCCACTGGCGGTATCCATCACCGGGGACAGAAAACTGACGACCCCCTCGCGGGTTTGGTGCGCGCCGTCGAGGAGTAAGTCCAGCCTCACCCGCTGTCCCGGCTTCAGGAACGCGACCTGGCGGAACTCGGCATTGCCAATAAAGCGCCCGGCGCTGGCATCCACCAGCCGCGCCAGTGGTTCATGGGGCTGCACGCTTTCCCCTTCGGCCTTGGCCAGTCGCACCAGGATGCCGTCGAAACCAGCGCGCAGTTCGCGCCGGTTGATGTGTTCTTCGGCCAGGGCCAATTCCAGGCGCTCCTGCTCTTTTTGCGCCCGCAGCCGGGCCAGGTCGGCCTCGGCCTGGGCGTGCTCCAGGATGATCTGCTCGAGTTCATCGCGGCTGATGGCGTTGTCGCTTTGGCGTAGGCGACGCCCACGCTGGAGTTTGTCGCTAAGCATTGCCAGGCGGCGTTCGGCCAGCTGCAGGTCGGCGAGAAACTCCAGCTTGAGGCGGCGTTGCTCCAGATCCAGGCGGATCAGCGCGATATCGAGGCTAAGAATGAGATCCCCCGCCTTGACGCTGTCGCCTTCGCGCGCGCTGATGAGCGCGACGCGACCGGACTCCGAAAGCCCAAGCTGAAGATCCTGCTGCGCCTCGGTGAAGCCGGAAATGCCCTCGGGCCGCGGGTCCGCCGCCAACGGCTGTGCGCCGAGCACGACGATGGCGGCACACATCAGGGCGGTTGTTGTCAGGCTTGGCGCTGGTTGTGGGTGCATGGGGGCGGTCTCGGCTAGCGCGCACTGGCTTGAGACGACGCCGAGGCGGCGTAACGATCAAACCACTCCAGAATGCCGCCCTCGGCCAGGGCCAGGGTGAGCGCGGCGCGGCGCTGTTCGTAGATTTTTTCCACCAGCATTTTTCGCGCGTCGAGCAGGTCGAGCTGGCCGCTGATGAGGTCGAGCTGGTTCATTTGCCCTTGTTCGACGCGCGTTTGGTTCTCCCGCGTCACCCGTTCGAGGGCGGTAACGGACTGCTGGTACTCCTTGGCCTCGCTGGTGGTTTGTTGCAGTTCCTCGTGAGCGACGAGAATTTCGTCGTGAATCAGCAGCGCCAGGCTTCTGAGAGTGTCGAGTGCTTGTTGTTTTTTGATGCGCGCGGCGGCGAGTTGGCTTTTGGCCGATTTCCCTCCGAGTGGAACATTGACCTGGAGGCCGACTTCCCAGAACTCATGCGGCCCATCAAGCTTGTTATGGGCCGAGCGGACGTCATCGCCCAGGCCGGTTTTGCCAAGGATGAAGCGCAGGTTGATGTCCGGCAGCGTCTGGTTGCGGGCGACTTCCAGACGCAGATCCTCTTGGGTCAGGACTTTTTTGGCCTCCTTGAATTCGGGCCGGTCGTTGATGAGTTGTTCCAGCCGGGAGAAATTCGGGCTCACCATGGGGATCAAGGCAAGCTGGGTTTCGCTCGGCAGCACGCCGGTGAGTTGGCGCTGTTCGGCGCCAATGAGCAAGCGCCTGGCCTCGGAGGCGGTGCGCCGCAGTTGACGCCGGGCGGCACTCACCTGGGCCGCGCGGCGGCGCAGGACCGAGCGGGAGAGATCCACCTGGGCGGCGCTGACGCGGCCTTCGTCGAATAATTTGGCGATTTGCTCGCCACGCCCACGCTCGTGCTCAAGCATCTGTTCGTCTAGCTTCAGACGCGCAAGGGCGAACTGCATGGTCGCGTAGGCGAGGTGAGCCTGATAGGCGACCGTCATGCGGGTTTTTTGCAGACGATCCGCGGTGATGCCTTGTTCTTGATAGGCGATGTCAATGCCGGCGCGGTTGACCTTGAGACCGGCGTTTTTAAACAGGGGCTGGGTGACCTCAAGGGCCGCCTCGGCGACGTTTTCGTTGCCATAAACGGCGTCGCTTTGCAGGCTGTTGGCCAGGTCTTCCATCTGGTAGTAGAGACGATAGTCGCCGCCCGTGGGCAGCATGCCCTTGACACCGACGGAATAATCCAGATCCCGGTATTCGTATTCGGTTTCGTAGAAGCGTTGCACCGCGCTTTCGGTGGTGTTTTCCTCAAAACCGTAGCTGCGCGCGATGTCCATCTGCAACGCGGGCTCGAAGATGGCTTCGGCGGTGATGCGCCCCTGCTCGCTGATCAGGCGATCCATTTGTCTTTGGCGGATGCTGTCATTCTCCGCCAGTGCCAGAGTGACGTACTCCTGTTCGCTCAACGGTAGGATGGGCAGCCTGTTTTCCGCCGCGATGTCAGCACCGGCGGCAAGCGCATTTGTGGCGACAAGGGCGGCGACAAGACCGCGCGGCAAAGCGGAAAACAGCCAAGTCCAAGCGACATCGCGCGGGCGCATCAAGGCGCCGCGCCATGCGCGGGTCTCGGGGTGTGATTTTGGGGAATGCACTTGCATCGCCGATGGGCCTGATGTTACTAGCCGGAATGGAAAAACAAGCGGCCAAGTGCCAATTTTTGGTTGGTCATGCCCTGCTCGAATTGGCGAAATCGTCGCGAAACTTTTTTACCTGATTGATGAATATCGGCGCGAATGGCCAGACGCGCCACTCACAAACACTCACAAATTCTCACAATGGCCGCTCGATGCGCGCGGCGGCGACAAAGCTCCGACGCTTCGCTGTCGCCGAAGGGTATTCGTGGCAATGGCGGTGAACCTATAGGTTGGTTCGTTGGTCAATCCGCTGGCGGTACACCGCGATTGAACACAATGGCCCTCAATGTCTCCCGGCGCGCTGATGGGGGTATAGCCTGTAATGGGTAATCCGCCGTCATCTACCGATTCAGAAAACGCCACGGATGCTTGCTCGTAGCCGAGCGTAGCAAGACCGATGGTCGGGTCCCTTGAACCGTGGACGAGTGGTCAACGGTCTGGAATATCGCGGTAAAAACTGTGTCACCATCAACCCTTGGGATGTAACATGCAGCGTTACATCCCGCCGCTGCGTTCTCTCACCCCAAAAAATAGTACCCTTCATTTGGCGTAGCCGTGCAGGTGGTTGATTCGCCATCGGGCACTTCGGAGGGGGCGCACACTACACTACCCGCCGCAGTGGGGGTCACGGCAGTCAAATGTCCACTATACCGCCACGGTGGCCCGCTCGTGCTTTCGGTCTGGCGCGCGGAATGATCACGGCGGCGATGATTCATCAGGAGTCCGCACCCATGACCTATTTGACTGATCATTATGTCAATTTTTTCACTGACTATGGCTTTAAGCGGTTGTTTGGCGAAGAACCGCATAAGGATTTGTTGCGCGATTTTCTAAACGCCTTGCTCCACGATGAGCAGGGCGAAATTGTCGATCTCACCTACCTGAAAGACGAGCAACTGGGCCGAACGCCGGTGGATCGCAAGGCGATCTTTGATCTGTACTGCGAAAACGAGCGTGGCGAGAAGTTTATTGTTGAGCTGCAAAAAGCGAAGCAGAATTTCTTTAAGGATCGCAGTGTTTTCTATTCGACTTTTCCCATTCAGCAGCAAGCCAAACGCGGCGATTGGGATTTTCGCCTCAATGCGGTCTATACCATTGGCATTCTGGATTTTGTTTTTGATGAGGATAAACAGGACAACGACAAATACCGCTACGACATCAAGCTACAGGATATTGATACCAATGAGGTGTTCTACGAGAAGCTGACCTTTATCTATCTGGAGATGCCCAAGTTCAACAAAGGCCTGGATCAGCTCGAAACCCATGTGGACAAATGGCTCTATGCCATTAAGCATCTGGATCGGCTCGATCACGTCCCGGATGCGCTGCGCGAGCGGGTGTTCGAGCGCTTCTTTGAGGTCGCCAGAATTGCCAATTTTAGCCGCGAGGAGTTGCAAAGCTACGAGGATAGTTTGAAATACTATCGTGATCTCAAAAACTCTTTTGACACGGCGCGGGAGGATGGCAGAAAAGAAGGTCGGGAAGAAGGCAGAAAGGAGGCTGTTCTCAGTATGGCGCGCGGGCTGCTCGACCTGCTCGATGATGACACCATTGCGCAAAAAACCGGTCTGGATTCTGCGACCATCGCTGCTTTGCGCAAGGAATCTCAAGGGTAAAAAGGCTCCTTACCAGATCTTTTGACCGATCTTCCTGGCCTTGCGTCGTCTCAGTGTGATGACCAAACAGCGCCTGGACCGCCGCATCAATGATATCGAAACCCTTCGCCGCGAAACCGCCGCTTGGGCCGAGCAACGCAACAAGGCGCAAATCGGCGTCGACTGGCAGTTCACCAACGAAAAAGCGCGCGTGAAGCTCAAGTATTTGTATCCGCAGATTAAGCTGAAATGAGGTACTAGCCGAAATGGAAAAACAAGCGGCCAAGTGCCAATTTTTGGTCAGTCATGCCCTGCTCGAATTGGCGAAATCGTCGCGAAACTTTTTTACCTGATTGATAAATATCGGCGCGAATGGCCAGACGCGCCACTCACAAATTCTCACAATGGCCGCTCGATGCGCGCGGCGGCAACAAAGCTGATTCCTCGGCCAAACACGGCTCGAACCGGCAGCGGCTGAGCGAATACTTCCATGGCCTTTTTGCGAAGGCGATAGAGCAGAGCTTCAATGCGGTGAAAGTCATCCGTGGCCGCCGAACCGCTGAGATAGCACAGCAGGTCGTCCTTGCTAATAATCTCGGCGGGACGCGACATGAGATAGTCAAGCAACTCGCTCTCGCGCGCGGTCAGCGCAAGCACCTGGCCAGCAGGCGCGCGCAGACGGCGGTCAAGCGGCTCGAGTATCCAGGGATTGGGCTGATCCTCGCGACGGCGTCGGCTGGCGTGGCCCAGGCGCCGCCACAGCGATTCGATACCGGCCTCCAACTCATGCAGATCGACCGGCTTGACGAAGTAGAGATCGGCGCCGCGTTGCAGTCCCTGGATGCGATCAGCGGTCGCGCCACGCGCGGTCAGGGCAATCAAGCCATAGCGATTGGCGGCGGCCAGATGCTCTATCAGGCTGAAACCGTCCTCGCCGGGCAGGCCGATATCAACGATGATGATCTGGGTCGGGCTGGTGGCCAGCTGCTTGTAGAGCGCCTCGGCCGAGCCAACTCCGCAGACTGCGTAGCCACGACTTCGCAGGAAGAGTTCAAGGTTATCGCGCAGCGGTGCTTCGTCCTCGACGATGGCGAGGCTGGCCCGAGCTGGATCAGTTGGGGTTGGATCGGAGAGAGAGTGAAGCATCTTGTCCAGATAGTAATGGCCCTACTCGCGAATCTCGCGGAAGGTGGATATGCCGATGGGAAGTTTCTTGCGTTTCATGGCTTAATCATAGCACCTTGGCATGCTGTGGCGGGGTTCGCGGTAGCACGGATCAGGAGGGGGTCGGTCAGTCATCCCGCGCCTTTATACGGCTTGAACATTTCATGGTTTGAACAAAGGAACGACAGGACATACCACCTTGATCCGCGCAGTCATCGTGTTTGGACGCCCCCCCCGAAGATGCTCCCGGCGCTGTGTTTGATGTTGAGCTTGGCGCTGGGCTGGAGCACTGTAAGCCAGGCCGAGGAGGGAGGGCGTCAGTGGCGCCTGGGCAATGATCTCGACTATGAGGTTTACCTGGATGATTCGGGAGCGCTCGGCGTTGAGCAGATCGCCGCGCTCGGGGCCGAGTCTTTCATACCGCAACCTGGCGTCCTGACGCTCGGCTATTCGCGCGCCGTCGCCTGGCTACGCTTCGAGCCGCCGCCGCTCGCTCCCCATCAGCGCTGGTGGTGGCTGGAGGTGGCGCCGAGTTTTCTCGACCAAGTCGATCTCTATCAGCACGACGGCACGGGTTGGACAGTGCGGCAAGTCGGCGACTGGCGGCTCTTCGCCGAGCGCCCCATCGCGCATCGGCACTTCATCTTTCCGCTCGACCCCGATGCGCCGGGGCCGCTGCTGCTGCGTTTGCAAAGCACCAGCTCGTTGGTGGGCATGCTCACCCTTTGGGAGCCATGCGCTTTCGTGGCGTCCGCGACGCGCGGCGCCTTGATCTGGGGGCTGCACCTGGGCGCAACCGGGATACTGGCGGTGGCCATAGCGCTGCTGGCCCTGGTGTTCAAACAGCGCGAGATGGCCGCCATCGCGCTGGCGGGTATGATCAATTTGGCCACCATGGTGGTGGTCAGGGGATTTCACGCCGAGTGGCTTTGGCCGTCGCAGCCGCTGGTGGCGAGCGCCGCGGTCGGCCTGGTGTCGTTCTGGGCGATGGCCAGCGCCACTTGGATGATGCGTGAACTGCTCACCCGAGGCACGCCGCATCGGTGGTTTGATAGCGGGCTGCTGGTGCTGATTGGGGTTTTTGCCGCGGCACCCTTGAGCCTGGCGCTGGATCGCTTTGGCGAGACCGCCATGCTGCTGTATGTGCTCCATGTATTGACGGCTCTGTGCGCGCTCTGGCTGGCGCTGGGGCAGGTTCGCCAGCACGGGAGCGTCTATGCCTGGGCCATGCTGGCGGCCTTTGTGCTCTATTTGGTGGCAATCATGCCGCTGGTGTTGATGTTGCTGGGCCTGCTGGAACGTGCCTCCCCGCTGATCAGTGCCTGGATCATCATTATGCCGGTGTTTCTCGCCCTCTCCGGCGTGGCGCAAGCGTGGCGTCTGCGTCAGGGTTTCCGCGCCATGGCCGTGGCGCGCGATCAGGCGCTTGCGCAGGCACGCGCCGCGAAGCATTATCTGGAGGGCGAGGTGCGGGAACGCACCACTGAGTTGATGCGTGCTCAGGAGCGCCTGCAAGACGCGCTGGCGTTCGAGCGACGGCTGCGCCTGGAACAGGGGCATCTCGTCGACATGCTGAGCCATGAGTTCCGAAATCCGCTGGCGATTGTGGACGCCGCGGCGACCAATCTGGTGGCGGTACCGCCAGCCGATGGCCAGGATATGCGCCGGCGCGTCGAACAAATCCGCCGCGCGGTCTCGAGTCTGGCGGAGCTCATCACCAACTATCTCAACAATCACTCATTGGAGCGTGATGCGTTCGAGGCGAAACTAACAAACACGCCGATTGCTCCATTGATCGACCAAGTCGCGGGTCAGGTTATCGCATCGCCTCGTCATAATCTGGTGGTGGATTTGTCGCGGGCTCCGGCGTCCTGGTGTCTCGACCCCTTTTTGATCCGGATGGCACTGAACAATCTGATTGACAACGCGTTCAAATACGCTCCGCCGGGTGGGGTATGGCTGGAGGCACGGACCGAGGGCGGCACGACAGCCGGGGCCGAGGCGCGGCTGGCGTTGTTGGTCTCGGACACCGGCGCCACAACCACCACCCAGGACGCCGAGCGGCTGTTTGGGAAGTTTCAGCGCGGACCTCGGGTCAGTGGCATTCGCGGCTCCGGTCTGGGTCTCTTTATCTGTCGCGGCATCGCCCAGGCGCATGGCGGCGATATCCGCCTGCGATTGGGCGAGGATAGCCCGCGTGGCGGCACCACCTTTGCAATCTGCCTGCCGCCGCGCGACCCTGATTGAATCGCCAGCCCGCTCCACAAAGCCTACAAAGCGCTAACACCCGCACACCAACCAGCGTCATCTTGCGGGGTGGCGACGCGCCATGTGCATGTGGCATTGCCCTGCAAAGGTGATGACTCCGCCCCCGCCATGATACTGTTGCTGGTCCCACTTTTCGGTCATTCGCGATGAAATTTCCTTACGGTACCGCTGACTTTCACAAGATTATCACCGACGGCTACTACTACGCGGATCGCACCGCGCACATCCGCGCGTTGGAAACCGCCGGCGATCAGTTACTCTTTCTGCGCCCGCGTCGCTTCGGCAAAACCGCCTGGCTGACGACACTGGAGAATTACTATGATCTGGCGCGCGCCGGGGAATTTGATGCCCTGTTTGGATCGCTCGCCATTGGCCGCGAGCCCACCGCGCGGCGCAACAGTTACTTCGTACTGCGCTGGGATTTCTCCATGGTCGATGCCAGCGGCAGCCTGGCTGAGATTCGCCAAGCCTTGCACAACCACATTAATGCTCAAGTGGCGGATTTTGGGGTTCGCTGTGGCGACCGGCTTCGCGCCGACTTACAGTCTCATCCGAGCGATGGCCTGGTGGCTTTTCGTGCCGCCGTGAGCGCCGCCCGCGCCCAGGGCCACGATCTCTATCTTTTGATCGACGAATACGACAACTTTGCCAATGAGCTGATGCAGCAGCGACGCGCTGATTATGATGCGCTGGTCTCTGGCGAAGGGCTGCTCAAAACGGTATTTAAGGCGGTCAAGTCCCTCGCATCGGGTTCCGGCATTGATCGGGTGTTCATCACTGGAGTCTCCGGTGGTGCTGGCGGACATATCCAGTGGCTACAACGTCTCCAATGATGTCAGCCTGGATGCGCGTTTTGTTGATCTATGCGGCTTCACCGAGGCGGAAATCGCCGCTGTGCTGGATGCGCTCGCCGCCGAACAAGAGCGGGATCAAGACTGGTCAGCGCGCATGCTCGCGACCATGCGCACCTGGTACAACGGCTATCGCTTTGGCTACGAGCCAGGACCCGGTCTCTACAATCCCACCCTGGCGCTGTACTTTTTCGATGCGCTCGCCACCACCGGGCAACCACCACGCGAAATGCTCGACAGCAACCTGGCGATGGATCGCAACCGCATCGATTTTGTCGCCCGTCAGCCGCATGGCGCTGAACTGATCGGTGCCGCGCTGGATCCCGAACATCCGCCGGTGATGTGGCGTAGCTCATCACCGCCTCGCCATCGCATCTCCACCTTGGGCACGACCTGAAGGACGCTAGACCAGAGGCAAGCCTACTCCACCGCAAGGCCAATGAGATTTCGCGAGTCCTTGCTGCATTCAATGCCGATGAGCAAGTTGCCGGCCTGGATCGCTCAACAAGCCATCGAGAAGCTCCGGGCCAAGCGCCCGGCAGCGCGCCCAAGCCCGGCGGCCTATCCCAGCAGCACCCCTCCTAGATCGGCAGGCTCCGACTGGCCAAGCAGGCCCAGCGCAGCGCCATCATCAAACCCACTGGCTGGACTGTCAGACGCCGCCGGCACGAATCGCTGCTGATACTCGCGGCTGGTGATGAACCCAGCGATGGCACCAAGGTTATCATCGCTCTGGGTGAGTTGGCTCTGCCACCAGGCCAGGCCGGCATCATCCGGCGCGCGATCCAAGGTGGAGAGATACAGACTGTTGAGCAGCAGGCTGTCTTCCTGCAGCGCTAAGTACTCGGGCTGTTGCGCCAGGTCCAGCAGCAACGCGCCCGCTGAGGTGCCGCTTTCCAGGGCTTGACTCCAGGTACTGAGTTCTGTCTCGCTCGAAGCACGTTGCAGCATCGCGCCAAACAGCGTTTCAACCAGCGAGGTACTGGTCAGCGCACCCTGCTGATCGACGAACTCAGAGGACTGCAGGAAGGCCTCGGCGATCTGTATAGTGGACCCCAATTTTAGGACACTAAATTAAGTTAGTTTTGCCTCATCTGAAGAGACTTGTAAAGACTTGGAGAGAGCAGATGAGTGAGAGACAACGCAAGACCTTCAGTGCCGCTTTCAAGGCCAAAGTAGGCTTGGAAGCGGTACGCGGAGTGAAGACGACTAACGAGATTGCGCAGGATCACGGGGTTCATCCGGTCCAAGTAGGCCAGTGGAAGAAAGCCATCGTGGCGGACGCCGGCAAGCTGTTCGAAGGCCGGCGCGGGCGCAAGAAAGTGGACGACAGTGGCGACGAAGAGCGACTCTACAGCGAGATCGGGCGGTTGAAAATGGAGCTGGACTGGCTGAAAAAAAAGTCCGGGGTGAGCCTGTGAGCGTGCGTCGCGGGTGGATCGACATGGGCGGCCTTGATGATGGCGGGTTAGCGGTCAGTCGCCAATGTGCGCTGCTTGGCGTACATCGCTCTGGAGTGTATGCACACCGCCATGATCGTATTGCCGAGCCGAGCGAACTGGATCAAAAGTTGTTGCGGCTGATTGATGCGGAATACACCAAGAGACCATTTTATGGGAGTCGACGCATGGTTGTGATGCTGCGCGCACAAGGCTATGCGGTCAGTCGCAAACGCGTTCAGCGTCTCATGGGCGTTTTAGGTTTAGCCGGCATGTTGCCTGGGCCTCATACAAGCAAGCCGCATCCTGAGCACAAAATCTACCCCTACTTGTTGCGTGGGCTGGCCATTGTACGGCCCAACCACGTCTGGAGCAGTGACATCACCTATGTGCGACTCGCGCATGGATTTGCCTACCTGGTGGCCATCATCGACTGGTACTCACGACGAGTCCTTTCTTGGAGATTGTCGAACACAATGGACACGGGCTTTTGCATCGATTGCTTGGAGGATGCGCTGCGCCACTATGGGCGCCCGGAGATCTTCAACACCGACCAGGGCGCGCAGTTTACCAGCCTCGCCTTCACCCAGGTGTTGCGTGACGCCGAGGTGGCCATCAGCATGGATGGGCGCGGCAGAGCCCTGGACAACGTCTTCGTCGAGCGTCTGTGGCGCAGCGTCAAATGGGAGGACATTTACCCCAAGGGCTATGAGACGCTCACAGAGCTGTTCATGGGCCTCTCGGCGTATTTCCCCTTCTACAACGGTGAACGCCCTCACCAGGGGCTTGGCTACCGAACGCCGGACGATGTGCATGTGAGCGGCAAAGGAGGTGGTGTCGTGGTTGCTGATCACTTTGGCGATCGCCCGCCAGCGGAGTCGTCGGCTCCGCTACGCTCCGCCGACGACTCCGCTGGCGAAGAACTGGGGCAGCGCCAATCCGCTGCGACTGAACTGGGCGCGCTAACTTAAATTCGGGGGAAAACTGTCCTTGACATGGGGTCCACCTCACTGTTCCATCGGCACGCCGGCCTGTGCTTGCGCAACCCAGCAGTCCAGACCACAGGCATCCGGCGCGCGCCCGAGGGCGCCCTCGTAGAAACGCCCAATCAGGCCCGCCGTGGCCTGATATTCCGGCGCGTCGAGAAAGGCCATGACGACCTGCTCGTGGTTCGCCCCAGCCTCCAGGGCGCCCGTCCAATACGCGACCCCGGCATCCTCGCCTTCGCGCCAGAGCAGATCGCGATACAGTTGCTGGACAAACAGGGCGCTGTCATTGAAGACATCATTGTCTTTTAGCGCCGGGTCGAGCCCGAGCCTGGCCTCCAGGTCATCGGGCACGCCGTCGCCATCGCTGTCCGGTTGGAACGGCCGATAGGGACAGTCGGTGGGTGGCGGCTCGAGCGGCTCACGATAGCCCGGCGCGCCGGGGTCGGTGATCGATCCAATGGCGGGGTTGGTATCAAACAGGCCATTGTCCTCGATCACGAAGTCGAGGCGGGTCATCGCGCCTACGGTGACGACTTGGCCGCCGAACTCGGAGCTGGCCAGATTCACCCAGTCACCGTCGCTGGTCTGTTTCCAGAAGCCGTTGACCCCGAGGGCGCCGTCGACCAGCAGACTGAAGGGGACGGCCGTTGAACCGTTGGTTATCTCGGCATCGAAGCCGATCAGGCCGAGCGGCATGGCGAGATCGGTGGGGCGATCGGCGGGGGCGTCACGCTGGGTCAGGCCACGGATCAGGACGCCGCCCTCGGGGACCGGCGCGCTGCCGCTGCCGTCATCGGCAAAGACCCCGCCGACCAAGGTGACGAAAATGCTCGGGGCATCTGGATTCACCGAGACCTGGTCGGTCTGGCGAATCGGCACCGAGGCGACATCGGCCTGCTCGCGGTCCGGAATGCCGTCGCCATTGCCATCGCCGGTGGCGCCGCCTTCGATCAGTGCAGGTACGAAGTCTTCGACCACCTCAGGCACGCCGTCACCGTCGTCGTCGGGTAGTTCGTCCCAGTCCTCGGGTGGGGGGATGATGGGCTCAGGTTCGGGTTCAGGTTCAGGTTCAGGTTCTGGCTCTGGCTCTGGCTCTGGCTCTGGCTCTGGCTCTGGCTCGGGCTCTGGCTCTGGCTCTGGCTCGGGCTCTGGCTCTGGCTCGGGCTCGGGTTCTGGCTCTGGCTCGGGTTCTGGCTCGGGGGCAGGTTCAGCAACGTCAGTGATAGTGACGCTGATGGTTTGTGTATCGCTGCCTCCATTACCATCGCTGACCTGAACCGCGACCTCGTAGCGGTTATCGCGATCGCTGTCGTCCGGGCTCTCGAAGTCTGGCGCGTTGAGGAAGGTCAAGACGCCTGTATCTGGATTGATCCCAAAGCGGGCCTGATCGGCGCCACCAACAATCGCGAAACTGAGTGGATCGCCGTCGATGTCAAAGCCCGTCATTTGGGTGACGTTGATGCTGTTCTCGGCCACGCTGAACGCTGCCGTGTCGCCCCCGCCGTTGGAAGTGATCTCGGGGGCGTCGTTGAGGTTGGTGACCGGGTCGGTGGCGGTGCTAGTGATGGGGCCTTCGGCGGTGCCTTGCTGGTCGGTGTAGCGGACCTCGACGCTGATCGCCTTGCCAACTTCGGCTTGGGTCAGGGTGTAGGTACTGGCGCTGGCGCCGTCGATGATGCTGCCATCGGCCTTCCAGACATAGCTGAAGCTGCCGAGGCCGTCGGCGTCGGCCAGGGTGCTGGTGTTGGCAGTGAGGACTTCGCCTTGGGTGGCAGTGCCGTCGATGCTGACGCTGCCGGTGGCGACGTCGTTGAGGTTGACAACATTGACAGTGACCGCCCGGGTGTCGCTCAGGCTCCCACTGCCGTTATCGGTGGCGATGACGGTGAAGCCGTAGCTGGGCTTGGTCTCAAAGTCGGCGCTAGCCTTGAGTGTGACCGCCCCGCTGTTGGCGTCAATCGTGAGCAGGTCGGCATCGGTGCCGCCGAGGCTATAGGTCAATGTCTGGCCAGCGTCGGGATCAGTCGCCTGTGCTCTGTAGATCACCGAGCTGGTGGCGGCGTTTTCCTCGACCGAGCCAGTGTCGCCGCTGGTGATGGTCGGCGCTTCATTGACGTCGGTGACGGTCGCCGTGATGCTCTGTGTGTCGCTGCCGCCGTAGCCGTCACTGGCTTGCACCACGACCTCATAGCTGTTGTCGCTGTCGCTCGGGTTCTCGAAGTCCGGGGCGGTCTTGAAACTCAGCACACCGCTGTTGGCATCGATCTGGAACAAGTCCTGGTCGGCGCCGCCGGTAATGCTGAAGGTGACGGTGTCATCGTCGCCATCGGTGGCGGTGACGGTGGTGACCGCGGTGCTGTTTTCCACCGCATCCACGGCAGCGGTGTCGCCGCCGAGGTCGCTGGTGATCAGCGGCGGTTGGTTAACAGTCGCGGTGATCCCATTGCCCGTCAGATCAGCGACATCGACCGCCGTATCGGCACCCAATGCCCAGTTTTCCGTAGCCGCCAGGTTGTAGGTGGTGTTGTCGCTTGACGCGGTGCCGTTTTGGTTGATCAAGGCGTTGACGGCGGTTTTGTCGGTTTCCGACAGGGTCAGGCTGAAGCGGGTCGCGCTGGTGATCTCGACATCGGCGGTATCGGTGAGGGTATGGGTGTTGCCGGCTTCGCCGGTGATGGTGAAGCGGCTGGCATCGATGTCGTTGTCCGCGCCATCACGCTTGAGGAATCCGCTGCCGGTGACCTCGAGCACGCCGGTTCTGCCGTTGTAGGTGGCGCTGGCGATGGTGGGCGCGGCGACGTTGCTGACCGTGATGCCATTGCCGGTCAGGTCGGCCAGGGTGATGCTGGCCTCGACCCCGGCTGCCCAGTCTTCGGCGGCGGTCAGGTTGTAGGTTGTGCCACCCGTGGAGCTGGCACCGTTTTTGTTAAAGATCTGGTTGACGGCGTCTTGGTCAGCCGCATTCAGGGTGACACTGAACTGGGTCGCGCTGCTAATCTCAACCGGGCTGCTGGTCAGGGTGACGCTGTCGCCGCCCTCCCCCACCAGGCTGAGCTTGCTGACATCGATGTCGTTGTCGTCCCCCGGCTGGGCGATGAAATCCGTCCCGGTCACCAGCAGTTGACCGCTGGCCCAGTCGTAGGTGGCGCTGGTGAGGGTCGGGGCGGCAGCGCCGGTGAGGGTCACGGTCGCGACCGATGAGGACTCCTCACCATCATTGACGCTGATGTCGAAGCGGCGATCACCTATCGCGGTGTTGCTGGGCGTTTCGGTGTAGGAGAGGTTTTGCAGCAGGGTGCTGATCAGCGCCGGGGTGGCGGCGCCGGTGTCGAAGGTGATCTTGAGCAGGTCATGGATCGTGTTGTCCGCGGCGGCGATGGTGGTGACCACACCGATGTCGGTGCCATTGACCGTGACGCGCTCGCCGGAGGTCACCACGCCATCAGCGCCGGCCTTGACGGTGGTGCCGTCGAAGGAGAGATTACCGGTGGCGATGGAGCCACTGCTGGATTGGGTGACCAGCAGGAAGCCGCTGTGACCAAAGCTGCTGTGATCGACATCGGTCAGGGTGGCGGCATCGCCGGTATCCAGCTTGACCGGGCTGCTGGCGCCGACGACAAAGCTCGGGTTGTCAGCGTCCAGATTGGCGATCACGGGTGCATCATTCACTGCCACCAGCGTCACCGTCGAGCCGATGTTGGGCGCGGCGGTATCGACCCCGCCGTCGGCGGTGCCGCCGCTGTCCTGGATCGAGGTGATGGTCACCTCTCGGGTGTTGGCGGTGCTGGGGTTCTGGCTGCTGTTGCTGTAGCTGATGCCGTCGATCAGTGTTTGCAGGTCGGCCGCGGCGAGCGTGCCGCCCGAGAGTGTCACCGTGGCCGTGCCGGCGGCCACGCTGACGCTGTAGCTCAGGCTGTTGTTGGTGGTGGTGCCTGATGCGTCGTTCTTCAGTTCGACCGTGCTGCCGTCGATGGCAAGTGACTCCGCGCTGTCGGAGACATGCGTGACCGTCAGCGTCAGGCCCTGGAAGGTCTGGCCGCTTTCCGCCGTGCTGGCCGAGGCATCGCTGAACAGGATGACGGCGCTGCCGTCTTCGGTGAAGGTGGGATCAGAGCCGTTGGCCGAAAGCGTGGGGGCATCGTTGACCTCGGTGACCGAAATGCTGACAGTCCCGGTGGTGGCCGAGAAGGCGGTGCTGCCGCCGTTGCTGCTGGTGTCCGCCGTGGTACCGGGTGCGCCGCTGCTCTGGTCCCAGCCACGTAGAGTTAGGGTCGCGGTTTCGTCGCTGACCCCGTCGGGCACATAGCGCAGCAGTTGGTCTGCATCCAGCAGCAGGGCCGCGGAGGCGCTCACCGCGCCCACCGCTGTCCAGGTGCTGCCGCCGTCGGTCGAGTATTGCCAGGTGCCGTTGCCCGTGGTTTCGGAGATGGCTGCCCCGGATTGCGCCGAGTCGCTGTCGCTGTAGCCCAGGCCGGATAGGATGGTGCTTACGGCGGTCGAGGTGCTGGTGGTGTCTTCGTCGGTGGCGGTGAGGGCGTACCCGCTGCTGAACGAGGTAACGGTGAAGTCGTCGATCACGCCCAGGCGGCTGCCGTTATTGGAGAAATAGGGATAGACCGTCAGCCCCTCGGTGAGATGGGGGTTGGTCAGGGTGGTGGAAACGGGATCCGCCGCCCGAGTCCCCACCACGCCAGAGGCATCGCTGTTCCAGATCTCGAAGCTGACCTCAAAGCTGTTGCTGCCAGTGGGGGTGATGGCGTAGCTCAGCCGATACCAGTTGCCGGTGACCAGGGCATCCCCGCCGCTGGTGCCGGTCCAGGAGAGGTTGGTCTCGCTGTCGTCGTTGATGTACGACCCACCGCCGCCGTGAAAGCCGATGCCGAGGTTGAAGCCGTTGGTGCCCGCAGTGGTGGACCCAGGGAGGTTGCTGTCGTTGACCGCAAAGCCTAGGCCGCCATAGCCGCTGTTGCCAGAGATATAGGCAAAGGTCGATAGGGTGTAGGTCTCGCCGATGACCAGGGTGAGGCCTTGGTTGGCCGTCCAGACCTCGCTGGTGCCGCCGGGGATACTCACGCCGCCCCCGCCGGAGAGCCCGGCGGTCTCGCTCCAGGACATCACCGGCGTGGCGTTACCGTCGTTGAAGTTGCTGGTGAGGCTGTCGGAGGTCTCGAAGCCCTGGGTGGTCTCGCTGAGCACGAGGACGGGGGCGTCGTTGACTGCCGTCAGGCTGAGGGTGGAGGCGATGGTCAGATGAGCGGTTTCCACTCCGCCATTGGCGGTGCCACCGGAGTCGGTCAGCGAGGTGATGGTGACTATCCGATCAGCAATCGTAGGATCATCGCTGATGTTGCGGTAGCTGATGCCCTCGACCAGGCTTTGCAGGGCTGCGGCATCGCGGGTCATGTCGGTGACCGTGACGGTCGCCGTGCTGCCATCCAAGGTCACGGCGGCACTGCCACCCCCAGTGATCGCAATCAGGCTGCCGTCGGTGGGAATCAGTGGCACATCGGTGCCGCCAATGGACAGGATCTCACTGGCTCCGTCAGTCACATTCGTCACCGTCAGGGTCAGCCCGGTGAAAGTCTGGCCGCTTTCCACGGTGCTGGCCGAGGCGGCGCTGAACAGGGTGACGGCGGCTTCGTCTTCGTTGAAAGCCGGATCAGAGCCGTTGGCGGTGAGCGTGGGTGCGTCGTTGACCGGGGTGATGGTCACTGCGGTCTGGTTGCTGCCACTGCTGTCGGCGGTGCCGTCGTTGAAGGTCCAGTCCAGGGTGACGCTGGCGGGTGGGTCGTTGGAGTTGTTGCTGTAGGCGATGCTTTGCAACACGCTATCAACCAGCGCCGAGGTGGCATTGGCGTTGAAGGTCAGTTTGAGGGTGCCCGAGCTGTTGGTGGTGACAGTGCCCACCTCGGTGCTATCATAGCTGAAGGAAGCCCCCTGAGTCAGGGTGCCGAGCAAGCCGCTATTGCTGAAGACATCCTGCGCGTTGGCTCCAGCATTGCGGGCAAGAGTGACGCTGGCACCGTTGTAGTTGCCGCTGCCGCTGTTCAGTGCATCCAGTTCGGTATCGGCCACGAGCACATCACCGTCCAGCATTACCGCGCTGCCGCCTTCGGTGTAAATGGGCGTATCATCCAGGCCAGTAAAGATCGGCACATCGTTGACCGCCGTGACGGCCAGATTTGCGGTGTCGGTGGCGGAGCTAAAGGGGGTTATGCCGCCAGTGCCAGCCGTGGTGACGTTCACCGTGGCGCCATTGGCGAAGCCGCCGGTGCGGTCCCAAGCATGAAAGCTGATGGCGTCGGTGACCGTGCCGTTGAAGTTAGACGTGGTCGGCTGAAGGAAGATGCGAGTGTTGGCGTCGGCGAACAGCACCAGCGCCATGGCGTCGGCCAGTGCGCTGCCGAACTGCGTCCAGTTGGCGCCATTGTTGATCGAGTACCAGAGATTCAGCCCGGCCGCCAGGCCGGTGATCGCCACCCCGGTCTGAGCGCCAGTATCGACATCGGTGACGTTGTTCAGCCCGCTGCCGATCTCTACCAGGCTGGTCACTGGCGTGCCCACCGCGCCCGTCGGCGCCCCAGCATCCTCCTCCACCGCCGTCAGTACCGGTGTTGCTGCCGCATCCAGTAAGGGTGCATCGTTCACGGTCGTCACAGTTACATTAAGCGTTTCGTCGTCGGTGCCGCCGTTGCCATCGTTGGTCTGGATCTGGATGGTCGCGCTGCCGGCGAAATCGGCGGTCGGGGTGAAGGTGAGGTTGCCGAGGGCTGTGTTGACTTGAGAAACGGTCCCATTAAACGCCAGGGTTCCATCGCTGCCGTCATTGTCGGTCACCGTTGCACCGCCATTGCCCGTCAGCGCGAGGGCGCCATTGGTGGCGGTCAGCGTCACGGTTTGATTGTCGTTGTCAGTGTCGGCGATCAAGATGCCAGAAATTGCGTTGCCACTGCTGTCTTCGTTGACTGTGGGCGTTGTTGGCAGGGTGACAGCCGGCGCGGCATTTGGAGACACCGCTGCATCAACCACCATCTGATCAAACCCGAAATAGACACCTGTGCTATTGCCGCGAATACGGAACTCGTCAATATTCTGGAAGTTGGTATTGGCTGAAAAATCAAAGATGTTGCCGAAGTTATTATCGGTACCGTAATAAGGGATGGAGATGGTCACCGTTCCAACAAAATTACCGTCACTGTATGCGGTGACGACATGGTTGCCTTCCTGATCTTCACCCTCGGCGCGCGCCCAAAAACTTGTTAATCGAAAGTTGTTCCCATCGCTACTGCTGATACGAAGCTCATCGGCGAAAGTAGGCCCAGGGATTTGTAGACCGGCGACGAAAAAATCAGACTTGTCGAATCCATCAGCTGTGGAACCAGTGCCGTTATACCAGTTCAGGTCCGCAACCGAGCTACCCAAACTGTCGTAGGTCGCGAACTGGAAGCCACTCACTGTCAGCGTTGATTGAGCGGTCTGATCGCCGCCGAACGCATCCTCAAAGCTATAGGTCGTCGCTAGCAGGGTGTTAAAACGGTCAAGCGTTATTCCTGTGAAGGGTAGTTTCGCCTCAATCTCCCCGGCGGCGACCTCCAATTTCCAATTTCCACCGAACTTATCAGCCCCGGTCGGATCCTTCGATGCCGTCACATCCGCGCTGGTCATCTCCGCAATCCGAGTAATGAAGTCAGCCCCGATGTCTTCGGCCCCGATATGGCAGCCATAGAGTAGCAAATCCCCGTCCTCGGTCAGCGCCTGGCCGATGGTCGCCAGCTCCTCGCGGTACTGCTCAAGCGTTGCCTCGGAAAGCCTGGCATTGCCGGCATGCACTTGCCCGGTGCTGCCGTGGCTGATCAGATGCACTGCGTCGATGCCCTCGCGCCCGCTCAGGTATTCCGCCATCTGTTGAATACCGTCGCGCTTGGCATCCAGCAGAACCACCTCGGCGTTGGGATCAATACCGTCCAGCAGTGTCTGATAATCGGCAATGGCGCCATCGATGAACACGACTTCACTGCGGGAGGTATCCATCACCGGCGAATCAAGCGACGCCGCTTCTAGCAGAGTAGAGAAACCAGTAAAGGTCGCCGCGTCAAACTCGGTCGGGGTGGCACCGGCATTTTCTGACCGCGCTGAGGTCGTATACGAGGTCATACCAAGATCTCCGGAACAAAGATGAGGATAATTCGATCACGCCTTTGCGGGCCGCTTCGGACAGCGAAAGAGCGCGCGAGTGTCTCCGCTATATAGTCCTAAATAGCCAAGTTTGCCACTAACAAAGTCACAACTGATTCCAGTCGCCATTTAAGGTGCGCGGTCGCGGTTGAAGCTTAAAACCCTTTTTGAACACGCATCTGTTGCTTTTATTAAGATTTTTCCCGATTATTTACTGCTTTATGCAGTATTAACCCAGGTTTCCGTGCTCTTTGGGTGGGATAATTCGCCTGATCCAAAGCATTGGCCACTTGGTAAGCGCTGATCGCCGCGGTCACCCCCTCCCTCAGTCAGACAGGCTGCCGAGCATCAAAACCGCTGCGCGCCAAGTCGGCGGAGGTCCAATCGTTGAGGTTCAGGGCATTCATTGGCGCAAGTCAAAATTGTTGTGGCTATCCGTCCAAACTGGCAGAAATCCGGGCGGAACAGGACTTGGCTTTTTGGGGCGCCCGGAGTCGCGATGGCGCTGAGCCATTCCAAAACGCGCGCGGAATTTCCGCGCACCGCCGATCACAAGCAAGGTTTCTCCGACACAGCGCCGCAATGCCCGTTAACAACGGGGTTCATTGGCGCCTTCCCTGGCAGCGCGCGCGGCCTCAAGCCTTGCCCAACAGCGATTAACCTCGGCGATGGCAGCCCCAAGGGCGGCGCGGCGGGCATCGGACAAGACATCCGCTTTGGCAAAATTCCGGCAAGCGGTCAGGGCCGCGGTGCGACCAGCAATGGGGTCGCCGGCCAATTCCAAGGGTGTATGGGCCAAGGCGGGCTTAAGCCGATGGAATAGCCCTGCATCCAAGGGCACGGCCTCAAGAATCCGCTGGCTGGAGCGAAAACACTGGCGTTGCGCCAGCAGCACCATGTAGCCGGAATCGGCTTCGAGGCGGATGCCACAGCCGGGAATGCAGGCAACAAAGGGGTAGTAGGGCGCGAGCGCGGGCAGCAAGTGGTTGGGGTGCAGCTCGGCCTGCCAGTAGCGGCTGGCGATGCGGGCGAAGTGCTGAAAATCCTGCAACGGCATCAAACGTGCCTCGCTCAGCGGCAGGATTTCAACCGGCGGTTTGCTGGCATCGACGCTGTCGTTGGCGACATCGATGTAGAGGGTGCCGGCGAGGAAGGCGTTTTGGAAGTAGTTGCCGCGCAGATCGCCCCAGACCTGGTGCATCTGGCCGCCCTGCTGCAAGAAGCTGGCGAGGGCGGCGTGCCCCTGGGCCGCAGCGCCGCTGAGGTGCCGGGGATCGAGCTGACGCAGAGCCCGTTTGACGGCCAGGGAGAGTTCCAGACACTGACCCAGAGGATAGGGCTTGCCCCATTTGCTTGGCTGCGCCTGGGATAGCCGCGGGTCCAACCGGGCACGCAGATCGCGAAACAGGGCGTCAAGTTGATTCCGCGCCGGTAGCAGATAGCGCTCGGTGAGCGCCTGCTGTCTCGGGACATCGAGCACACGCGGTTCGTTGGGCAGGAGGGATGGTTCGGTCTCAGCGGGCATCTGGTTCAGGCTCCGCGATGCGCTGGCGGATCAGGCTGGTGGAAATCCCAGCGGTGTAAGGCAACCAGAGGCAGCCGATGCCGCGCTGCGCCAACAGGGGTTCGAGTCGCTGCCAGCGCGCCGAGCCGCGCCAGTCGTCACTGACGAACAGGCGCTCGATGCCCCAGGCGGCGATCCACTCGGCGCTGGCGGCGGTTTGATCCAGGCCGATGTCAAAACGGCACACCGCATCGACGCAACGCAAGCCGGCGAGGAGTTCCAAGCGCTGATGCTCATCGATTACCGGTCGGCGCTTGGTGCGCGCCAGCAGATCGTCAGCGCCGACCCCGACCTGGAGCCGATCACAGCGCTGGCGGGCGGCCTGGAGAAAGCGCAGGTGGCCGACATGCAGCAGGTCAAACACGCCAATGGTGCCGCCGATCAGCATGGAACGCTGGATCTGAACAGCGCCAACACCGGGTCGGCGGGGTCAAGCCGGCCTAGCACGTGCAAAAAACGGGCGAAGCGCGCCGGTCGGCCTTGCACCCAGGCCTCCAGCAGTTTCAACCGACCCCAGGCGCGGGTGTAGTCGTTGTAAGCAACCAGGGCCGGGGTCTCCAGGGTGGTGTCGAATTCGCTATCCGGGGTGCGCCAGTCGGGTCCATAGAGTTCAGCGAGCAGGGTCTCGGGCCGCGGCAGATCCCAATGGCGGCCGTGGGGGTGATCGACTAGCGCGAGTTGAAAGGGACTGAACTGCAACAGACGCCCCTGCTCAGGCGCGCGCTCGCTCGGCCACCAGCCACCGAGAATGCGCTGCCGCTCGGGGTCGAAGGCGTAGCCGAACAGATCCAGTGTCATGCCCGACCCGGGCGTCGCGCCACTGTGGATGAGGCAGCGGAAGTTGACCGCGTTCACCGCCGTCCAGGCCGGGCGCCAACCAAGACGCTGCAAGGCGCTCAGGGCGGCTGGAAAAAACGCCATGGGCACGACGATATCGAGATCCTTATCGTGCGGCAGCAGCCGACCGTCGCGCACCAGACCGAGCAACACGCCACTGGAGGCGAAGGCGACAATGTTCTGACTGGCTAGGCAGGCGGCGATGCGGTTGGTGGAGAATTGCGCCAGCGCCAGACAGAGTCCCAGGCGCAGACAGTGCCCATCATGGGCTGGCTTGGGCTCCAGCAATGCCAGCGCGCGGGCGAAGAGTTCGGCGGCATCGGCACGGCTAGCGAGCAACTGATGGGCCGCTCGCCACAGGGCGTCCGGGTCGCGCAGACTGACAGTCGCTGTCATAGGGGGGCGCATCGGATCCTCTTCTTGGCGGTGTTGCGGTTGCAAGCCATGCCGATGTGACCATGCCGACTCCATTATACTTCCCCCAGGCTCCGCTTTTCGGTCATCCGCCATGAAATTCCCCTACGGCACCGCTGACTTTCACGCGATTCGCAACGAAGGCTACTACTACGCCGATCACACTGCATGCATCCGTGCGCTGGAAGATACCGGCAAGCAACTGTTGTTTCTACGTCCACGCCGCTTCGGCAAAACCGCCTGGCTAACGACGCTGGAGAACTACTACGATCTGGCCCGGGCCGATGAATTCGACGCGCTGTTTGGAGCGCTCACCATTGGTCAAAACCCTACCGTGCGCCGCAACCGTTACTTTGTGCTGCGCTGGGATTTCTCCATGGTCGATGCCAGCGGCAATTTGGCGGAGATCCGCCAGGCCTTGCACGATCATCTCAATAACCAGGTCAAGGGTTTCTTTCTGCATTACGCCAAGCACCTTGGCGCTATCGCGCTCGACAGCCCAGGATTTGGGTTATCCAAAGACAACGGTCTTATTGCCCTGGTCTCGGCGGTCAACGCCGCCCGCGCCCAAGGCCATGATCTATATTTGCTGATCGATGAATACGACAACTTCGCCAATGAACTGCTACACGGGCGGCGGGCGGATTACGATGCCTTGGTCTCAGGGGAAGGCTTACTCAAAACCGTGTTCAAGGCGGTGAAATCCCTCGCCTCGGGCGCCGGCATTGATCGGGTGTTCATCACTGGGGTGTCGCCGGTGGTGTTGGCCGATATTTCCAGTGGCTACAACGTCTCCAAGGATGTCAGCCTGGATGCGCGTTTTGTCGATCTGTGCGGCTTCACTGAGGCGGAAGTCGCGGGTGTGCTGGATACGCTGGCCAGCGAACAGGGGCGTGATCAAGACTGGTCAGCGCGGATGCTCGCGACCATGCGCACCTGGTACAACGGCTATCGTTTCGGTTATGAGCCAGGGCCCGGTCTCTACAATCCCACCCTGGCGCTGTACTTCTTCGATGCCGCGGATGGGCACCGAAATCACGTCGGCCTGCTCACTGTCGGGGGTGCCGTCGTCGTTGCCATCGCCCTGGATGCCGCCTTCTTCCATTGGCGGAGCGAGATCTTCAACCGCATCGGGCACATTGTCCCCGTTGTCGTTGGGTAGCTCGTCCCAGTCCTCGGGGTGGGATGATGGGTTCCGGTTCCGGTTCCGGTTCCGGCTCGGGTTCTGGCGTGGGGTCGCCACCGCCACCACCTTCCGCAACATCGGTCAACGTCACAGCAAGGGTTTGCGTGTCAGTGCCGCCGTTGCCGTCGCTGACCTGGACAATGACTTCGTAGGTGTTATCGCTGCCGGTGTCGGTCGGGTTCTCGAAGTCGGGGGCCGAGGCAAAGGTGAGGGCGCCGGTTGCGCCGACGATGCTGAACTTACCCGCATCGGCGCCGCCGCTGATGCTGTAAGTGATGGGGTCGTTATCGGCATCGGTGGCGGTGACAGTCGTCACGGTCGTTTGATTCTCGGCCACGCTGATCGCCGCCGTGGCACCACCGCCATCGGAGGTGATGGTGGGCGCGGCATTGGGCAGTTCATTCTCGAAAAACAGCGTGTTGCCATCGTAATTGCCGATCAAGGCATCCAGGTCACCGTCGCCGTCGAGGTCGGCGAAGGTCGGGGCGGAATAGGTGCCCACGTTGGCCAGGCCGAAGTGGTTGGTGGTTGGAGTGAGGAAGTTGGGCGTTGACATGGGAATCCCCTTGGGCTTCAGTTAGCAATCATGATTCATTCGTGACGAAGGTCGGCGATCGGGCGTATCGCCCGGGATGTTTTCTGATATCCACAGGTCGCGCCCGCAGGCGCTGGCACCCACTCGCCGCCAACCCTGCCGGGTAAAGAGGCGCCGCCAGGCGCGGCTCATCAAACGGGGATTTTCGGTTTCAAAGGCGGTGGCGGTCGCGCCGCTGCGGCCTAGCCGAGGGTCGGCGATAAGTGTACGTTCGGCTTGCAGCAAGCCGAGATACAAGCGGACATGACCACGGGCGCTCGGGTGCAGATAGGTTCGACCGTAGAGCACGCGGCGCTCTTGCCCGTTGTCGGACAGCTCGCCGGGGTAGAGGCTGCCGATGCCCACCAGGGCGTCGCTGCCGGCACGCACCAGAAAGCAGACCTCGCCGACACGCCGTTGCGCTTCCGCAGGCGGCAGCAGTTGCTGCTCCAGCCAGAAGGCGGCGATCTCGGCTTGCTCCGGCGCGCTCAGGCGCTGATAGACATCGAGCACGCGATAGCCGGCATGGGTGAACAGCTCGGTGGCCGGGGCGGGGGGTGGGCGCCATTCACCAGCAAGGTGCTCGTCCCGTTTACGGCCGTGGGATCGGTGTAGCTGGCCGCGCCGCCAAGCTGAACCGTGCCAGCGCCGGTTGTGGTGATGCCGCCACCCGTGCTTACAATCGAACTGTTGATGTTCAGCATGTCGCCCGCGCCATTGTTGAGCGTCATGTCGCCACTGGTCAGCTCCAGCGTATTGTCGGCAATGGTGAGCGTTCCTGCCGCATCGGCATCCATGGTGGTACCCGCCGCCAGGATGATCGTGCTAGTGCTCAGCGTAATTGTCTGGCCGTTCAGCTCGACCACAAACCCGATGGTCTTGCCACCTGCTGATGCCAGCGCAGCCGCTTCATGCAGGCTCAAACCGTCACCGTCGGCCAGTTCGTCTGCATAGCTTCCGCCTGTGGTGGCATCAGCTCCGGTATCAGAAAGCGTGGTGACCACCAGTGCATCGGTGACGGTGACTGAAAATGCCTTGTCGTAGGTAGCCGAGTTGGCATCGGTGGTGCGAACGAGCACGCTGTAGGTGCCGGCCGTCAGCGCGGAAGGATTGGTCGCCCGCAAATTGTTGCCGGAGATGTTGAACAACCCATTGTTGGTATCGCCCGTGCCACTCACCAGGCTGTAGGTGAAGGTATCGCCGGCGTCCGGGTCAGTCGAAGACAGTGCGCCTACCGTTGCGTCGGCGGCATCGTATGTTGTAACCGTAGCGCTTGACAGGGTGATGTCGGTGGGGGTGTCGTTGGCCCCGGTCACGTTGATCGTTAGCGTCGCGTTACCAGTAGCTGGAGTGGCGTTACTGTCGGTGGCGGTAACGGTGAAGGTTTCGGAGGGCGTGGCGCCCGCAGCTACCGCGTTGATGGCGCTGGCGTTGGGGACGTAAATGTATTTGCCCTTGTCCGTGCCGGTGCTCACTACATACAGCGTGCCGTATGTGCCGGTCTTGGAGACGTCGTAGGTGATGCTGTTGTCGGTGAAGTTGGCGCTGGTGCTGGTCGGGTCGCTGATGCCGTAGCTGGCAATGCCGTCAGAGTCGGTGGCACCCAGGGTGCCGGTGGTGTTGCTGAAAGTATCCGCTGCTGTGGTGTCGGTCAGCGAGATAGCGGTTGGTGTGTTTACGCTCGGAGCGGTGTTGGTGTTGGTGTTGGTGTTGGTGTTGGTGTTGGTGTTGGTGTTGGTGTTTTGAATATAAAACTCGTTGAAATACAACTCGGTATCGTCGGAAAAATCAATTTTCAGACTAGTAATACCCGTGAAGTCGGTTAGATCTATGGTTGACCAACCTGATGCTGCAGCGGTTTTTGTTGAATCAGTTATTACTGTTGCACCTCCAAGCCATTTATCCGCGTACCCCGTAATAGTGAGAGATACCGCAGAACCTCCTGGGTTATAAACCTTGAATTGAGATATATCAAAATCTGTTCCGTTACTGTTATTTATAAAAAGATGATCTATTTGCGATGGAATTTTGTGAGAAATACCTGTTGCGTCGCCTACACTGAATATTCCAACATTTTCATTAGTACCGTTTACACCTCCGAAAATAATAAGCGGTATGTCTGTCACCGCGACACTACCGTACTCTCCAGCTACCGCGTATCCGGTGATAATAGCGGTCGTGGTAAAATTCACATTGGTATATTCCAGAGTTCCGCCGTATTCTTTGGAGCTGAGTTCATTCGCTTCGATGAAACCTTGCTGCACCTCCAGCACCCAATCCCCGCCAAGCGCAGCATTTCCTGTTAAATCATCCGAAGCCGCCACATCAGCCTGCGCAATCCTCGCGATGGATTCGACAAACGCCTGCCCCGTCTCGCCAGCGCCGACATTGCAGCCGTAGAGCAGCAAATCGCCGTCGGCCGTGAGGCTCTGGCCGATCTGGGCCAGCAGCGGGGCGTAGCTGTTGAGGTTGTCGCCAGTGAGCCAGGTATCGCCCAGTTGCAGCGCACCGGTGCTGCCGTGGCTGAAGACATGGATGGCGGCCATACCGCTGCGCCCCGCCAGCGCATCGGCCATTTGCTGCAGGCCGTTACCGCCATCGATGAGGACGACTTCAATATCGGCCGGTAAACCGGCGATGAGGGTTGAGTAGTCAGCAACACGGGTGTCGATGAAGGCAATCTTATTGGCTTGATTCATGGCTTTTGCTCAAAAAAAATTGTGGCGGCCTCGGCGGCAAGTTGGAAGAATTGAATCGGCATTGCACCGATGACTACCCAGAGTTTTTTTGTTGAGGTGATCATGCACCGGATTTCCTGAGGCGGATGTTGCGTTTTCTACGCAAAATGCCTCAAGTTCTACGAATTTCTGTATTGGTGATGCTGGCGGGAGGAAATTTGCGTAGACTCCACGGTATGAAATCTCGAACCGCGATCGAATATCGGCTTCACTGGCTGCTTGTGCCGGAAGGGCCGCCCGGTGCCTCGGCGGGGCAAGAGCGTTTTCAGGTCGAGCGCGTTGACTATCCCCTACCGCAAGAGATTGGGCAGGCTTGGGTGAATAAGTTGCAACTCGGTGATGACGTCTGCCTTTTTCACGCCTGCCACCAGTTCGAAAAGGCGCCGAGCCGGCTGTTGTCGTTGTTTGAGGTTGATATTTCGCCTATCGAGCCACTATTTAATGCGCAGATCTGGATCTCCGGTACCGCCTGCCATCGAGAGTATTGGAACGGAAGAGATCACCCGCCTGTCGATATTCTCGCTAGGTCGGGGCGGGATACTTTTCGTTTTCATCGGGAATGGCATGCCACGATAATGATCGAAGGTGGCGTGTATTCCGAAATGAGGTCGATCGTCATTCCCGAGCAAAGCCTGCTGATGATGCTGGGAGATGAGCCTGTCAGCGCCTTGTTAGATCGATTGAGGATTGGTCACCAGACGCCAACGTCAGTCCATTCGATGCCGAATTATGTGTCTTCACCACTGCGCATGGCGCTGGACTCAAGGCATCAGGGCCCGGCACGCAGGCTCTATGCGCAGGGGAAGGTTCTGGAGTATCTGGCGGGGTTGTATGAGTTTGTTTCACGGGAAGAGGCGCCGACCAAAGAACGGCGGCATTCCGCACGCATCCGGGAGCTACATGACTACCTCCGAAACCTTGAGGGGCATACGCCTACCCCGAGTCAGCTTTCGACAGATTTCGGACTTTCAGCGCGACGCCTAAATGATGATTTCGTGGCAGAGTACGGGCAGTCGATCTTCAGCTTCCTCACCGATTACCGCTTGACCCAAGCTCATGCGCTGTTGCAGGCAGATCCCATCCCTTTGAAAGTGCTCGCGGCGCGACTGGGCTACTCGCATGTCAATCATTTCATCACGGCGTTCAAGCGCAAGTTCGGCTATACCCCAGGCAGTCTGAGGCGAGGCCGGTAGAGCGGCTTTCTAGACGTGTAATAGGTGGGTTCGGCGATAGACCATGGCCAGGACTCTAATGTGAATGGCGAGCAAAATCGGGAAAGCGAAAAAAGGAACGGAACGGGGGCGCATCAGGTTGTTCTTTGACCTATCTTCTTGGCGTTGCGGCGCTTCAGCTTTTCGAGTGGCGACTCCCTTATACTTGCCCCGTGCTCAAATTTTGCAGGTCATCCACCATGAAATTCCCCTACGGCACCGCTGATTTTCACAAAATCATCGTCGAAGGTTACTACTACGCCGATCGCACTGATCGCATCCGGGTGTTGGAGAAAGCGGGCGATCAGCTGCTCTTTCTGCGCCCACGCCGTTTTGGTAAGACGGCCTGGCTGACGACGCTGGAGAATTACTACGATCTGGCACGGGCCGATGAATTCGACGCCCTGTTCGGCGCGCTCGCCATTGGTCGCGAGCCGACCGCGCGCCGCAACCGTTACTTTGTACTGCGCTGGGATTTCTCCATGGTGGATGCCAGTGGCAATCTCGCCGAAATCCGCCAAGCCTTGCACAACCACATCAATGCCCAGGTTGCGGATTTTGGGGTTCGCTATGCTGACCGGCTCGGCGGCGATCTGCAGGCGCATCCGAGCGATGGCTTGGTCGCTTTTCGTGCCGCAGTGAGCTCCGCGCGCGCCCAGGGCCATGATCTCTATCTGCTCATCGATGAATACGACAACTTCGCCAATGAACTGATGCACCGCAGCCGGGCGGATTACGATGCGCTGGTGTCAGGCGAGGGGCTGCTCAAAACGGTGTTTAAGGCGGTCAAGTCCCTCGCATCGGGTGCGGGCATTGATCGGGTCTTCATTACTGGAGTCTCACCGGTGGTGCTGGCCGATATTTCCAGTGGCTACAATGTCTCCAAGGATATCAGCCTGGATGCGCGTTTCGTTGATCTGTGCGGCTTTAGCGAGGCGGAAGTCGCTGCTGTGCTGGATCAGCTGACCGTAGAGCAAGGGCGCGACCGAAACTGGTCGGCACGGATGCTGGCGACCATGCGCACCTGGTACAACGGCTATCGCTTCGGCTACGAGCCGGGGCCGGGGCTCTACAACCCAACGCTCGCGCTGTACTTCTTCGATGCCCTGGCCACCACTGGTCAACCACCCCGAGAAATGCTTGACAGCAACCTGGCGATGGATCGCAATCGCATCGACTTTGTCGCCCGCCAGCCGCATGGCGCTGAACTGATCGGTGCCGCGCTCGATCCCGAACATCCGCCGGTGATTGCGAGTCTCGCACATCGCTTTGGGGTGGAGGATATGCGCCGCGCGCCCAAGGACGCGCCTTTTCTGGGGTCGCTGTTGTATTTTCTTGGCGCTTTAACGCTCAAAGATCAGACGGCTTTCGGTGAATTGGTGCTGGGCATTCCCAATCTGGTGATTCGCAAGCTCTATGTCGAGCGTATCCATGACCAGTTGTTCCCCGAATATCCGGAGCGCGAAAGCCTGCGCGAGGCAGCCAAGGTGCTCTATACCCAGGGCGATCTCAGCCCGCTGATTGAAGTGCTGGAGACGCATCACCTGCGAGTGTTCGACAATCGCGACTATCGCTGGTCCAATGAGCTGACGGTGAAAACCGTCTTTCTGGTCGCCCTGTTTGCCGATATTTTCTATGTGATGGATTCAGAAACGGCGATTGATCGCGGCTATGCCGATCTGTCGCTGATCGTGCGTGAGGAGATGCGCCGCTTCGCGCTGCTGGATCATCTGCTGGAGTTCAAGTATCTGAGCCTGCAAGAGATCGGGCAAAGCGGCCAGGACGTGCGCACCCAGTCGCGTGAGGAACTGGCCAGTCTGCCCCAGGTGGCGGCCAGTCTGGAGGCCGCTGAAACCCAATTGGCCCATTACCGCCAGGGGCTGGAACAGACCTATGGCGTGCGCCTGCGCCTGCACACCCATGCGGTAGTGGCCTTGGGCTTTGAGCGGCTGGTGTGGCGCAGCACCCCAGACCGCCCATCGCCTGATGGCGATTAGCTCCCTCCCCAATTCCCGCCATGCGCCGCAGCGTTCGGCACGCCGACCATCATGCTGCCAATTTGGGTGACTTGCCCGCCGTACTCGGGGCTGGCGAGGTTGACCCAATCGCCATCGCCGTTCTGCTTCCAGAAGTCGTTGACTTGGATGTCGCCTTCGATCAGCAGGCTGAAGGGAATGTCTCCGGCATCTTCGGCACCGTCCTCAACCTCGGCCTGGGCTGCGAAGGCGATCAGCCCGAGCGGCATGGCGATGCCGTCGCGTTCCTCGGCGGCGGGCGCGTCGCTTTGGGTCAGGGTGGTGACGATGACACCGCCGCCGGGGGTGGGCGAGCTGTCAGCGCCGTTGGCGCTGTTGCCGACTAGGGTGGCCCAGACCACCGGGGCGTTGGGATCGACAGAGACAGTTTCGGTGTCGCGGATGGGCACCGAAATCACGTCGGCCTGCTCACTGTCGGGGGTGCCGTCGTCGTTGCCATCGCCCTGGATGCCGCCTTCTTCCATTGGCGGAGCGAGATCTTCAACCGCATCGGGCACAGATTGAAGCCAGATGCGAGGCAAAGGTTTCAGTCTGCTCCCAGAGCAAGCCCAGGTACTGCTTGGCTTCATTGAAGTACACCTCAATGCTCCAGCGCAAGGCATCGATCTCCAAAATCGCCGCCGGGGAGAGACTGCGGTCGGTGCTTAGAAACAGCGCCCAGGATTTCGCCCCCGCCGGACTGTCGGCGTCTTGGCTGACGCCACGGACAAAGAGCAGACGCACTGGAATCCACTGCTCCTCGCCGTCGCTCTCGAGGCTCAGCTCCACGTCCAAACACTGGCACCGGTAGGGCAAGCCGCTGAGGCGCTGCCAGTGCTTGCGCACGCTCGTCTGATACAAGCCATTCGCATCGAGCAGCTCGGTGTGCGCCGAGCCGTTGTTCCAGGTCCTCAGGCGGTACTTCATGGCGTTTTTCTTCATGCGCAAGATCGCCGTGAGGTTGAGATCCAAGGCGGTGGCGATCATGGTCTTGGTGCCAAACCAGGCATCGGCGAGCAGGACATCGGCCTCGAGGCCCTGACGCAGCGCGCGGCGCAACATGCCCGCCGCCAATTCGGGCTTGGTGCGATCACGTGCCTGCGCATAGCGGCGCGCCTCGATGCTGCGGCCATCGTGAAAGTCCGCCTTCAGCGGATGCGCCCCGACATTGCTGATGAAAAGGCAAGGATACGTCGGATGTGGGAGTCTTCATCAGCGGCTTCTTGGGTGGGTGTCTTGTTTCAACTGCTTGACATTCTACCATCCATGAGGCCGCTTTTAATTACTAAACAAAGACTTGATTCAATAGGGGCGCGATTTTTGAACCCCGAAACGAATGAGATCAACCCCGAACAGATCAAACTGCTGGTGCTGGAGGACGAACCGGACCTGTGCGAGGCGATGGTCAGCTTTTTGCAGTTGGAAGGCTTCAATGTCATCGGGGCCGGCACTGCCCTTGAGGCCGAGGCCATGCTGCGGGAGCAACCGGTGGATCTGTTGATCATGGACGTGGGGCTGCCAGATCAGGATGGCATCAGCTGGCTGAGTCAGTTGCAGGATAATCGCAGTCTCGGGCTGATTCTCACCACCGCGCGCGGCGAGCTGACCGACCGCATCCGCGGCCACAGTGCCGGCGCCGATGCCTATCTGGTGAAGCCGGTGGAGCTGGAGGAACTGCGCCTGATCATCCTCAATGTGGCGGCACGCCTGGGCTGCTGCGGTGATGCTGCCAAGGTCAGCTGGCAGCTGAACCCGATCCGCTGGCAACTGCTCACGGCCAAGGGGCAGTCGGTCCGACTGACCCGCTCCGAAACCCAGGTGTTGGAAGCCTTGGCGCGCTCACCAGGAAAGCCGCTGCCGCGCGAAGCCCTGGTGCGCGCCCTGGGACATCAGCCGGAAAACTACGATCCGCGCCGCATGGAGATTCTCATCCGCCGACTGCGCACCAAGGTCAGCGAGCAGACCGACGAACGCCTGCCCCTGGAAACCGTGCACGGCGTCGGTTATGCCTTTACCGCGGATATCCGCGTGGGCTCTTGAAGCAAGCCAGCTGACGCGCAAAGCTCAGCTGTTGCAAGATGGGCTCTGTTAACGCTTGCCGTTATTGCGGGTGCGCCCAAGGACGCGCCCTTTCTCGGCTCACTGCTGTATTTCCTCGGTGCACTCACGCTCAAGGATCAGACGCCGTTTAGTGAGCTGGTGCTGGGGATTCCGAATCTGGTTATCCGCAAGCTCTACGTCAAGATGTTCCAGGACCAACTCTTTCGCCGTGAGATGCGTCGCCAGAGATGGCGGTCAGGGTGACGGCTAACCCAATTCGACAGCGTTTGGTCCCCGGCATCCACCTTGAGCCCGTCTCTGTACCACCCGATGGCGCTGATCGAACTGATCGAGCTACGCGCCCCAAACCCCGATGCTGAGCCCTTCATGGCTGGCTGGCTTATGCCAGATCTTCTTATTCCAGCTCACCTTGGGATTGCGGTTAAAGATGACCAGATGGGCCTCGTCGGCACCGACACGCCGGCAGTAGTCCAGGGTTTGCTCCAGGCCGGTCTGGATCACCGCATCGAGCTTGCCGCGCAGCAGCTTGAGTTCGATGACGACCCGTTGCAGCGGGCCGTACAGGCCCTGCTCGGGGTCTAGCGGCCATTCGATCAGCAGATCGGTGCGCTTGCGGCCAAGGCCATATTCTCTGGTGAGACGACCTCCGCCGTTGATGATGCGCTGCAAAAAGGCTTGCATCAGCAGCTGCGGGGCCGCTTCCTTGTAATCAAAGCCCTCACTCCAGCTGTCCGAGTGTTCGCGGAAGAATTGCTGGAAGGCGGCCAGCAGCTTGGGCATGTTCAGGCGGTGGTCGGGGTCGATGTACCAGAGGGTGTCCTGGTTGGCGATCATGACCTGCGTCGGCCAAGTCAGCTCGCGGGGCAAGACTTCCTGATAGATGCGGTTACTGATTCGCACCGAGGGGCTCAGGGTAATCAAACCTAGATCCGCGACGTATTGCAGGTCGTCCACCTTGAGACCTTCACTCTCCTCCTCTTCAGTGCTGAGGATGCGAGAGATCACGCTATGCACCCGGGGTTCCTTGAGCTTATCGCTGAGCTGATCCAGATGGGTGGCGCGCGATTGAATCAGTCGCTCGCGGGCGGTCTGGTAGTCGATCAGGCCGATCGGCTGGGTGCGGTCTCGTGCGGCCCTGTTCTTCCAGGTCACCTCGTAACCTAGGGCATTGACCAGCCAGGGCTGGCCGCGGCTGTCTTCCCATAGCTCGGCGAAGATGGCTTCATCGAACCGCTGACCGGTGGCCTCCGTATGCTGGAGCCAAAGCGAGCGCGTCTCAGCTTCGGTGAAATTCCCCATGCGCAGTGATTCAGCTTTGATGTTGAACGCGCTGCCGCCGGTGATGACCTGGGCGCCGTCCTGCTCTAGGCGGTAGTCGCGCACGTCGCGCACGCCACAGAGGACGATGGATTGAGGAAAGTACTCGGGGCGCTGGGCGTAGCCGGCGCGGATCTGGCGCAGCAAGGAGATCAGGGTGTCGCCCACCAGGGCGTCGACCTCGTCGAGCAGCAGGATGGTGGGCTTGCCTTGCAGCTTTGCCCATTGCTGTAGCACCTGGGTGAGCAGGTGTTGGGGGGCCAAACGCTGTTTTTTACTTTCGTACCACTCCAGCAGATCCTGTTGATTGAGATAGAGGTCGATCGCATTGACCAAGGCATCACAGGCCGCCGGTATGCCCTGGGTTTCATCCCCGCGAGCGGCCTGAGCGCCTTCGATGTTGGCGTAGGCGCAGGCGTAGTCACCAGAGCCGTTGAGCGCCTGCATCATCGCCAGTAGGGTGCTGGTCTTGCCGGTCTGGCGCGGGGCGTGGAGCACGAAGTAGCGCTGCTCGCGAATCAGCTGCTGAACCTCTTCCCAGTCCAGCCGCTGCAACAGCGGCAGGTGGTAGTGCATCTCCGGCTTAATGGGGCCGGCGTTGTTGAAGAATCGCTGCATGGTGGTGCTCGGTGCGTTGGCAGGAGAGCAGGGCAAGAGCGCCATCCTTGAGAATCCTGCGGTGGCTGGAGCGGCCAGCGCGGCGTTTTGCGTTGCCAAGGGCCATCATAGCAATCGCACCGGGCTTGCGCCCATGGGCAGCGCGGTCGGGCCGCCCGGTGCTGATGCGCCGGGCTTTTGCGCCCCAGGAGATCCGAGAAAACCAGATGTTGATGGTGCCACCGGCTTGCACGAAGCGGGGATCCGGGAGGTGTCGTTGCCCAGGCGCTGCCACTGTGCGGCAGCGCCCAAGCAAGCCCGGCGGCCTATCCCAGCAGCACCCCTCCTAGATCGGCAGGCTCCGACTGGCCAAGCAGGCCCAGCGCAGCGCCGTCATCAAACCCACTGGCTGGACTGTCAGACGCCGCCGGCACGAATCGCTGCTGATACTCGCGGCTGGTGATGAACCCAGCGATGGCACCAAGGTTATCATCGCTCTGGGTGAGTTGGCTCTGCCACCAGGCCAGGCCGGCCTCATCCGGCGCGCGATCCAAGGTGGAGAGATACAGACTGTTGAGCAGCAGGCTGTCTTCCTGCAGCGCTAAGTACTCGGGCTGTTGCGCCAGGTCCAGCAGCAACGCGCCCGCTGAGGTGCCGCTTTCCAGGGCTTGACTCCAGGTACTGAGTTCTGTCTCGCTCGGAGCACGTTGCAGCATCGCGCCAAACAGCGTTTCAACCAGCGAGGTACTGGTCAGCGCACCCTGCTGATCGACGAACTCAGAGGACTGCAGGAAGGCCTCGGCGATCTGTTCCATCGGCACGCCGGCCTGTGCTTGCGCAACCCAGCAGTCCAGACCACAGGCATCCGGCGCGCGCCCGAGGGCGCCCTCGTAGAAACGCCCAATCAGGCCCGCCGTGGCCTGATATTCCGGCGCGTCGAGAAAGGCCATGACGACCTGCTCGTGGTTCGCCCCAGCCTCCAGGGCGCCCGTCCAATACGCGACCCCGGCATCCTCGCCTTCGCGCCAGAGCAGATCGCGATACAGTTGCTGGACAAACAGGGCGCTGTCATTGAAGACATCATTGTCTTTTAGCGCCGGGTCGAGCCCGAGCCTGGCCTCCAGGTCATCGGGCACGCCGTCGCCATCGCTGTCCGGTTGGAACGGCCGATAGGGACAGTCGGTGGGTGGCGGCTCGAGCGGCTCACGATAGCCCGGCGCGCCGGGGTCGGTGATCGATCCAATGGCGGGGTTGGTATCAAACAGGCCATTGTCCTCGATCACGAAGTCCAGGCGGGTCATCGCGCCTTCGGTGACGACTTGGCCGCCGAACTCGGGGCTGGCCAGATTCACCCAGTCACCGTCGCTGGTCTGTTTCCAGAATCCGTTGACCCCGAGGTTGCCGTCGACCAGCAGACTGAAGGGGACGGCAATTGAACCGTTGGTGATCTCGGCATCGAAGCCGATCAGGCCGAGCGGCATGGAGAGATCGGTGGGGCGATCGGCGGGGGCGTCACGCTGGGTCAGGCCGCGGATCAGGACGCCGCCCTCGGGCATTGGCGCGCTGCCGCTGCCGCCATCGGTAGAGACCCCGCCGACTAAGGTGACGAAGATGCTCGGGGCATCTGGATTCACCGAGACCTGGTCGGTCTGGCGAATCGGCACCGAGGCGACATCGGCCTGCTCGCGGTCCAGAATGCCGTCGCCATTGCCATCGCCGGTGGCGCCGCCTTCGATCAGTGCAGGCACGAAGTCTTCGACCACCTCAGGCACGCCGTCGCCGTCGTCGTCGGGTAGTGCGTCCCAGTCCTCGGATGGGGGGATGATGGGCTCTGGCTCTGGCTCTGGCTCTGGCTCGGGTTCTGGCTCGGGGGCAGGTTCAGCAACGTCAGTGATAGTGACGCTGATGGTTTGTGTATCGCTGCCTCCATTACCATCGCTGACCTGAACCGCAACCTCGTAGCGGTTATCGCGATCGCTGTCGCCCGGGTTCTCGAAGTCTGGCGCGCTCTGGAAGGTCAGTACTCCACTGTTGGCATCGATGCTAAAGCCGCCCTGGTCGGCACCGCCAGTGATGGCAAAGCCGAGTGGATCACCATCGATATCGAAGGCGATGACCTGGGTGACGTTGATGCTGTTCTCAGCCACGCTGAACGCTGCCGTGTCGCCCCCGCCGTTGGAAGTGATCTCGGGGGCGTCGTTGAGGTTGGTGACCGGGTCGGTGGCGGTGCTAGTGATGGGGCCTTCGGCGGTGCCTTGCTGGTCGGTGTAGCGGACCTCGACGCTGATCGCCTTGCCAACTTCGGCTTGGGTCAGGTTGTAGGTACTGGCGCTGGCGCCGTCGATGATGCTGCCATCGGCCTTCCAGACATAGCTGAAGCTGCCGAGGCCATCGGCATCGGCTAGGGTGCTGGTGTTGGCAGTAAGGACTTCGCCTTGGGTGGCAGTGCCGTCGATGCTGACGCTGCCGGTGGCGACGTCGTTGAGGTTGACAACATTGACGGTGACCGCCTGGGTGTCGCTCAGTGCGCCGCTGCCATTGTCGGTGGCGATGACGTTGAAGCTGTAGCTGGCCTGGGTCTCATAGTCGGCGCTGGCCTTGAGGGTGACCGCTCCGCTGTTGGCGTCGATCTCGAGCAGATCGGCATCGGTGCCGGAGAGGCTGTAGCTCAGGGTGTCGCCATCCACGTCCGTGGCAGTGGCGGTGTAGATGACCGTGCTGGTGGCGGCGTTTTCCTCGACCGAGCCGGTATCGCCGCTGGTGATGCTGGGCGCTTCATTGACGTCGGTGACGCTGACGGTGACCGCCTGGGTGTCGCTCAGTGCGCCGCTGCCATCGTCGGTGGCGAGGACGTTGAAGCTGTAGCTGGGCTTGGTCTCAAAATCAGCCGGGTTCTTGAGGGTGACCTCGCCGGTGCTGGCGTCGATGTCGAGTAAGGCGGCATCGGTGCCGGAGAGGCTGTAGCTCAGGGTGTCGCCATCCACGTCCGTGGCGGTGGCGGTGTAGATGACCGTGCTGGTGGCGGCGTTCTCGGCGACCGAACCAGTGTCGCCGCTGGTGATGGTCGGTGCTTCATTGACGTCGGTGACGCTGACGGTAACCGCTTGGCTGTCGCTGAGCGTGCCGCTGCCATCGTCGGTGGCGATGACGTTGAAGCTGTAGCTGGGCTTGGTCTCAAAATCGGCCGGGCTCTTGAGTGTGACCTCGCCGCTCGTGGCGTCGATGTCGAGTAAGGCGGCATCGGTGCCGGAGAGGCTGTAGCTCAGGGTGTCGCCATCCACGTCCGTGGCGGTGGCGGTGTAGATCACCGTGCTGGTGGCGGCGTTCTCGGCGACCGAACCAGTATCGCCGCTGGTGATGCTGGGCGCTTCATTGACGTCGGTGACGCTGACGGTGACCGCTTGGCTGTCGCTGAGCGTGCCGCTGCCATCGTCGGTGGCGATGACGTTGAAGCTGTAGCTGGGCTTGGCCTCAAAATCGGCCGGGTTCTTGAGGGTGACCTCGCCGGTGCTGGCGTCGATGTCGAGTAAGGCGGCATCGGTGCCGGAGAGGCTGTAGCTCAGGGTGTTGCCATCCACGTCCGTGGCGGTGGCGGTGTAGATGACCGTGCTGGTGGCGGCGTTTTCCTCGACTGAGCCGGTGTCGCCACTGTTGATGGTCGGCGCTTCATTGACGTCGGTGACGCTGACGGTGACCGCTTGGCTGTCGCTGAGCGTGCCGCTGCCATCGTCGGTGGCGATGACGTTGAAGCTGTAGCTGGGCTTGGTCTCAAAATCGGCCGGGTTCTTGAGGGTGACCTCGCCGCTCGTGGCGTCGATCTCGAGCAGGTCGGCATCGGTGCCGGAGAGGCTGTAGGTCAATGTCTGGCCAGCGTCGGGATCAGTCGCCTCTGCCCTGTAGATCACCGTCGTGGTCGGGGCGTTTTCCGCAACCGAGCCAGTGTCGCCGCTGGTGATGGTCGGCGCTTCATTGACGTCGGTGACGGTCGCCGTGATGCTCTGTGTGTCGCTGCCGCCGTAGCCGTCACTGGCTTGCACCACGACCTCATAGCTGTTGTCGCTGTCGCTCGGGTTCTCGAAGTCCGGGGCGGTCTTGAAACTCAGCACACCGCTGTTGGCATCGATCTGGAACAAGTCCTGGTCGGCGCCGCCGGTAATGCTGAAGGTGACGGTGTCATCGTCGCCATCGGTGGCGGTGACGGTGGTGACCGCGGTGCTGTTTTCCACCGCATCCACGGCAGCGGTGTCGCCGCCGAGGTCGCTGGTGATCAGCGGCGGTTGGTTAACAGTCGCGGTGATCCCATTGCCGGTCCGATCAGCGACATCGACCGCCGTATCGGCACCCAATGCCCAGTTTTCCGTAGCCGCCAGGTTGTAGGTGGTGTTGTCGCTTGACGCGGTGCCGTTTTGGTTGATCAAGGCGTTGACGGCGGTTTTGTCGGTTTCCGACAGGGTCAGGCTGAAGCGGGTCGCGCTGGTGATCTCGACATCGGCGGTATCGGTGAGGGTATGGGTGTTGCCGGCTTCGCCGGTGATGGTGAAGCGGCTGGCATCGATGTCGTTGTCCGCGCCATCACGCTTGAGGAATCCGCTGCCGGTGACCTCGAGCACGCCGGTTCTGCCGTTGTAGGTGGCGCTGGCGATGGTGGGCGCGGCGACGTTGCTGACCGTGATGCCATTGCCGGTCAGGTCGGCCAGGGTGATGCTGGCCTCGACCCCGGCTGCCCAGTCTTCGGCGGCGGTCAGGTTGTAGGTTGTGCCACCCGTGGAGCTGGCACCGTTTTTGTTAAAGATCTGGTTGACGGCGTCTTGGTCAGCCGCATTCAGGGTGACACTGAACTGGGTCGCGCTGCTAATCTCAACCGGGCTGCTGGTCAGGGTGACGCTGTCGCCGCCCTCCCCCACCAGGCTGAGCTTGCTGACATCGATGTCGTTGTCGTCCCCCGGCTGGGCGATGAAATCCGTCCCGGTCACCAGCAGTTGACCGCTGGCCCAGTCGTAGGTGGCGCTGGTGAGGGTCGGGGCGGCAGCGCCGGTGAGGGTCACGGTCGCGACCGATGAGGACTCCTCACCATCATTGACGCTGATGTCGAAGCGGCGATCACCTATCGCGGTGTTGCTGGGCGTTTCGGTGTAGGAGAGGTTTTGCAGCAGGGTGCTGATCAGCGCCGGGGTGGCGGCGCCGGTGTCGAAGGTGATCTTGAGCAGGTCATGGATCGTGTTGTCCGCGGCGGCGCTGGTGGTGACCACACCGATATCGGTGCCATTGACCGTGACGCGTTCGCCGGACGTCACCACGCCATCATCGCCGGCCTTGACGGTGGTGCCGTCGAAGGAGAGATCACCGGTGGCGATGGAGCCACTGCTGGATTGGGTGACCAGCAGGAAGCCGCTGTGACCAAAGCTGCTGTGATCGACATCGGTCAGGGTCGCGTTAGCGCCCACATCCAGCTTGACCGGGCTGCTGGCACCGACGACAAAGCTCGGGTTGTCAGCGTCCAGATTGGCGATCACGGGTGCATCATTCACTGCCTCCAGCGTCACCGTCGAGCCGATGTTGGGCGAGGCGGTATCGACCCCGCCGTTGGCGGTGCCGCCGCTGTCCTGGATCGAGCTGATGGTCACCTCTCGGTTGTTGTCGGTGCTGGGGTTCTGGCTGCTGTTGCTGTAGCTGATGCCGTCGATCAGTGTTTGCAGGTCGGCCGCGGCGAGCGTGCCGCCCGAGAGTGTCACCGTGGCCGTGCCGGCTGCCACGCTGACGCTGTAGCTCAGGCTGTTGTTGGTGGTGGTGCCTGATGCGTCGTTCTTCAGTTCGACCGTGCTGCCGTCGATGGCAAGTGACTCCGCGCTGTCGGAGACATGCGTGACCGTCAGCGTCAGGCCCTGGAAGGTCTGGCCGCTTTCCACCGTGCTGGCCGAGGCGGCGCTGAACAGGATGACGGCGCTGCCGTCTTCGGTAAAGGTGGGATCAGAACCGTTGGCCGAAAGCGTGGGGGCATCGTTGACCTCGGTGACCGAAATGCTGACAGTCCCGGTGGTGGCCGAGAAGGCGGTGCTGCCGCCGTTGCTGCTGGTGTCCGCCGTGGTACCGGGTGCGCCGCTGCTCTGGTCCCAGCCACGTAGGGTCAGGGTCGCGGTCTCGTCGCTGACCCCGTCGGGCACATAGCGCAGAAGTTGGTCTGCATCGAGCAGCAGGGCCGCGGAGGCGCTCACCGCGCCCACCGCTGTCCAGGTGCTGCCGCCGTCGGTCGAGTATTGCCAGGTGCCGTTGCCCGTGGTTTCGGAGATGGCTGCCCCGGATTGCGCCGAGTCGCTGTCGCTGTAGCCCAGGCCGGATAGGATGGTGCTTACGGCGGTCGAGGTGCTGGTGGTGTCTTCGTCGGTGGCGGTGAGGGCATACCCGCTGCTGAACGAGGTAACGGTGAAGTCGTCGATCACGCCCAGGCGGCTGCCGTTATTGGAGAAATAGGGATAGACCGTCAGCCCCTCGGTGAGATGGGTGTTGGTCAGGGTGGTGGAAACGGGATCCGCCGCCCGAGTCCCCACCACGCCAGAGGCATCGCTGTTCCAGATCTCGAAGCTGACCTCAAAGTTGTTGCTGCCAGTGGGGGTGATGGCATAGCTCAGCCGATACCAGTTGCCGGTGACCAGGGCATCCCCGCCGCTGGTGCCGGTCCAGGAGAGGTTGGTCTCGCTGTCGTCGTTGATGTACGACCCACCGCCGCCGTGAAAGCCGATGCCGAGGTTGAAGCCGTTGGTGCCCGCAGTGGTGGACCCAGGGAGGTTGCTGTCGTTGACCGCAAAGCCTAGGCCGCCATAGCCGCTGTTGCCAGAGATATAGGCAAAGGTCGATAGGGTGTAGGTCTCGCCGATGACCAGGGTGAGGCCTTGGTTGGCCGTCCAGACCTCGCTGGTGCCGCCGGGGATACTCACGCCGCCCCCGCCGGAGAGCCCGGCGGTCTCGCTCCAGGACATCACCGGCGTGGCGTTACCGTCGTTGAAGTTGCTGGTGAGGCTGTCGGAGGTCTCGAAGCCCTGGGTGGTCTCGCTGAGCACGAGGACGGGGGCGTCGTTGACTGCCGTCAGGCTGAGGGTGGAGGCGATGGTCAGATGAGCGGTTTCCACTCCGCCATTGGCGGTGCCACCGGAGTCGGTCAGCGAGGTGATGGTGACCATCCGATCAGCAATCGTAGGATCATCGCTGATGTTGCGGTAGCTGATGCCCTCGACCAGGCTTTGCAGGGCTGCGGCATCGCGGGTCATGTCGGTGACCGTGACGGTCGCCGTGCTGCCATCCAAGGTCACGGCGGCACTGCCACCCCCAGTAATGGCAATCGGGCTGCCGCCGGTGGCAATGAGTGGCACATCGGTGCCGCCGATGGACAGGATCTCATTGGCTCCCTCAGTCACATTCGTCACCGTCAAGGTCAGCCCAGTGAAGGTCTGGCCGCTTTCCAACGTGCTGGCCGAGGCATCGCTGAACAGGGTGACCGCGTCGCCGTCTTCGGTGAAGGTGGGGGTTGAGCCGTTGGCGGTGAGCGTGGGGGCGTCGTTGACCGGGGTGACGGTCACCGTGGTTTGATTGCTGCCACTGCTGTCGGCGGTGCCGTCATTGAAGGTCCAGTCGAGGGTGACGCTGGCGGGCGGGTCATCGGTGCTGTTGCTGTAGGTGATCTGCTGCAGGATGGTGTCGACATCGGCGGAGGTCGGGGTTTCGCCGTTGGCGTTGGTGAAGGTGATGGTCAGGGTGCCTGCGCTGACACCGAAGCTGGCGATGGTCTCACCGTTTTTGATCAGGTTGCCAGCGCTCAGGCTGATGTCGTTGCCATCACTAAAACCGAAGTCGTCACTGGCATCAGCGCCGCCATTGCGGGCGATGGTCAGGCTGGCGCCGTGGTAGTCGCCGTCGCCGCTGTTGAGGGCATCCAGTTCGGCATCGCTGACCTGTACATTGGCGTCCAGTACCGCCGCGCTGCCGCCTTCGGTGAAGGTCGGTGTGCCATCGAGGCCGGTGAAGCTGGGGGCGGTATTTTCCTGGTTCTCGAAGTAAATCAGGGTGCCATAGCGTTCGCCGACCAGGGCATCGAGATCGCCGTCGCCGTCGAGGTCGGCGAAGGTCGGGGCGGAAAAGGTGCCCACGTCGGTCAGGCCGAAGGCGCTGGCGTCCTGGGCGCTGGCGAAGGCGGCGGAGCTGGCGCTGCCGGTGTTCTCGAAGTAGTTCAGGCTGCCATCGTATTCGCCGACCAGGGCATCGAGATCGCCGTCGCCGTCGAGGTCGGCGAAGGTCGGGGCGGAATAGGAGCCCACGTCGGTCAGGCCGAAGGCGCCGGCGTTCTGGGCGCTGGCGAAGGCCGCGGAGCTGGCGCTGCCGGTGTTCTCGAAGTAGTTCAGGGTGCCATCGTATTCGCCGACCAGGGCATCGAGATCGCCGTCGCCGTCGAGGTCGGCCAAGGTCGGGGCGGACTTGAAGCCCACGTCGGTCAGGCCGAAGGCGCTGGCGTCCTGGGCGCTGGCGAAGGCGGCGGCGCTGGCGCTGCCGGTGTTCTCGAAGTAGTTCAGGGTGCCATCGGATGCGCCGACCAGGGCATCGAGATCGCCGTCGCCGTCGAGGTCGGCCAAGGTCGGGGCGGAATTGGAGCCCACGTCGGTCAGGCCGAAGGCGCTGGCGTCTTGGGCGCTGGCGAAGGCGGCGTTGCTGGCGCTGCCGGTGTTCTCGAAGTAGTTCAGGGTGCCATCGAATGCGCCGACCAGGGCATCCAGATCGCCGTCGCCGTCGAGGTCGGCCAAGGTCGGGGCGGAATTGGAGCCCACGTCGGTCAGGCCGAAGTGGTTGGTGGTTGGGGTGAGAAAGGTCGGACCGCCGCTCGGCAGGTCGTTGTCGGCGATCTGCACCGAGAGGTTGTCGACGCTGAGGCCGTTGTAGTTGCCATCCGTGCTGCTGACGCTGTGGGCGATGACGCCGAAGTGCGGGCCTTCGCCGATGCCGTCATCCACGGCGCTGACGGTGACCGTCTGTGGGGTGTCCCAGTTGGTGGTGGTGAAGGTCAGCGTGGTCGCGTCGGTGCTGAGCTGACCGTTGCCGGTGCCGCCGTGCGTGGTGTCGAGGGTGATTGTGACGTCAGCCGTGGGCTGGCTGTCGAGCACCAGGGTGTAGGTGTCGCTGGCGCCGCCTTCTGTGACCTGGGTACTGTCGCCGCTGGGGCTGATGGTCACACCCGGCGGTATCCCGTTCTCAAAAAACAGCAGATTGCCATCGTATTCGCCGACCAGGGCATCAAGATCGCCATCGCCGTCGAGGTCGGCGAAGGTCGGGGCGGAATTGGAGCCCACGCCGGTCAGGCCGAAGGCGCTGGCGTCCTGGGCGCTGGCGAAGGCCGCAGAGCTGGCGCTGCCGGTGTTCTGGAAGTAGTTGAGGGTGCCATCTTGTTCGCCGACCAGGGCATCAAGATCGCCGTCGCCGTCGAGGTCGGCGAAGGTCGGGGCGGAAAAGGAGCCCACGTTGGTCAGGCCGAAGGCGCTGGCGTCCTGGGCGCTGGTGAAGGCCGCGGAGCTAGCGCTGCCGGTGTTCTTGAAGTAGTTCAAGGTGCCATCGTTTTCGCCGACCAGGGCATCGAGATCGCCGTCGCCGTCGAGGTCGGCGAAGGTCGGGGCGGAAAAGTCGCCCACGTCGGTCAGGCCGAAGGCGCTGGCATCCTGGGCGCTGGCGAAGGCCGCAGAGCTGGCGCTGCCGGTGTTCTTGAAGTAGTACAGCTTGCCATCGGATGCGCCGACCAGGGCATCGAGATCGCCGTCGCCGTCGAGGTCGGCCAAGGTCGGGGCGGACTTGAAGCCCACGTCGGTCAGGCCGAAGGCGCTGGCATTCTCGGCGCTGGCGAAGGCTGCGGAGCTGGCGCTGCCGGTGTTCTCGAAGTAGTTCAGGGTGCCATCGAATGCGCCGACCAGGGCATCGAGATCGCCGTCGGCGTCGAGATCGGCCAAGGTCGGGGCGGAATAGTTGCCCACGTCGGTCAGGCCGAAGGGGTTGGTTTGGGGCGTTTGGAAGGCGGGTGTGGACATGGCAGTTTCCTTAGATTTCAGCGAACGATCATTCGGATTCGTTATATACCCATGACGAGGGCTGGCGATGGGGCGTCGCGCGCGCGCTCTTCGGCGATCCAGAGGTCGCAACCGCAGGCGCTGGCGCCCACTCGCCGCCAACCCTGCCGGGTAAAGAAGCGCCGCCAGGCGCGGCTCATCAAACGGGGGTTTTCGGTCTCGAAGGCGATGGCGGTCGCGCCGCTGCGGCACAGCCGAGGGTCGGCTATCAGTGTACGTGCGGCTTGCAGCAGGCCGAGATACAAGCGGACATGACCACGGGCGCTCGGGTGCAGATAGGTTCGACCGTAGAGCACGCGGCGCTCCTGCCCGTTATCCGCCAGCTCGCCGGGGTAGAGGCTGCCGATGCCCACCAGGGCGTCGCTGCCGGCACGCACCAGAAAGCAGACCTCGCCGACACGCCGTTGCGCTTCCGCAGGCGGCAGCAGTTGCTGCTCCAGCCAGAAGGCGATGCTCTCGGCTTGCTCCGGCGCGCTCAGGCGCTGATAGACATCGAGCACGCGATAGCCGGCATGGGTGAACAGCTCGGTGGCCGGGGCGGGGGTGGGCGCCTGATCAGCCTGCTGGCCGACGGCCTGGCCGTGGTGGGCGCGGAGCAAGGGGGTGGTGAGCGCCACATCGAGCTGTTGGCGCAGGCGGGCGACCAGGCGGGTGCCGATGCCGCGCCGCCGCTGAGCGGGGGCGACGAACAGGGAGATGAGTTCGGCCTGAGGGCTGCCGTCCGCGGCTTGAAAGCGCTCGGCGATGGCGAAGCCGACCAGCTCGCCGGCAATGGCGGCGGACAGCCCCAACAGCTCGCCGCGCGGCGGCTGGCTGGCCCAGCGTTGGCTCAGCGGCGGCGCGGTCATGCGGTCGTAGGGCAGCAGGTTGTCGGGGGTGAGGTTGTGGACGCTTTGGTAGAGCACCGGCTGGCCGCCCGGCTCGGGGCGCGGCAGGCCGGCCACCGGCGCTCGGGTGTGACCGGGGCGCCTGACGGTGGGCTTGGTGATGACCAGGCCGTCGCTTCCGGGAAAGCTCACCAGGCGTTCGATGTCATCCTCCTGCAGGCCGAGGGCGCGCGGGCGGCGGGCGCCGGGGATGACCACCAGATCGAACAGCTCTTCGACCAGATTGCCGAAACGCAGCCAGTGGATGACCTCACCGCGGTCGAGATCCACCACCATCAGCCCGCACTGGGCCTGTTGGCCGTCGGCCGCCAGACGCTGCTCCAGCGCCAAGCCGCCGAAGCTGGTCGAGCGCAGTTGCGACAGGCCGATGAGGGCAAAGCGGTCGTGAAAGGCCAGACCACGCACAAAGCCGGGGCCATAGGCGACGGGGACGAAGCGTTCGCCGTCGAGATAACCCAGCTCGCCGCTGCCGGAGTTGAGCAGCCAGAGGGTGTCGCGGTACCAGCGCGGCGAATGGGGCATCGATAGCCCGCTGGCGGCGATGCTGTTGCTCGGCAGGTGCAGCACCACCCCGCCGTCGTGGCGATGCTGGCGCCAGCCGGCGGGGGTGTCGGTGGCGCTGCACGCACTCATCCAGGTGGCAACGCCGTCTTGCAGCGCCAGGCCGTTTAAGTGGCAGCGGTCTTCGGCCACCAGTTTGCTGATGAAGGGCGGTTGCCAGAGGGGGCGGAAGCTGTGGTCGGGATCGAGGGTGGCGAGACAGCTGAAGTCGGTGTTGACAAACAGCAGCCGGCCCTCGGCATCCAAGGCCAGGTCGTGGGCGTTGAGATCGCCGGTGATCCAGGCTTGGCGCGGCACATAGAGGCGGTCGCCGTCCTCGTGGGTCTGGCCAGCGGGCAGGCGGTTGGCGAGTTGCCAAATCTGGTAGCGACAGCCCAGGGTCAGGCTATCGCTCTCCGGCTGCCAGGCGAGCCCCATGGGCTTGTCGAACAGCCGCTCCTGGACGGCCAGCCGACCCGGCTCCTGACTGCGGCCGATGAAGAACAGCCGATTGCTCTGATAGGTGGTGAGCGCCAGGCTGATGTTCTGCTCGGCGAGCCAGTGCCAGAGGCCATCGTCGGCGTGGATGGCGAGGGCCGGGCCTGTTGTTGGCGTGCTGTCGTTCATCGGGCGGTGGTTCCGGGTGGGTTCAGGCCGTCATGGCCGCATGCCGCTGCCAGAGATTGCGATAGACGCCCTCCAGGCTGGCGACAAAGACCTGGGGCTGGAACAGCGGGGCGCTGGCCAGATGGTCTTGCAGCCGCGCCTTGAGCGCGGCCAGCCGCTCGGGATCGCGCCCCAGGGCGACGGCTTGCTCGACGTAGGCCTCGGGCGTTGCGCAGATCAGCTCGGGCAGCCCCACGGCGTGGCACAGGCTGGCGCCCATGCGGGTGGCATAGTGCGCGCCGGGACAGGTCAGCAGGGGCAGGCCCATGGCCAGGGCGCCGACGGCGGTGGCGCCGGCGTTGTAGGCCAGGGTGTCGAGAAAGAGATCGGCCAGGCGGTAGCGGGCCAGATACTCGGCGTGCGGGCGTTTGTCGGCGAAGATCAGGCGCTCGGGGGCGATGCCGGCCGCAGCGGCGGCTTGGCGCAGGCGGGCGCTGCTGCCGCCCGCGCCGCCATCGAGCAGCCAGAGCACACTGTCGGGCACATGGGCGAGAATGCGCATCCAGAGCGCGAACACCTCAGGGTCGATCTTGTGCACGCCGTTGAAGCAGCAGTAGACCATGCCCGACTCCGGCAGACCGCAGGCGGCGCGCGCTGGCGTCGGCGCGTCACTGGTCCAGGGGGTGGTGCCCCAGGCGTGGGGCAGTTCGAGCAGGGTTTCGGAATACTGAGCGGCCTGTTCCTCCGGGATCAGGTGGCGATCGGCCAGAAGATAGGGGATATGCTCAGCGCCCAGGGTGCCGGGGTAGCCGAGCCACTGGATCTGCACCGGGGCCGGGCGCAGGGCAAGCACCAAGGGACGGCAGTACGTGGTGTAGCCGGCCAGGTCAATCAGAATGTGGATGCCGTCGGCGTGGATGCGCTGGGCAATGCTCAGATCCGGCTGCTGGGAGACATCCAGGAAGTGGTCGCAGCCCTGGCGGATCTGTGTGGTCCAGTCGTCCTGCGCCGCGGTCAGGCTGTAGGCGAAGATCTCGAAGTCGGGGCGCTGGTGATACTGGAACAGCCCGGCGATCAGGGTGCCGACGGCGTGGCAGCGGAAGTCCGGCGATAGGTAGCCGATGCGCAGCCGCGCGGGCCGCGGCTCGCGCGGATGGCGCAACGGGGTGGCCAGCGCCTCGGCCAGCTGGGCCTGTTGACGGGCGAACTGGACCGCTAGATCACGCCGCCAGGCGGGCGGCAGCGCGAAGGCCAGCGTGTTGCCCAGGGGCAAGGGCTCGCCGTGCTCGCGTTGCAGGTGGCGCTGCAGCGCTTCGCGCAGGGCGGCGAGACGCTGAGGATAGTCGTCCCAATCGGCCTGCTTGCGGCGCACGGTCTCCAGCAGCAGGCGCAGCTTGGTGCGGTTGGGCGCGTCCGCGGACGCGGTGGCCAGGGCGTGCTGGTAATAGCGACTGGCACCCTCCAAATCGCCGAGATTTTCCTGCATCTGGGCGAGGTTGAGGGCGGGGAGGTCGAAGTCGGGCTTGAGCTTGAGGGCGCGGCGATAACACGGCTGGGCTTGCTTGAGGTTGCCCCAATCCTGCAACGCGGCGCCCAAGGCATTGTAAGCCTGGGCGCTAGGGGCGAGGCGCAGCGAGACCCGGTAGTGCTCGACCGCCTGGGGCACGAAACCGTAGCGTTGATAGAGCTGCCCCAGCTCCAGATGCAATTCGGGCTGATACGGCTTGAGACGCAGGGCGTCTTGGTAGGCGTCTTGCGCCGACTGGAATTGGCCCTGGGCGGTGAGCGCCTTGGCGAGGTTGGCGTGAGCGAGGTGGAGCTTTGGGTCGAGTGCGATGGCGCGCTGGTAGGCGGCGATGGCCTGCTCCACATCGCCCTTGATCTGCCAGAGGCCACCGAGGTTGGAATGCAACACCGCTTTGTTGGGGGCCAAGGCGATGGTCTGTTGCGCGATGACCAGCGCCTCGTCGATCTCGCCCATGGATTGCAGGGCATTGGCGAGATTCGTCTGGGCCGGGATGTGATCTGGTTGCTCGCGAAGCACCGCACGGAAGTGCTTGATCGCGGCAGCCTGATCGCCGCGTTGACGGGCTTGGCGACCGGCTTGGAATGCCTCCTCAGCGGGCGCTGGCCATGGTGGCGCGTCAGCAACGGCGACAGAGGTGTTTGGCAATGAGTCGGTTGGCATGCGTAAACTGCGTCCAGTTTGGTTCAGCATTTAAGAAGCGGGTGGCCTCTCGCACTGGCTCTCGCACTTGCTCTCGGAGTATTGGCCAGAATTTCCCGTCCTGTCACCCCTCAAAAAAGCCGCAAAAATGTCACAAATTCTATCATTTCGCCGCTGAGTCCATGACCAGTGGCTCACTAAAGGTGTGTCCCTGGCCATAGGCGGTGACGATGGGGGCGGGATGGCCGGTGGCGGCTTCGAGCTTGACGCGCAGACGGCGGATGAGGTTATCGAGGGCGCGCTGGGCAGCGCGGTCTTCCCGGTTGTAGATGGCTTGCAGCATGGCCTGGCGCTCCACATGGCCGTCCTTGACCCGCGCAAACAGCGCGACAATATCGCTTTCGCGCTGAGTGAGCGTCATCACGCCGCCGGCGGGCGAGATCAACTGTCGCGGCGGGCGTTTCAGGCGCCAGACCCCGGTGCCGGGAAGCGCCGGAGGGTTGGCCGGTTGCAACGCCTGGCGCTCGCTGTAGCGGGCGGCCATGGCACTGACGGCGGCGAGGAGTTCGCGGGTGTCGAGGGGCTTGGCGATGAACAGATCAACCCCGCTCTGAAAGGCGCCGATGCGGTTGTCCAGCGCATCATTGGCGGTGATGATCACCACCGACATCGCGGTGTTCTGGCGCGCATACTCGGCCAGCACCTGTCCGGGTTGATCCGGCAGACCCAGGTCGATGATGGCGACCTGGAAGGCGTGACCCAGATCGAGGGCGCGGTAAAAGTCGCGGCCACTGTTGGCGGTGGTGACCTGGTAACCGTGGAGTTCCAGGTACTCAGAGAGCACTTCGCAGAGGTCAAGGTCGTCCTCGACCAGCAGGATGGGAATGTCAGGCATGGGTGCGTGCGCCACAAAAGTCTCCAAAATCTATCCGCTGTCGGCCAGCGGCAGGCGCAGGGCGATCTCGAACCAGTCCGGCGGGCTGTCCTGGAGGCGGATCTCGCCGCCCATGTTCTCAACCAGGTCGCGGGTGATCGATAGCCCCAGCCCGATGCCGCCCTGGGTGCGCGAACGCCCGCGCACGAAACGCTCAAACAACTGATCGCGCGGCGGCAGCAGGTGCGGGTCGCAGGGGTTGCCCAGGCTCAGCATCAGCTGGTGGGCGTCGGTGGTGATCCGCAGACGAATCAATGGGGCTTGCGGCTGGGGGACCTGGTATTTCGCCGCATTTTCGAGCAGATTGCGCAGCGCAATCCGAATGAGGGTCGGATCCCCCAACACCACCGCGGGACCGGGGGCCGGTTGGACATCGACCGGGTGGTTGGGATGCAGTTGGCGCAGTTCGCCGAGCAGCGCCTCGATGATCGGGGGCAGCGCCACCGGCTGGATCTGGGGCTCCGGGGGGCGCCCGGAGCGGTGCGCCTGCGGGGCTTGATCGAAGATGGCATTCAGCCGCTTTAAGGCGTTGGCCAGCGCCTGCATGCGTGGTGCGCCAATCACGCCCTTGGCATGGAGGACATCGAGATGGGTGCGGATGATCGACAGCGGGGTGCGGTATTCGTGGCTGATGGTGTCGATAAAGCGCGCCTGCTCGGCGCGAATGCGGCGCTCGGCGGCCAGCGCCTGCTCCAGCGCCCGCTGGTTTTCCGCCAGATCCTCGGTCATGCGCGCGGCCAGGCGCAAGGCATCGGACTCGGCGTGTTGGGCCGCCAGGCGCAAGGCCGCTTCCGCCGCCAGAATGCGCTCGGAGAGCCCGCGCATCATCACAATCATGTGGATGACCGAGGTGGCATGGAGCGCATAGTGGGTGACAGCCCCGCTCGGCATCAACCCCAGCAACCCGGCGAAGGTGATGACGGCGCCCAGGACACTCATGCTGAAGGCCAACAGAAACAGCCGCCCCTGGGCGACTTCACCCCGGCGAATCATCTGCCAGGCCAGCCAGGGCAGCATCAGAACCAAGACCAGCCCGGTGAGCACCAGCACCTGCGCCACCTGGCCATAGAAACGGGAGGCGGACACCAGCACCGTGACCAGCCCCAGCGCGATCTCCAAGTGCAGGAAGCGGTGTACCCAGGGATGAAAGCGACGGGTGTCGAACAAGGCGATGCCAAAACCGCTGATCAGGGTCACCCCCAGCCCAAAACTCGAGCCGACCAGCACGTCAGACAGGTGATGGGTCTGTGCAGGCCAGAACAGCCGCAACAGGCCGAAATGACCGAAGGAACTGAGAAACAGGCTCAACAGATAACTGCCGTAGAGCAGATGCACCCAGCTGCGCAGCCGCTTAGCCAGCAGCAGGTTGATAATCGCCAGGCTGATGGCCACGCCCAGGTAGGCACTGTGTATGGCAATGTGCTGTTGGCTGGCGCGGTTGGCATCCCGCACGCTCAGCACGTCCCCGTGCAGGCTGTGGCTGCTGGTGGTGCGCACCCGGATGAAAATCAGCTGCTGGCCATGGGGCGGCAGGTGCAGGGGCAGGCGCATGGCCGGCGCGATCAGCGGCATCTCCAACACCGGGGCATGATCGCCGAGAGACACCGTCCGATAGTCAGCAGGCCGCTGATCATCGCCGCCCTGCTGAACGTAGATATCGACCTCATTGAGGTACGACGGATTGAGGCGGAGTTCCGCGTCCTGGGGCGTCTCGCTGGGGTTGGTCAAGCGCAAGGCGAGCCAACTGACCCCGTCGGTATAGCCCCGCCCGAGATGACCGGGGAGGGATTGGAATTGCCCCTGCTGCCAGGCGCGCAGGACCGCGGCGAAGGTCTGCGTGCCCTCGGGGTCATCGAGGAAGTGCAGGTGACCGGCGAGCGATTGCGGCAGGGTGGCGAGGTTGATGGCGAACTGGTGCTGGGGTTGCGCCCGCGCCTGCACCGGTGCGGTCAGCAGCAGACCGATCAGAACAAACAGCAGCCGCGCCGCCGCGGATTTGCGGGGACTGTCGTTGTAGGCATCAGACATTGGGTTGGTGGTTCGGCCCTGGATTGCAGGCTTGTTTATACAAATGACTTGATTGTCCGTTCGCAGAGATTGTCCGTTCACAGGATTGGCCATGAAATTTCCCTACGGTACCGCGGATTTTCACAAAATCATTACCAATGGCTACAATTATGCGGATCGCACGGCGCGCATTCGCACGCTCGAAAATGTCGGCGATCAGATTCTGTTCCTGCGCCCCCGGCGTTTCGGCAAAACCGCTTGGCTGACCACCCTGGAGAATTACTACGACCTGGCGCGGGCCGGGGAATTCGAAGCGCTGTTTGGGTCGCTTGCCATTGGCTGTGAGCCGACCGCGCACCGCAACAGCTATTTCGTGCTGCGCTGGGATTTTTCCATGGTCGATGCCAGCGGCAATTTAGCTGAGATCCGCCAAGCCTTGCACGATCATCTCAATCACCAGGTTAAAAGTTTCTTTCTGCATTACGCCAAGCACCTTGGCGCTATCGCACTCGACAGCCCGGGATTTGGATTCTCCAAAGACAACGGTCTCATTGCCCTGGTCTCGGCGGTCAACGCCGCCCGCGCCCAAGGCCATGATCTCTATCTGCTGATCGACGAATACGACAACTTCGCCAACGAAACTCATGCAGGGACGCCGGGCCGATTATGCGGCTTTGGTTTCCGGGGAAGGGCTGCTCAAAACCGTGTTCAAGGCGGTCAAATCCCTCGCCTCGGGCGCGGGCATTGATCGGGTGTTCATCACCGGGGTATCTCCAGTGGTGTTGGCGGATATCTCCAGTGGCTACAACGTCTCGGAAGACATCAGCCTGGATGCGCGCTTTATCGACCTGTGCGGCTTTACCGAGACGGAAGTCGCCGCCGTGCTCGAACAATTGGCCGCCGAGCGACAATGCCACCATGACTGGTCGGTGCGCATGTTGCAGACCATGCGTACCTGGTACAACGGCTATCGCTTCGGCTACGAGCCCGTGCCGGGGCTCTACAATCCAACGCTCGCGCTCTACTTCTTCAAGCATCTGGCCACCACCGAAGCACCCCCACGCGAGATGCTCGACAGTAACCTGGCGATGGATCGCAATCGCATCGACTTCGTTGCCCACCAGCCGCCTGGGGCCGAGCTGATCGGCGCCGCACTGGATCCCGAGCATCCGCCGCTGATTGCGAGTCTCGCCCATCGCTTTGGCGTCGATGACATGCGCCGGGCGCCGAAGGACGCGCCTTTTCTGGGATCGCTGCTGTATTTTCTCGGCGCGCTCACGCTCAAGGATCAGGATGCCATGGGGCGGCTGGTGCTGGGGATTCCCAACCTGGTCATCCGCAAGCTCTATGTCGAGAAGTTTCGCGATCAGCTTTTCCCTGAGTACCCCGATCGCGAAAGCCTGCGCGCCGCTGCTGAGGGCTTTTACACCAATGGCGACCTCGCCCCGCTGATTGAAGTGCTGGAGACGCATCACCTGCGGGTCTTCGACAATCGGGATTATCGCTGGTCGAATGAGCTGACGGTGAAGACCGTGTTCCTGGTCGCCCTGTTCGCCGATATTTTCTATGTGATGGACTCAGAAACGGCGATCCATCGCGGTCATGCTGATTTATCCCTGATGGTGCGGGAAGAAATGCGCCGCTTCGCGCTGCTGGATCATCTGCTGGAGTTCAAGTATCTGAGCCTGCACGACCTCGGACAAGCGGCGGAGCGGCTGCGGGAACAGTCGCGGGAAGAACTGGCCGCTCTGCCGCTGTCGCTGCCGCCCTGAACACTGCCGAAGCCCAACTGACCCGCTACCGCCAGGGGCTGGAACAGGCCTATGGCGTGCGCCTGCGCCTGCACACCCATGCGGTGGTGGCGCTGGGATTTGAGCGCTTGGTGTGGCGCAGCACCCCAAACCGCCCCACCGCCTGATGGCGATTAGCTCCCTCCCCAATCCCCGCCATGCGCCGCTGCAACGCCGACCAAATTCAGGGCGGCTGTCTCCTCATCCGTCGGCAAGAACCGATCCTGGTACTCCTGGCTGGACAGGAACACATCGAAATAGGTCAGCGGCGTGTCGGCATCAGCCAGTTCCTCCTGCCAATAGGCGTAGCCCTCGGCACCCGGGGCGCGATTGAGCAGCCCGACGTAGAACAGATCCAGCATCACCGCCTCGGCACTGATGGCCTGGTATTCGGCACTGTTGGCCAGCTCCAGCAAGAAGTGGTTGGTGGTTGGAGTGAGGAAGTTGGGCGTTGACATGGGAATCCCCTTGGGCTTCAGTTAGCAATCATGATTCATTCGTGACGAAGGTCGGCGATCGGGCGTCTCGCCCGGGATGTTTTCTGATATCCACAGGTCGCGCCCGCAGGCGCTGGCGCCCACTCGCCGCCAACCCTGCCGAGTAAAGAGGCGCCGCCAGGCGCGGCTCATCAAACGGGGATTTTCGGTTTCAAAGGCGATGGCGGTCGCGCCGCCGCGGCCTAACCGAGGGTCGGCGAGCAGCGCGCGCATGGCTTGCAGCAGGCCGACCGCCAGGCGGACATGACCACGGGCGCTCGGGTGCAGATGGCTGCGGTAATAGAGCACGCGGCGCTCCTGCCCGTTATCCGCCAGCTCGCCGGGGTAGAGGCTGCCGATGCCCACCAGGGCGTCGCTGCCGGCACGCACCAGAAAGCAGACCTCATCGACACGCCGTTGCGCTTCCGCAGGCGGCAGCAGTTGCTGCTCCAGCCAGAAGGCGACGATCTCGGCTTGCTCCGGCGCGCTCTGGCGCTGATAGACATCGAGCACGCGATAGCCGGCATGGGTGAACAGTTCGGTGGCCGGGGCGGGGGTGGGCGCCTGGCTCGGGGCGCGGCAGGCCGGCCACCGGCGCTCGGGTGTGACCGGGGCGCCTGACGGTGGGCTTGGTGATGACCAAGCCGTTACTGCCGGGGAAGCTGACCAAGCGCTCGATGTCATCCTCCTGCAGGCCGAGGGCGCGCGGGCGGCGGGCGGCGGGGATGACCACCAGATCGAACAGCTCTTCGACCAGATTGCCGAAACGCAGCCAGTGGATGACCGCACCGCGGTCGAGATCCACCACCATCAGCCCGCACTGGGCCTGCTGGCCGTCGGCGGCCAGGCGCTGCTCCAGGGCCAGGCCGCCGAAGCTGGTGGAGCGCAGTTGCGACAGGCCGATGAGGGCAAAGCGGTCATGAAAGGCCAGACCACGCACGAAGCCAGGGCCGTAGGCGACAGGGACGAAGCGTTCGCCATCCAGATAACCCAGCTCGCCGCTGCCGGAGTTGAGCAGCCAGAGGCGCTCGCGGTACCAGCGCGGCGAGTGGGGCATCGATAGCCCGCTGGCGGCGATGCTGTTGCTCGGCAGGTGCAGCACCACCCCGCCCTCCTGGCGATGCTGGCGCCAGCCGGCGGGGATGTCGGTGGGCATTTTGCGTACCTCCTTTCGCGATCATGGCAAGATGTGCCATACCCAGCATGGGCGCATTACCGGTTGTTCACTGGAGCAACTCAAACTCCTGCAGTTGGCGTTCCGCGAGCGCGTGGTTCCCGTCGATGACCCGCAGGCCTTCCAGATTCTCAACAGCCGCGAATACGGCGCCAGCTACGCCATCCTGGCCATTGCCAAACAACTGGGCTTGCACCGTATTCTCTACTCGCGTGGCGAACCCTGGGTCAGCAGCGCACTGGCAATGATCGTCGGTCGCTTGGTCCATGCCGGAAGCAAGCTCGCCTTATGCAACCATCATCCCAATACCTGCCTGTGGGAACTGTGCGGAATTAATGACGCCCCCAAGGTTGATACGCACTGCTATGAACCCATGGACCGGCTGTTACAGCGTCAAAAGGCCATTCAGAAAACCCTGGCCGGGCGTCATCTGCGCAATGGACAGGTGATCCTCTACGATATCACCAGCGTTTATTTTGAAGGCGACGACAAAGACAGCGAACTGGTCGCCTTTGGCTATCACCGCGATGGCAAGAAAAGCCGTGAGCAGATTGTCGTCGGGCTCATTTGTAATGACCAAGGTTGCCCGGTTGGCGTGGAAGTCTACGCGGGCAATACCAAGGATGAAACCACCGTGGTCGATAAAGTGCATGAGATCAAAGCCTGCCTTAAAAGATCATGGGGCATTGAGAAGGTCATCTTTGTCGGTGATCGCGGGATGGTCACCCGCGGCACGATTGACAAGCTCAAAGATGAGAAGGACTTGCAAACCATCGGCGCGCTGACCCACGGTGAGATGATGACGCTGCTGAAGAACAAGGTGATCACCCTTGATCTGTTCGATGAGCGCACTATCCATGAGGTCAGTGACCCTGAGGATCCGACCCGCCGCTACTGCCTCTGTCGCAACCCGCAGACGGCTGTACGCGAGTCGCAGACGCGCCAACGGCTGCTCGATCTCACCACTAAGACCCTGACGGAGATCGCGGCCTACAAGCGTGCCACAACCGTTGAGAAGCTCGGTGCGCGTGTCGGCAAGGTTCTGGCCAAATACAAGATGGGAAAGTTCATCCAATGGGCGATCGAGGCCGACCCGCAACAGGAAAAATCTTGCCAGCATCGTCTGACCTGGTCGATTAAAACCGAGAAGGTGGAGCACGAGAAGCGCTTCGACGGCTGCTATGTCATCACAAGCGATGTTGACAAGGAGCAGATGAAGACCTTGGACGTGGTGCGCGCCTATAAGAGCCTCACCTTTGTCGAACGCGCCTTTCGCAATCTCAAGACCGTGCAGCTGGAGATTCGCCCGGTTTATCACAAGACCGATGACCGGATTCGCAGTCATGTCTTTCTCTGTATGCTGGCCTATTATCTGCAATGGCACATGGAGCAACGGCTCGCGCCGTTATTTGCCAATGATGGCAAGGGCGAAGACAGACGCTGGACATTCCGTGGGGTGATTGATAGCTTGGCGCAGATCACGTGCAATCGCATTGCGGTCAACGGCGCTGAGTTCGATCAAAATAGCATTCCAACACCCGAGCAAGAACAGATCCTGGAGCTCCTGCAAGTCACGATGTAGCCACCCGCGTGAAATCCGAAATTGCCATCCAGCCCAGTAGTGGCGGGGGATTTCGGTCGGTCTGTAAAAAGAAAGTCAGACTAATTCAACCGACTGACAGCCTGGTGCCAAGCTGACAAGGGGAGCGACCCCTTTGCTTGGGCCATGGGAAGCCGGGTGGGGAAAACCGGGTGGGAAAACGTGACCGCGCCCGATCTTCGCCTGGGTTGGAGCATTTGCGGCGCGCGTTGATTTATTATTCGCCCACTGTCGCACACCGCCTTTCTCAACAGGGAGTCGTCCCCGTCATGCAGATTGCCAATCCCATTTACGATGTGGTCTTTAAGTTCTTGCTTGAGGACAATGAGAGCGCAAAGCTGTTGATAGGCACCATTATTGGCGAGGACATTCTCGCGCTCGAGTTTCGCCCGCAAGAGCGCAGTCACAAGATCGACGTCGGTGGCGAGCGCTTTCTGACCGTCTATCGCATGGACTTCGCCGCGCGCATTCGCAATACCGAAGGCGAGGAGCGCCAGGTGCTGATCGAGCTGCAAAAGGCCAAGTTCCCGACCGACATCATGCGCTTTCGCCGTTACCTTGGTAGCCAGTACAGCGATCCCGACAACACCCGCCTGGTCACCCTCGATCAGATCCAGGACCGCAAGGTACGCCAGGGTCTGCCCCTGCTGACCATCTATTTCCTCGGACATCGCCTGGAACACAGTCGCGCCCCGGTGATTCGCGTGCGCCGCGATATCGTCGATCTCACCACCGGCGAGCCACTCGCGGAGAAAGAACCCTTCATCGAAGGGCTGACCCACGACAGCTACATCATTCAGATCCCGGAGCTACACCGCGAGCGGCGCACCGAGGTTGAACGCATGCTGCAAATCTTTGATCAGGGGTTAATCATTGGTGACAAGCACGTACTCGCACTCGACGAGGCCGAGGTGCCGCCCCGCTATCGCCCGCTCGTTCGACGCCTGCAACGCGCGCGCGCCGAACCGGAGATTGCCGAGGTGATGGAATTGGAGGATGAAATTTTGCAGGAACTGCAAGAGCATGAGCGCGCCCAGGAGCGACTGCGACGACACGCCGAGCAGGCTCGGGCTCAGGCGGAGCAGGCTCGGGCTCAGACGGAGCAGGCTCGGGCTCAGGCGGAGCAGGCTCGGGCTCAGACGGAGCAGGCTCGGGCTCAGGCGGAGCAGGCTCGGGCTCAGGCGGAGCTGGAGCGCTTGGAAAAGGAACAAGCGCGCGAGCAAGCCAACGAAGCCCAAGCCCGGGCCGAGCAGCAGCAGGCCCAGAACGACCACTTACGCGCCCTGCTGCAACAGGCGGGGATTGATCCGGAGGACAGCCGCGGCGGTTGACTTGGCGCGGTGATGTCCACAGTGCGGTCTGCGGCGGTGCGTACTACTTCCTCCTGCGCGCCCCGCGCCAGACCGGCAAGAACACCTCCATGCTCGCCCTGGACAAGCGGCTGAATGCCGAGGGCCGCTGCATCGCATTGACCATCACCGACTGCAATCGCATCGACTTTGCCGCCCGCCAGCCGCACGGCGTTGAGTGCATCGGCGCGGCGCTCGATCCCGAACATCCGCCGGTGATTGCTAGCCTGGCGCCTCCTTTTGGCGTGCAGGACGTGCGCCGGGACGCCCAGGGACGCGCCCATCCCGGAGTCATTGTGTATCTTCTCGGCGCGCTCGACCGCACCAAGACGCCCTAGGCGCCATCGACCCGGTCGCCGCGGTTGGGGCTCGGCCCCGGAGATTGGGCTGCTATACTAAGCTTCTAGCCTAGCCAATAGGCTTCACCCATTTCGGTCTCTCGCGACAAGTGCGCGGGCGACCACCACTCGCGGAGGCCCGAAAGACCATGTGCAATACCTGCGGCTGTAACATCACACCCGGCAACGCGCATCTGGTGATCGGCGAAGGTCGCCATGCGCACGCGTCCAATGGCCAGGCCAGCGTCGAGGTGCTGCGCAATCTGCTTGGCGAGAATAATCATCAGGCCGCGCACAACCGCCAGCACTTCAATGCCCATGGGGTCCTGGCCATCAATCTGATGTCCTCGCCCGGCGCCGGCAAAACCAGCCTGCTCGAGGCCACCATCGATGCGCTCGCCAAAGAGGCGCGCATCGCCGTGATCGAGGGCGATCTGGAGACCGAAAACGACGCCGAGCGGATTCGCGCTCATGGCGTGCCGGCGGTGCAGATCGCCACCGGCAGTGCCTGCCATCTCGATGCCCATCTGGTGCACGATGCCCTGCACCGGCTCGACCTCGAGCAACTTGATCTGCTGTTTATCGAGAACGTCGGCAATCTGGTTTGCCCGGCCAGCTTTGATCTGGGGCAGCATCGGCAAGTCGCGCTGCTGTCCGTGCCCGAGGGCGATGACAAGCCGGCAAAATATCCGGTCATGTTCCGCGCAGCCGAGCTGGTGCTGCTGACCAAGACCGACCTGCTGCCGGTACTGACGGATTTCTCGCCGGAACGGGCCGAGCGTTATCTGCGCCAACTCGCCAGCGAGGCGCCATTCCTGCACACGGCGGCACGCGGCGCGGGAGCCGGCATCTCCGCCTGGCTCGACTGGCTGCGCGCGGAACTGGCGCTGGTTCAGGCGCGGGCCCAAGCACTGGAGGAGACCAACGAACTCCCGGATCATCATCACCATCACCATCACCATCACCACGGACAGCATCAAGATCCGCATCACCAGGGGCCGATGCATCAAGGGGTCCATCGGCAGGCCCACCATCATGCACAGGGACATTCGCACCATGACTAATGCAAAGTTAATCGCGTTCGCGTCGCTGGTATCGCGCTTGGGAGGACTTGCCGCAAAGCCGAGGTCGCCTGTGGTACTGCACCCGGGGTTGTCCCTGGCGGCCCTGGTGGTGATGGGGCTCATGCTGGTTGGCGTCGGAGCGCAGGCGGAGGATGATGCCCAAGCTGATCCTGCCAGGCAGGATGCGGCGGCGGTTTACGTCAGCGACAACACCTTTGCCGAGGTGATGGACGGTCTGCGCCTGGCGATCGAGGAACGCGGACTTGTGATTAACAACATCATGCACATGAACGAGATGCTCGAGCGCACCGGCGCCGACCTCGCCATGGATGGGGCACTGTTCGGCGAGGCGCGGTCGGTTGAGTTCTGCAGCGCGGTGCTGTCGCGGCGGATGATCGCCGAGGATCCCTCGCGCATCGTCAACTGTCCCTTCATCATCGCGGTATACAGCTTGCCCGATGAACCCGACAAGACCCTGGTTGCGCACCGCCGCTTTGGCGCCGATGAACTGGCCAACAGCGAGGTCATGCCCGAGGTGGCCCAGATGCTTCAGGAGATTGCCGAGCAAGCAGTGAGCTGGTAGTTCAGCACAGGATGAATTGGACTTGGTGAACACAGCATGCAAGCATGGCTGGCAGTCACGACAGGTGGCAACCGCAATGCACGAGCGTCTTGGCCCGAGTGGGAGCTGTGCTAATATGCCCGCATTGAAAAACCGTGGCGACACCGTCGACCGCGCGCGATGGACTCGGGGATCCTAGGGTATGAAACAGAGCAGATACCAATCGGCCACCATCAAGCCCATCGTCAAGCTGGGCGTGATCCTGGCCGCCTTGGCCGCTACCGGCTGCGCCACCATGCCTCAGGAATACGGCGACCCGCGCGACCCCTGGCAGCCCTACAACCGAGCCATGTTCAAGTTCAATACCGACTTTGACAACGCCTTCATCAAACCCACGGCGCAGGCCTACCAGAAGGTCACTCCGGAGCCTGTCAACCGCGGCGTGACCAACTTTTTCGACAACATCGCCGACCTCACCTCGGCAGTGAACAATCTGCTGCAGTTCAAGGTTTCGCGCACCGGCAGCGATGTGGGCCGGATTCTGGTCAATTCCACTGTTGGCGTGCTTGGCATCTTCGATGTCGCCACCAACCTTGGCATCCCCAGCTACAAGGAGGACTTCGGCCAGACGCTCGGCTACTGGGGCTTTGCCAATGGACCCTATTTCGTCATGCCAATCATAGGGCCCAGCACAGTGCGCGACACCCTTGGCTTTGCTGGCGATGTGGCCGTCGATCCTTTCTACAGCATCAACAAAAACGAGATTTACTGGGGCTTTATCGCGGTGCGAGTCATCGACAAACGGGCAGGGTTACTGACCGCAAGCGCGATTTTCAATGAAGCAGCCATCGACCGCTACAGCTTTGTTCGCGACGCCTACCTGCAACGCCGCGCCAACCAGGTCAGGGACGGTGATCCGAGCGATGACGTGATCGACCCAGAGGCCTGGGATTTGGACTTTGCCGACTAGGGCCACGCGACCAGCCCAACCGATTAGCCTTATAGAGTACGCGCGCGATCTCCAACGAGAACCAATAGCAATGGACGACACCCTCAAACGCTTGCTCGACGCCGAAGTGCGCGCCGAGAAAATCGCCCAGGACGCCGAGCGCGAACAAGAGCGCGTGATCCAGCGGGCGATGCAGGACGCTCGTCTCGCCGAGGAGCGTTTCCGCGCCTCCATTCCCGAACTCCACCGCGGTCAGATCGACAAAGCCGATGAGCGCGCCGGACAAACGGTGGCGGAACTGCGCCGCCGCTACGACGAACGCCACATCCAATTACGCGACATGGCCGAGCAGCGCGAGGACGAAGCGCTGGAAGCGGCTTTCGCGCTGCTCATAGACACCCGCCTGTGAGCACATCACCTCTCGCACCGCCGCCACTCGCATGAGCGCCGCCGCGCACGCCTATCTCAACACTCGGGTCTCGGTCATGAGCGCCCGGCTGCTGAATCCTGATCGGGCCAATGCCCTGCTGGGACTCGCACTGCCGGAACTGGCCGAGCGCCTGGGGCTGCAGTCGGTGATCGAGGATCAGCTCTCCGCCCACGCCAAGGCGCGCGCGGTCGAGCAGGCGCTGATGCAGACCTTGCTCGCCGATGTCGCCGTGCTGATCCGCCCGATGAATCCGGCCGAGCGCGCCCTGCTGCTGAGTTGGGCACGGCGTTATGCGCTCTTTAACCTAAAAACCCTAATCCGCGGCAAACTCTACCATCTCGACCCTGGCGAGATACGCAAGGATCTCTACGACCTGCCACCTGGCCTGCGCCTGGCACGTGATGAGCTCTTCCGAACCGAGAATGTGCTGGAGCTGCTGCGCGTGCTTGAACGCGGCCCCTTCAGTCTGCTCGCCCGCCAGGCGCGCGAGGTCTATGAGCAAAAGCGCGAGCCCTTCGCCTTGGAAGCCGCCATCGATCAGCAGTACTACAACGATCTGGTACGCCAGACCATGCGGTTTCAGGGTGCCAGTCTGCAACCTCTGCGGCGGCTCATGGGCGCGTTGCTTGACCGTGTCGATCTGATGTGGATGCTACGCTTTCGCTTTGCCTATGGCTTCTCACCAAGCGAGACCTTCTATCAGCTGGTGCCCTCGCCGCGCCTGCTGCATCGCGAGCGCCTGCTCGCGTTGGTCAACCATGAGAACCTGCGTCAACTGCTCGACGCCCTGCCGGAGCCGCTGGCCGCGCGCATGGCCGATGCCGGGGATCTCCTGGAGGTTCAGCGTCGTGCCGTTGCCCATCAGGCCGAGGAAACGCGCCATATCCTGACCCAAAGCGCCTCCGGCGTGGCCCGCGCCTTGGCCTATTTGATGCTGCGCGAAATGGATCTGATGTTACTCTTTGCGCTCCTGCAGGGTGGACTCCTCGGGTTGCCGCCGGATGTGATTAAAAGCGCGGTTGATCCGCACGCTTTTGGAGCAGCCAATGGGGGTGGCGCTCTGGCGGCAGCGGCCTGATGCTGGCACCAACCTCAAGTGATCGCCCATGACTTCTCGTTTTTTTAATCCCGCCCGCGCGAACCACCCATGATGCGCCTGAACTCCGCCTCTGCCGTCGCCGCCAGACAGGCCGCTCGCTTGGCCAACGATCTCGCCTGCCATTTGGGCGCCGGACTCTCCTGGCTGTGGCAACTCATCCGCGGGGAGGTCGAGGACGATACCCGCCCGCGCCTGTTGCCGCTGCCGATGCAGCATGTGCGCCTGATGCTGATGGCCGAGGATCTGCCACGCGCATCCCTGGCGCTGGCTGAGACCGCACAGTTTCATCCCGACACCCGTCCGCCAGAGGAACAAGCGCTGGCAAACCCGCCAGGCCGTGACTATCGCGAGACCTTTGCCATGGCGCGCTCGCGCCTGGACAAGATCGCCCGCATCCTTGAGCTTGAGGACAGTCCTGAGCCGGGCCAGACACGGGTGATCGATCATGACGACCTCGCGGCACTCAATCAGCAGCTCGGCACCCTGTGGGAAGACGCTTCGCGTCTGGAGGAGGACTTCCGCCGCCTTGACGAGGAAGAACGGGTGCTGCGCGAACAGGAGGCAGCGCTCGAGAACTTCGCCAATCTCAATGTCGACCTAGGGGCGCTCAAGCGCAAGACCCGCTTTCTTGATTTCTACATTGGTCTGGTGCCGCGCGAAAATGTCAGCCGACTCGAGGGCGCGGTGGCTTTGGCCGGACATCTGCTGCTACATTTCCTACAACGCGATAATCACGCCCATGTGGTCATCATCGGCCCTAGCGGCGAGCGCGAGAAGCAACTGGCCTCGGTGCTGAGTTCCGCCGGCTTTCAGGCGCTGCCGATTCCCGAGGGCATTACCGATAAGACTCCGGAGCAGTTGGAAGCCGATTTCCGCGCTCGCCACCAAGCACTTGAAGCACGCCGGGGCGCACTCAAACAAAGACTCGTCGACTTGCGAACCAAACATTGCGAGCAACTGCTCGACGCGCGCCGGATGCTGTTGCTGGCCGAACCGCTGGTGACCCTGGACCCGTCCATTCATGGGGTAAAAAGCCTGGCGGTGCTCTGTGGCTGGGTGCCAACACGCGCCATCGAGCGACTGCGAGAGAACCTAGGCGCCCATCTGCAGCTGCCTTTCGCCCTTGAGACCCGCCGCCCTACCGCCGCCGAGCGCCCGCTGGTGCCCACGGTGCCCACACACAATCGACTACTTGCCCCCTTCTCGACCCTGGTCAAGCAGTATGGCATCCCGCAATACGGCGAGATCGACCCCACGCCGCTGTTCGCGGTGACCTTTCTACTCATGTTCGGCATGATGTTTGGTGATGTCGGCCATGGCGCAGTGATCGCGCTGGCGGCTTATCTGGCGCGCGCCAAGCTCAAAAATTTCGCGGCCTTTGGCATGGCCGCCGGTGTCTCCTCAATGCTGTTCGGCTTTGTCTTCGGCAGCATCTTTGGCGTCGAGCATTGGCTGCCGGCGCTGTGGATGCCTCCCCTGCAAGATCCCATCACCCTGCTCAAGGTCGCGCTGGTCTGGGGCATAGTCTTTATCATCGCCGCCTGTTCGCTCGGTATTTACAACCGCTTTGCCGTCGGCAACATTCAGGGTGCTCTACTGGCGCCACATGGCCTGGTCAATCTGCTGTTCTATTTAGGTTTTCTGACCGGCGGTTGGAACCTGGCAACCCGTGGCGGCTTTGGCCTCTGGCCAGGGGTGATCGTCCTGGGTTCGCTCGCGACCCTGGCGGTGCATCAATGGCGACACCTGTCCGGGCCGGTCGGTGAGAAAATGCTGGTGGTTTTCATCGAGACCCTGGACACTGTGATCGTCTACCTGTCCAATACCCTGTCCTTTCTGCGCGTCTCCGCGTTCAGCCTCAACCATGCAGCCCTGGCCATTGCCATTTTCACGCTCGCCGACATGCTCGGCACCTTTGGTACCATAGTGACCCTGATCCTTGGCAACCTCTTTATCCTGGTGCTTGAAGGCGGCATTGTGATGATCCAGGTGATGCGGTTGCAGTATTACGAAGGATTTTCACGCTATTTCTCGGGTGATGGTCATGAATTTGCCCCGCTGCGGTTTGGGGAAGTTAAGAAGTTAAGAAGTTAAGAAGTTAAGAGGTGGTTAGCACAGCTGAAGAAAGTAAAGCGTGATGAGTTAATCATTCGGTCAGTCAGTAACAGCACGACGGAGGTGGCCCGGCAATATTTAGCGCCATCGGCGAGGAAGCTAAGACGAGAAAGTTGAGGATATGCCACGAGCGGCGATGTCTGAAGGCTGTTGCCATTTCTCTTCTTAACTTCTTCATCTTCCTAACTTCTTCACTCTGACTTTAAGGAGTCGCTCACATGTACTGGCTCGTTGTTCTGATGTCCCTGGCCATCTTCTCGCTGGTGGCGAGCGGCCTCTATCTGGAGTTCCGACCGGCACAGGCGGCGCGCACCCGAACCTGGTTCAAGCCTGTGCTCAGCACCCAACTGCTCGGTTTTTTTGGCGCCCTGATCGGCATTCTGGTACTGGGCATCGGTGATGTCATGGCCGAGGCCGGCGAGGCCGCGACTCAGGCGGTCGAGATCTCCACCGGCATGGGTTTGGCTATTCTTGGTGTCGGCATCCCCACCGGGCTTTCGACCATCGGCGCGGGCATCGCGGTTGGCCCCATCGGCGCTGCCTCCCTGGCCGCGGTCATGGAACGTCCCGAAGCCCTCGGTCGCAGTCTGATCTTCCTTGGTCTGGCCGAGGGTATCGCCATCTACGGGCTGGTCATGAGTATCCTGTTGCTGAACCGCATCTGATAGCCTGCCAATGATCACTACGCTTTTTTGGCCCGGTTTGATCGCATGAGTGAGATACTGTCACTCAATGCGCAGACACGCATGCTTTTCCTTGGCGAGCAGGCGTTGGCGGATGGGTTTCGGCTGATCGGCTTTGAGACCCATCCCGATCCCACGCCCGAGGAGGTCGATAAGCGTCTGCGGGAATTACAGCGCGAGCGCGCCCGTGCCTACGTGATCGTCGATGATGATCTGATGCGGGCCGATATACCGGGCCTGCAACAGGTACGACGCGAGGGCGGGCGCATTGTGGTCATCTCCGTGCCACGCCTGCAGGCCGACCCGCGGCTGTACAGCGATGTCGCCGCGCGCCTGAGCGCCATGTTCGGCGGCTCGAACCTGCAACAATAGACTAACCACTGGCCACTAACCACTGGCCACTGCCCCACACAGGCTCGACCGTGAATCAAGCACAAGACCTCGAACAAGCCATACTCGCGCGCGCCGAGCGCCTGGCGCGGGAATACCGTGATCGCGGCGAGCGCAGTCGCGATGCCATTCTTCGCGAGGCGGCAGAGAAGCTACGCCTGCGCGAGGAGCGTGAGGACAGTATCGCCAAGTCTCTCGGCGAGCGCAGCTTCCGCCAGCAGGTGCAGGCGCAGGAGCTCAAAATGCAGAGCGACCTCGATCGCACGCGCTGGAATCTGGTGCGCAATGTCGAGGCGCGACTAACCGAGCGCATGCTCGCTCACGCCGATGATGAAAACATCTATCTCGAGACCCTGAGCGGATTCATCAGCACCGCCGCGCGCGAGATTGAACAGCAGGAGCTGGAAGTCCATGCCAATGCACGCGACCTCAAGCAACTCAAGGCACACTGGGAGCGCATCACCGGCGCATTTCCCGAGGGCACCGCGGTGCGCCTCGCGAGCGATCCCATCGATACTCTGGCCGGAGTGCTGATCGTTAGCGCCGATCAACGCATCCGGGTGGACAATACTTTCGAGGGCCGACTCGCGCGCCTTGGCACCCGCGTCCAGCAGACCATTCTCGAACGTCTGCTGCCGAGCGGCTTCGATACCGGCAACATCTTCGGTGGCTGATACCATGACTGAGACTCAACGCAGTGGTCGAGTGCGCGAAATCAATGGCCCCATTGTCACCATCGATCTACCGGGCGTGCGCAGTGGCGAGCAGGTAAAAATTGGCGAGCTGGGCCTGATCGGCGAGGTCATTTCCTTAAGAGGCGAGCAGGCCGTGGTGCAAACCTACGAGAGCACCGATGGCGTGCGCCCCGGTGAGCCAGCCATCGGTCTCGGCTGGCCGCTATCGGCCGAGTTGGGTCCGGGTCTGCTGGGTGGCATTTTCGACGGCGTGCAACGTCCTCTGGAAAAAATCGCGATTGAATCCGGCGATTACATTCGCCGCGGCCTGGCGCTGCCGGCGCTGGATCGCTCCAAACAGTGGGAGTTCGAGCCCAATACAACACTGGAACTCGGCGCCCAGATCGGCACCGGCACTGTGCTTGGCACCGTGCAGGAAACCGCCACCATTACGCACAAAATTCTGGTGCCGCCGGGTATTCGCGGCGAGCTTAGCGAACTGGCGCCGGCGGGCTCTTACGACATCGAATCCACCATCGCTCAGGTGCGTGTGCCCGGACAGGGGCCAAATCTGCCCGGACGCAGCCAGCGCTTGAGTCTGTATCACCGCTGGCCGGTGCGCCGTCCGCGTCCTTACAGCAAGCGCGATGATGGTATTTCGCCACTGATCACCGGGCAACGCGTCATCGATAGCTTTTTTCCTCAGCTCAAGGGCGGCAAGGGCGCGGTACCAGGGCCTTTCGGCGCCGGCAAGACGGTGGTGCAGCAGCAGGTGGCACGTTGGTCGAATGCCGATATCGTGATTTACGTCGGCTGCGGCGAGCGCGGCAACGAGCTGGTCGATGTGCTCGAGACCTTCCCTCAGCTCGAGGATCCCTACACTGGCCGCAAGCTGATGGAAAAAACCCTGTTGGTGGCCAACACCTCCAACATGCCGGTGGTGGCGCGCGAGGCGTCCATTTACATCGGGCTGACCATGGCCGAGTACTACCGCGACATGGGCTATGACGTGGTCATGCTGGCGGATTCCACCAGCCGCTGGGCCGAGGCGCTGCGCGAGGTCTCCGGGCGCCTGGGGCAAATGCCGGTGGAAGAAGGCTACCCGGCCTATCTGGCTTCGCGACTGGCGGCCGTCTACGAGCGCGCCGGACGGGTGGAAACCTATGACGCCGGGTCCGGATCGGTGACACTCATCGGTGCCGTATCGCCGCCCGGTGGCGACTTCTCCGAGCCGGTCACCAGCCACACCAAGGACATTATCGAAACCTTCTGGGCGCTGTCGAAAGAACTGGCCGATGCGCGTCATTATCCCAGCATCGACTGGGTCACCAGCTTCTCGGCCCATGTGCACACAGCCGCCGAGTGGTGGCACGAACAGGTCGATCCGTCTTGGGAACAGCGGCGCGGACAAGCTTTAGGGCTGCTGGCAAGGGACGCCGAGCTCTCGCGCATCGTCAATCTGGTCGGCCCCGAGGCACTGTCCGACACCCAGCGCTGGGAGTTGGAGGGTGCGTCTCTGGTCAAGGAGGGCGTCTTGCAGCAGAGCGCACTCGATGAGATCGATACCTTCTGCTCACCGCGTAAACAATTCGCCTTGCTCGACCTGGTGCTGGCGATTTATGACCAGGGCGCCGACCTGATCGCGCTTGGCGTCCCGGTCAGCGAGCTGCAGAACATGCCACAGCTGGCCAAGGTCCGCCGCTGCAAATCCATGTACAACAGCGACCAGGTCGAGAGCATTCGCGCACTTGGGCGCGAGATTGAACAGGCATTTGAAACCATCCGACTGGAATACGCCAAACAGGCGGAACACTCATGAGCATCAAGGAATACCGCACTGCCAGCGAAGCGCGCGGCGGACTGATCGTCGTGCGCGACACCCCCGGGGTTGCCTTTGGTGATCGGGTGCGCATTACCGATGATCGCGGCGCAACCCGCGATGGCCAAGTGATTCGGGCGGCGGATGACGAAGTCCTGATTCTGGTGTTTGAAGGCACGGACGATCTGGACCTATCCGGCATTTGGGTGCGCTTTCTCGACCAGCCAGTGGAAATCGCCTTGTCCCCTGAGCTGCTCGGGCGCGAGTTCAATGGCTTGGGCGAGCCGCGCGACGGGCGCCCGCCGGTCCTGTCAAACCTGCGACGCGCGGTGAGTGGCTCGGCCATCAATCCGGCGGCGCGCACCTATCCGCGCGAGTTCATCCAGACCGGTATCTCAACGATTGATGGGCTGAACTCCTTGGTGCGCGGCCAGAAGCTGCCGATTTTTTCAGGTTCTGGTCTGCCGCACAACCGGCTCGCGGCGCAGATCGTGCGTCAGGCCAGGCTCAAGGACGAAGACTCAAGCTTCTCGGTTGTGTTCGCGGCCATGGGCGTATCCTACGCCGACGCCAAGTTCTTCCGCGATGAGTTTGCCAGCTCTGGCGTGCTGCGCAATGTGGTGATGTTCGTCAATCTTGCCGACGACCCGCCGGTCGAGCGCCTGACCTTGCCGCGCACCGCGCTGACCGCGGCCGAGTATCTCGCCTACGAACTTGACCGCCACGTTCTGGTGGTGATGACCGACATGACCTACTACGCCGAGGCACTGCGCGAAGTGGCGACCGCCAAGGGCGATGTACCGGCGCGCAAGGGTTATCCCGGTTATCTGTACTCGGATCTGGCCGAGATCTACGAACGCTGCGGGCGCATCCACAATCGCCACGGCTCCATCACCATGGTGCCGGTGGTGTCCATGCCCTCGGATGACATCACCCACCCGATTCCTGACCTGACCGGCTACATCACCGAGGGTCAGATCGTGCTTTCGCGCGAACTGCACAATCAGGGCGTCTACCCACCGGTGCACATCTCGCCCAGCCTGTCACGTCTGATGAAGGACGGCATCGGCAAGGACGACACCCGCGAGGATCATCCCCATGTCGCCGCGCAACTCTACGCCCTTTACGCCCGGGCGCTTGAGACCCGTAATCTGGCCTCTATCATCGGCGCCGATGAACTCTCCGAACGGGACCGGCGGTATTTGAAATTCGCTGATGATTTTGACAAGCAGTTTGTCGGTCAGGGTGAATCCGAAGACCGTTCGATCGAGGCCACCTTGAACCTCGCCTGGGAGCTGATGAGCAAGTTCCCGCGCGACATGCTCACGCGCCTGTCCGAGACCGAGGTCGCCAAGTACTATCAGGGCTCGGCCTAACACCATGGCTCAACAACTTCTCCGGGTTCCGCCCACCAAGAACACTCTGCTTGCACTCAAAAAGCAGACCCGGTTCCTGGAAGATGGCCATGATCTGCTTGAGCGCAAGCGCGAGCTTTTAACGCGTCTGGTTTATGAGCGCATTGGCGAATACAGGCGCTTGCGCGCGGAGTCCGAGGCCAAGCTCAAGGAGGCCTATCGCTTTCTTGGTATCACCCATCTGCGCATGGGCAGCCGCGCCATGCACCAAGCCGCGCTTGGGGCGAGTCCGGCACTGGAAGTCAACATATTGCCACGCCGCAGTCTGGGCGTGGAATATCCATCGGTTCAGGCCTCGCCACTACCCCTGAAGCCGGCTGGGCTGTTGGGTACGGATGCCAGCTTCGATGCCACCTGTCGGGAACTCGCCGAAGCAGCTGCTGTGCTGGCCAATCTGGCCGAGGTGGAAATCGCTCTCCACCGCCTGATGGAAGAGCAGCGCAAGGCACAGAAGCGCGTGAACGCTCTCAAATACAACATTATCCCGCTCTATCGGCGCACGCTGCATTTCATTCAATCGACACTCGAGGAAGAAGAGCGCAACACCCTGTTTCAAGTAAAGATTCTGCGCGAGCAAGCGGATTAAATCCAGTCCTGGCGGTTGCATCCAAGCAACAAGGCGTAGTAGGTTTGGTGGTATCGTTGTAATTCCGCGACGATATTTACCCAACCTGAACGCTTATGACTTTTTTCCTGCAAACTCCTGCCACCCCGGCAGTGCCCATGGTGGGCCGCCGCTCCCGGCAGCAACTAGCCTTGGGCGCGACCGGCCTGACGCTGCTGCTTACCGCCACTGGCGCCCTCGCCAGCACCTCCACCGCCGAGCTTGAGCGACGCGTTGCCGAGTTGCAGCGCCAACTTGCCGAGGCCCAGCAAGCCCTGTCAGCCGCCACCAGCGAGGCTACCGAGGCGCAAGCCGAACTGGCCGCGATCCAAACAAGCCCAACAGCGACTGCAACGCCGGCGCCGGCCGAGAAGATCACCCTGGGACCCTTGACGGTCGGGGGGGCCATTCGCGCTAACTACACTCTTGGCAGCTACCCTGGCGGCGGTGACGGTCCGTCGCGCGGCGGCAATGCGGGCAACATGACGCTGGACACTTTCCGTATCAACATGGATTTGAAATACAACCAGTTGGTCGGAAAGCTTGAATACCGCTGGTATGACGGCTACAACTTTTTGCACACCGGCTGGCTTGGATGGGATTTCGACGACGGCAGTCAGGTGCAAGTGGGCGTGAACCGCGTACCCTTCGGTCCCGGCCCTTATGGCGTCTCTCAGAGTTGGTTTTTCGACCAGCACTACTACGTTGGTCTGAGCGATGACATGGATCTCGGCATCAAATACAGTACCAGCCTGGGTGATTGGGCGCTGGATCTTGCCTACTATGCGCGCAGTGAATGGAATGGCAACGGCACCAGCCAGGATAGCGCGCGCTACAGCTATGACATCCTGACCTGGGACTCGGCCATCGACCTCAAGGGCGATGTGATCAGTGCATCACCAAACGGGTATGAAGAACGCAATCAATTCAATATTCGCGCCATCTATGGTATTGAGGGCGCCGTCGCTACCAAGATCGGCGTTTCACTGCAATACGGACAGATCAAAGGCCGGCGCGCCGATGACGGTCACCATTGGGCGGCATCCGCGCATATGACCAACAGTTGGAAGAACTGGCTGCTGGCAAGCCAAATCACCCGTTATCGGATCCATGTTGACAATAGCAACCTGCTTGGCACCGACGAATTGGTTCCCATGGGCGCCTATGACTTCGCCTGGCCGGTGGCGAGCGATGCCTGGATACCGGCAATTTCACTAAGCTACAAGCACACCACGGGTCACATCCCCTGGCTCGATTACGTCCGTCCCTATGTCGAGTACAGCAGCATCGTGAAGGAAGGCAGTCACTTCAACGACAGCCAACTGGTCACTCTGGGAGCCGCCTGGGCACGTCGAAACTGGTACATCTACACCGATCTTGCCTTCTCCGACGGCAATTACTTTGTCGGTAGCGAGAACAAGGATGGCAATGCCGAAGCCTATAGCAACATCTACTCACCGACTCTGGGCGCGGGCGACTTCGGCGTCAATGCCAACGACCACTGGAACTATCGCTTCAATATCAATTTCGGCTATTACTTTTAAAATCCGCTCACCCGATGCCGCCAGGGATGGGCGGCTTCAACAACCTCGGAGCAAGCGCGCCCATCCGGCGTTGAAGGCGTGAGGTTCACGAGCGCGGATCATGTTACTCATTGCGCTCCGCCGAGGTACGCAAGAAGGTTGCGATCAGAATAAAGGGCACAAAAAGCAACAAGAGACCACCAAGTACCTGTACAAGAATATCCAGAAAAGCAACCTGGGGCACCAGCGTCTTGCCGACAACCATCATAATGACGCCGGCGGCCATGAAAATGCTGCCAACCACGACGGCGTCGTGCATGGTCTTGCAGCCGATACGATGTTTGGGCATTGCGGGAACCTTCGCTAAACGGCGCCCAGAACAGCCGGCACCGATGATTTGATGAGAATGACTGATATGAACGCAGCCAGTAGAATGCAACTGACTCCTAGGCTGCGAACGTCTTAGCGTATCTCATCGCGCCCGGTTTTGGCAGGAGGTTGCTACAGTTCTTGGTCGGGCACAAAGCGCAGCACACCGCTATTGATGCAATAGCGTTTCCCCGTAGGTGGCGGGCCATCATCAAACACATGACCCAGGTGGATACCAGAGCTGGCGCTCCGTACCTCGACACGGCGCATGCCGTGGCTGGAATCCTGATGCATGGTCACCGCCCCATCAATAGGCTGAAAAAAACTCGGCCACCCGGTACCGCTTTTGTACTTGGCATCGCTGCGAAACAGCGCGACGCCAGTCACCGGGTCCACGTAAGTACCGGGGCGGCGGTTGTCGAGCAGCGCACCGGTATAGGGCGCCTCGGTGGCTTGCGCGTAGGCAATGTCAAATGTCTCCGGGCTGAGAGTCAGCTGCGCGAGCCAACGCCAAAAGCCGGCGGCATCGCCACTATAGCCGGTATAGCGTGCTCTTTCATGGCCATTCTCGAACAGCACCATGGTGGGGGTAGCCCAAAGCGGTTCAGCCAGTTTCCAACCAGTTGGCGGCCGGGCGGACCGGGTGCTGCGCACGGGCACCGGAGACTCCCAGTGGGCAAGCACCTCTGTCTGAAAAAGCGCGCAGTAGCCACAACCCTCGGCCTCGAAAACGATCAGTTGGCGTTCGGCCTCTAGATCGCCGCCACTCAGAGGCGGCTCGCCCTGCTTAGGTTCGACCGTCGCCTCCGCAGCGGCCCCGGTCTCCATGGGATAGCGGATGCCCGTACCGCCGAGACCGCAGTAGCCATCGGGATTCTTTCTGAGGTAGTCCTGATGCTCTTCCTCGGCGGGATAAAAGGTTGCAAGCGGCCGGATCTCGGTGGTAATGGCACCGTAACCGGCCGCGCTCAAGGCAAGCTGATACCGCGCTTTGGTGCGCTGCGCGACAGCTTCCTGCGCGGGCGTGACGAAATAGATGGCGCTGCGATAATTCGAGCCAATATCATTGCCTTGACGGTTGCCCTGAGTTGGATCATGGTGTTCCCAAAACCCCGCCAAAACCCGCTCAAGACTGGTTTGGCCCGTGTCGAAGGTCACCCGAACCACCTCGGCATGATTTTTCTGCCTCCCGCGTCGTTCATCGGCCAATATTTGCCGATAACTTGGGTTGGACCGCTCGCCACCGGCGAAGCCGCTGACAACATCGATGACACCAGGCAGCTCGGACATGCGTTTCTCGGCACCCCAGAAGCAGCCCATGCCCAGGGTAATTTGTTCAGCCTTTTCAGCCACGGGTTCAGCCACGGGCAAGGTTTTCCCCGGCGATTGCGCGAAGATGAGTCCCGAAACCAAGAGCGTGGCGCCCAAGAGGAGGCCGCCGCCCGGCAAGGCGATCCGAGCTAACAGTCCTCTGCCGTCCCTGGAAGCAGGATATCGGGTTTTGAATCCCCTAGTCATCGGCATGTCCTCTTGTTAATTTCCAATCCTCTATGATGCGAGCATGCGGGCCAAACCCAAGCATTCAACCAGGCCACGAACCAAGAGGAAATCGTTAAACTATCTGCAACATGGCCTGCCTTGGGTCATTTTCGCGCACCTTCACATCGGTTTGGTTTTTGTCAAAAACGTCTATGTACACGCAAGGCGCAAGCCAGGCGAATACAATTGGAACAAGATCTGCCCAGTAAAGGGATTCTGGCTCGCGCTACGGTAGCTTAGGGTTTATTCTTAAGCTATTTTTCCTTTCCCGGCTCCATTAAGATATTGTCGCAGCGCAATCAGGCCTGCCGACTCAGCCATTGGACATGACTCGGAATGGCACCAACCCTTAGTCAAAAGCATTTTCTTGTGGTCGATGATTTCGCTGACATGCGCTCGGTACTGCGAGGCATTCTGCGATCTCTGGGGGTCACTAACTTTGACCTGGCCGCGACGGGCAACGAGGCGCTGGCCATCCTGCAGAAGCGCCGGCCCGATATCATCCTGTGCGATTACAACCTGGGCGAAGGCAAGGACGGTCAGCAGATCCTGGAAGAGGCGCGTGAGCTTGGCCTGATTGGTGTCGATACCATTTACGTGATGCTGACAGCGGAAAACACCCGCGAGATGGTGATGGCTGCAATCGAATATGTGCCCGACAGTTATCTGACCAAGCCCTTTACCTCCGAACTCCTGAGAACCCGGCTTGAAAAGCTCCTTCAGCAGAAGGCGCAGCTATCAGGGGTGAATCAAGCGTTGACTGCCAAGGATTACACGAAAGCCATCAATGAAATCAACACGCTTTTGGCCAACGAGCCGAAAAACCGCCTGGAACTTCTCAAAATCAAGGCTGAAGCCTTGATTAGCAGCAACCAGCTAGAGGATGCGCTTAAAGTTTATCAAAGTGTTCTCAATGACCGGGACATCCGCTGGGCGCGACTGGGCTCGGGCAGAGTTCAACTGTTAAGAAAAAACTATACCCAGGCAGAATCCACCCTGCGAGCGCTCATTAGCGCGGATCGCAACATGATTCAAGCCTACGACGTCCTGGCCAACACCCTAATGGCACAGGGCCGGGTGGAAGAGTCCGAGAAGGTGCTGGAACAGGCCGCACAGCTATCGCCCCGCGGACTGAAGCGTCAGATCAAACTCGGCAAGGTCGCCTTAAACATTGGCAATACCGAGACAGCGGAAAAGGCTTTTGGTCGCGCGGTGAATCTGGCCAAGTATTCCCGATACAACCATCCTTCCATCCACAGTGGTTTGGCCAAGTCACTCACCGCGAATGGTCGACACACTGAGGCTATCAAGGTGGTCAGCGAACTTGGACGCAATTTTTCCGATCATGAAGAAGTTGAGTTCTTTCAGGCAACGGCTGACGCCATGATCAAGGCCAACCAAGGCAAACTCAAAGAGGCTGCCGCGGCCCTGGCAATCGCCGAGAAAGCCATGGAAGAAGCCAGCGGGGCCCAAGCTTCCGAGCTTGGTTTGGAGATGGTTAAAGCCTACGTAAAAATCGGCCGACAAGACAAAGCAGAGGCCATGCTACAGAGTTCCATCGCTAACAATCATGATGACGATGCTTTTCTCGCGCAGGTCAAGCAAGTCTGCAAGAGCGCTGGCATGGCCGAGGCCGCCGACAAGAGCATCCAAAAAGTCCAGGCGGAGATCATCAAGGTTAACAATGCCGGTGTCCGCATGATTAAACAGGGCGAATATGACGCCGCCATCAAACTGTTGCGCAAGGCCGCCGATGAAATGCCTGGCAACAAAACCTTGAATCTCAATGTGGCCAAGGCGATCATCATGAAAATCGAACAGAAAGGCGCACAGGCAGAAGACATCCGTTTGGTTCGCGGTTATGTCGAGCATGTCCGTGCCGCGGCGCCTGATGACTGGCGTCTGACCGACATCTCTGCGCGCCTCCAGCGGTTGATGACAAGGTAAGTGAGAGTTCACTATGGCGATGGATTTTTCCGACATGCTCGCGTCCTCAATTCATGACATCAAGAACTCCTTGAGCCTGATATCGACCACCCTCGCCGAGATGATAGGCAACGAGGAAAACACCTTTGCCGATCCGCGACAGGCGAGCCTGCTCCAGCATGAAGTACAGCGCGTGAACCATAATCTGGTGCAATTGCTGTCGCTGTACAAGCTTGGCGATGACGGCCTGACGGTCGATGTCGACGAGCATAATCTCGAGGAGCTTTTCCTCGAGTGCATGGCGAACAATCAAGCCGTTTGTCACGCATTGGGTATCGAGCTCAGCTATGAATGCGATCCCATGCTGAGCGGTTTTTTTGATCTGGAAATGGTTCGCAGCGTCATCGACAGCACCATTGGCAATGCTAGACGTTACGCGGGTAAAAATATTCATCTTTCCGCACGCGAGGAATCGGGCTTTCTGGTGATCCGCATTGAGGACGACGGCCGGGGCTTCCCGTCTGAGCTGCTCCACCGCGGCGGCACCAACGAGCAACTCCTGATGGGCAATCCGCGAGCCTCGGGCCGCACCCGGCTAGGCTTGCTGTTTGCGGAAAAGATTAGCGACTTGCACCGCTCTGGCGAACGCAAAGGGCACATTGAGGTCAGGAACGGCTGCAACCTGCCCGGCGGCTGTTTCGAACTCTGGTTGCCTTAGACCAGCACAAACACCGAACCGTCCGGACAATTTCCGTCATGCCTCGATTATTTCGCTTCAGGAGCCTCGCCTTCGGCATCGTCGCTGTCAGCCTAGTTATGCTGACAACCGCTTCCGAGCTGCAAGCCAGCAGCGATTTGCGCTTCCTGATTGATGTCTCTGGCAGCATGCGGGAAAACGATCCGCAAAATCTGCGCGTGCCCGCGCTGCGACTGGTCAGCGAGTTGCTGCCGGGTGGTAGCAAGGCTGGAGTGTGGCTGTTCGCAAATCGCCCCGAGCCATTGGTTGCTTCTGGCACGGTCGATGATGCCTGGAAGGCACAGACCCGCGGCCGCCTGCGACGCATCCACTCCAACGGCAATTTCACCGATATCGAGGCAGCCATCAATACCGCGCTTGAGGGCTGGTCCGAGCCGCCCGCGGCCAATCAAGAGCGTCATTTGGTCCTGCTCACCGATGGCCTGGTCGATGTCCCCGACGGCGAGCCAGATGCCTCTGGTGAAGATAGTGATGCCGCCTCGCGCCGGCGCATCATGGACACCACCATTGCCCGGTTGCAAAACCTCAAGGTAAAAACCCATGTGGTGGCCTTGTCCGATCAGGTCGACGCGGCACTGGTCGAGGCGCTCACCGCGCAAACTGGAGGCTGGCTCGAGGTGGCCGACAACGCCGCGGCCCTGCAGCGCGCCTTCCTGCGCATGCTTGAGCAATCCGCCGCTCCCACCACAGTTCCAATCGAAGGTAATCGTTTCACGATTGACTCGGGCGTACGCGAGTTTACACTCTTGGCTTTCCGCGCCCCAGGCTCACCTGTTTCCCTGATCACTCCAACAGGTGAGACCATCACCGCCGGGCGTATTCCACTGGATGGAAAAACCAAGATCAGCTGGAACGACGCGTTGGATTACGATCTGGTCACAATCACCGCTCCTTCATCCGGCGAGTGGGAACTGCAGGGCAGCCTGGATCCGGATAATCGAGTTGCGGTCCTGACTGACCTCAACCTGGCCATGGAGCCCTTACCAAACACTATTCCCGCCCAGGCGAGTTTTATTCTCGACGTCTGGCCAACGGAAAAAGGCGCCCCGATCAAGATTCTGGACTTCCTTGAGCTGGCGACCGCCAAAGTCGTTTTCGATCTTGGTGCCGGGGATGCCGAAGCGCCGGCTCCAGCGCTGAACGCCGCTGATCCTGGTCTCTCCGCGTCCACATCCGAGGCTGCAAACATCCCCGCCCTATCACTGATCCTACCACTTGACCAGGCATCCCAAAGTTATCGGATGGAAGTCGCGGCTGGCACTCTCGAGACCGGCACTTACAGACTTCAAGTTCTGCTTGAGAGCGCGACCTTCAAGAGGCAGCTCACCCGCAGCCTGCGTGTAATAGGCACGCCCCTGAAGCTCCTTTATGAACCCCAGATGCCCCCGGAAGGCCAAACCGGGGAAGCCCGCTTGGATGTTCGTCTGCAATTCGAGTCGGACCTCATTCGTCCCGGCAGTCTCTTCGGCTATCTGCGCCTGACCGGTCCCAAGGGCTCCGAAGCTGTGCTTGAGTTCAACGCCCTGACCAACAGCTCGGCAATCTACGATCTTCCGATTACCCGTGCAGGCACCTATCGCGCCAACGCGCGCCTGAAAGCTGAAACAGTCGCCGGTGAGCCCCTGCTGCTTGAGCCCCCAGAGGAGACTTTCGTCTTCGATTTCGCCGACGGACAACAACAGGATCCCCCTGACACCAACGACGAGGCAAACATTTCCTGGACCCTGCTCGCGGCCGTGGTCGGTGGTGGAACCCTGGCCTTCGCCCTGCTGATGACCCTCGTGTTGATGATCACCCGCGCACCTTCCGACAAGCCCGCCGCCGCAAAGACCAAGAAAGCCAAGACATCCAACAAGGCCAGCAGGAATAAAAAGAGAAAGGGCAAGGAGGACGCGGAATGACCTGGCGACAACACAACCCACAAACGATCAGGAGGATGCCAACAGGATGACAACGCTCGAGCTTGCCAGCCTGATCATGTCCGCTGAGTTTGCCCTAGCCGCGGCGGTCATTCTGTTCATCGTGCGCCGGCGCCAGCGCCAAGCCGCCCAGAGCCAGCAAACCCAGAGCTCTGAATTGCAGCGGTCCGTGCAGAATGAAATGCCTTCGCGTCGTGAAAGTCTGACCAATTTGTTTCAGGCCAATGCACAGCTGAAGGGCCGCAAGCTCACCACCACGGTCGATCAGTTTTTGGCGCGCGAACAGGCTTTCTACGATGCGATGCTCAACATCTACCTCAACCAGGACGGCAAATCCCTCGCTGACATCCCTGACGAATTGCGTAAGGTGCTCACTCCCTGGGCGGAGTTGCAGCAGAGCGCAAACGAGGAGAGCGCGGCCATGGGTAACCTCCAGGCGGAGAACAGTGAACTGAGCCAGCAGCTTCAGCACAACAAGGAGATTATCGAACGCCTGCTGGAGGAGTACGACGCCACCTTTCATAAATTCCAGCACCAGGATGACGGGAGCGCGGCCACCCCAGTGATCGAAGACTCCGAGGATGAAGGGAGTCTGGAAGATCAGATCAACGACATCCTATCTTCAGAGCCACGGGAAGGCGAAATGAATTTCGAAGATCTTGACGCGCCGGCAGAGGACAGTGCCTCGGAAGACGACAATGAGGAACCTCTGATTTTCTCCAACAACGAAGAGGACGAAACCGAGGAGCTGGCCGATCTCTTCGATTCGGTTCAGACCGAGGATAAACCCAAGGAGGACTGAGCGGCGACCAACCCCTGCTCAATGCCGCCAATAAGCCGGCAAAAACAAAATCAGTAGGGTAAAGATTTCCAGTCGCCCGGCAAGCATGCCGAACACCCCCAGCCATTTCACCACCGGGTCCATGCTGGCGAAGCTCTCAGCCACCTCGCCCAGCCCTGGGCCAAGCAGATTGATGGTCGCCACCACGGCACCGAAAGCCGTCTCCAGATCCAGCCCCGTGGCCATCATGGCGACGGTCAGCAGCAGTGCCGTGACGATATAGAGCACATAAAAGCCCCAGACCGAAAAGAGCACATCATCGCGCACCGGGCGCTTGCCAATCTTTATGGTGGCCATGGCCTGCGGATGCGCGAGCTGAAATAACTGGCGCACTCCGAGTTTGGCCAGCAGCATCACCCGCAGCACCTTGAGCCCACCCGCGGTGGAGCCACCACAGCCACCAACAAAGGCCAGAATCACTAGGATCATGGGCACATGCAGCGGCCAGGTGGCAAAGATCGCGGTGCTATATCCAGTGCCGGTCAGCACCGAGGCCGACTGAAAGGCCGCGAAGCGCGCGGCCTCCCAGCCGTTGCCATAGACACCGCTCCACCAGAGGCCAAGCGCCACCATGGTCGCGCCGCCGAAAAAGATTAGGCCATAAGCGCGTACTTCCGGGTCGGTGAGATAGATTTTTAGGTCATGTTTGCGCCAGGCGATGAAGTGAACAACGAAGTTCACCCCACCCAACAGCATGAAGATGATGGCGATGAGTTCGATGGTGACGCTGTCGAAATAGCTGTAACTGGCATCGTGGGTGGAAAAACCGCCGGTGGCGACCGTGGAGAAGGCATGGCCAATGGCGTCGAAGGGGCTCATGCCGGCAAGCCAGTAGAGCAGGGCGCAGGTCAGTGTGAGTCCAACATACAGCAGCCACAGGGCGCGCGCGGTCTCGGCCATGCGTGGGGTGGGTTTTTCATACTTTGCCACCCCCGATGCCTCCGCACGATAAAGCTGCATGCCGCCAACGCCCATCAGCGGCAGAATGGCAACCGCCAGCACGATGATCCCCATACCACCAAGCCATTGAATTTGCTGACGATGGTAAAGAATTGACCGGGGCAGGTCATCGAGTCCGATGATCACGGTCGCACCCGTGGTGGTAAAACCCGACATGGACTCAAACACCGCGTCGGTCAGGCTCAAATGCAAACCGAACAAAAAGGGCAAGGCCCCGACCAGACCCAGCACGACCCAGAATAGGGTGACAATCAAAAAGCCCTCGCGTACCGACAGGCCGCTTTTGGCACCCAGATTCGTCAACCAGAGCACGCCACCGACTCCGGCACTGAGCAAGACCGACAGGCCAAACACTTGCCACTGGCCATCGCCGTAAAGCAGGGAGACCCCCAGAGAGGGCAGGAAACTTAGGCTGTAGAGCGCCAGCAAGACGCCGAACAGCCGGATGATAGGGCGCCAGTGCATCCGCGACTCCATATTGATTCAGGCGGCTCGCCCGGTCGCGGGTGCCTGCCAGTCTTGGCTGATTCGTCTTGGCCGATCAGGCTTGCTAGTCAGCCGCGCCAGTTAGCCTGACCGGACAGGCTTGGCCGATGCATCCGGTTTGGTCTCGCGCCGTAAATGGCGTTTGGTGCGATGCAGCAACAACCAGGTCAGCCCAGCAATGGCGGGCACGGCGACAGCCAGACCCAGGGTTGGATTGATCGGGTAACCGGAGGCCTCCAGCCCCTTGAGCAGATAGCCCACTAGCCCGGCGCCGTAGTAGCTGATGGCGATGACCGACAACCCCTCGACCGTTTCCTGCAAACGCAGTTGCAGATGCGCGCGCCTGTCCATGGAATCGAGCAGACCGCGATTCTGTTCCTGCAGGCTCACCTCGACGCGTGCGCGCAGCAGCCCGATCAGCCGCCCGGCGCGTTCAGCCAGGCGTTGCTGACGCTCGCCGGTGGAGACACAGGTGGCCACTGCCGGGGCCAGGCGAGCCTCAAGGAACTCATTGAAAGTTTGCAGACCCTCGATTCGTTGCTGACGCAACTGCCTCAGGCGTTGCTCGACAATGCGGTAATAGGCACTGGATGCCTCAAAGCGATAGGTCGTCTGGGCGGCGACGGATTCGATCTCGGTGGCGAGCGCGGTCAGCTCGCCCAGCAACTCGCGCTCGAGCGAGACTTTCGCCGCTGCAAGATCGGCGGGCCGGCGGCCGCGATCAGCACCAGCACTGGCACCGGCATCGCCACTGGCACTGGAGCGGGCAATGGCCTTGGCGACCTGCGTCAGGCGCTGGTCGGCGTCGCTTAGCAGAGCATTGGCCCGGCGCGCCAAGGGCAAACCAAGCAATGCGATGGTGCGGTAGGCGTTGACTTCCAGCACGCGTTTGACCAGACGACCCGCCTGCGCCTCGGACAGGCCGATGTCGCGCAGCAGCAAATGGCCATGGCCATCGTCATGGATGCGCATGTCGGAGTAAGCCAATCCGGCGCCCCCAACCACCAACGAGCCGATCACCGGATTGCCGTTGAACAACGCCGTGAGCGCCTGGGCATCACGCTTAGGTGCATCCCGTGGTTCCAGCACCAGCAGCACCGAGCTAATCACCTCGCCCGGCATCTCCCGCAGCCAGTCTGCGGGGAGATCCTCGAGCGGACTGCGGGCGAAGGGCTGGCTGACGTCTTCCTCGCTGGCGAAGCTGTAGGTGACAAACTCCGTGTGCCGCTCCCAGCGCAGATGCAGGTGGCCAAGTCGGGCGTAATGATACTGTCCGGCAGTCTCCGGCACGGGCGCGCCGAAATGAGCAAGCAGTCGCTTCAGATGCTGGTCATTGCGCCCGCTACCACGCTCCCCGCAAAGCACCGCCAGATGGGCCACCCGCGCTGGGGCGTGCAATGGCTCGAAGGTGCGCGCGTGCAGTTCATCGGTCAGAGCATAGCGCAGTGGATGGTCGCGAAAGGGCAGGGACATGGGATCAGGCTGGGGGCGGTTGTCGGTTTGAAACAGGCAGGCCACCATTATCGCGTGAATCCGCCGCCACTGTCAGGCCCGGTTCAACTCCGACGCGGGGTTCAGTTCTAAGCGGATGGCTTCTTAACCCCGGCCCGGTTGCGCCCGCGGAGCAGGTAGATGAGCAACAGCAGCACCCCAAGCACCGCCAGAGCCGCGATCCAGGGATTGATCCGCTGTGACCAGTCATAAATCCGCGGGAGATGCTCGCGCAAATAAAAAGTCCCCAAGCCCCAGACTGTCACATACAGAACAGCGCCAAGCACATTAAAGACCATGAACACGGATAGGCGCATGTTTAGCACACCCGCCACAATGCCGTTGAGCTGCCGCAGCCCGTCAAAAAAGCGCGCAAAAAGGATCAGGCTGCCGCCAAAGCGCTCGAACAAACGCGCGATTCTGGCCTCGTGTTTTTCATTCACGTGCAGCCGACGCAACAGAGCCGTGCCACCATAACGGCCGATCATGTAGCCCAGAGTGTTACCCAGCACGGCAGCCAGAAAGGCCAGACCCAGCACCAGGTAGATGCTCAGCCGCCCCTCGGCGGCCTCCAACGCCGAGGCCATCATTAGCGTTTGCCCTGGCGCCGGCACCCCAAAGCCTTCGACCAGCATGGCGGCAAAAGCGGCCGCATAACCATAGCGGTCGACCAGGGGGCGCACATGATGCACCGCGGCCTTGAGTTCATGTACCACACCCGTGCCAACATCCTGCATCAGCGAGGGATGCGGGCCAGGCCCCGATGCGCTGCCAGTGGAGCTATCGGCGGAGCTTTCGGCGGAGTTTTCGGCGGAAGCGCCAGCGGCCCATGCCAGAGGGGTGACCAGGCTCAGCACGAGCAACAGCAAGATTGCGCTGACCCAGGCAGGACGGCCGAGCCGTGGCGCGGCGGCTTGCGGCCACCGCCTGGCCGCTGGGCTGTAAGACATCTGAATCATCAAGACCTCTGAGTCATCAAAAATTGTCCTGATTTGCGACTTGGGGCAGTATTCCGCGATACTAAGAAGAGTATCGCAAGGCGGAGTATCCTTGAAATCATGCCCAACGGCGACTTTAAACGGATTCGCATCAAGCGGGGGCTTAACCTGCCGCTCGCCGGCGCCCCGGATCAGCGCCAGATCGAAGCTGCTCCCGCCGGGACCTCCTGGGTCTCAAGAGTCGCGGTCAACGGCTTCGACGTGCTGCGGCCCAAGCGCATGCCCGAGGTTCTGGTGCAGCCGGGCGACAGGGTCAAACTCGGTCAGCCGCTCTCGCGCGGCAAGGCCTACCCGCAGGTGCTCTGCGCAGCGCCTGGTGCTGGGGTGGTCGAGGCCATCCACCGCGGTCCACGCCGATTGCTGGAATCCGTGGTGATTCGGCTTGAGGGCGAGGCGTGCGAGACCTTCAATCACTACCCGCGCGGAGAACTGGCTGGCCTGAACGCCGCGCAGGTGCGCGAGAATCTGCTCGCGTCCGGCTTCTGGCTGTCCTTGCGCACCCGTCCCTTCAGTCGGGTGCCCGCGCCGGACGGGGAGCCGGCAGCGCTCTTTGTCACCGCCATGGATACCCGGCCGCTGGCGCCCGATCCACGGCTCTTCCTTGCCGAGGCGGCAAGCGATTTTGCCGATGGCGTGCTGCTGCTTTCCAAGCTCACCGCCGGGCCTGTCCATGTCTGCACCGCGCCCGGAATCGCGCTGGAACTACCCGCCGAGCCGCGTGTTCAGCAAGTGGAGTTTGACGGCCCGCATCCAGCCGGTTTGGTCGGCACCCATATTCATTTCCTGCACGGCGCCAGTCTGGAGCAACCCGTGTGGCATATCGGCTATCAGGACTGCATCGGTATCGGACGGCTGTTCAAAACCGGACGCATCGACCCCGAGCGGGTGATCAGCCTGGCCGGCCCCATGGTCGCGCGCCCGCGCCTGCTGCGCACGCGCATGGGCGCATCGACCAACGAACTGGTCGCCAGCGCCTTGGCTGACGAGCGCGAGGCACGGGTGATCAGCGGGTCGCCGCTCGACGGGCGTCAGGCAGTGGGCCACAGCGCTTACCTTGGGCGTTTTCACAACCAGGTGACTGTGTTGCCAGAGTATCGCACACGTGAGTGGTTGGGCTGGTTGGGGCTGGGGCTCACCAAGTATTCGGCGCAGAACGTCTATGCCGGCAGCCTGCGCGGGACCGGGGATTTGGCTTTCAACACCAACCTAAATGGCAGCCCGCGCGCCCTGGTGCCAATCGGCGCCTATGAGCGGGTGATGCCATTGGATATCCTGCCGACCCTGCTGCTGCGTGCCCTGGTGGTGGATGACACCGAAACGGCACAAACCCTGGGCGCGCTGGAGTTGGACGAAGAGGATCTCGCCCTGTGCAGCTATGTCGATGTCGGCAAGCATGACTTTGGCCCCATGCTGCGGCGCAACCTGAACCAGATCTGGCGGGAGCATCAATGAAGCCGATCAGCCACGGACTGCGCAAGTTCTTCGACCGCCACGAGCGGCACTTCCTGCGCGGCGGGCGCTTTGAGAAATTCGGCGCCCTCTACGAGATGGTGGACACCTTTTTGTTCACTCCCGCGACTGTCACCGCCCATGCGCCGCACATCCGCGATGCCATTGATCTCAAGCGGGTGATGATTTTCGTCTGGCTCGCGGTGCTGCCCTGCGTGCTCTTTGGCATGGTGAATGTCGGTTTCCAGGCCAACAGCGCCATGGCGGCCATGGGCATCACCGAGGTCGAGGGCTGGCGCGGCCTGCTGATCGGCTGGCTTGGCGCTGGTGGTTATGATCCCGGCAATATCTGGGACAACTTTTGGCATGGCGCGGCCTATTTCCTGCCCATTTACATCGTCACCATGGCCGCCGGCGGCTTCTGGGAAGTGCTTTTCGCCATGGTGCGCAACCATGAGGTGAACGAGGGCTTCTTTGTCAGCTCCATTCTGTTCGCGCTCACCCTGCCGCCGACCATTCCGCTGTGGCAGGTCGCGCTCGGCATCTCCTTCGGCATTGTCATCGGCAAGGAGGTGTTCGGCGGGACCGGCAAGAATTTTCTCAATCCCGCGCTGGTCGGCCGAGCCTTTTTGTTCTTCGCCTACCCGGCGCAGATCTCCGGCGACGCGGTTTGGACAGCCGTTGATGGCTTCAGCGGCGCCACGCCCCTAATGCTGGCCGCGAGCGGCGGGGTGGAGGCCATCACCGCCGCCGGCATTAGTTGGTGGCAAGCCTTCCTGGGCACCATTCAGGGCGCCGTTGGCAGCACCTCGACCCTGATGATTTTGATCGGCGCCGGCTTTTTGCTCTTCACCCGGGTCGCCTCCTGGCGCATCATGGCCGGGGTGCTGCTCGGGCTGGTGGTCACCACACTGGTGTTCAATCTCTTCCCAAGTGAGACCAATCCAGCCATGGCGGTGCCTTGGTACTGGCATTTGGTGCTCGGTGGCTTTGCCTTCGGCATGGTCTATATGGCGACCGATCCGGTGTCGGCCTCCATGACCGAGACCGGCAAGTGGATCTACGGCGCCCTGATCGGCGCCATGACCGCCATGATTCGGGTGCTCAATCCCGCCTATCCGGAGGGCATCATGCTGGCGATTCTGTTCGGCAACCTGTTCGCGCCGCTGATCGATTGGTTCGTGGTGCAGGCGAATGTGCGCAGGAGGGCGAAGCGTCATGCCCGCTGAAGCTCTGCTGTCACGCCTGCGCTCTGGACTGCGCTCAGGCCTGGGCGCCATCTTCGCGCGGCCGAACGATGATCCGATCAAAACCGTCGCGGTGGCCCTGGTGCTCTGCCTGGCCTGCTCGGTGGTGGTTTCGGCCACCGCCGTGGGTCTGCGTCCGCTGCAAGAGCGCAATGCCAGCCTGGCGCTGAAGCGTGAGATCCTGCGTGTCGCCGGCATCGAGGCCGCCGGGGCGGAGATCGAGCGCGCCTTCGCCGCCATCGAGGTGCGCTTGGTTGATCTCGCGAGTGGCGACTATGTCGCGCATCCCGATCCCATGAGCTATTCCTACCGTGACGCGGCCAATGATCCGCTCGCCAGTCTGGCGCTGGGCGAAGAGGACATCGCTGGCATCCGCCGTCGGCCAGACAAGATGCCGGTTTACCTGGTGCGGGAGGATTCCACCGACGCAGCTGGCCAATCAGACGCGGCCGGCCAGATCGAAACAGTCATCCTGCCCGTCTATGGCTATGGCCTGTGGTCGACCATGCATGGCCTGGTCGCGTTGCATCCAGATGGGCGCCGGGCGAAAGCACTCACCTTCTACGAGCAACGCGAGACCGCCGGCCTTGGCGGCGAGGTGGCCAATCCCGGCTGGCAGGCGAAGTGGGAGGACAAGACCCTGATCGGCCCGGAAGGTGAGCCAGTCATTCGCGTGGCCAAGGGGCCAGTCGATCCAACCGCGGCCGACGCGCACAAGCGCGTCGATGGCCTCTCGGGGGCCACCCTCACCACCAATGGCGTCACCTACCTGATGCAATTCTGGCTCGGGGAGCAGGGTTTCGGGCCCTATCTCGAGAAGCTGCGCGCCGACAACAGCGCCGCTAACAATTCGGCCAGCGTCAGCGAGAACTCGGAGGGCTAACCCATGGATGCCGCCCAGCGTAAACTCCTGATCGCGCCCATCGTCGACAACAACCCTATTACCCTGCAGATCCTCGGCATTTGCTCGGCGCTGGCGGTCACCACCAAGCTGGCGCCGGCCATCACCATGAGTCTGGCGCTGACCTTCGTGCTGGTGGGCTCCAATCTGATCGTCAGCCTGATCCGCCGCCATCTGCCATCAAGCATTCGCATTATCGTGATGATGACCATCATCGCCTCGCTGGTGATTCTGGTCGATCAGGTGCTGCAGGCCTTTGCCTACGAGTTGTCCAAGCAGTTATCGGTCTTTGTGGGCTTGATTATCACTAACTGCATTGTGCTCGGGCGCGCCGAGGCCTTTGCGTCGAAAAATCCGCCCTTGCCGAGCCTTCTCGATGCACTTGGCCATAGCCTGGGCTACAGTGTGATTCTCATCGCCGTCGGCGCCATCCGCGAGCTGTTCGGCTCTGGCAGTCTGCTCGGCGTGCAACTGCTGCCGCTGACCAGCGCCGGCGGCTGGTATGAGCCCAACGGCCTGATGCTGCTCGCCCCGGGCGCCTTCTTTATTATTGGCCTGATGATCTGGGGCATTCGCACCTGGAAGCCCGAGCAACTCGAAAAGCCCGAGTACCAGATTCACATCGTCCATCGCACGGAGGTGTTGTAGGCCATGCTCAAACCCGCCTTCTCTGTGCTGTTGCGAGCCGCTTGATTGGCAGGACAATCATTAGCAGCACAATCGGCGCGTTCACCCGACTGGAGATTTCTCGCATGCACCCCCTCTCTCGGATCGACCCCGACGACCCCTATCCCGAAAGCGACGGCGAGCCAATGGCTGAGAACACCCTCCAATTCGACTGGATTGTGAAGATCAAGGAAAACCTGGAGATTTTGTTTGCCGACGAACCCAACGTCTTTGTTGCTGGCGATCTGCTCTGGTATCCGGTGGCGGATCGGCGCATCAGCGGCCCGCTAGCTCCCGATGCCATGGTGGTGTTTGGTCGTCCCAAGGGGCCGCGCGGTTGTTACAAACAATGGGAAGAAGAGAATCTCGCCCCCCAGGTGGTGTTCGAGGTGCTATCGCCATCCAATAGCATCCAGGCCATGCGCGCCAAGCTGGCGTTCTACGACACCCATGGCGTGGAGGAATACTATGTCTATGATCCGCAGCGCAACCGCTTAGAGATTTGGCAGCGACAAGATCAGCGCCTGCGGGCGATGACCCATGTCAACGGCTGGGTCAGCCCACGCTTGAAGATCCACTTTGCGCTGCAACCAGACCGGCTGGAGATTTTTCACCCCGACGGCACGCCCTTCTATTCGCCGTTGGAATTAGCACGGCAGCGGCTGGACGCTGAGCACCGCGCCGCACAAGAACGCCAGCGCGCGGAACAAGAACGCCAGCGCGCGGAACAAGAACGCCAGCGCGCGGAACAAGAACGCCAACGCGCCGATCAAGCCGAGCAACAACGCCTGCGGCTGGTCGCACAACTCCGGGCGCTGGGGGTTGCTCCCGAGGAAGATGTCGATATGCTCGACGCTGGAGCGCAGCCACCTGATACCGCAACCCGGTCAATCTCCCCGCGCAAAGAAGAGTTCTAAGCCATGCTCGAACACTACCTCTCGCTGCTCTTCAAGGCGGTCTTTGTCGAGAATCTGGCCTTGTCCTTTTTTCTCGGTATGTGCACCTTCCTGGCGGTCTCCAAGCGCATTTCCACCGCGCTGGGGTTGGGCATTGCCGTGGTTTTTGTGCAGACCATCACGGTGCCGGCCAATTATTTGATCAACGAGTATCTGCTGCGCGACGGAGCACTGGCCTGGCTGGGCTTGGCCGAGACGGATTTGAGCTTCCTTGGGCTTATTACCTACATCGGCGTGATCGCGGCCATGGTGCAGATTCTGGAAATGATCCTTGATCGGTATTTTCCCGCGCTGCACGCCACCCTGGGCATTTTTCTGCCGCTCATCACCGTCAACTGCGCCATTCTCGGCGGCTCGCTGTTCATGGTCGAGCGCGGCTACGACTTGGGCGAAAGCCTGGTCTATGGCTTTGGCAGCGGCCTTGGCTGGGCGCTGGCCATTGTGCTGCTGGCCGGGATTCGCGAGAAGCTTAAGTACAGCGATGTGCCGGCCGGCTTACAAGGGCTCGGCATTACCTTCATCACCACCGGGTTGATGGCCATGGCCTTCATGTCCTTTTCCGGAATTCAGCTCTGACACCGCCATCATGCTGGACGTCTCTCTAGGCATTGTTGTTTTCACCGCCGTGGTCCTGCTGCTGGTCGCGGTCATTCTGGGCGCGCGCAGTCGGTTGGTGCCAAGCGGTGCCGTGGCCATCGATATCAACGGGGAACACAGGGTGGAAGCCCGTCCCGGCAACAAATTGCTCGGCGCCCTGGCTGACACCGGTTTGTTCGTGTCTTCCGCCTGCGGCGGCGGCGGCACCTGTGGTCAGTGCCGGGTGCGGGTGTTGGAGGGTGGCGGCCAGTTGTTGCCGACAGAATCCAGCCTGATCAGCAAGCGCGAGGCGGCCGAGGGCTACCGGCTTGCCTGTCAGCTCGGCGTCAAACAAGACCTGCGCATCGAGCTGCCGCGCGAGGTGTTCGGCGTCAAGAAGTGGACCTGCCGGGTGCGTTCCAACCAAAGCGTCTCGACCTTCATCAAGGAGTTGGTGCTGGAGCTGCCGGCGGGCGAACACATGGACTTTCGCGCCGGCGGCTACATCCAGATCGAATGCCCGCCCTATCGGGTGGCCTTTCGTGACTTCGACATCCCGGAACTTTATCGCGCCGACTGGGACAAGTTCGATCTCTGGCGCTATGTGGCCGAGACCAAGGAGCCGACCATGCGCGCCTACTCCATGGCCAACTATCCCGGCGAGCAGGGCATCGTGATGCTCAATGTGCGCATCGCCACCCCGCCGCCGAATAAGCCGAATGTGCCGCCCGGCATCATGTCGAGTTACATTTTTAGCCTCAAGCCCGGCGATCAAGTGACCGTCTCAGGCCCCTTCGGCGAGTTCTTCGCCAAGGACACAGACGCCGAGATGATTTTCGTCGGCGGCGGCGCCGGCATGGCGCCCATGCGCAGCCATATTTTCGATCAGCTGGAACGATTGAATTCCAAGCGTAAAATCACTTTCTGGTATGGCGCGCGCAGCAAGCGCGAGATTTTCTATCAGGAGGATTTCGACCGGCTGGCCGCCAAGCACGAGAACTTTAGCTGGAAGATCGCCCTGTCCGACCCCCAGCCGGAGGACAATTGGCAGGGTTCGGTTGGCTTCATCCACAAGGTGCTCTTCGATGAGTACCTCGGCGCGCATCCGGCGCCCGAGGACTGCGAGTATTACATGTGCGGCCCGCCGATGATGACCGCGGCCGTGATCGGCATGCTTAAAAACCTCGGCGTCGAGGAGGACAATATTCTGCTCGATAACTTCGGCGGCTAATCTGGCTCGCGATTCTGGGTGAAATTCTAGGGGAGCATTCTGGGAGAGTATTCTGGGAGAGTATTCTGGCAGCGACATCAACCGCGATCAATCGCACGAAGCAATGATTGAACTGCTGTTTGCACTGGGAATTTTTCTGCTGGCTTTTCTTGGCATGGCCATTGGCGTGCTGCGCGGTGGGCGCGGCATAACCGGCAGCTGCGGCGGCCTTGCCCACCTGCCGGGCATCACCTCCGACTGCAATGGCGCCTGTCGCGCCGGTGGCGGTTGCCAGCGTGATCGGATCGAGACCGAATCAAAGACACAACAAGAATGCCCGAGCCACTGACTTGGGCGTTGATGATCACCACTGGAGGATCGCCCCATGCTCGAAACCAAAACCGCCAAACAAATCATGTCCCAGCAGCTGGTCAGCTTTCGCGCCGACATGGATGTGCTTGAAGCCGTGCGGGTGTTGATCGACAAACGCATCTCAGGTGCGCCGGTTCTTGATCAGCTCGGCAATCTGGTTGGCATGTTGACTGAACGCGACTGCCTGAAGGTGGCTCTGGACTCTAGCTACTACCGCGAAAGCGGCGGCAAGGTGGAAAGTTTCATGACAGCGGATGTCATCACCGTGAATGCCGACACCCCGGCGGTGGAAATTGCCGAGCGTTTTGCCAACAGCCACCTGCGTCGTCTGCCGGTGCTTGAAAACGGCCGCCTGATCGGCATGATCAGTCGTCGCGATGTGTTGCGCCGGCTTGAAGCCGGCTGGGAGCCCGACGCCAGCCGCGCCTGAGACCCCCAGCGCCGCCTTTGCCACGCTCGATTCAGTCATTGAACAGGGCGCACCCTTGATCTAGCTCCCTCAGGCATCTTCTGACCACTCTGAACGACGCGCTTCTGTGATGTTAAAGTCTTTTTGTTGTTGCGTGGCAGGCGGAACTCCAAGGGCGCCGGTACAGTTATACCTGCGACGGTCTGGGTGGATAAAGCCCATTAAATCTACAATTAGCGCACTCAGGTATTGATCATCCAATCCCGCTTTCCAACAGGTCGGCTCTAAAGAGACGCATTTGTGCCGGCTGGCCCGCCTCGATCCTCCGTTTTCGACGATAATGTCGACAACCCTAGTATTTTTGTAAGATCATGTCGCGTACCCTGGTTGGCAGCGCTGTTGAATCAACCTCAAGCAGCGCCTGGTGCGCCGCGCAGCCCGCCGTCCCGGATAGCCTTTCGCGAAAGATCACACCACCGGACTGCCGCTCGCAGCCGCAGCCAATACCTACACAACACTGAGGAAAAGACCCCGATGGCACTTGATCAATCCGCCCGTTATGCCGATCTCAGCCTGCGCGAAGACGACCTGATCGCCGGCGGCAAGCATGTTCTGTGCGCCTACAAAATGAAGCCGCAGCCCGGCTATGGCTACCTCGAAGCCGCCGCCCACTTCGCCGCCGAGTCTTCCACCGGCACCAATGTGGAAGTCTGCACCACGGATGACTACACCAAGAATTTCGACGCCCTCGTCTACCTCATCGACGAGGCGACCGAGGAGATGCGCATCGCCTATCCGATCGATCTGTTCGATCGCAATATGACCGATGGGCGCATGATGCTAGTGTCCTTCCTGACGCTCACCATCGGCAACAATCAGGGCATGGGCGACATCGCGCACGCCCAGATGTATGACTTCTACATGCCGCCGCGCGCCATCCAGCTGTTCGACGGTCCGGCCAAGGACATCTCCGACATGTGGCGCATGCTCGGTCGTCCGGTGGTCGATGGCGGCTACATCGCCGGCACCATCATCAAGCCCAAGCTCGGCCTGCGCCCGGAGCCTTTCGCGGCGGCGGCTTATCAGTTCTGGCTTGGCGGCGATTTCATCAAAAACGACGAGCCGCAGGGCAACCAGGTATTCTGCCCGGCCAAGAAGGTCTATCCGCTGGTGTATGATTCCATGAAGCGGGCGATGGACGAAACCGGCCAGGCCAAGCTGTTCTCGGCCAACATCACCGCCGATGATCACTTCGAGATGTGCGCGCGTGCCGATTTTATTCTTGAGGCCTTCGGCCCGGACGCGGACAAGGTCGCCTTCCTGGTCGATGGCTATGTCGGCGGCCCGGGCATGGTGACCACCGCCCGCCGCCAGTATCCCGGTCAGTACCTGCACTATCACCGTGCCGGTCATGGCGCCGTGACCTCGCCCAACTCCAAGCGCGGCTACACCGCCTATGTGCTGGCCAAGATGGCGCGCCTGCAAGGCGCCTCGGGCATCCATGTCGGCACCATGGGCTATGGCAAGATGGAAGGCAGCAAGGATGATCGCAACATCGCCTACATCATCGAGCGCGACAGCTACACCGGCCCGGCTTACCATCAGGAATGGTACGGCATGAAGCCGACCACCCCGATCATCTCCGGCGGCATGAACGCGCTGCGCCTGCCCGGCTTCTTCGAAAACCTCGGCCATGGCAATGTGATCAACACCGCTGGCGGCGGCTCCTACGGTCACATCGACAGCCCGGCCGCTGGCGCGCTCTCCCTGCGCCAGGCGTATGAATGCTGGAAAGCCGGCGCCGATCCCATCGAATGGGCGAAGGAGCACAAGGAATTCGCCCGCGCCTTCGAGTCCTTCCCGCACGATGCCGACGCCATCTACCCCGGCTGGCGCGACAAGCTGGGTGCTGGGGCGCATAAGTAAGCGACCGACCCACTCAATGACGCCCCCGTTGCGGCGGGGGCAAAGTCCAACCTGAGATGGACAACGCCGATGCCTTGCGCGGCCAGCTCTCTACAAGGAGGCACTCCACGGGTTAATGACAGCAACCCCACCGGCCTCGAACGGGCTGATGTCGCGCGTCGCTACACGCATGTTGTGAGATGCGGCGGTGGCGGCGATGTAGCCATCGGCCAGGCCAATCGCCTCACCCCTCGTCCTGGCTCGCGCCATCAACGCGGCGTATTTTTCTGTAACGGCCAAATCGAACGCGAGAACGCGGTTTGCAAAGTGAGGCAGAACCTCCTGTTCCAAGCGTTCTTGGTAGATCCGTTGGCGTTGTCCTTGTGGCATGGTGGCGATGCCATGGCGCAACTCGGCCACAGTGATCGCGGATAGGTAGAGTGTCTCAATCGCTTGGGCATCAAGCCAAGCCAGCACCCGGGGATCCGGTTGTTTTTTCCAGGGTTCTGAAACCACGTTGGTGTCGAGCAGGATCATTCAACCACCAATGGCTCGCTTGGCGTCTGATCGCGAATGCTGTCAAAATGGTTCGCTTCGGCATCGGTGAGTGCGCCGGCATGATGGGCAATGGAGGCCAGCAAAGCGCCAAGCTTGACGCGCTCAGCGGGCTGGGCAGCCGCTGTGAGAATTTCGCGGATTTCCGCTTCGGTGCTGCGGCCGTTATGGGCGGCACGAACTCGTAACGCACGATGCACCTCATCAGGTAGGTTTCTAACTGTCACACTGCTCATGCTGCTTTCCCGTGGCTTTAAACCGTGATGATATCATTTTATCCCGATGATATCATCCCGATGACGATTGCCGCACGGCTGTCTCTCAGTCCGACGCGACAGCGGTATCGTTACTTTACCGATGCGATCAAGCTTGTCATCTTGACTGACGCCACCGCCAGCTTGCTCCCGAACAACTTTTTGTCTTACGCAAATGACCGACCACGCCCAATACCTAATCCAACAAGAACCCTTCTACCAACCCCTGCACCAGGAAGTCGAGCTTTACCAAGCCGCCTGGGACGAGCGCCTGCCGGTGATGATCAAAGGCCCGACCGGCTGCGGCAAATCACGCTTCGTCGAATACATGGCCTGGAAGCTCGGGCGCCCGCTGATCACTGTCGCCTGCAACGAGGACATGACCGCCTCCGACCTGGTCGGGCGCTACCTGCTCGACGCCGACGGCACCCGCTGGCTCGACGGACCCCTGACCACTGCCGCGCGCATCGGCGCCATCTGCTATCTAGATGAAATCGTCGAAGCTCGTCAGGACACCACGGTGGTGATTCATCCGCTCACCGACCACCGCCGCACCCTGCCGCTGGACAAGAAAGGCGAGCAGGTAGCGGCCCATGCCGACTTCCAGCTGGTGATCTCCTACAACCCCGGCTACCAGTCCTTGATGAAGGATCTCAAGCAGTCCACCAAGCAACGCTTCGCCGCGCTGCACTTCGACTACGCCGACCCCGATCATGAGGCCGACATCATTGCCCGAGAGACCGGCACCCCGCGCGATCAGGCTGTCCGACTGGTTAAGATCGCCGCCACCGCCCGCAACCTTAAAGGGCACGGCCTCGATGAAGGCATCTCCACCCGGCTGCTGGTCTATGCCGCGCGTCTCATCAACCGAGATATCGCCCCGCGCCTGGCCTGCCGCATGGCACTGGTCGATCCCATCACCGACGATGCCGAAATCCGCGACACCCTCTATCACGCCATTGATGCCGTGTTTGGCGCGGACGGCGCCTGAAGCGGAGCCGCGATGAGCGACCTTGACGAGCGCCTGCCCGCCTATCGCCAGCGCCTGGCGTGCAACTTCCCCCAGATCGAACCCATCTTCGCCGACTGCCTGCGCGACGCCGAGGCGCGGCTGTCTGAACAAGGCCTGGCGGACTATCTCGACGGTGCCTCAATGGTGTGCATGATCGGCCGCGGCGTCGAGCCGGTGCTGGTCTATCTGCAAGAGCTGCCGCGCATCGCCGAGCGCCTCGGTGAAGACTGCCTGGAGCTGGTCTCACGCAGCGTTTGGCGCCTGTCGCGCACCCCCAACGGGCATGCCATTCCGGTGTTCATGCAGAGCATCACCGGCGTGACCGCGCGCCTCGGTAGCTACGAGCTGTTCGAGCAGACCATCGACCTGCTGATGGACTTTGCCCGGCGCACCAGCGCATCAATCCACAACAACCAATCCGCCACCCTGCCCAGCCCCAGCCTGACATTGCTGCTGGAACGCCTGCCGCAACTGCTCGGCGAACTGTCCTTGAGTGGCCTGCGCCACTGGATCGACTACGGACTGAAGCACTTTCTTACCCACCCCGAGCGCCAACAAGACTACTTCAGCCTGCAAACGCCCGACAGCCGCGCCATCCTCCAGCGCGAGCGCCACGGCACCCTGTTGGTCGATCACGAACGCCCGCTGGAACTCTACCTGCGCGCCCTGTGGCAGGATTCCGATCTGCTGATTCCATACTCCACCGCCTTCGATCAACTGCGCCAGCCGACCCCCTATTACGACGCCCTCGGCATCCGCCTGCCCGATGCCTGCGATGACCGCGCCGGCATCAGCGGACTCGACCGCTATCGCGCCCTGCTCGCCCACATCGCCGCCCACCGGCGCTGGAGTGGCTCCATCATCGCCGACAACTACAGCCCCTTTCAGCGCCTGGCGATTGATGTGTTCGAGGACTGCCGCGTCGAGCAACTGGCCATCCAAGCGTATCCCGGCCTGCGTCCGCTGTGGCTGGCGTTGCATCCCAAGCCCGTTGAGGACGCCTGCGATCCCGAGCAGCACGCCTGCATTCGCCACCGCCTGGCGCTGTTCTCGCGCGCCGTGCTGGATCCAGATCACGGCTACCGCAACCCGGATCTGCTGGAGTTCCTAGAACGCTTCCACGAAATGCTGGCGCAACCCAACCACGGCACTGCGGACGCCGCCGCCCTGGCCATCGCCTTCATCGCCCGCACCCGCCGTCAGTCCGATCTATCGCCGAACGTCTTCTTCACCGACACCGAAGTCGATTACCGCGATGACAACCGCCACCTGTGGCGCTACATCGAAGCCGGCGACGAAGAAGAATCCTTCGACGAACCCCCGCGCCGCAGCGTCGAAGAACCGGATCGCCTGCCGCCGCGCCACTATCCCGAATGGGACTATCAAAGCCGCCACTACCGCCCCGACTGGGTCAGCCTCTATGAGAGCCTGCACCCCGCCGGCGAGGCTGCCCAGATCGACCAATTGCTCGCTCAACATGCCGGCCTGGCCAAGCGGTTGCACCAACTGCTGGAACGGCTCAAGCCCCAACTGGCGGTGCGCCAACGCTACCAGGAAGACAGCAGTGAGCTGGATCTGGACATCGCCATCCGCGCCCTGAGTGATTTACGCTCCGGTCACACCCCCGACCCACGCATCAACATGAGCCATCGCACCGACGGGCGCGACATCGCCGTCACCCTGTTGCTCGATCTGTCGGAATCCATCAAACAAACCCCCGAGGGCTGCTCCCAAAGTATCCTCGCACTCAGCCAGGCGGCGGTGGCCCTGCTCGGCTGGGCCATCGAGGCGCTGGGCGATGAATTCGCCATCGGCGGCTTCTCCTCCAACAGCCGCCACGAAGTGCGCTACCTGCACATCAAAGGCTTCAGTGAACCCTGGGGTGAGCCGGTCAAGGCGCGCCTCGCGGCGATGCAGGCCGGCTGGTCGACCCGCATGGGCGCCGCCCTACGCCACGCCGGGCACAGCTTGGCACGACGCCCTGCGGATAAGAAACTGCTGTTGATCCTGAGCGACGGTGAGCCGGCGGATATTGACGAGAGCGATCCGCAGCGCTTGATTGAAGATGCCCGCAAAGCGGTGCAAGAGCTGAGTGGGGCGGGGATTTACAGCTACTGCATCAATCTCGATCCCTTCGCCGATGACTATGTCGGCACCATCTTCGGCCAGCATTACAGCGTGATTGATTGCGTGGAACGCCTGCCGGAGCGGTTGACGCAGTTGTTTGTGAGTTTGACGCAGTAGGGGATTATGACGAGGCTGAGATGCTCAGATATTGAGCCGGCGACTGGATACGCCATCGCCTGGCTAAAAAACCCGCGCATCGACAGGGTTAAAGCCATGGATCCCGACACGGTCGCCTTGGTCCGTGACCAAACCGGCTGCCATTCGCAACCTTTTCCGGTCGGCAGCGCAAGCCCCGGTCTAACCCGGACTGGTGCGTTAAAGCCCCAACTCCGCCACCTGCCGCTGCGCGATCAGATGGCCAGCCTCGGCGGCTTTTTTGATCCACACAATCGCCTGCGCCTCGTCGCGCTCCACACCCTGGCCGCTTGCATACAGCTTGCCGAGCCACTGCATGGCATCGGCCACGCCCGCCTGCGCCGCGCGCGTCAACCATTCCACCGCGAGCGTATCGCGCCCGTTTTCCAGCAGCCAAAGGCCAAACTCGCTTACCGCCGCTGGCGCCCCCGCATCCGCATCCAGGATCATCGCATAATCCTCCGCAGGGACTGTCAGCCCCGCGATGCGCAGCACGCTGTCGAAATCCACCAGGGTCTTTACCCCCCCCCCGTTGCTTTTCGATGTTCAGTTTACCGTTTTCGATGTAGCGCCACAGAGTTCTCTTAGTCAATCCTGTCACGGCAGATGCGGTTTTCAGACAGATCGCGGGCATGATGAGTTCAGACCTCCGGTTCGTTGGCGTTTTTGGGCAGGGCAATCGCTAAGCTGAAAATCCTCGTGCAAGTCCGCCATCGCGAGGGTCACATCGAGGCTGGTCAGGGTGACGGGCTCCCCTGCGCCACAAGGATAGAGCACAAAACACCCGTCCTGGTTGTTGCGAAACACCTCGACGCTGTATCGGCCCGGGTCGATCACAACCTCACGATCCGCTACTGCGCGTGCCATGAGTGCTGGGAATTCTCGTCCCACAGCAAATCCGCCATCACACCCATCGCGTTGGAAAGACGCAGGAGGGTATCGGCGCGGGGGATCGCTTGACCGGTCTCGAAGCGCGCAATCTGCACCTGCGTGACTCCGGCGCTCGGCCAGCTCGCTCTGAGTCCAACCCAGCCACCGACGCCAGGCCTTGAGCAAGCTGTCGCCATCGCGCAGGTTCCAGGTCACCACGGCATGGGGCAAGGTCGCGCGCTTCTCGCCGTGCCTGCCGGACAACTTAAGCCTCTAGCCATTCATCACCAGAAAGCGGAGGCGCCTCAGGTACTCGGTCGAGCACCTGCAAGAAGTCTTCGCGCTGTCCCTCGTCTGCTTCGCGTCGTAAATGATCAAGCGTCAACACGGTAGCCATTTTTTCCGCGGCGGCGCTGGCAATAAATTGGTTCACAGAAATCTCATCGCGCGCCGCGAGTTCCTTGATGGTCTGGTGCACGGAATTTGGAAGGCGAAGGGTGAAGGCGCTCATTGGTGCGGATCCTCAAGGATGGTCAAGAATTGTGCGGGGATCACGGCCTGCACGCCGAAAGCAGCCGTTGGCCGGAAGTCACTCAGGTTATGCGTGACGATGAAGCGACTGCCAGAAGCAATGGCACACTCAAGCACCATATCATCATTCGGATCACGCAGCGTCGGTCGCCACAGGAAAAAATATTCAGGCCACCTGACGCGGCTCCGCGTTCAACTGCAAATCAACGTGGATATTGACATAAGGGCAAAGTACTCCGCCACGTTCAGTGCGCTCCACCAAACCCAGTTGCGCAAGCGCCGTCACCTCTTCATGTACACGTTTCACGTCACGCCCAAGGCGCCGGGCAAGCTCGCGAACGGACAACTCCCCAGCGCCCATCAGCGCCCGCACCAATGACCAACGCCGTTCCGTCAAACGCGCAAAGAGCGCGCCGACAGACTCAAAATTCAGCGTCTCGCCTTGATAGGTGTCAGCTTTCGCCCGCGCACCTGCCGCACGCAGCGCCGCTCGCCAATCCGGATTCAGCGTGATGGTGAGTGTTCGTTCTTCCATCGCTCCACCTCTATCATCAGGTCGTCGATGAGCTGATCGACGCTGGTCAATCGGTATGGCTTTTCCTGCCCTTGGAGATGGCAGTGATCGCCCTTGCCGCGTTCGTTGTCAAAACCAATCACCCGCTCGCCATTGACGACAAACACCGCCCGGTATTTATAGTCGTGCGTGCATGGAGGGACTGGTGCCGGAAGACGCCAGACCACAAGTTCAAGGATGTCGCCTTCTGGCGTGATGTCTTTGAAACGCGTGATGAGTCTGGCTTTCATGTAGGCAACATTGCCAACGCCGACAGCCGATGTCAATGATGCCAACGCACGATCATTCCCGATTGCCACAAAACCGCCGCCGCGCGCTTGTCTGTCACACCCTCCCCCCTGTGACAGGGGTGTGACTGTCACACCTGTCCCCCTGTGACAGCCCGCCCGCGCGCCCCCGTTGAAGTGGGTGATAGGTGGGATGACAAGGGCATTTTCCTCTGCTTTTCAATCCTTTCGCGGCTGACCGCCGAAGTTGGCCTGAATCCTGATACCCCAGTCGTCGAGAGCGGAACCCATCCCGCTCCGATGGCCCTTTCAAGGGCACAGTCAATTCTCTTTCATTCACTGCACTGGAGATTAGGCATGAAGAATCATCAACAAGGTTTTACATTGATCGAACTCATGATCGTGGTGGCGATCATTGGTATTTTGGCGGCGATTGCTTTGCCGGCTTATCAGGATTACATGGTTAGAGCGCGTGTGAGCGAGGGTTTGGCTGCAGCTTCTGCAGCAAAAGTCACAGTTGCTGATAATTTAGCATCTGGAAATCCAAGAGCCGCAGCGACCGGATATGCCCAAGGCTACACAAGTCCTACCGCTACAGAAAATGTAACTAGCGTTGCAATCGATGCTACTACTGGCGCGATCACTGTTACCATGACTGCTGCTGCTGGCAACGGCACGCTTATCTTGACGCCCAATGCACCAACTGGCACAGCTCTCCCAGTCGGTACTGCGGCATTTACGCCTCCAAACGATTCAGTAGCTTGGCGTTGTGGTGCTGCTGGTGCTGACGCCGCAGGTTTCGCAGGCTTTGCAGCAGGTACCTTGCCCGCAAGGTTTGCGCCTTCATCGTGCAAGTAGGGGAAGGAAAACGGGGCAATTCCAATTCCGGGGACATATACTTAATTCCCTCTACTGCACCCCAGTCGAGCCAAGCCTAAACGCCACCCGGCGCGGCTGACCCCTCGGGCACGGATCCCCACCGCCCAAGACAACCCCGCTCCCGAGTCATCGGGGCGGGGTTTTTGCTGTGGGGTGGTGGTGGTATTCGCGGCTTGTGCCTATACTTTGCTGTATGGAATTCATCGAAACCCCAACATTCACTCGTCTGCTAAACAACCTGCTGACCGACGACGAATACCGGGTGTTTCAGAATGTTCTCGTTGAAAAACCTGATCGAGGTGACCTTATCAAAGGTGGCGGTGGCATCCGTAAACTTCGTCATGCCCTGCCTGGGCGTGGTAAAAGTGGTGGTGTGCGAATCATTTATTATTGGATTCAGGATGCTTACCAGATTTATCTGTTGTTGATCTATTCAAAATCCCGGAAGGACAGCCTAACCGATCAGGAAACCGCATTGCTGCGCCAACTTGTGAAGGAATTATGACGATGGAACAAACACTATTTGATGACCTGGTGCAAAGCCTAAAAGAAGCAAAGGCAATTGCTCGGGGCGAGATGCCAGCCGCCAAACGCACCCAGGTTCATGTGGACGAGAGCAAAAAAACAAAAGAAGTCAATAATTACACGACCGCGCCACGCCTAACCGCAACCCCGCACCGCTGCCCCCTCGAATAAATGGCGAATAAATGGGGCTCGGTTTAATTTCCAAGCCACCCCAGCCGAGCCAAGCCTAACCGCAACCCGGCGCGGCTGACCCCTCGGGCACGGATGCCCACCGCCCAAGACTACCCCGTTCCCGAGTCATTGGGGCGGGGTTTTTGCTGTGGTGGGGTGCTCCGTTCATTCGTCGAATAAATCAGTGTGTCTGCCTGTACGCTCGAAGCGCACATCATCGCCATCGATTTTGAAACACAGGGAAGCATCAATTAGTTCTTATACCCGCGAATGGCGTCCATGGCGTGACTTCTGTTGCGCGTAACACCTGTGATGTTGCGGGAAAACAGGGACAGACCACGTTTTCTGCTCCAAGCGTAGGATCTGCCAAGCCCGGCACCCCTGATCTGAAGGGCAAGGATGCCCGCGCCCTTTACAACCCTGCTCCCGAACCCTCGGGGCGGGGTTTTCACATCTCGTTCGGCAGGGCAGGGCCCGCTGTTCGCGGCGAAAGCCGCTGCCACTCAATTCACCGAATCGGCTACACTCCGCCCGATGACAGCCGATCCCAACCCGATACCGGTCCCCTATGAAGACCGATCACCCGATTTACCTCTTTCTGCGCAGCGGCCCCGAAGCCTTCCGGGTACTGACCGGTGGTATGGAGCTACAAGGCCCCTACAAGGCCTGCTCGCTGACCATCAAAGACATCGAACGCCGGATCGATGGATTAGTCGAACCCGAGGGTCATGACGGGCCGACCTATGTGTGTGTTGCCTTCGATTCCTGGGCGCGCTGCTTGAGCGCGAGCCGGACAGGATTGCGGCGCTCAGTTTCTGCGGCTGCTCGGTTTTCTTCTGCATGGAAAACCACTGAACTTGCACGAATCCATTGCCTGTGACATGCAACAGGTCTGGCCTTAACGAGAGTTAATAATGCTTTTGTGCAGTGCTGAGCTCCTCGACTACACTAACCCAATCGCTGGGCTGAGCGATAAGCGAGCGACAACGTCTTCGCTCTGGTGATCATGGCGCACATCCGTACAACCTGAATTGCAAGCTTCTTTACCGCGATGCGTCATTCTATCGACCCCAAAATCGACTGCGTCTTCAAAGCGCTGCTCGGTGCTGAATCCAACCGCGCGCTGCTGATTCACTTCCTCAACGCCATGCTCGGATCGGCTCTACCCGCCTCCATCAGCAACGTCGAGATCCTCAACCCCTCCAATGAGCGGGAATTCCTCGACGATAAGCTCAGCATCGTCGACATCAAGGCCCGCGATGACCAAGGCGGCCTGCATCAGATCGAGATCCAACTGCTCAGCTACCGCGACTTGCCCGCGCGTATCAGCTATGGCTGGGCCGATCTTTACAGCGCGCAACTCAGCAACGGCCAGCCTTACAGTCAACTCAAGCCCACTTATGCCATTTGGCTCCTCGCCGAAGACCTGTTCCCCGAACGCGCCGGCTACCTGCACGACTTCCGCCTCCGCGATGCCCAAGGCCACAGCCTGGTCGAACACGGCGGAATCTGGTTGTTGGAGCTGAACAAATTCGACGCCGAGCGGGTCAACACCGAACAAGAGCGTTGGCTTAAATTCTTCAAAGAAGGCGACCGCCTCAACAGCGAGGCACTTCCCATTTGGATGCAGACTCCAGAGATGAAACAAGCCATGAATACCTTAGAGCAGTTTTCGGAAAAAGACCGCGCCTATCACGCCTATCAAGCACGACAAAATTATCTGCGCCAGCAGATGAGTATCCAGCAAGAGCTCGATGATCGTCGTGCTGAGGCTGACCAAGCAAGACAAACAGCCGAGCAAGAGCGAAAAAATGCCGAGCAAGCACGGATGGCACTTAAGCAAGAACGTGCGGCCAAGGAAGCCGCTCTCGCTGAGCTTGAGCGCCTCAAGGCGCAGCGGCACGGTTCAGCGAACACATGATGACCGACCACGCCCAATATCTGATCCAGCAAGAACCCTTCTACCAACCCCTGCACCAGGAGGTCGCGCTCTACCAAGCCGCCTGGGACGAGCGCCTGCCGGTGATGATCAAAGGCCCGACCGGCTGCGGAAAATCACGCTTCGTCGAATACATGGCCTGGAAGCTCGGGCGCCCGCTGATCACCGTCGCCTGCAACGAGGACATGACCGCCTCCGACCTGGTCGGGCGCTCCTGTCCCTGGTTAAGATCGCCGCCACCGCCCGCAACCTGAAAGGGCACGGCCTTGATGAAGGCATCTCCACCCGGCTACTGGTCTATGCCGCGCGTCTCGTCAACCGAGATATCGCCCCGCGCCTGGCCTGCCGCATGGCGCTGGTCGATCCCATCACCGACGATGCCGAAATCCGCGACACCCTCTATCACGCCATTGATGCCGTGTTTGGCGCGGACGGCGCCTGAAGCGGAGCCGCGATGAGCGACCTCGACACGCGCCTGCCCGCCTATCGCCAGCGGCTGGCGTGCAACTTCCCGCAGATCGAGCCGATTCTGGCCGACTGCCTGCGCGACGCCGAGGCGCGCCTCTCCGAACAGGGCCTGGCGGACTATCTCGACGGTGCTGCCATGGTGTGCATGATCGGGCGTGGCGTCGAACCGGTGCTGGTCTATCTGCAAGAGCTGCCGCGCATCGCCGAGCGCCTCGGCGAGGATTGCCTGGAGCTGGTCTCACGCAGCGTTTGGCGCCTGTCGCGCACCCCCAACGGCCATGCCATTCCGGTGTTCATGCAGAGCATCACCGGCGTCACCGCGCGCCTGGGCAGCTATGAGCTGTTCGAGCAGACCATCGACCTGCTGATGGACTTTGCCCGCCGCACCAGCGCCTCCTGGGCGATGAATTCGCCATCGGCGGCTTCTCATCCAACAGCCGCCACGAAGTGCGCTATTTGCACATCAAAGGTTTCAGCGAGCCTTGGGGCGAACCGGTCAAGGCCCGTCTGGCGGCCATGCAAGCCGGCTGGTCGACCCGCATGGGCGCCGCCCTATCGGCACCATCTTCGGCCAGCATTTCAGCGTGATTGATTGCGTGGAACGGCTGCCGGAGCGGTTGACGCAGTTGTTTATGAGTTTGACGCACTAGCCTGTTCCGATCCTGATGCGCCCGCTAAGTCTTTGAGCGGGAGTTAGTCGCCGAAGAAATCTTCTTTAAGGCGTGCAATCTGCGTGGCACTTGAGCACGAACGCACGGCCAAGGAAGCCGCCCACGCCGAGCTTGAGCGTCTTAAGGCGCAACGGCGCGGATTAGCGGATTAGCGGATTAGCGGATTAGCGGATTAGCGGATTAGCGGATTAGCGGATTAGCGGATTAGCGGATTTCTTCCGGCTCCCTCGACCCGATTGCGTTCTCGCCCCGCCAAGAACGCGGCGATATTGGCCGCGATCTCCTCCACCACCCGCTGCCGAGCTTCGCGACTGGCCCAGGCGATATGCGGGGTGACAATGAGATTGGGGATGTCGCCCGCCAGCAGCGGATTGCCTTGGCGCGGTGGCTCGGTGCTGAGCACATCCACACCGGCGCCACCGAGAGTTCGCGCGCGCAGGGCATCGGCTAGCGCTTGTTCATCGACAATGCCCCCGCGCGCGGTGTTGATCAGCAAAGCGTCCGGGCGCATTCGACCCAGTTGTTCAGCGCCGATCAGGCCGCGCGTGGAATCGGTCAGTGGGCAATGCAGGCTGAGCACATCGACCTGGCGAAGCAGTTGCTCAAGCGGCAGGCGGCCCATGGCTGGCGGTCCCCCCGGGCGCTGAGCGATCAAAATTTGCATCCCGAAGGCTTCAGCCACCCGCGCAACGGCCTGCCCGAGTTCGCCGAAGCCCACAATGCCGAGGGTGCGTCCGGCCAGTTCCCGAATCGGATAGTCCATCAGGCAAAAGCGATCATGCTGCTGCCAGGCGCCGCTGGCGATGGCGCGTTGATAGTCCGGCAGGCCCGTGGTCAACGCCAGCATGAGCGCGAAAACATGCCCCACCACCGACGGGGTCGCGTAACGAACCACATTGGCCACCGCGACGCCCCGCTCCCGCGCGGCGCGCAGATCCACATTGTTGGTGCCAGTGGCGGCGATGCAAATGAGCTTCAGGTCGCGGGCTTGCTCGAGCACCGCGCGATCCAGCACCACCTTGTTTGTCACCGCGATTTGGGCATGGCCGAGCCGCTCGAGCACTTCGGTTGGCTGGGAATGGGAATAACGCCGCCACTGGCCGACAACCCTGTCCAAAACGGACAGATCGAGATCGCCTTGATCAATGGTCGCCTCATCGAGCAGGACGCCGGTGACATCCGCTCTCGCGCCATTGGGCTCTGAAGGCTCTGACATCGCTGCATCTACCCCTTCCACACAACCCATCCTAACCCCCCGGCGTTGCCGGGAGACTTCGGCACCGGCTTCCGACAGATATCGCCGCGCGGGCAGCTTAGCACTTACCGCGCGATCCAGCCCGGATACCGGGTCCCTGATCGACCCGGGAGACCATCCAGTAGGTCGCGCCCAAGGCAATCACCACCGCCGCCACCCCCAGCAGATCAAGCGCGCTGTACTCGCCCATATCCACCACGATAATCTTTCGCGAGATCGCCATCAGCGCCGTTGCGATGACCAGTTTCACCGGAAAGACATCCGAGCGGATATAGAGCGTGATGTTGGCGAAAATCTCGAACGCGATCAGCACGGCCAAAAAACCGCCAAAGATCGGGACAATATCGGGCACCAGGAAGAAAGGTTTGGTCACCAAGGAGCGATAAAGCTCATAAATAACGCTGATCACGCCCTCGACGATGACCCCAACCATGGCGATCGCCAGCACATAGGCGGCACCGCGCATGATCCAGTGCAACACCCGCAGCACCGGATCCTTGGATTCAATCGGAAATTCTTCGTGTCCTTGGCGATGCGATGACATCATGATCTCCTTTTAGGCATGACCCGGACCATTCGCCCATGTAAAGAATGGCGCTCATCATCAGCTCCCGCTGATGCCTCGGCGCAAGTCGACAGCGGAGGATGCTGCATTTTAACCGGCTTTGGTGCCAATACCAGCGCCTGATACAGCTAATCCAAATTGCGCAGTTCGGCGTCTGATTGTCGTCCCGGTTATTCACTCCACTCGAGCGACGCAAATTTGGAGCTGCTGGTCAAAATTATTCATTTTGGACATGCGCGGGTGCCTTGACTAGTTTGCTAGCATCCAGGCCGATCAATGGGCCAAGGTCAAAGTCCGCCAGCAGGAAATAGTAAGGGCTGCTTGCAGCCTTGAGCACATAGTCCTGGCCGAGGCCGGTTGGGTCTTCAGCCTGGTCATCCGCCTGCTCATCGGTTGATTCATCCGACTGATCGGCGCTCCGAAGGGGCGCGATCAGGTATTCCTGCTCGCCATCCTCGCCAAGGCTGATTTCGAGTCTGAACATGGCTGCGTCCGGATCAAAGCCCTCGGGCGCCTCGGTGCCGAGCACTTCGCGGTAGCCAAGATTGGCCAGGGTTGTCAGGAGTGCTTCCACCTTGGTTTGGTCCAGGGTGCCTTCGCTCTCACTACTGGTGTCGGCTAAAGTCCAACTGTCATCCTTTTTGGTCAAACTCCATCCCTCGCCCGCCAGGCGTTGGATCCGGTCGCGCTCCAGGCGCAGCTGGTCGCGTGCGATCCAGTCGTTGGGCTGGGCCGACAGATTAAACACCTCGAAGCGCACGTCATAGACACCCTCATCCCCAGCCGGGCGCAGGTAGCGGCGACGAAAGCCGGGCGAGTCGCCGAGAAACAGGGTGGCGAGGGTGTCGCTGCCGTCTTGCAGCACAATGCGCTGCTCGAAGTTGTCATCCGCCACCTTGAAGCGCTGACGCGCGGCCGCGCTGGTGGCGATGGGCAGGGGGCGGTGCAGCTCGGCGATAGTCTCAAGCAGCTGATCGACGCGGCTGCTATCGGCAGGGAAATCGCCCAGTGCCGCGATGGTCCAGCCAGCCTCCGCTCGGTTCAGCACCAGCGCGGCCGCGCCATCTCCGGTGCTGATTTCAAGCTGGTCGATCCGTTGCGCATCGAACCCGGCCAGCGGGCTTTCGCTAGCAGCGGGTGCCAGGCGGTTGCCGCCGCTGACCGCGGCGACCAACAATTGCACCGCGAGCAGCCCGGCCAGACCCATCACCAGCGGGGTGCGCAGCGCGGCCTGCCAGGCAGAAGCCCCGGCCGCCACGCGAGCCGAGGCGGTGGAGCTGCTTTTGTCCAAAGTCTGATCAGCCATGTCTTATCCCTCCAGAATGGCCGCCTGGGCCTGCTGGTGGTGCGCGCGCAGGATGCGATGCGCGACATAAACCAGCACCAGTCCGCCCAGGGCGAGAAGGTAGTTGAGATATTCCCAGAACATGCGCCCGTCGCGCCCGACGGGTTCGAGCAGGCGGCTGAACTGACCGCGCCCGCGCAGGGCGAGCAGGCCGCGATCCTCAAGCGACCATTCCACCGCGTTCTCGATCAGCTCCAGGGGCTTGAGATAGCCGCTCTGGGTGGCCTCCGAGGCCAGGCTGATGGCGGTATCGGTCAGGAAGCTTGATGAGCCGATCAAGATCAAGCGCGCGGCCGCCGGCGAGCGCTCGACCACGGCGGAGATGACCGGGGGGCTGTCCTCGGCGGTCTCTTCAGCGGCGATATCCGCGTTGCCTTCGTCGGCATCCATCAGGTCCGCGTCCGCCCCAAGATCCGCTTCAGCCTCCGCTTCAGCCTCCGCTGCGGCATCCGGCTCGGCGTTGGCCTCCTCTGCCGCCAGCAGCGGTGAGGGCTGGCCGGCGAAGACGGAGGTGAAGGGACCGCTGACCGCCACCGCGAGCGTCTTGCGGCCAATATCATCGCCACGAGGGAAACCGAGTGGTCCATGAGCCTCGAAATCGGGCTGGATGTCGATGGTGTCACTGGTCCAGGCCTCAGGCGAGCTGGTCAGCAGGGTTTCGACGCGGTCGCCGAGGGCGCCGGTGCTGGCATCCGCCTTGGTTGCGTCTGCGCTCGCCTCATCCGCCGCCCCCTCTTCCGCTTCCGTCTCGGCCGACCCGAGGCGAATCGGCGCGGCCCAGTTCATGGTCAGTTGCCCCAAGTTCGCCGTGATGCCATTGTCCGCCGACAGGCTGTCGCCGCGCAGATCCGGGAAGTAGGCATAGTCGAGCGTCTGAATCTCCTCGACGACAAAGCCGCCAAGATTGCGCTGCACCGGGATGGGGAAAGGCGTGTTGCGCGGGTCGAGCACCAGGCGGGGCTCCAGTTCAAGCCCGAGGCCGGCCAGCCAGTCCTCAAGGCCGGTCGGCTGGGCGCGCGCGCTGATTTGCCCGCCGCTTAAGTCCACCTCGAAAGGCGAGGCGGCCAAGATGACGGTGCCGCCCTGCATCAGGAACTGATCCACGGCGAAGCGCTGCTTGGCGTCGAAGTCCTTCGGCCCGACCACCAGCAACAGGTCGGCATCGCTCGGCACCGCGCCATCGGCGAGATCGGTCGGGCGCAGGTTGAAGCTCTGGCGCAGACTCTCCTGCAGGAGCTGATAGCCGGGGCCTGCCCCCGATCCAAAAGGCCCACCCATGAAGCCGCCACCCGCCGGCTCGGGCGTGTAGAGCGCGAGGGTGCGCAGCACACCGGGGGCGTAGCGCTTGATGCCCGCCTCCAGCGCGCGTTTGAGTCCCGCCTGGTCTAGTTCCTCGGGCAGGGGCACGGGCACGGCGGTCTCGCCCTGTTCCAGCACCAGCGAGAAGTAGAAGGGCGTCGGGTCGAGCAGGCTCAGGATCAGCGGCGCGATGCCATAGCGCGCCTCGATCTCCTCGGCCAACTCAGGGTCGCTCGCCGGGTCGATGAGTTCAACGCTGAAGCGCTCGCCGCCGTCGTCGCTCAGCTCGGCCGCGACCTGTTCCAGATCGGCACGCAACGCGGGCAGCGGCTCGGGCAGACTCGATGGCGCGGAGACGAAGGCGCGCAGCCGCACCGGTGACTGAATGCCGGCGAACAGCTCGCCGCCGCTCTGGTAGCCATAGAGCACCTTCTTGATGGCGCGCGTGAGGTCATATTCCGGATTGCGCAACTGCACGTCGAGATCCATCTCCCCGCGCGCCTTGACATCGATCAGATCGCGAAAGCCAAGTGTCGTGTATTCGTCGCCGTATTTGACCAGAATGTCGAAATAGGAATTGACCACGGCGGCTTGGTACTTGGTCGCGGTCTGGAAGGCGACCGGCTGAATGCCATACTGCTCGCCGGCCTCGCGCTCCAGCTCTGGCGACTCGGCCGGGTCGACAAACTCCACCTGCACCCGACCCTTGCCGGCGACCTGATACTCGCGCAGCAAATCGCGCAACTGCGGCACCAGGGGCGCGAGCAGCGGGTGGGTCTCGGCGCTGAAGTAGCCGCGAACCAGCAGCGGTTCCTGGAGCTGGGCGAGGTAAGTCTCGGTCGCCTCGGAGATGCTGTAGACCCGCCCGGCGGTTAGATCGGCGCGCGGGACATTGGCCTGTTGCAACCACAGATTGGCCGCGAGCAGGTTGGCGGCGGCCAGCCCGACGATCAGGCGCCAGCGATGATGCGTCGCCGGCTGGTCGGAGTCCGCCGCCCAGCGCAGCCGCTCCAGGCTGAAGACGGTCAGCGCCAGGAAGACGCCGACGATGCTCAGGTAATAGTAAAGATCGCGCAGGTCGATCACCCCGCGAGTGATGGAGGCGAAGCGCGAGCCGCTGCCGAGCAGGCGCAGCAGTTCTCCGCCGCTGTGCCCGACCAGGGCGGTCAGCGCCGGCGAGCCGATGAGGTAAAACACCAAGCAGATTAGCACGGCGCCGATCAGCGCCACCATGGGATTGTCGGTGCGCGCCGAGACGAACAGCCCAATGGCCAGATAGGCCGCCGCCAGCAGCAGGGTGGCCAGATAGGCGCCGAACACCGGACCCCAGTCGAGCGGCCCCAGGATGGCGACAGTCACTGGCAGCGGCCAGGTCAGCGCCAGCGCCACCGCGACCAGCGCAAGCGCGGCGAGGAATTTCCCCGCCACCAGCCGCCAGGTCGGCACCGGCAGAGTGGCGAGTAACTCCAGGGTGCCGGCGCGACGCTCCTCGCTCCACAGGCGCATGGTGAGCGCGGCGGCGAGAAAGATCAGCAACACCGGCATCCAGTCGAACAGCGGACGGGTGTCGGCGATGTTGCGGGCGAAAAAGCCCTCGGCCCAGAAGAACACGAACAAACAGGCGGCCAGAAAGGCGCCGATGAACAGATAGGCCACCGGGGAGCCGAAGTAAGACGACAGCTCCTTGCGGGCGATGCGCAGGATCTCAGCCATGGGTCACCTCCGGCTTGGACACTTCCTGACTGGACACGGCCTTGAACAGGGCCTCTAGATCATGCCGCTCCGGCTCGAGGCGATAGAGCGACCAGCCTTTGTCGTTGATCAGCCGGGCGATGCGCGGTGCGAGCGCCGAGACATCCGCGCTGCCCAAGGCGTAGCTGTGGCGCTCCGCCGGCTGGCCATCGCTGGCCGCCAGCGGCTCGAAGCCGGTCACGCCCTCGACCGCGCCCAGGGCCTCGCGCGCCGCGCCTTCGGCTTGATCCAGGGTGATCAGCAAGCGCGGCGCGCCGGCCAGTTCACCCAGCCGGCTGTCGAGCGCCAGGCGCCCGGCGCGCATGATCAGCACCCGCTCGCAGATGGCCTCGACCTCCTGCAGGATGTGGGTGGAGATGATCACCGTCGCCGCCCCGGCCAACTCGCGGATCAACCCGCGCATGTGCAGAATTTGCGAGGGATCCAGGCCATTGGTCGGCTCGTCGAGAATCAGGATATCGGGCTCATGCAGAATGGCCTGGGCCACGCCGAGGCGTTGGCGATAGCCACGCGACAGGGTGGCGACCAGCGCGGTTGCCTTGGCCTCCAGCGCGGTGCGCTCGACCGCGCGGCGGATGGCGCGATGGCGCGCGCCCCCGTCGATACCATGCAGCGCCGCCTGGTAATCGAGGTGGTCGAGCACCGTCATGTCCGGATAGAGCGGGCAGTTCTCCGGCAGATAGCCGATGCGGCGCTGCACCGCGCGCCGTCCGTCGTCACCTTGGGCAGCGATGTCGTGACCGGCGATGCGAATGGTTCCGCGGCTCGGCTCTAGAAAACCGGTCAGCATTTTCATGATGGTCGTCTTGCCGGCGCCATTGTGGCCAAGCAAGCCAACAATCTCGCGGCGCTGGATGTCGAAAGACACCCGGTCCACCGCCTTGAGCGCGCCATATTGGCGGCTCAGATTCCGTACTTCGATCATGGGGTCTCTCCTTGCGTTCGTATGGCGGATGCTCATCGAGCGTGGCACATGCTGTGCCGCAGTCTGTCTCAGTGTCCGTCAGCTGGCGCAAGTTCTAATGCAGAGATCGGGTGTTGGGCAAGCCCTGTCGCATGACAATTTGTTAATCCAGCGGCGTCCCTCCATGCGATGATGTCGCCGGTGCGATTCGACAAGCCATGACTGGCCAAAGCCTTGCCATGATGCCACTTGGCTTGGAAAATTCTAATCTGCAAATCCATTTATCACCTCCAGGAGAGACCAGGATGGCTGAACGCGCCGAAGATCCCTTGTTTGCCCCGCTCACTGCCGGAGCGCTCGAACTGCCTAACCGTATCGCGCTGGCGCCGCTGACGCGCTCGCGTGCCGCGCAACCGGGCGATGTGCCCACGCAACTCAATGCCGAGTATTACGCCCAGCGCGCCAGCGCCGGGCTCATCTTGTCGGAAGCCACCAATATCTCCCAAATCGGCATGGGCTATGCGCTGACCCCAGGGATTTTCACCGCGGCCCAGATCGCCGGTTGGCGTCTGGTGACCGATGCCGTGCATGCCGCCGGCGGGCGCATGCTGTTGCAGCTGTGGCATTGCGGACGCATGTCGCACGATTCCCTGCATCCGGGTGAGGCGCCGCGCGCACCCTCGGCCATTCACTGCGACAGTTGCCAGGTCTTCACCCTTGATGCCGAAGGTCGCGGCGGTCTCACGCCGGTTTCGCCGCCGCAAGCGATGACGACGGCCGAAATCAAGGCCACCATTGATGACTACGCCAGGGCCGCGCGCAATGCCCTGGCCGCAGGCTTTGATGGCGTGCAGGTACACAGCGCCAATGGCTATTTGCTGCATCAGTTCCTGGCCAGCAATACCAACACCCGCACGGACGGCTATGGCGGCAGCCTGACCAATCGCTGCCGGCTGCTATTCGAGGTGATGGACGCGGTGCTGGGCGAAGTCCCGGCCGAGCGCGTCAGTGTGCGCCTTTCACCCTTGTTTGGACTCAACGGCATGGCGGATGCCAATCCGGCGGATACCTTCGGCACCGTCACCGACCATCTGAGTCGTCTGGGTATCGCCATGCTGGAAATCGCCGATACCGATGTGATGGCCGGCGCCGAGCCGCGCATGCAACAGATGCGCGAGTTCACCCGCGAGCGTTTCGATGGCGCGCTCATGCTCAATGGTGGCTACACGCCCGAGCGAGCACGCGCGTCCATTGCGGCTGGCGACGGCGATTGCGTATCCTTTGGCCGCCTGTTTCTGGCCAACCCGGATTTGCCCGAGCGTATCCGCCAGGACGGCCCTTACAACGAGCCGGACCAAGCCACCTTCTATGGTGGTGGCGCGCAAGGCTACACTGACTACCCGATGCTCGCTGGCTGACTGGGGCAAGCTGTGTTCAAGGAAAAGGCTGCGCCTAAGCCTGCTCCCGCAGCCAGCGCATCGCAGCCAGACAACAGAGTCCAAGCAGCATGATGGCGGCCACCATGAGCAACGAGAGATCGAAACGGCCAGTGTTTTCGGCTAGTTCTCCGGCCACGACCGGGGCGATGATTTGCGCCACGCCATAGCCCAAGGTCAAGCGTGCCATGATGGCTGCCGGATGCGCCGGATAGCGCACGCCGACCATGGTGAGCACCAGGGAGACGATACCGATGAAGGTCCAGCCAAAGAGCAGCGCGCTGATCACGGCTGCGACCAGGGTGGGGCTGAAGACGGGCAGCAGGATGCCGAGGATCTGCAGGCCGTAACCCCACTGCAGCGCGTGCAAATACCCCAGGCGGCGCGCCAGGCGGTCCCACAACAGCGGGGCCGGTGTGGCAGCCAGGCCAACCAGCATCCACATCAGGCCGCCTTGCCCGGCCAGGGCCGGTTGCTGCTCGGTGATCAGTACCGTGAAAGTTGCGTTCACAACATAGCCGAAGCCCGCGCACAGGTAGGCGCCTTGAAGCAGCCATAGCCACAGGGGACCAGGCTCTTGTGTACCCGCACTGTGATGATGCGCCAGCGGGGTGCCCTGGTTCGGTCGCGGCAGCCAGCCCCAGGCCGGCACCAGCAGCAGCGCGCCCAGGGCAGTGAGCAGCCACCATTGGCCGCGCCAGTCCGTTGCCAGGGCGGCCAGTTCCACGACCAGCGCGCCGACTAAAATACCCAGGCCAATACCGCTGAAGTGCAGTCCCAGCTCGCCGCGATGGCCGTGGCGGATCAGCCAGTTCAAAATCAGCCCGGAGCCCAGCATGAGTCCGCCCGCCGTGCTGATTCCAGCCAGATAGCGGCTCACACCCCATAGCAGGGGCGCGTCGTCCAGCGCCATCATCGCGGTGGTGAGCACCGCCAGCACCAGGGCGATGCGATAGAGCCGGTCTTTGAGCATGAGGTCTTTCAGTGCCGTGACCAGTAGCAGGCCGGACAGATAGCCGAGATAATTCCAGCCCGCCAGCCATCCGGCCAGGGCGTCGCTCAGCCCGGTTTGCGCCTGCATGTGGGCAAGCATGGGGGTGTAGGCAAAGCGGGCCACACCCATGGTCAGCACCAGGGCAAAAATCCCGGAACTAAGAACGAGTAGAGGTCGGGTTCCATGCGAGCCGCCAGCCTTCTTGTTGTTAGTTGCCATGAGCGGGTTTCAATTCCGAGGCGGGCTTGGTTCAGCCGCGGGCGTCCGCGGACTGCCCGCCGGGCTGGAGTGGGCTTGCAGTCCCACCGCATAGTTGGCGATGAGCTTGCGCTGTCGTTCGGGGATGGCGCTGAAGTCCGGCATTTGCGACGCGGCGGAACTGGTTTCAAGCTGATGCGCGATTTGCCAGCTTTGCCAGGTGGATTCCTTCAGAGATGGGTAACCCTTGAAAAAATTCCCTCTCCCGTCCGCCTTGTGACAATGCTCGCACAGTCTCTCGAACAGCGCCTTGCCATCATCGAGGCCGACGAGTGTCTGTGTCTGCGGTGGAGGTTCGCAGCCGATCAGCAGGCAAGCGCACAGACCGATGGAAGCGACTGGAAAGACTGGTTTCATGTTGGCCGACCTCTGCTGCCATATCCGACATTGGGCCTCCTAGCCTACAGGACTCGAAGGCAATCGCATCGAGTCATGCGGAAGCGCTATGTTCAAACATCCGATCCTGACACCGGAGCCTGACACCATGGGCCTGCTGGACCAACAATTCCAACTTTCGTTTTCCAGCGCCCGGTTGTTGGCCCGGTGATCAGTAGACACGCCATCTTGGCGCGTCATGAAGCGGCTGGAAGCCGCTTCCACGCCAGATGAAACACCCAGATTTGGAATTGCCGCTGCTGCACGGATACACCGACACACGCAGTCTTGATCTGCAATAATCACCCAATACTGACAAACGAATCGAGAGGAATCGCCATGAAGGATGACGAAAAGATCCAAGCTCTGTCCCAATCCGTTCTCGGTGGCGAGCTTGACGAGGCCGAGGCCCGCCAGCTGGCCGGACTCATGGGCGTGGTCACACTGGAGCCAGGGGAAACCCTGGTTTCGGAAAACGAGCAACGCGGCACCCTCTTTGTGCTGGCTCGTGGCCGATTGCAAGTCTGCAAGTTGGTCGGAGAGCGCGAGGAGACCGTCTATGTGATGCGCCCCGGCGAATGTGCCGGCACGCGCGCCTTCATTGACAGCGCGCCGCGCCGCGCGGCCTTGCGTGCCGATGAGCAAGAAGGGGATCAAACCCAGGTTCTGACGCTTGAACCCGAAGTGTTCGATACCCTGATCGAGCCCGCGCCACGACTGGCGCACAAGGTCATGCGCGCAATTTTCTGCGTGACTCACCGCAACCTGATGCGCATGAATTTGGAGAGCGCCGAGATGCGCAACTACCTGCTAAAAACCGGTGGGCGCTACTGACCGCGCGGATCCTTGCCAACAGGGGCCACATAAGCGGTTGGTTCAATGATAATGCTTGATGATCATGGCCAGTCGCCAGGGATCCCTATTGATGAACACGAATAACGCCAAGGGGATCGAGCAGGCCTTCCACCGCTATCTTGATGCCTATTTTTGCAGTCGCGATCTCAAGGCGACCCTAGCCAGGCTGAGCCCCGGGTTCACGGGGATCGGCACGGGTCGTGACGAGACGGTGCTCACGCCGGGGAAAGCGGAAAGCGTTTACCGCCGCGACATCAAGCAGGCGCCAAATCCCATCCATTACCGCTTTCATCGGCCGCCGCATATTCAAATACCCAAGGCCTGTCTTGGTCTTGTCTGTGCCGAATTGGATATTGAAACCACTGTGCTCGAACAGAGGCTGATCCTGCGTCACTTGCGCTTGACCATGGTCTTTGTCCGGCAGGATTCAGACTGGTTGATTGAGCATATGCATATTTCCCTGCCAACCCAGGCGCATGACGAGGACGAATCCTATCCCGTCCGGGAGCTCGAGAATCGCACGCAGTGGCTCGAACGCCGGGTTGCTGAAAAAACCCAGGCATTGCAACAGGCGGTTGATGAGATTGCCCACCTTGCCACCACGGACAGGCTGACGGGACTCTCCAACCGACTCAAGCTCGATGATTATCTCGATGAGGCCATAAAGCGGGCAGAGCGGCAAGCGGAGCCGTTGTCGCTGATTCTGCTGGATCTTGACCACTTCAAGCAGGTCAATGATACCCATGGCCATCTGCACGGTGATCGCATTCTCGCGGAATTCTCCAGACTCTTGTCGACAAGTATACACAATACATGTCTTCTCGGGCGTTGGGGTGGGGAAGAATTTTTGCTCATCTGCCCAGGACTGACGCTGGAGGCAGCAGTGGATCATGCCGAGGGCCTGCGCGAGGCAGTGCGCCGCCATGCTTTTCCGGGTCTCGGGCGGCCGCAGACCGCCAGCTTTGGGGTGGCCTGCCACCGCGCAGGCGAATCAAGCGAACACCTGATCGCTCGGGCCGACATGGCGTTGTATCGGGCCAAGCGGTCGGGGCGGGACCGTGTTGAGACATCAGAGGAAACCGACCTGCCTTGGATCAGCGCCAACACACCCTTGTGATGCGGAATCCGCCTGGCGTGCCGTGGGCTATCAGAGGCAATAACTCAGTGAAGATACCAAGGATTTTGAGTGCTTCGTGGCGCGGCTAAAGGTGATGGGGGATGAAATATCCTCGTGGGGTGGCTATGCTGTCGCGGTGGCCTGACGGGTGTTCAGGAATAACGGTCAGTTTTGGCTGAATGATAGCCTCTGGCAGGATAATTCGCGCTTTTCATGAGGATGGGTTCAATGGCTTGCAGCGGTTGTGAACAGCTCCCGGTTCTGCCCGATGGAGCCGGGCGCCTGCTGCTGGCGTTGCCGCTGGCACATTCCCGGCAGAAGTTACTGGACGCTCTGCGGGCAACGGCATGGACCCCGCGGCTGGAGTTGGCCGATCTGGTGATAATAGAGTGCGCGGACGGGTGCCTCGGTGAGTTGTTCACCCAACTCGGTGACTGGCTGAGCCTGACCGAGCAGGCTCACACCAAAGCGCTCTTCCTGCCCGCTGGCAGGCAGGCGGATGCGGGTCTGCTGGCGGCCGTGGAGCCACTGTCGCACTGGATCGGGCTGGTGCGTGGCCAGTGGTTGGCGGAAATCATCGCAAGCGAGCGTTTGACCACCCACTTTCAGCCCATTGTGCATGCGGCCGAGCCCGGTCGTGCCTATGCCCATGAATGCCTGCTGCGTGGGCTGGATGCGCGGGGCGATTTGGTGTCCCCGGGCGCCTTGTTCGACGCCGCGCGCGCGGGCGACATGCTGTTTCATCTCGATCGCGCGGCGCGGCTCAAGGCCATTGACAGCGCCCGCCAATTGGGGCTGGAAACGCCGGTTTTCATTAACTTCACACCCACGTCTATTTATGATCCGGTCTTCTGTCTGCGCACCACCATCGCCGCGGCGCGCGCGACCGGTTGGCCACCCGAGCGTTTTGTTTTCGAGGTCATAGAGACCGAGGAGTTGGCCGACACCCGTGATCTGGTCGGCATTCTGGCCGAGTATCGCGCCGCCGGTTTTCGCGTTGCGCTCGACGATCTTGGTGCCGGCTACGGATCCCTCACCCTGCTTGAGCGGCTGCGCCCGGACATCGTCAAGTTCGACCGCGATCTGATCACCGACATTGACCACTCCCCCTTCAAACAGACCATTGTGTCTGGCCTGATCGGCATGGCCGCCAAGCTTGGCATCGCCACGGTCGGCGAGGGCATCGAGCGACCTGGCGAGTGGCAATGGTTGCGCGACGCGGGCGTGGACTATCTGCAAGGCTTTTTGTTCGCGCGGCCCGGGCATCCGCCACCACGGCCGGTGGCGCCGGCGGATTGAAGCGCCCATCCGCGATGGACGGGGATGGGCAAAAGGCCGGAACAAGCCGGGTAATGAGTCGAACAACTGGAGACATTGAACATGATCGCGGCTAAAGCCGCTCCCACAAACCCTGGCTCAACGGGCAAGAGGCCCGGGTTATGATCAAGGCCCCGCAGTGCCCGCCAGCGCCAGCCCGAAGCGCACTTGCCCGGCGGTTTTCTCGCGCAGCCAGGTCCATCCGCAAGGCAGATCAGGGAAGGGCTCGCGGGCGTCGGTTTCCAGATAGACGCGCGCGGCTGGAGCCAGCCAGGGGCGGGTGCCGAGCGCCTCCAGGCAGGCGGGTAGCAACTGGTCGGCGAACGGCGGGTCGAGAAAAGCAATGTCGAAGGGTGTCGGCTGGGTGGTCGCCAGCCAATGCAGGCAGTTGCTTTCGTCAATCACCAGGTTCTCGGCCGCCAGCGCTGTGGCATTGGCGCGCAGTTGCCGTGCCACCCTGGCATTGCACTCCAGCATCACCACCCAGGCAGCGCCGCGTGACAGGGCCTCGAAGCCCAGGGCGCCACTGCCGGCGAAGGCGTCCAGGCAGCGGCTGCCAGGGATCACGGGTTGCAGCCAGTTGAAAAGGGTCTCGCGCGTGCGATCAGCGGTGGGACGCAGGCCGGGTTGATCCAATATCGGCAGGCGGCGGCCGCCGAAGCGACCGCCAATCAGGCGTACTTGGCCCGGCGGTGGCTTGTGGCCGGTTGTCCGCCCCGCTGTCCGGCCTGTTTTCCGCCCGGTTGTCTGTCTAGAGGGTGCCAGCGTCGCTTCCCGCCTTCTCGGGCGCTGTCGTCTGCCCGGCGGAGGCATCGGTTTCGCCCTTCTCGGGCTGACCCACCATGACAATCCGCAAGTTCTCGGGCTGCACCCGACGCTGAAAGGCATCACGAATTTGCTCGCGGGTGACCGCGCGAACGCGCTCGTTGAAGCGCTCCAGATGATCCAGCGGCAGGTCATAGAAGCCAATCACCGCCAGATAGGAGACAATCTTGGCGTTGCTCGCGATGCGCAGCGGGAAGCCACCGGTAATGTTCTTGACCGCATCGGCGAGTTGCTCCTCGCTTGGGCCATCGCTGACGAACTGCTTTAGGGTGCCGAGCAGCACCTCGCGCGCCTGCTCGGCCTGTGCGTTCTTGGTTTGCAGCCCGAGCACGAATGGCCCGGGCTGGGCCAATGGCAGAAAGTAACTGTAAACACTGTAGGACAGACCGCGCTTCTCGCGGACCTCCTCCATCAGCAGCGAGACCAGCCCGCTGCCGCCGAGGATGTGATTGCCAACATAGAGCGGGAAATAATCCGGATCGCCGCGCTGCATGCCGGGTGCGCCGGCGTAAAGATGCGTCTGGCTGGAGGGAAAGTGGATGATCCGGGACTCTCCAGCATCGAGAGCCGTCACCGGCGGCAGAGGGGGTGGTGCCTGGCCTTGTGGCAGGCCGGCGCTGATGGACTCGGCAATGGCTTCGGCCTGGGCGCGATCAATCGCACCCACCAGGGCGATGGTGGCACCACTCGCGCGATAGTAATTCCGGTGGAACTGCTTGAAGTCCTCTGGCCCGAGCTGCTCGACGCTCTCCGCCGTGCCGGATGGATCGCTGGCGTAGGGGTGATCACCGAAGACCGCGCGATAGAGCGCCTTGCTGCCAACAGTGCCCGGATCCTGCTCGGCTTGGCGCAGGGCGGTCAGGCGGTTGCGCTTGAGACGCTCGACATCCTTGGGATTGAAGCTTGGGTTGCTCAGCACCTGTGTCAGGGTCGCGACCGCCGTTTCGAGCGCCGCCGGGTCGGTCAGGCCGCGCAGGCTGGCGCTGGTCATGTCGCGATCCGTGCTGGTGCTGATCTGGGCGCCGATGGACTCGACCCGTTCGGCGATGGTGTCGGCATCCCAATCACCGGCGCCCTGCGTCAGCAGGCCGGCGGTCAGGGAGGCGATGCCGGGGCGCTCGCCATCGCGTCCGCTGCCGGCATCCAGCGCCACGCGGATGTCGAGCATGGGCAGATCGGGGGCGGCGACGAAGAGCACCTTGGCGCCCGCCTCGGTCCTCCAGGTCTGGATCTCGGGTGTGGCCAGCGCCGTCTGGGCCAGGCACAGTAGCGCAAACAGGGCGCCGGCGGCGGGCAGCCTGTGAATCATCCTAGCGAACATGACGCTGACCTCCATTGAGGGGCGCGGCGGCGGTCTGTTGCTCGACCTCGTCGAGTGGTAACGGCTTAAGCTCGGCGCGGGTGCGATTCTCTGGGCGAATGTACTTGTTCGCGACTGCCTGGATTTGCTCCGGGGTCACGGCGGCGAGATGCTTGACATAGTCATCGGCCAGTTCCCAGCCGAGGCCAACGGTCTCGAGTTGACCGAGCAGCATGGCCTGGTAGAAAACCGAGTCCTGCTCATAGATCTTGCCGGCGATGAGTCCGTTGCGAATGCGCTCGAGTTCCTCGGTGCTGACCGGCTCCTCGCGCAGACGCCCGATCTCCGCCAGCATGGCCTGCTCCAACTCGGCGATGCTTTTGTCCTTGGCCGGGGTGCCGTCGAACAACAGCATGGCGGACAGACGCCCGAAGGCGCTGTAGCTGGCATCCACCGAGGCAGCGACCTGCTGGCCGCGCACCAGGTTGCGACTGAAGCGCGAACTGGCGCCATCGTCGAGCACGGCGGCCAGCATTTCCAGGGCATAAGCCTCCCAGGCGCGCTCGCTGTTCGGGTCAAGATCACGCAGTGCCGGGGTCTTGTAGCCAAACAACAGATAGGGTTCCTTGGCTGGCGCCGCCACGGTTAGGCTCTTGGCGCCAAGTTGTTCTGGCTCGGTGCGCGGCTTAGGCGCGGCGATGGACTCCGGCCGCAGTGGGCCGAAGTGCTTCTCGGCCAGGGCAAGGACCGCCTCGGGCTCGACGTCGCCCACCACCACCAGGGTGGCATTATTGGGCGCGTACCAGCGCCGATACCAGGCGCGCACATCCTCGACCTGAACCGACTCGAGATCGCTGGCCCAGCCGATCACCGGGATGCGATAGGGCGAGGCCTCATAGGCGGTGGCATTAAAGCGCTCGAAGGTCAGGGACTCGGGATCATCGTCGGTGCGTAGGCGGCGTTCTTCCTTGACCACCTCCAGCTCTTTAAGAAACTCCTCCTCTGGCAGCGCCAGGCGGCGCATGCGCTCGGCCTCGAGTTCGAAGGAAATTTCCAGTCGGTCGGCGGCCAGGGTCTGGAAATAGGCCGTGTAGTCGCGCCCGGTGAAGGCATTCTCATCGCCACCATTGGCCGCGATGATGCGGGAAAATTCACCCGGTGCCAGATTTTCCGTGCCCTTGAACATCATGTGCTCAAGCAGGTGAGAGATGCCAGTAATGCCGCCGTGCTCATAGCTGGAGCCGACCTTGTACCAGACCTGGGAGGTGACAATAGGTGCGCGTCGGTCCGGCTTGACCAAGATCTTTAAACCGTTCTCAAGACGCTTTTCGAACACTTGCTCGGAACTTAAGGCCGACTCAGCCGAGGCGGGCGGAGGCTCAAGAACGTCGGCCTTGTCCATTGTCGCCAGGCTTGCAGCCGCGACCAGCGACAGAGAGCCGGCGAGCAACCCGGGCAAAAGATGCTTGGGGTAAAACATTGGAATCCTCATGGCATTCTGGCAAAGATCCTTGGAGGTCATTAGGGTGAAGCAGGCGATGCTTCAATATTGCGTCATTATGGGGCCGAGATCGGGGAAACTCCAGGTATCTCGGATCGCCGCGGCCGGTGAGGCAGAACGTGGCTTTGCCATAAGGAACCAATCAGCCAAGGTCCGGACTGCCGCCGAGGCCCGATATGGCGCCGGTGCTGGCATCTGGTCGGACTCGCCCGGCGCCTTCTGCTAGCATAACGGGCATAACGATAGTGTCTGGTATCAGGGTGCGAGCCAAGGCGCACGAACCACCCTCCCGGGCTGATCCCACCTTGCCGGAAACAGGCCATGTTTGGATTTGGGAAAAAGAAACACAAGCTGGATCAAGCCGCGCATGAAGCGGCGCTGCAAGCCGCCGCCGAGGCCAGGGCCAAGGCCGCCGCCGATCCTGGCGAGATATTCGGGCCCGATGGGGGGCGCGCCAGCGATGCGTCCAAACTTGTTGTGAATGTTGCCCAGCCGCCCGCCCTGGCGGCCACCCAAACCGCCAGTCCGCCAGTCGCGGCCAAGGATTCCAGGCCACCAACACAGGCGCCTGTTCGCTCCGCGACCGAGCAGGATGACGAGAAAGGCAAGCCGGAAACCAAGGGCGGCAAGAAGGGCGGTTTTTTTGCACGCCTGCGCGGCCGCGATCAGCCGGCCGAGGGAACGCCGGATGAGGACGTTAGTGGCACATCCGAGCGCAAGACCGAGCGCAAGACAGCGGCGCAAGCCCGCCCGCCGGCGGCGGCAAAAGCACCAGTAAAGGCACCAGCAACAGCAGAACAAAGCAGGTCGGTTGTATCGGCGCCCAAGCCCACGCCGGCGCCTAATGCCAAGTCCGCAACTCAGATCGGATCTGGAACTGAAACCGAAACCGAAACCGAATCGGAAGCCGAGGCCAAAGCTGAAGCCGCCCGCGCCAGCCTGCTTGCGGCCGCCGCGGCCGAGGCGGAAGCAGCCGCCGCCGAGCAGCGTCGCGGCATGCTCGCGCGTCTCAAAACCGGGCTCAGTCGTACCCGCGCCATTCTTAACGCGGATATTGGTGATCTGGTGAGTGGCCGCAAGGAAATCGACGAGGACCTGCTCGAGGAGCTCGAAAACCTGCTGCTGACGGCCGATGTCGGCATAGCTGCCACCACCCGCATCATTGAGGATCTATCGGGCCGGGTGCGCCGGCACGAGTTGTCCAAACCCTCGGCCCTGGTCGCCGCCCTGCGCGCCGAGTTGCACGCCATTCTCGGCGCGAGTGCCGCGCCGGTGCGCCAGCCCGCGCCTGGGCGGCCGCAGGTCATCCTCATGGTTGGTGTGAATGGAGTGGGCAAAACCACCACCATCGGCAAGCTTGCCAAGACGCTCCAGGCCGAGGGAAATTCCATCATGCTGGCCGCTGGCGACACCTTTCGCGCCGCGGCGGTCGAACAACTCCAGACCTGGGGTGAGCGCAACCAGGTGCCGGTGATCAGCCAGGGCAAGGGCGCGGATTCGGCCTCGGTTATCTACGATGCCCTGCAGGCCGCGACCGCGCGCGGCATTGATGTGCTGATTGCCGATACCGCCGGGCGACTGCACACCAAAAGTAATCTGATGGAGGAGCTGAAGAAAATCGCCCGGGTGATGCAAAAGATCGATCCCGAGGCGCCACACGAGGTGATGTTGGTGGTGGACGCCACCACTGGCCAGAACGCCCTGCATCAGGCGCAAGAATTCCACCGTGCCATCCCGCTGACCGGCATCGCCCTGACCAAGCTCGATGGCACCGCCAAGGGCGGTATCCTGTTCGCGCTTGCCGATCAGATGCGCATTCCCATCCGCTTTATCGGGATGGGTGAACAGATCGATGACCTGCGCTATTTTGAGCCGGATGAATTTCTCAATGCCTTGCTATCGCCTTAGTGCGCACTCCTTACCATGTGCGTGGCGCCTGGCGTTCGGGAGTAAGCCGCCATGATTCGCTTTGAGCGTGTGTGGAAGAGGTTCCCGGAACGCGGCGATGCGCTCAAGGATCTGAGCTTTGAAATGGCCAGTGGCGAGATGGCGTTTCTCACCGGCCACTCTGGCGCCGGCAAGAGTACCCTGCTGCGGCTGATCGGCCTGATGGAGCGCCCGAGCCGCGGCCGGATTCTGGTCAATCGTATGAATATCGGTGAATTGCCGGCGCGCAAACTGCCCTATTACCGCCGCCAGATCGGCATGATTTTTCAGGATCATCGGCTGCTGTCAAACCGCACAGTCTTCGACAATGTCGCCCTGCCGTTGATCGTCTCCGGCATGACGCGCAAGGAAATCGGCAGGCGGGTACGCGCGGCGCTCGATCAGGTTGGCCTATTGCGCTTTGAGCGCGTACTGCCCATTACCCTCTCCAGTGGCGAACAGCAGCGCGTTGGAATTGCCCGCGCCGTGGTGGCGCGCCCACCAGTGATTCTGGCAGACGAGCCCACGGGTAACCTGGATCCGGACCTGTCGCGCGAGATCTTTGGTCTGTTCGAGCGCTTTCACGATGTTGGTGTCACCCTGCTGATCGCCACCCACAACATCGATATTGTCAGTTTCATGCGGCACCGCATCATCCGTCTGCATGAGGGGCGGCTGGACGCGGACAGTGGCGGTTGGTGAATCCGATGAAACACTCATCGCGACGTCAGCAGCGTCCGTTCTCCGCCCGCTTCGAGGCCTGGCTCACGCATCATCGTGAAAGTGCGCTGGCGACCTTGGGGCAGCTGGTCGTCGCGCCTTTCGCGACCGCCATGACGGTCGCCGCCATGGCGGTGGCCCTGATGTTACCAGCCTCGCTTTACGTGCTGACAGGAAACCTCAAGGTGCTTGGCGGCTACTGGGATAGCTCGGCGGCCATTTCTGTCTTCCTCGAGCCTGGCGTCGATGAAGCGGCGGCCCGCTCCCTTGCCCTGCAATGGCAGGCGCGCAGCGATATCGTGCGAGCCGCGGTCATTACACGAGAGCAGGGGCTGGCCGAGTTTCGCGAATACAGCGGCCTGGGGGTCGCGCTTGATCAGCTCACCGAGAATCCCCTGCCGGTGGTGATTTCCGTCTTTCCGGCGCCGCGGCTGACCGGAAAAAAACCGCTCGAGCAGCTGATTGCCGGGCTCGAGCAACTCAACGATGTGGATTTCATTCGGCTCGATACCGAGTGGGCACGCCGCCTGCAGGCACTGGTGGAACTCCTTGAGCGCGCGCTCTGGCTGCTCAGTCTGGCGCTGGCGCTCGGAGTACTACTGGTGGTGGGCAACACCATCCGACTGGAAATCGAGAATCGCCGCGATGAAATCGAGGTGATGCACCTGGTGGGGGCCACCACGGGTTTCATTCGTCGGCCTTTTCTTTACAGCGGAGCCTGGTATGGGCTCCTGAGCGGTCTCGCTGCCTGGGTCATGGTATGGCTTATGGTCCTGGCCATGCAGGTTCCGGCGGATCGCCTGGCGGAAAGCTATCAGAGTGTCTTTCGGTTGCGCGCGCTTGACTCCCTGGCATCGCTGGTGCTGATTGGCGGAGGGACGGCGCTAGGTATCCTCGGCAGTTGGGTTGCCGTCGGTCGCCATCTTGGCGCCATGCAGCCGTCGCGCTGAGGCGACGGCCGTGGGTCTCAGGCTGCCTTGTTAACGGCCGACTGACTGCCGGTGGCAGAGGCTTTGCCCGCATCCTTTCCGGCTGGCTTTGCAGCGGTGGTCTCTGTTTTCGCCGGCGTCTTGCCATCGCCCTTGGATTTGTCGCCGGGGGAGGCTTTGTCGCCAGTCTTATCGCCCGCATCCACGACATTCTTGCGGCCGTCTTTTTTGAAATCCGTTTCATACCAGCCGGAGCCTTTCAGCCGAAAGGCAGCGGCGGAGAGCTTCTTTTTCAGCGCCGGCGCGCCGCATTCCGGGCAGTCGGTCAGAGGCGCGTCACTGATTTTTTGCAGTGCGTCCATCTCATGGCCGCAGGCTTCGCAACGGTACTCGTAAATGGGCATGATCGGGATCCTCGGTTTAACGCAAAGTTTAACCCGCGCAATATGGGGTTGTTAGGCATCGAGCGCAAGTGGATCTGGCGCGATTTGTGAGCCAAACCCGCGGGGGTGTTGTCAAACCCGCGTTTTTTCTTCGAGGCGATACCTTGAGTGGATGAGATTGACATGGAGATGAGATTGAAAGGGAGGAAATTGAAAATGGGGGAGATCAAACCGGGCTGGGTGCTCATCACCGGCTGTTCCAGCGGAATTGGGCGCGTCTGCGCATTGGGCTTGGCCGAGCGCGGCTATCAGGTGGTTGCCAGTGCCCGCCGGGCGGAAGATGTCGCGGTCCTCAAGCAGGCCGGATTGTCAGCGGTGCGCATCGATCTGGCGGACGCGCACAGCATCGCCAGTGGGCTTGACGCGGCGCTGCAAGTCACCAACGGACGCCTGGATGCGCTCTTTAATAACGGCGCCTTTGGTCTGCCAGGCGCGGTCGAGGATCTGACACCCGAGGCCCTGCGCGCCCAGTTCGAGACCAACTTCTTTGGCTGGCATGATCTCACCCGGCGGGTGATCCCCGTGATGCGCGCCCAGGGCAGGGGTCGCATTATTTACAACAGCTCGGTCCTTGGTCTGGTGGCGCTGCCGTATCGTGGTGCTTACGTGGCGAGCAAGTTCGCGCTCGAGGGGCTGGCCGATACCCTGCGCCTGGAGCTAACCGGCAGTGGTATTCAGGTGATTCTGATCGAGCCCGGCCCAATTGAGAGCCGCTTTCGGGAGAATGCCAGGGCGGCATTTCAGCGTTATGTCGACCCAGCTGGCAGTCCTCATGCCGACGCTTACCGGTGCATGGCCGAGCGCCTGGAACAGGAAGGCGCGGTGCAACCTTTTACCCTGCCGGCCGAGGCGGTCTTGAAAAAACTCATCCTGGCGCTCGAGAGCCCAAAACCCAGTGCCCGCTATGCGGTCACCTTGCCAACCCATCTGCTCGGTGGATTGCGGCGCCTGTTACCGTCCTCGGCGCTCGACGCCCTGCTGCTCAAGGTGAGTCGCGGCGGCCGTGGCTGATCCACGAGGATGCCTTTATTGTTTGCCAACACTAGTGCTGCCAGATCGGGGGCGGGATTAAGGCCTTGGGGATTTAAGTACCTGTGAACCAGATGTGAGAATCCAGACGGGGTAATTCAGGTCGGGGAGGATAGAGCCCAGGAGGGATAGATCCCGAGCACTGGAGTCCAGCCCTATGTGACCTTGAACCTATTTGATCTTGCCTTCCTTGTACATCACATGCTTGCGTACAACGGGATCGTATTTCTTCATCTCCATCTTGCCCGGCTGATTGCGCTTGTTCTTGGTGGTCGTGTAAAAATGACCGGTGCCGGCGCTGGAATTGAGGCGGATTTTATCTCGAGCGGCTTTGGCCATGCTGTCTCTCCTGATGGGGATCTTTGTCCCTGGCTACTGATCGCGTGGGTGATCGGACGAAGAATTTCTTGTGGTGGTGCTGGAGCAGGGCCCGGGCAAATCCCCTGGGCAACTCCGAGGGAAATGACTGACCGATGGTCTTGGTGCTAGATCTTCTCGCCGCGCGCACGTAACTCGGCCACCACGACCTCAATGCCCTTTTTGTCGATAATGCGCATGCCCTTGCTGCTGACACGCAGTCGCACCCAGCGCTTCTCTGGCTCCATCCAGAATCTGTGGTAGCGCAGGTTCGGCAGGAACCGGCGGCGGGTTTTATTATGGGCGTGGGAGACATTATTACCGGCCAGCGGGCGTTTGCCGGTGACCTGACAGACTCGAGACATGGCGGCTGACCTCGGGGAAACTCTGAACTGGGAAGGGGTTGGGGCAAGCTGCATGGACGGCGACACGCCAGGCGCGCGCGGGCAGCAAGCAGCCAAGGTAAACCGGAAATTATAAAACCCGTGGGTGGTATGGTCAAGGCCGTGCGATCATTTGCAGCGATTCCAAATTTGGTGCTCTTGGTGAAGTAGAAGCGGTTTCCAGCCGCTTTATGACTTGGTACTCGATAGCCAGCCGAAAAACCCAGCGCATGATGACCAAAGTTGGAATTGCTGAATCATTTGCGGTTGGTTGCTGGCCGGGCAAGGGGGCGCTGACCCGCGCGGACTGATTCTTTACCAACCATGCCGCCGCTGTTTGCTAGGCTTGAAGTCATGGCTGGTGTTTTCTGCCCGATACAGCCATTGATCACACCACTGAAAATGATCGCGGATCAGGACACAATTCCATGTTCAATCTAAAAAATATCCGCCTGCAACCCAAGCTGATCGCCCTGATGCTGCTGAGTAGCCTGGTGCCTTTGCTGATCGTTGCCACCTGGAGCACCCTGTCGGCACGTGACGCGCTGATGCGGGAGGCCAATGCTCGACTGGAGTCGGTGCGCGGCATCAAGCAGGGGCAGATCGAACGCTATTTTGCCGAGCGTGAGGGCGATATCGGCGTGCTAACCGATATGGTGCGTCGCATCCAGGCCGATGCCGAGTTGAGCCTGGTGGCCTTGCATCAGGAAAAACGCGACCGCGTCGAGCGCCTGTTCGACCGCTGGCAGCGCGAAGTCGTCGCGCTGGCTGGGCAGGAACGCCTGGGCAGTGCGTTGCGAGTGCTGGCCGGTGCCCAGAGCCGGGAGGGGGCGGCCGATGATGCCGCGGCCTTCTCCATGGCTAACGAGGCACCGACCTATCGCGCCGAGAAAGAACGCGTCTATTTAAATAAAGCGGCCGAGGAACTCGGCTGGACGAATCTGATGTTGCTGGATGATCAGGGCGTCGTGCTCTTTGCCAGCGACAGCCCGGAGCCTGCCGGTCGCCCGGCCGAGGGGGCGCTGGCCGCCGGCATCGAACAACTCCGCGCCGATCCTGATTTGGCCGTGGCGCTGGCGGACGTCCGTCCCGACCCGGGCGCCGATGGAGCACAGCTTGGCTATCTGGTCGCGCCGGTCACGGGATCAGGCATTGGCGGCTACCTTGCCAAGCCCATGTCCTTCGCCGAGTTGAACGCCATCGTGCAGGCCCGCAACGGCATGGGCGAGACGGGCGAGAGCTATTTGGTCGGGCGCATCCAAGGGCAGAGCGCTTTCCGCAGCGACATGCTGACCATGGGCGATGGGGCCTATGTGGTTGGCGCGCCTATCTCCACGCCCTATATTGAAAGCGCGATCGGTGGGGAGTCAGTGAATGGCATTTTCACCGACAGCAGCGGCAAGCTGGTGTTGGTGGTGGGCAGTCCGCTGCCCATGCCGGGGCTCGAGTGGGCCATCCTGAGCAAACGCAATCTCGAGGAGGCGCTGACCGAGAAGGCGCCGGGCGAGACACAGACGCTGTTCGCTCGCTACACCGAGCAGTATGGTTACTACGATCTGTTCCTGATTCATCCGGAGGGTGAGGTCTTCTTCACCGTCGCCAAGGAGGCCGACTATCTCACCAACCTGATCGACGGCGAATACCGTGACTCCAATCTGGCCGAACTGGTACGCGATGTGTTACGTACGCGCAGCCTGGGTTTGGCGGACTTCGCCGCCTACGCCCCATCCGCTGGCGCGGCGGCCGCCTTTATCGCCCAACCTCTCATGCACGATGGCAAGGTGGAGATGGTCGTGGCCCTGCAAATGCCGCTGGAGACCATTAATGCCATCATGCAACAGCGCGATGGCATGGGGGAGACCGGCGAGACCTACCTGGTCGGGCCGGACAAGCGCATGCGCTCGGATTCCTTTCTCGACCCCGACCATCGCTCGGTGCAGGCCTCCTTTGCCGGCACTGTCGCCGACAATGGCGTGGATACAGCGGCTAGTCGCGCGGCCCTGGCTGGCGAAACCGGCACCCGTGTCATTACGGACTACAATGGCAATCCCGTGCTGTCGAGTTTCACGCCGGTCAAGGTGGGCGATTTTACTTGGGCGCTGGTGGCGGAAATCGATCGCGCCGAGGTCATGGCCCCGGTCTGGCAACTGGTGCGCAGCACGGTGTTGATCACCGGCTTTTTCACCCTGCTGGTGGTAGTGACCGCGGTGATTTTTGCCCGCGGCCTGAGCAAACCTCTAATCGAGGCCGTTGGCATCGCGCGCCTGGTGGCCGATGGCGATCTGCGCACCAACCTGGCCAGTGATCGCACCGACGAGATTGGCGAAATGATGAGCGCCATGCATGGGCTGGTCGAGCAACTGCGCCAGATTGTCGGCGAGGTGCTGGTCGGAGCCGATAATCTTGGTTCGGCCTCGAGCGAGGTCAGCGCCACCGCCCAGTCGCTGAGCCAGGGCGCCACCGAGCAGGCCGCGAGTGTCGAGGAGACCACCGCCAGCATTGAGCAGCTTAATTCCTCGGTACACCAAAATACCGAGAATGCGCGGGTCACCAACGACATCGCCAAGCGTTCGGCCGATGAGGCGCGCCAGGGCGGCGAGGCGGTCACGCGCACGGTCGCGGCGATGAAAGACATTGCCAGTAAAATCGGTATGATTGAGGAGATTGCCTACAAGACCAATCTGCTCGCGCTCAACGCCGCTATCGAGGCGGCGCGCGCAGGCGACCATGGCAAGGGCTTTACCGTGGTGGCGGCCGAGGTGCGCAAACTGGCCGAGAACAGCGGCGCGACCGCGCAGGAGATCAATCAGCTTGCCACCAACAGCCTGTCCATCGCCGAGGATGCCGGGCGCGTGCTCGAGCACATGGTGCCTAATATCGTCAAGACGGCCGAGCTGATCGCGGAGATCACCGCCGCCTCGGGCGAACAGGCCTCGGGCATTGGGCAGATCAACGAGGCCATGGGGCAGCTCGACAAGGCCACTCAGCAGAATGCCTCCTCCTCCGAGGAACTGGCCGCCACGGCCGAGGAACTCAGCGGTCAGGCCGCGCAGTTGCAAGAAACCATGGCCTTCTTCAAAGTGTCCCGTGGCAAGCCCCCTCGGGCATCGACATCCAAGACTGCCGCGCGTGCGCGACAGTCAGAGCTTGCCGGTGCCCAGGATGACAGGGACACAACTTCACCAGACTTCGAACGCTTTTAGGCGGAGACCCCGATGACAGAGGCAACAGCATCCAAACAGCCAGGCAAAGCCGGGACCGACAGCGGTGACGAGGCAAATCAGTATCTGACCTTTTCGGTCGCCGAGGAACGCCTCGCGATGCCCATTGATGCCGTGCAGGAGATTATCGAAACGCCCCAGATTACCCAGGTTCCCATGACGCCGGAACACATTCGTGGTGTCATCAATCTTCGGGGGAACGTGGTTCCCATCGTTGATCTGGCGGCCCGACTCAACCGCGGCGCGGCAACACTGTCCAAGCGCAGCTGCGTGGTGGTGGTGGAGGTCGAGTCCAATCGCAGCAGCTATGTCTTTGGCATGCTGGTCGATGAGGTCAAGAACATTCTCGACATTCCACGCGAGGATGTTCGCCCGGCGCCGACCTTTGGCTCGGATATCAGCACGGATTTCATTCAGGCCATGGGCCGGGTGGAGGATGTCTTCGTGATTATCCTTGCCATCAACCATGTGCTCTCGGTGCAGGAACTCGCCGAGCTGAAAAAAATGACCGAAGGGGCCAGTCTCGATCCGGTGGGCTAGGGGCATGCCCGCCGTCGGCACATACGAAGACGGCATCTCCGATGAGTGTTTTATTTGTCCATGAAAAGGATAATTATTAAGGCCGATTGGAAAGAAAAGAAAGAAAAGGGGCCTGGGTCGAATTGTGTTTCAGCTATGCTGAAAATTAAACCTACCCTGGCCCCATTAACCAGTCGCCCGCCTTTGACCGCACCAAATACGAAGACGACCTGCTGCTCCAGAACAGCCTGATCCACCAGGGCTGGCATGTCTATCGTTGGACGGATCATGAACTCGACCAGCGCCGCGAGCGCGTCAAGGAACAGCTCACGCTCTTTCTTAAGCGGGTGCCCGGCCTGCTCGACATGGACGACTTTCTCCCCAAGCAGCGCGCCTGCCAGGCCGACTTCAATCTGCGCACCCATCAGCAGGAGGCCTTGGACTTACCCAAGTCCCATCATCCCCAGCAACTCGTCACTTTGCATGACATGACAATAAATGCGATTGATGATCGCAAGCTCGGCGCGGTGCAGCTCATCGGTACCGGCGGCGCAGCAGTCATCGAGCACGATGACATTGAAGCTTTCATCGGCCAGGCTGCGCACGGTCGAGGAAACGCACTGATCGGTGTAGATCCCGCCCACCACCAGATGACGAATTCCCATGTTGGCCAGCACCAGGCGCAGGTTGGTGCCTGTCATCGCGCTGTCGCCGGTTTTGGTGATGACGATTTCATCCTCGATCGGCGCCAGTTCGGGAATGATCTGCGACTCCAAACTGCTTTTTGGCATCAGCAGATTGTTCCAGCCCGGCATCTTCTGGCTGAGCGAGCGATCACGCCCGTCGTTGAGCAGGCAGGCGATACGCGCATGAATCACGTCGATGCCGTGATCGCGAAACGACCGTTGCAGGGTCTTTAAGCGCGGGATCACGGTCCCACGCATGCGCTGATGAAACGGCTCCCAGCGCGCGCGCTCCGCCGGATCCTGGTGCTCGGCCAGGCCGTAGTTCTGCACGTCGATGCACAGCAAGGCGGTCTCGCGCCAGGGCAGCGTCATGTCCTCGGGCTCGGGTGCGTTCTGGTAATAAAAAGAGCGGTGCGCGGTTTTCCAGTTCATGGTGGAACCTCTTTTACAATTAGGCTTGATCGGTCCTCAGACGCCCCGGCGTCGCGCATTCGCAGCCAGGCGCTCATGCCACTCCGGCGGGCAAACGGCGAGCCGATTCCTGCTGATCTTAATGTGCCAGATTGCCCGCAAGCCGTCATCCTCGCGACCGGAAGCCGGCGAGCCGAGACTCCTGGCGCGTCTTCCCTCCCGCGCGACTGCCTCTGGCAAGCAGCTTGTCGAGGTGAAACCGGCGAAGGCTTTGCGCTCGCTTTGGCTCAAAGCCGGCGGCCCAGGGTGTTGACGTCACTGGCTCGCGGGGTATCCAGGAAGTCGCGAACATTCAGATGCGCGCGGATTTTTTCGGTAGTTGATCAATTTCGGAACTGAGGGGGCTCACGTGGCCGGGGACTACGACCAGCATGCGTTTTGCTATCGGTCCCCTCGTCCCTACGAGACCTGGGAAGCACTGGCACAGGATAACAACACCCGGTTAGTGGTCCCAACCAATGCGACTGACTCAGGTCAGTGACACAGGTCCCTACGCTGAGAGGACTGAAGCACGTGACAACCAACCTGAAGCGTTTCACACTGAAGGCGCGCGAGGAACTGCGCACGCGGTTCACCTCCCTGATGGGATTGCTGTTTGATCCCGAGGGGCTGCGCGAGAGCTTCGGACGCGAGAACGGAACCCCTGATTGAACACAGGGCGCCCGGAGTTGAAGGGGTTTAGAAGGAGGAATATGCCAAGGGCCGGCTCCTATGGCTTTCGCCCCGGTCGCAGTGCGCATGATGCGCTACGTCGGGTTGCGGAGGTGATTACCCACGAACGGACGTTGCGGGGTGGTCGAAGCTGACATCAAAGCTTTCTTCGACCACGTCTCCCACGCCCACCTGCTACGCTTTCTGGAGATGCGTGAGCGCTTGGCCAAATTCGATCTGGAGATCGAGCCGAGCAAGACGGCGCTGCTGCAATTTGGCAGCGCCCTTTTGACATCAAGAGGGCTCGGACGCCAGCGGGCGCAATGCCATGGACCACGCACTTTCAGCTTCCTTGGCTTCACCCACTATGTGGGCCGGTTAAGTGGCTGAACCGGCGAAGTCAGAAGCGTTCTATGAACTGGAAACAGTTCTCAACGTATAAACGAAGCTTGACCTAAACGCGGACAAGTTCCAGGCTTACTCTCCGGCTCAAACCTCGGCTCGAGTTGGGCGAAATCATTCCAGTCCGGGCGCTGGCTTGGGCAAATCGTCCTAGTTCCTAGGCTGCCGATCCGGATAAAGGGGCGGCAAATCGCCTTGCGCGTCCTTGACCGGCGTATCCGCTGAAGCCAAGGCCGGGCGCACCGAGTCCCAAAAACCAGTTCCCGACCAGCTTGCTCCGGGCGGCGCGTAAAGCGCCCGTTCCAGTTCGCTGATGGCCGCTGCCGCCGTGGCATGGGATTGAGGTGCATCGGTTCCCTGCGTGCCTTCTGTCAGGCGCCGCGCCAGTATACTGAGGTTCAGGGGTGGATCATCCGGCCAGATCGCCCGGCCTAGGGCCAGCAGCGCTTCGGCCGTGGTCCCTGGTTGATGTTGCTCGGCGCCCTGGCGCACTGCCTCGCGCAGCACGCTCAGGCGCGGTGGCACGGCGGGCTTGGCTGGACCCGATGCGGTGGTGGTCGCAACCGCGCCCGTCAGTCCACGCTTGCGCATGGCCATCATGGTCAGCACCCCGGCGGCGGCTAGCGCCAGCAGAGCCAGCAGCGCCGCGAGCAGCAGGCCAAGCCCCTGACCGCTGTCGTTGCCGCTCTCGCTTGTTGGCGTGGCGGCCTGGCCCTTGGCCTCTAGCCCCCGGTCCGCGCGTGCCGGCGCATCTGGCTGCGCCTCAAGTGCCTCCTTTGCGACAACATCTGGCGTCACCGGCGCCCGCGCACCGGCCGCTGCGGCGACCTCAAGGCGAAGGCTCGGCACCAGGGTCTCGCGTTCGCGCTGGGCCGTGATGTCCCACCAGCGCACCCGCAGCGCTGGCAGCTCCAGGGCGCCGGGCCGGGTCGGGATCAGGGTCATGGATTGCCGGCTGACGGCGAAGACCGCCTGACCGTCGGTGCGGGTCTCATGCTCGCTCGGCTCGCGATAGGCGCGCACGCTGTCCGGTACCTGCGTGTCGATATCCGGAATCTGGCTGCCAGCCAGGCCCTTGGCGGTCAGGGTCAGGGTGCGGGTGGCTGGCTCGCCGACGCGCAGGCTTGGTGGCGATGCCGCCCAGGAGTCCGTCACTGTCAGCGCCTCGGCCGGCAGCCAGTCGGAACCAGCAAAGTCTTCCGGCCGCGCGGTCACTTCCAGCGTCAGCGCCCGGCTTTGCGCCCGCACCGGCTGTCCGGGCTCGAACATCGATAGTGGAGAGGTGGCAAAATTGCTCGCGAAGGGAAAATCCTCGAACATGCGATCAAGGCGCGAGCGCTGGCTTCCGCCGCCCGCGCCACCCTGATTGGAACCCTGATTGGAACCCTGATTGGAACCGGGCGAGAGTTCTCCCTCGAACACCACTGGCGGTATGCGCAACTCGCTGCTGCGCTCCGGGCTTAGGCTGTAGCGACGCTCGATCACCTGATAGTCGCGCCCATTGCGGTTGGCACTGTAGCGCTGATCCGGCCCCAGGCGCTCAAGCATCGCGCCCTCGGCGCGCGGATCGCTCAGGCTACCGCCGCGCAAGGGCAAGGCGCTATACAGGCGCACGACGAGCGGCAGTTGCTGTTGCACCATCACCGGCGCATCGGTCGCGGTGCCGGCGGGGCGTTCCAATTCCAGCTCGACAAAGACATCGTCACCCGGGTTGCCAAGGGCGCTCTCGGGCAATGCGCTCACCCGCACCCGCATGGGCCGGGTGGATTCGTTTCCAATCGCCAGCGCCGGAATGCGCAACTCCCCCAGCCGCTTGGGCTGCAAACGAATGCGCCACTGCTGACTGCTGCTGGAACGCCCATTGATGATGCTGATCTGCGAGCCGCGGCTGGTCCCCAGGATGTCGAAATCCTGTTCCAGCACGGCCAGATCCGGCTCGGCCGCCTGGCCTTGGCCACTGGCCTCAAGGGTCAGGGTCAGCACATCGCCTTCATAGAGCTGTTGGCGATCAAGCGTGGCGGTGACGGCGGCGCTGGCCAGGGCAGGGCAGAGCAGGGCCAGGGTAAACAGCAGCGCATATCCCACCGGGCTTCTCATGGGTTGCCTAATCATTCCAATGTCCCTCTGCAAAAAATGCGTGACCGGATGGCTCCTCTTGTGGCATGGGGCGACCAAGATACAGGTCGTGCCATGGGGCAAGGCCTATCACCAAGGCTCCCCAGCCGCGACATTCTGCTCCGGGCCGACGCGCTGGCTGTATTGGTAGAGAAACTTGCGCCGCAGCAGCCCGGCTGGGTCATCCGGAATGCGCCTGAGCCATTGCTCGGCGGCGGCGCGGGCTTCTCGTTCCTCGGGTGTTCCCTCGGCGGTCTGACTGGCGGTTGCTGCTTGCTGCCGGTCTTGTTCTTTCTCGGCTTCAGCCTCAGCCTCAGCCTCAGCCTTTGCTTTGGCTTCGGCGGCTTGCGCGGCCTCGCGATAATCCTCGGCGGCCTGCTGCTCGGCTTGGCGGTCACGTCCGGGTTCTATCTCGTTGTTGCTTGCTTGCTGGTTGCTGCTGTCCGTCTCGCGGCCATCACCGGATGGCCGAGGCTGTTCTTGGTCAGATGACTGGGAATCTTGTGGTGACTCGGAATCCTGTTCACCATTCTCTGACGACTGGTTGTCTGATGATTTGGGCTCGGATTGCTCATTTCGCGCCTGGTTGTCATCCGAGGATTCGCCATCCTGGGGCTGACCGTCCTGGCTTTGACCGGACTGGTTCTGACTTTGCTCCTGATTCTCGTCCTGGTTCTGGCTCTGGCTCTGGCTCCGATCAGGTGACTCCTCACCCGACTCGCCATCCTCGTTATCCTCTTGGTCTTGCTGCTGGTCTTGCTGCTGCTGTTGCTGCTCTTGTTGTCGTTGTTCAAGCAACTTTTTGACCTGGGCGTGATTGTGGCGCGCGTCCTGGTGCACTCCCTGCAAGGCCAATGCCTCCTCATAGGCCGCGAGCGCGTCCTCGAGTTCGCCTGCCCGGGCCAGGGCGTTACCGCGATTGTAGTGGTCAGTGGCGGTCTCGCCGGCGGAAAAGTCCTCGGCGGCGGCTTGATAATCGCCGGCGCGATAGGCGGCGGTGCCGCGGCGTTGGGGGTCGGGCGCCAGTTCGCGCGCGCGCTCGGGCTCCCCTTGCGCCAGGGCCTGAGCCGCCTGCTGATCGCGCCGCAGCCAGAGATCATCCCAACCCAAGGCGTGCGCCGGGTCGGCGGGTGCCATCACTAGCATGGAGCCGATCAGTAGCGGCAAGCTGACCAACAGCCAGCCACGCCGAAACGCCAAGGCGGCGAGCGGCAACAGTGCCAGCGCGACCCAGGGGCCGAGCGGATACCAAGCCTGGATCTGGCTCTCGGTGAGCTCCGCCGGTAGGTTGCCTCCGGTGTCGGGCGCGCTAAGCACGGAGTTGAGATCAAGATCATCCGAGGTCAGTCCGGCGTAGCTGCCGCCGCCGGCCCGTGCCAGCGCGCGCAGAGCCTCGGCATCCAGTTTGGTAATCACCGGCCCATCGGCACGACGCACGCCGGGCACGGGCGCGCCCTCGGCGGTGCCGACGCCGATGACCGCGAGGCGATGGCCCTGGGCTTTCAGCGCCTCGGCGGCGGCGCGGGCGCGTTGGTCACCGGCATCGTCGCTGATCAGTACCACCTCGCCCTTGGTCGCGCCGGACTGCTCGAGCAGGGCACCGGCGCGCTTCAGGGCCAGATCGGGGCGGCTGCCGGGCACCGGCATGATCTCGGTTTGCAGGGCTTCGAGCATGGCGAGGATGGTGTCGGCATCCTGGGTCAGGGGGGCGACCGTGAAGGCATCGCCGGCAAAGGCGATCAGACCCACTCGCCCGTCGCGCACGCGCGCCAGAATATCGGCCACCTTGTAGCGCGCGCGCGCCAGACGACTGGGCGTCAGGTCGGCGGCCTCCATGGAGCGAGACAGGTCCAACACCACGACGCGATCTCGGCCGCCGCTGAAGGTCGGCACCGGCTTGCGCTCAAAGGTGGGGTTGGCCAGCGCCAACACGGCAATCAGCCAGCCGAGCGCGAGCAGCACCAGCGGCAGACGCGCGGCCAGAGGGTTGAGCTTGGCGGGTTGCAGCGTCAGCACCGGCAGCAGACGGGCGTCAATCACTCGCCGCCAGGCGCTGCTGGCGTTGCTCTGGTCGGTGGCGCCGAACCACAGGATGGGCGCCAGCGGCAGCAGGGCGAGCAGCCACCAGGGATTCAGGAAATGGAAGTCGCTTGGCATATCGGGTTTGCAATCATTTAAATAGTCGGGAATTGGTGCCTGTTGAGTGGTCGTTACAGTATTGCCGTGAAACAGCACCTTCATCGTCCGAGGTGGTGCCGGCGCCGAGGGCCTCAGGTTGACCCGAGTAAACGGCGGACATCATCCTGACTCATGCCAGTTTTTCGGCGATTACCGTGTCGTCAGCAATGACATCGAGCAGGCTCCGGGCGATGCGCTCGCGCTCTGTCCGCCGCCCTTCGTCTTGCCCTTCCTCGCGCCCAAGCTTACGCCCAAGCTTACGCACTTGCAGCAGACCAACGCCGTAGGAGGATTGAAACATGCTTGCTTGCTGGTGCAGGTCGTCTTGGTGGCGCTCATAGGCGCGGCGTTCGCTGTCCGGGAGTTTCAGCACGTCGAGTTCATCCTTGGCTTGTTGCAATCCACGGGCAGTGAAGTCGCTAATCCGCAGGCGGTCCATATTCGCCAGCAGGGTGTCGATCATGGTGTTGCCGACGAAGTGGATGCGCGCCTCCACCTCCTCGGCCTTGCACAGGTTGGCATTGGCAAACTCACTGGTGGTGAAGAATCAGTTGGTGATGCTTTCAGTCACCATGCGGTTGATCTCCTCAGGCATGCTCCAGTCGCCTGAGCGGATACCACCATCCACATATTCAACCGGGATGCTGAGTTGGTCGAAAAAAGCCCCCGCTAGTCGGTTTTGAACGCACCGCCGGCTTGACCGCAGAGGGTCTCGCATTTAGATAAGCAATCCAGACAATGGTGTCCGGGAGCTACATCAGTGTTTCGCGCAAATTCAAATTTTTAAGCGGGGGTGGCGGTGTTTAAAGGATCCGGGCGGGGCGCATGCCCCGACCGGCTTGGCAGTCGATTCAAGCTTTGCGGTTGTTCGCTATTCGGAAAGGTCGGTGGTCAAAACAATACAGTCAATTTCGTTGATCATCTTGCCCTCCTTAATGGATGAGACATAATGAAGTAAGGCGCATTTTGTCCGGTTTCCATGAACCACACTGTTTTGACTTGAGGATTTCGCCCGTCCGGGGTTAGCAGGGGTCCATCCGTTGCGCAGGGCCTGCACGATGAAGCTGGAGACCACCGGGCCGTCGTTGGCGCTGAATCTCTATCGGCGCGGCCGGCTTCAGCCGCCGAAGGAAAACACTGCTGGCACCTAGTGTGTGTCCGATCCACCTGCGTGGCCTGATCCTAGCTCGCCAGATGGTAGTGCACTCAAGCCCGCACGATATGCGCTGCCGGCTCCCGATAACGCCCGCGGGTATCGACGATCAGCGGGGCATGGGCCTTGATCAGCTCGTAATCAAAGCGATCATGATCGGTTGCCAGCAGCACGCAATCGGTCGCGGCGAGGGTCTCGGGGGTCAGCGGGACCGACGCAAGATCGAAATCGTGCTTGCGCATCGGCAGGAAGCGTGGCACGTGCGGATCCGAGTAGCTGATCGCGGCGCCCTTGGCCTCGAGCCGCTCCATCAGGATCATCGAGGGCGATTCGCGCCGATCATCGACGTTCTTTTTGTAGGCGATGCCGAGCACTAGGATGCGGCTGCCCTTGATGGCCTTGCCGCGCTCATTGAGCGCATCGGCAACCTTGCCGACCACCCACTCGGGCATGGCGGCGTTGACCTCGCCGGCGAGCTCGATGAAGCGGGTATTCAGGCCATACTCACGCGCCTTCCAGGTCAAATAGAAAGGGTCGATCGGGATGCAGTGGCCGCCAAGGCCGGGACCAGGGTAGTAAGGCGTGAAGCCGAACGGCTTGGTCGCCGCGGCGCGGATGACCTCGTGGATATCGATGCCCATGCGGTCGCAGACGATCTTCAGCTCATTGACCAGGCCGATGTTGACCGCGCGGTGGATGTTCTCCAGGAGCTTGGTCATTTCGGCGGCGCGCGTGGAACTCAGCGTGACCACCTCATCGATCACCTGCCCGTAGAGGGCCTGACCGACCCGAGTGCAGGCCGGCGTCACTCCGCCGAGCACCTTCGGAATGCTGCGAGTGGTGAACGTCGGGTTGCCAGGGTCTTCGCGCTCGGGCGAGAAGACCAGAAAGACATCCTCGCCGACCTTGAGCCCGGTGGATTCCAAGCGGGGCTTGAGGACCTCCTCGGTGGTGCCGGGCCAGGTGGTGCTCTCCAGGGAAACGACCTGCCCGGCGCGCAGGTGCGGCACGATGGCCTCCGTGGTGTTGATGACGTAGCTCAGATCTGGCTCGCGGTATTGGTTCAGTGGCGTCGGCACGCAGAGGATCAGCGCATCGCATGCGCGCGCGCGGCTGAAGTCAGTGGTGGCGCTGAAGCCCTGCTCCAGGGCCTGGCCGATGGCCTCGGCACGGATGTGCTCGATGTAGCTGCGACCCGCCATCAGGGCCTCGACCTTGGCGGCGTCAATGTCGAGGCCGAGTACCGGGTAGCCGACCTCACTGAAGCGCAGCATGAGCGGCAGGCCCACGTAGCCGAGCCCGAGAATGCCGATTTGGGCCTCGCGGTTGTTCAGACGGTCAATGAGTTTCATGGGAGATTCCTGTGTTTGAAAAAACTCACGCGCCAACGGATGGGGGCACCAACGGGCAAGCGCAGCACGCCGCAAGCCTCCTCGATGCTGGCCTTAGCCTGCGGATGCAGATGAAAGCGCGCCACGGCCGAGCGAACCTCGCTCTCAATCCGATCACTCACCACCAAGCGATCTTCCGCCAACTGCCAGTGGCGCCGATGCACCGGTCGTCCCGGCAACCGCCGATAACCATCATGCGCCGCCGAGACCAACAACGGGGACACTTTGAAGCGCTCGAGGTCATCAAAAACCTGGTACGTCCCCATTTCACCCTGTTGCCAACATGCGCGGCAGCACCTCGCTGTAGATGGGATTTGCCACCTCGATGCCGCCGCCATCGACCTGACGGAGCAGGCCCAGGTCGGTGAGGTACTCGAGATCCGTCACCGGTACCGGGCCTAAGGCCGTGCCGGCGAGCATCGGCTCGATGATGCGCCGCACCCGCTCCTCGCGCAGCTTGTCGTCGAGCTGATCGAGATGGGTGACGCGGTTGAGGATCAACTGCTCCTTGGCCTGCTCGATCATCTCCCGGTCGATCGGATGCTGGCGATCCCGTCCTTCGGGGCGCTCGAAGCAGGCCTCATAGGCCAGGGCATTGACCAGCCAAGGCTGGCCCTGGGTCAGCGCCCAGACCCGCTCGATCGCCTCGGGGGTGAAGACCTGCCCGGTCTCGGTGGTATGTTCCGCCAACAGTGCCCGCACCTCGGCAGGGCTAAAGTCGCCCAGACGCAAAGACTTGGCCTTGATGTTAAAGGCGCTGCCGCCGGTAATGACCTCGGGCTCGGAGCGGGCATGGATGCGGTAGTCGCGCAGATCGCGCACGCCACAGAGGATGACCGTCTGCGGAAAGCGCGCCGGGCGTTGCGGATAGCCGGCGCGCAGTTGGCGCAACAGCGAGATCAGGGTATCGCCGATCAGGGCGTCGACCTCGTCGAGGAGCAGGATCAGGGGGCGGGGATCGGATGACGACCAGTGTTCCAGCAACATCGCGACCCGATCACCAGGCGCCACGCGATCGCCCTGTTGGTGCAGCCAGTGCTCGGGCTCCTGTTCTTCCGTGGACTGCCGCGCGGCGCGACCCAGCACGCTACATAGGGTCGCCATGCCTTGCGCAATGTCCTCACGCGCGGCCTGCACCGCCTCGATATTGGCATAGACCGCGCGATACCTCCCGTCCTGATTCAGCGCATCCATCAGCGCCAGCAGACAGGTGGTCTTGCCGGTCTGGCGCGGGGCGTGGAGCAGGAAATATTTCTTCTGCGCGATCAGCGTCAAGATCGCGTCCAGATCCCAGCGCGCCAGTGGCGGCAGGGTGTAGTGGTCGGCGGCCCGGTTAGGACCCTCGGTGTTGAAAAAGCGCATCATGAGCACTCGGTTTCCGCTGCGGGGCGATTACCTGCGTTGGCCGCTGAGTGACTGTGTCAGGTGTCAGGGCTTGGTGCTGATCATCCTCTCATAAGGCTGAGGATCTCGGTCAGGTCCGTAACTCGCCCATTGGCGACCGGTGCTTGCCCCGGCTGGCCGGTTGATGAAAGGCGCGCCAATAGAGATCTTCGCGGGCCAGCACATCATAGAGGGCGTCCTTGTGGGCATCGGCGAAACTGCGCAGCGATTGACGGGCGAATAGCGCAATACTCTCGCGCCCAACCCACACCCAGATCAACAGCAGATAGATGATCCGCGATGCTTGCAGACCACTGCGCTTGTGAAAGCCAAGCTTGGTGAGCAGCCTGGAGAGTCCCAGGCTGCGCCTACCATCCATGATGCCGCTTTTAATTACTAAACAAAGACTTGATTCAATAGGGGCGCGATTATTGAACCCCGAAACGTGAGGAGGAAATCACCAAAGTCTTTTCGGTAAGGCGCAAAATAAGCCATCAAATCGGCAAGTCGCTCCTCGGGCGAAACGGCGCGATCTTCGGTTGCATAACGGCTCTTCAGATAGCCGATGAAATCGAGCACTTCGGCGCGCTGCGTCTCGAGCAGGCTGATGACTTCCTGCTTGATGAGATCAAGGGCATTCATGATGGCATCCGATTCGGTTCAGTGTGAATCAAAGGTACGGGATGCGAACCCTGCTTGGCTACCTGGCTATCCGCGCGCTTCGTCCAGCACCGCCTGTCTCTTCTTTCACAGGCGGGCCTGGTCCTGATGGTGCAGGAACCAGTGGTAGGTCTGGCGTATGCCCTCGGCCAGGTCGATGCGGGCGCTCCAGCCGAGGGCGTTCAGGCGGGTGACGTCGAGCCGTTTTTGTGGGGGGCCGTCGGGGTGGCTGGGGTCGAAGACGAGTTGGCCCTGGAAGCCGACGATGTCGGCGACCAGGTGGGCGAGGTCGGCGATGGTGAGGTCGACGCCGGTGCCGACGTTGAGGTGTGAGCAGCGCGGGTCGACCTGGGTGCGCCAGGTGTCGGTGTCAAGATTCATGACATGCAGGCAGGCGGCGGCCATGTCGTCGACGTGCAGGAGTTCGCGGCGTGGGGCGCCGCTGCCCCAGACGCTGACGGTGGGGGCGGCGTCGAGTGTGGCTTGGTGGAAGCGGCGGATCAGGGCGGGCAGGACGTGGCTGTTGGCCAGGTCGAAGTTGTCGCCGGGGCCGTAGAGGTTGGTCGGCATGACGCAGCGAAAATCGGTGCCGTATTGGCGGTTGTAGGATTCGCAGAGTTTGAGGCCGGCGATGTAGATCGAGGCGGAAGACGGTTGGCTAGACATGCGCAAGGATCCTTGTATTCACACCCGAGTCATCACGCGGGGCGTGAGGCTTCGGGCGGTCATGGTGGGGATGGCGGCCGGTTCGGGAGTGCGAAGTGTTCACTCATGGCGCCAGAATTGCGAGAGTTTGCTCAGGTTCTTCCAGGCCAGGGTGCCGAGTCCGCCCACGTCGTGGCGGCGCAGGGCGCGATAATCTTCGCGGCTCTTGCGCAGGATGTGCGACAGGGAGCAGGAATGAGGCCGCCGCCGCGGCCCCTGCAGCCGGCCATCGCGCACCCGCAGCCAACTGCCCGCCGGCAGCGCACGCACGCCGCGCAGTGCCGTCCAAGGCTCGGGCAGGGTGCCGAACAGATAGAACCCGGCCAGCGCCGCCGTCTCCGGCGAGCCGTCGATCACCCCGCCGGCGCGCAACGCCTGCATCTGAGAGGCCAGCCGCAGCGTGCGCCCATCATCGGCGTAATACAGCGGCTTGATCGGCAGTGCGAGCGCCTCAGGGGCACGTCCAAAACCGCTAACTGGAGCGGATCTTCGCTAACAGATCGATGGAGACCCGGTAGCCAAAATCCGACATCTCCCGAATGCATTCTTCCGCGCTATGGATCAGCCCGCGCCGTTCCGCCATATCGAGCAGCCGAACCGATCCGACAATATTCAGCCCCTTTGCGCAGCGCACAGCGCCTCGCAAGCCGCTTGACTCGACGGGCGCCTCCAGCCAAGCTTGATCAACCGAATCCAGTCCGAAAAAGGTATGTATCCATGCATGAATCCATCCTCAGCCTGGGTGAGTTCAGGGCCGACGCCAGCCGACTGCTCGATCAAATCCGCGACGAGCCGAGCCGGATCGTCCTGACCCAAAACGGCCGCGCACGAGCGGTCGTCGAAGACTACGAATCGTATCAGCGTCGTGAGCAAGCGCTTGTGATGCTCCGGCTCATGGCGCAAGGGGAGGCAGACGCACGCGCGGGAAGGCTAACCGATCAAGGGCACGTCTTCACGGCGCTACGCGAGCGTTTGCAGGGTAGGTCGTCGTCCAATGCGTGAGCGTCCAGTCCGCTGGGCCGAGACCGCCCGTGTCGACCTGGAGGGCATTGTCGATTTCATCGCCGAGGACTCCGTTGAAAACGCCGTCGCGGTGCTCGAGCGCTTAGAGGAGCGGGCCGAGGCACTTCGCATTGCCGCCGAGCGTGGGCGCGTGGTGCCGGAGTTGCAAGCGGTGGATGTCCTGCAGTACCGCGAACTCATCGAGCGGCCCTGGCGGATCATTTATCGAATCGAGCCGGACCAGGTCGTCGTGCTAGCAGTGCTCGACGGTCGACGCCACCTAGGCTCGCTCCTCTTGGAGCGGCTGGTCCGAGACTAGCCATCGCGTCCTCCACACTCACCCTCACGGCTTGCGCGCAAAACACACCTTGCTATTTCACAACCACGGCGCACGCCCGAAGTACGCAAACTCGATCTGCCCAAACCCGCTGCCCTTCATCAGCGCAGCCAGCGTGCGCGTGCTGAAGAACTTGATGTGCCCACCGTCCCACAACGGATTACAGCCGATTGCTTTGCTGGTCGACCGTCTGCAGCCTCCCGGTGCCGTCCACATGGGTCACCGCCGGTAGGCGCTCGCGCCATTCTGGGCGGATCTTCACTACATGCTGCATGAAGGGGCTATCGACCGTCTGCTCGAAGTAGGTCGGCACAGTCTCCTTCTCGAGGATGCCGGCCAGCGCGTTGCGAAAGGCCAGCTCGGTCTTCCCATTTGCGGGTCTGCAGCGCCGTCGCATCCGGCACGTACCGCAGCGGGCTCATGGGCATCTCGATCACCTCGAAATCCGTCGGCGCCGGCACCACGCGCAGGCCCGCTTGCTCGAATCGCGCGCTTCGTTTGAAGCCTCATGGATCGAGAGGCATCGGGTTTCACAGGCGGGCCTGATCCTGATGGTGCAGGAACCAATGGTAGGTCTGGCGTATGCCCTCGGCCAGGTCGATGCGGGCGCGCCAGCCAAGGGCGTTCAGGCGGGTGACGTCGAGCCGTTTTTGTGGGGGGCCGTCGGGGTGGCTGGGGTCGAAGACGAGTTGGCCCTGGAAGCCGACGATGTCGGCGACCAGGTGGGCGAGGTCGGCGATGGTGAGGTCGACGCCGGTGCCGACGTTGAGGTGTGAGCAGCGCGGTATAGTGGACCCCAATTTTAGGACACTAAATTAAGTTAGTTTTGCCTCATCTGAAGAGACTTGTAAAGACTTGGAGAGAGCAGATGAGTGAGAGACAACGCAAGACCTTCAGTGCCGCTTTCAAGGCCAAAGTAGGCTTGGAAGCGGTACGCGGAGTGAAGACGACTAACGAGATTGCGCAGGATCACGGGGTTCATCCGGTCCAAGTAGGCCAGTGGAAGAAAGCCATCGTGGCGGACGCCGGCAAGCTGTTCGAAGGCCGGCGCGGGCGCAAGAAAGTGGACGACAGTGGCGACGAAGAGCGACTCTACAGCGAGATCGGGCGGTTGAAAATGGAGCTGGACTGGCTGAAAAAAAAGTCCGGGGTGAGCCTGTGAGCGTGCGTCGCGGGTGGATCGACATGGGCGGCCTTGATGATGGCGGGTTAGCGGTCAGTCGCCAATGTGCGCTGCTTGGCGTACATCGCTCTGGAGTGTATGCACACCGCCATGATCGTATTGCCGAGCCGAGCGAACTGGATCAAAAGTTGTTGCGGCTGATTGATGCGGAATACACCAAGAGACCATTTTATGGGAGTCGACGCATGGTTGTGATGCTGCGCGCACAAGGCTATGCGGTCAGTCGCAAACGCGTTCAGCGTCTCATGGGCGTTTTAGGTTTAGCCGGCATGTTGCCTGGGCCTCATACAAGCAAGCCGCATCCTGAGCACAAAATCTACCCCTACTTGTTGCGTGGGCTGGCCATTGTACGGCCCAACCACGTCTGGAGCAGTGACATCACCTATGTGCGACTCGCGCATGGATTTGCCTACCTGGTGGCCATCATCGACTGGTACTCACGACGAGTCCTTTCTTGGAGATTGTCGAACACAATGGACACGGGCTTTTGCATCGATTGCTTGGAGGATGCGCTGCGCCACCATGGCCGCCCGGAGATCTTCAACACCGACCAGGGCGCGCAGTTTACCAGCCTCGCCTTCACCCAGGTGTTGCGTGACGCCGAGGTGGCCATCAGCATGGATGGGCGCGGCAGAGCCCTGGACAACGTCTTCGTCGAGCGTCTGTGGCGCAGCGTCAAATGGGAGGACATTTACCCCAAGGGCTATGAGACGCTCACAGAGCTGTTCATGGGCCTCTCGGCGTATTTCCCCTTCTACAACGGTGAACGCCCTCACCAGGGGCTTGGCTACCGAACGCCGGACGATGTGCATGTGAGCGGCAAAGGAGGTGGTGTCGTGGTTGCTGATCACTTTGGCGATCACCCGCCAGCGGAGTCGTCGGCTCCGCTACGCTCCGCCGACGACTCCGCTGGCGAAGAACTGGGGCAGCGCCAATCCGCTGCGACTGAACTGGGCGCGCTAACTTAAATTCGGGGGAAAACTGTCCTTGACATGGGGTCCACCTCACAGGTCGACCTGGGTGCGCCAGGTGTCGGTGTCAAGATTCATGACATGCAGGCAGGCGGCGGCCATGTCGTCGACGTGCAGGAGTTCGCGGCGTGGAGCGCCGCTGCCCCAGACGGTGACGGTGGGGGCGGCGTCGAGTGTGGCTTGGTGGAAGCGGCGGATCAGGGCGGGCAGGACGTGGCTGTTGGCCAGGTCGAAGTGTCGCCGGGGCCGTAGAGGTTGGTCGGCATGACGCAGCGAAAATCGGTGCCGTATTGGCGGTTGTAGGATTCGCAGAGTTTGATGCCGGCGATGTAGATCGAGGCGGAAGACGGTTGGCTAGACATGCGCAAGGATCCTTGTATTCACACCCGAGTCATCACGCGGGGCGTGAGGCTTCGGGCGGTCATGGTGGGGATAGCGGCCGGTTCGGGAGTGCGAAGTGTTCACTCATGGCGCCAGAATTGCGAGAGTTTGCTCAGGTTCTTCCAGGCCAGGGTGCCGAGTCCGCCCACGTCGTGGCGGCGCAGGGCGCGATAATCTTCGCGGCTCTTGCGCAGGATGTGCGACAGGGAGCGGTTGCTGGCACCGCCGAGGCGCATTCTGACCAGGACTTCGGGGATATAGGCCAGGCGGAGGCGTCCGCGCGCCAGGTAGCGCAGCATGGCGTCGTAGTCGGCGGCGATGCGAAAGTCGGTGTCGAAGCCGCCCCAGTGTTCGATGACGGAGCGGCGCAGGTAGAGTGTCAGGTGGGGGGCATCCAGCCGCGCGCGAGTCGTTTGGGGTGGTAGTCGCCGGCACGCCAGCGGCGCACGAGCCGCGTGGGGTCGGTGTTGGAGACGTAGTCCAGGTCGCCATAGACGCCGTCGATCCGGGGGTCGGCGAAGGCGTGGGCGATCGAGCCGCAATCGACTTCATACCCGAATCCCCAGCACCCGTTCGATGGCCGTGCGCACCTCCCAGCCGTTCTCGCTCATCGCCCGCTTGACCTCCGCGAGCCCGAAAAGCAGCAGAATCGCTGCGACTCGCACGGGCACGGAGATCGCTTGCGGCAGTGAGCGCGGACAATTTTTCCGCCACCGCGCTGGCAATGAATTAATCGATGGAGACACCGTCCAAATCGGCCATCTCCTGGAGGTGGCGTTGAATCGAGTTGGGAAGATTCAAATTGAAGTTTGTCATGACAGGTTCTCTAACAGCGAGCGTTTCAATTCTGAAACTCAGTGCCTGCCGCGAGGTTGCTCTCTCTGCGCTGGATTCCGGCTTCCCGGCCGGAATGACAGAGGCAAGCTTGGCCCGGTTATCCGGCCGAAGAAGACAGCAACGCATCAAAATACGCAATCGTCGGCCGCAACCCCTCGCGCAGCGCCACCTTGGGCGCCCAGCCCAACTGCTTGCGCGCCAGGGCGATGTCCGGCTGGCGCTGCTTGGGATCATTCTGCGGCAGCGGCTCATACACCAGCGGCGAGCGCGAGCCGGTCAGCTCCTTCACCGCCTCAGCCAGCTCGATCATGGTGAACTCGCCGGGGTTGCCGAGGTTGACCGGGCCGGTTAGGTCATCCGGGCTGTCCATCAGCCGCACGAAGCCTTCGATCAGGTCGTCGACGTAGCAGAACGAGCGCGTCTGCTCACCATCGCCGTAGAGGGTGATGGGTTCATTGCGCAGGGCTTGGACGATGAAGTTGGAGACCACGCGCCCATCGTTCGGATGCATGCGCGGGCCGTCGATGTTGAAGATGCGCGCCACCTTGATGCGCAGCCCATGCTGGCGACGGTCATCAAAGCAGAGCGTCTCGGCGCAGCGCTTACCCTCGTCATAGCAGGAGCGCGGGCCGATGGGGTTGACGTTGCCCCAATAGTCCTCGGTCTGCGGATGGATGCTCGGGTCGCCGTAGACCTCGCTGGTCGAGGCCTGAAAGCGCTTCGCCTTCACCCGCTTGGCCTGATCCCAAGAAGGCCCGAGCATGTTAATCGCCCCATGCACGCTGGTCTTGGTGGTCTGTACCGGATCACGCTGGTAGTGGATAGGCGAGGCCGGACAGGCCAGGTTGTAGATCGCGTCCACCTCCACGTACAGCCGAAAGGTCACATCGTGGCGCACCGGCTCGAAGTAGGGGTTGTCGAGCAGGTGGGCGCCGACGTCAAGCAGGGTTCTCCTTGGTGCCGGTGAAGAAGTTATCGACGCAGAGCACGTCATGGCCGTCGGCGAGCAGACGCTAGCAGAGGTGGCTGCCGAGAAAGCCGGCACTGCCGGTGACCAGGATGCGTTTTCTGCGAGCGACATTCATGTGCTGCTGTCCATCCATCCTCGCATCCATCAAAAGCCCACCTCTTTCTGGTGGCGTACCGCCAGAATCGTCACGACTTGCCGGTCGGCACGGTAGCGGGCTACATAGCCGCTATCCCCGAAATCGATGATCCAATCCCGGAATGCGTCGTCCATGTCCTCAACAGGTCGCCCCACCCCTGGCTGTTGTGCCAGCAGCCTGACGCCTTCGCGGATGGTCTTCACGGCCCTCTTGGCGGCGTCCGGGCTCTTGGGGACAAGAAAGCGATAGAGGCGCTGCACATCGAGCAGCGCCTCAGGCGACCAGATCAACCGCGGCATGGCGGTGGATCAATGTCGTTACCCTGTTGAAGCTGATCCAGCCAAGCATCCGCTTCTGCGGCGCTCAGGTGCAACCCAGTCGCTCGATAGGCCTCCCAAGCCTTGAGCGCATCCTGACGAAACGCCTCCCGCTTCTCTTCACGCTCCACGTACTGAGTGATCGCCTCGCGCATCATCCAATGCGGTGTACGCTGACGTGCCTCGGCCAAGCGATTTAGACGAGCTTTCATCTCTTCATCGACCTTGATCGAAACGGGACGACTGGCAGCAGCAGTCATGGTAGCCTCCACTAAAGCGAAACGCGGTATGACCTTACACTACCGCCGAGTCCGATGCGATTGACGATGAATCTTCACCCGTTGAAGAATTCCGGCTTACCGGCCGCAATGACCAACTCCTGCGTCGCCCCGGCCGGAAAGCCGTGACCCAGGCCTAGACCGCCACCCCAGTACGCAGCTGAAACGAGCGCGCTGTGCTGACCCGCTCCGCCAGCCGCTCCGGATCGCGCACATAGAGCGTATTCCCTTGTCCCGAGCGCTGCCCATGCAACGGGCGCAAGCGCCGTTCGCCAGGTTCATAGCGGCAGGTCTGAAAGCCGCGCTGCAAGAGCGACTGATGCAGCACGTCCTCGTCAAACCCGTACCGGGCACCGCTGCCGTTCAGCTCCATGATCACGGCCAGCAGCCCTGGCGCAGCGAGCCTGCGCTCGGCGCCGGCGAGGACCTCGGTCTCATAGCCCTCGACATCGCTCTTGAGCGATGCCAAAAGACTCATGATGCGATGGCCGATTCGCCCTGCAACAACGCGTCGAAGTAAGCAATCGTCGGCCGCAACTGTACCGGATCACGCTGGTAGTGGATGGGCGAGGCTGGACAGGCCAGGTTGTAGATCGCGTCCACCTCCACATAGAGCGGGAAGGTGACATCGTGGCGCATCAGCTCGAAGTACGGGTTATCCAGCAGATGGGCGATGTTGTCCTTGGTGCCGGTGAAGAAGTTGCCCAGGCAGAGCACATCGTGGCCATCGGCAAGCAGAGGCTCGCACAGATGCGAGCCGAGAAAGCCGGCGCCGCCGGTGACCAGGATGCATTTCTGAGGGCGTAGTTCATGGGTTTTCGTCCGATGCTTCCGATGAGGATCTTGCCGCTGCTGCCTCGCCAGCGCAGGCAGCTCAATCAGCTTGGCTTCCGGTTCAGGGAGAGACCGCGCGCGAGTCGGCCCGCAGTCGCCGCTCACAACATTTTGCCCGCACTTGAGCGATATGGCTCGCGCGAATCTGGCAGGCGATCAGCCCCGGCCGGCCTTCCAGAAAACCCAGCCGCAGCACATAGTGATAGCCAAACCACAGCCACTGCTCGAACGGCAGGCGAATGATCAGCGCTTTGATCCAACGCCGACGTTCCTACGAATTGCCCAATAGCCGCGGCTGGATGGTGTCTTCACCATAGCGACCCGGGGTCAGGAACTGATCGCGCACCCGCGCCTCCCAGGTCGAATACTTGTTGTCGCGCGCAATGTAGGCCTCCAGCCCCTTGAGGTCCTCATGGATCAGCGGCGTTTCGAGCCGCCCGATCCGCCCCTGCACCACCACGCGCTCATGGAACTCCATGTCGAGGCTGTCCGCTGCATCGTCGAACAGGCGCTCAAAATGTCCTCGCCCAATGCGCAACAGCAGCACCGCGGCATGCGAAAAGCCGCCGTGGCGCAGCCGCCGCCCCATGAAGTGGAAGCCTTTGCGGATCAGATACGCCTCGCAGGCATCCGGGCGATGAACCACCGCCGCCATCTCCTCCCAGAGCGCCTCGGGCACCACTTCATCGGCGTCAAGAAAAAACACCCAGGGCGTGTCGATGGCAAGCGTCTCCAGCGCCCATTGCCGTTTCTTTGGGATACTGCCGCCAAAGCGCTCAGAGATGCTTTCTCGTGTTCGATGGATTTCTTCGATGACTAAATCAGGCCCTCTATGTGTCATCGCTCAATAACTCCTCTGGTGTGCATATGACCGGGATGAGAATTCCTTGCCTTGCAAGCAGATCGTGAATCCGCGGAAGTATCTTGGCATTCGCGATGTGCTTGCAATTCCACGTTAGCAGATACTGTATCTCGTGATGTGAAACAGCCGCGATATGCAGAGCATCAACCTGTGCTTTTTCAGGTAGGACTCCAAGCGACATGATCTCATCAGCAAGCGTCACAATTTCAGGTGCATGTGGCAATAGCGCAATACCATCAAGTAACTGCATACGTTCTGCCGCAAGCGCAGGATCGCCGGCCGAAGCTTCATCAACCACGTATTGAGAAATCACAAGCTCATACTGACTTCGCTCTTCATGCCATCAGCGATGTGTCAGCAGTTGCCGTGCCGCTGTTACGATTTGGCTACTCGGCCTCTGCCGCAAGTAGCTGACGATGGATGCTTCAACGTAAACCGTGTTCATGTCACCAATTTTAGTGGCTCCTGGTGGATGCGGCGCAAGCCGGAACCGGTATTTCTGAAGCCTTCAAGCACGCGCCTTATCCACCCTACGCAACTTGTAACCTGCCGTCGCCAACGACAGCGGCAGCGGCAGAATTTCTGCACGTCAATGGCGCAGCCGGTCCCTCAGGACTTCGACCTCGGCCACCGAGAGGCCGGTGCTTTCGGCCACCGTGGTGTCATCCAGACCGGTCCGCTGGATCAACGCCATGGCCACCTGACAGCGGGTTTCGTCGCGTCCTTCCTGACGCCCGCGCTCTCGAAGCTCTTGGTTCCACTGCTCGACCCGTTGTTGCAGCATGGCATGTACCACTACTGCGACGATACTTTCCTTGCGCGGGACTCCGGCTTTCCGACCGGAATGACAAACCAGAAAGGAGCCGGAATGAGGGAGGCGGCGCGCAGGCCGGAATGACGTAGCTCCGGCTCCTCAGCGTGTCACAAACTGCGGCAGCTTGGTGAGATTCTTCCACGCCAAGGCGCCGAGCCCGCCCACGCCATTCGCCCGCAAGGCACGGTAATCCTCCCAGGACTTGCTCGCCACCGTGCGCAGCGAACGCTTGCTCAACCCGCCCAGCCGCACCAGCACCCGCTGCAGATAGCGCACCGCGCCATCCCCTGGCCGAACCCTCGGCCTATTCCCCTGAACATCCAGCTGAGTCAGCATGCTCAGCATCAGATCATAGTCCGCGGCGATGCGATAGCCGGTATCGAACACCCCGAAGCGCGCATACAGCGAGCGGCGCAGAAACAGCGTCGGATGCGGAGGCACCAGCCCCAGCTCAGCCGTCGCGGCACCCAATCACCCGTCGTCCCGACCGGGAAGCCGGGACCCAGGCCAGGGAGGGTGAGCGGGCGGTTGACTGCCGAGGCTCAATGTCTGCTGTGAGGTTGCTATCCCTGCACTCGATTCCGGCTTCCCTGCCGGAATGACGAAGGAGGTTTGCTCGGCTCATCCGGCCGTCGCCACAACCGCCGGGGTTGCGGGATCAAGCGCGGCAGCCACTCCAGCCCCAGACGCTGAAACAGCGGAGGCGAGCGCTTCACCCGTCTGCTGTAGAAATCGAACACCGCCCCGACCGCTGCCGCAAACCTGACGTTCAACTCCGCCCGGTGCGAGTGCAGCCACTTCTCCTGTTTCAGCGCGGTCATCCCGACCCAGAGCACATCCGGCGCGGCGGCATGGATCGCGGCGAGCAAGGCCTGGTTGTCCGCAGCGGTGAACTCCGCCTTGAACGGCGGCGAATAGGTACCGACGACATCGAGACGCGGATATTCTCGCGTCATGCGCTCACGGATCAGCGCCAGCGTCTCCTCGGTCGAGCCCAGAAAAAACACCCGACCGCCACCGGCACCGTCAAGGCGGCCTGCACCCCCAGAAAGATGTCGCTCCCTGTCACCCGCTCCCGAATCCGCCCGCCCAGCACCTTCAAGGCCAGGACGATCCCGGTCCCATCGGGAATCAGCCAGTCTGCCGCGTGCAGCGCCTGTGCGAAGGCGGGATCGTCCAGCGCCTGCACATAGGAATGCGGATTGAGACAGGCCAGCCAGCGACAGGGCTCGTGCGTCTTGGGCTGTTCGATCCACGCCACCAGGTCAGCGACGCAGGCCGACCGGCCTTGCGTGCCCACGGCATAACCAACCACATTTTCCACGAATTGATTCATCTGGTTACACCAGAGTCAAACTCAGGATCCGCTCAAAATGCCGTACATTGCTCGTTGCTAGTTTCAACCGATGTCGCAGCGCGGTTGCCCCGATAAACAAATCTTCCGCCTCGATCAACAATCCTTTTTGTTTTAAATCTTGGTAAATGCTTGCGGCATGTTTCGCGCAAGCGTAATCAAAAGGCAAGACTTCCATGTTTGCGAACATCGTTTTCCAATAGCGATCTTCATCTTGATTGTCGCCCCGCAATAGTTCATAAACCGTGATGCTCGAAACCGCAAAGCGATAGCCTTGCGTCGCGAGTTGGTAAAGTACGGTTTTGTCCTTATCCTCGCGCTTCGCACGTTTATGGGCAATCAGTACATTGGTATCCAGACAGATCATGTCCATCGATTCAGATGCCGTCTTTTTTCATCAATCGCCTGGAATTCCTCATCCGTCATTTCAGGGCTGTCGAGCAGAAACCGCTGAAAATTGCCTGAATCCGCGTCGCGATCATCGGCGGACAAGATAATCAACTCGACCCGTTGAGCGGTGAAATCATTCGGTAGATCGACGGTGACATGACCGTTAATCACGTCGGTGTATTGTTTTATGGCTTGCATCTGCTTGCTCCTGATCAATGCCGCGTCGACGAAAGAATTCAAATCTCTGACCCTCTCCTGTTTTCAGCGTTCAGTCGGTGCAGCGTATGACCCACCAAAAGCCATCTGCCAGATCGTCCGACCAGATTGTCATCCTGCCGACTCATCGCACCCCTCGCCGCGCCTGGCTCACCGCCAGCGGCTGCCGATAAATCCCCATCAGCCTTTCAAGATTGGCCTCCTCGGTATAAAGCGCCTCGAACGATTGCCGCGCGCCCTGTGCCAGACGTTCCAGCCCCCCCGGCGACGCCCAGGCCCCGCGCACCGACTCCAGCAGCGAGGCCGGATCGGCCGGCGTAAAGAGCAGCCCATTCGCGCCCGCGTGGACGATCGAGGGCAGCGGGCCGATGGTCGAGCAGATCGCGCATCAGCCTATCTTCAGGTCCGCTGGCGGACCCGATTCCGGACGGGCGCATGCCCCGTCCGGCTTGGTCGTTGTCAAACGACTCAATGCAGCACCTCGTCCAGACTCTGCGCGACGAGTCCCAGATCGAACCAGCGGAGCAGGGTCTCGGCATCGGCTTGCGTGATGCGGGCGCGCGTCGGTTCGCACGGCGGACCGAATTTGCGTTCGATCAATCGGAGCAGCAGCGTCGCCTCGCCTCGCTGTTCGCCCTGCTGGATGCCCTGCTGGATGCCCTGTTGGATCCCCTGCTCAATGTATTTCTCGATGAAGGTTTGCATGAGGGGTTCTCCCTGACGGCTTTCTTGCAATAACGCCCGCACGTCCTGCTCGTCCAGACGCCGGGTGCCTTGAACATAATAACGTAGGAGGGATTCCAGAATGTCGAGGGCCGTGGGCTGATTGATGACCTGTTCAATCAGCATCAGCAACTCACGCAGGCGCTCCCGTGGCTGGTTGCTGTCGATATGACGCAACGCCAACTGCACCAGGCGGGTGAGGACGTCGCCCTTGATCTCGACATTGGTGCGGGATGAGATGTCGTACAACGCCTAGCGAAACTGCGGGACGAAGGGCGTCAGCGCGGCCGGCAGCGGGGAAACCAGATCATGAAAACATTTCGGCACCCGCCAGATCTGCTGACCCTGATAGAGCACCAGCGGATAGATCGACAGCGCCGGTTCGCGCGCCTCCCCGCGATAGCGAGCGGTATCAATCAGATCGGAATAGACCTGCCGCAGTTCCTGGGAGACGTTGATGTCCTTGGCGATGGTGAACGTGGTCAAGTCGATTCCAGCCAAAAGCGCGGTGCAAGGCGTAGCGCAGAAAATCCTGGGCAATCGCCGGCCGCCCGAAGTTCTCGCGAAAAAAGCCGTCATGCGGCGTTGGGTTGGGTTCCATGGGCTGCTTGTCCATTTTCGACTCCCCGTTCCAGAGCTGGTGACGAAGCGCTGCTTCGCCAACACTCACCCCGGCACGTCGGTCAGTTGATTGATGGGTTTCGTGACCAGCCAGCATTCGTGCCAACGATCGGCGTCATTCCGTGGTCACTCTACCCATCCTACTCGCTAACGCACCATGAACTGACCCAGTTTCGACAGATTCTTCCAGGCCAAGGCCCCCACGCCGCCCACACGGTTCGAGCGCAACGCCCGATAATCCTCGGCGGATTTGCGCAGGATGTTCGCCAGCGAACGGTTGCTGGCGCCGCCCGTGCGCATCCGCACCAGCACCTCTGGCAGATAAACCACCTCGCGCGCGGTCAGCCCAGACAACAGACGCAACATCAGGTCATAATCCGCCGCGATCCGGTAGCGCGTCGCGAAACCGCCCTGCGCGTCATCCAGGACCGGCGCACGTAGAGCGTGGGGTGCGGCGGCATCCACCCCCAACGCAGACGCCTGGGCTCGAATGGGCCCGCGCGCCAGTGACGCACCACCCGCGCCGGATCATCGCGCCACACATAGTCCAGATCGCCATAGCAGGCCATCACCGCTGGATCGTCGAAGCACGCGGCCACCCGATGGAGGACCAGCGGGTGCGCCAGGACGTCATCGGCATCCAGAAACCCGAGGATGTCGCCAGTGGCCAGGGCGATCCCTTTGTTCAGCGCATCATAGATGCCGTGATCCGGCTCGCTGATCCACTTCGATAGATGGGTATCCGGCCGGCCCTGTTCAGCCTCGATCAAGGCGACCGTCCCATCCTGAGAACCGCCGTCGATCAGGAGGTACTCCAAGGCGATGCCCTGCTGCGCCCGCACCGAGGACAGGGTATCCGACAGGGTCGCGGCGCTATTGAAACAAGCGGTGACAAGGGAGAGTTTCATCATTGGCCCATAGCTTCTTGATATCTTCCGGGCTCTAGCCCGACGGCGACAGGTGCTGCAATTCAAAGTCGCCTAAGGTCCGCTGACTCAGCGCGCCGACGGCTTGCAGGTCGCTCAGGGTCTCCAATTCAAGCATCAGCCAACACCCCTGTTCGTCGTCGGAAAAGGTTTCGGACGGGGCGCATGCCCCGTCCGGCCCGAGGTGTTCACCACATGCCTCCGATAGCCAGGATGAGGAGTGCGGCCTCAGGCGCGGCCGCGAAATCCTCGATCTGCTCTCTTGATTCCCGTACCAGGCGCAAAATGACCGCCGTGCCAGCATTCCCGACGCTCAGCCAGACCACTTTGGGTGGAGCACCGTACTGAAAGCTGCGTTGGCGAAAATCGTTGTCCTTGGAGACCAGCACATAGTCCTCTGCCTTGGCATACTCCCAGACGACGGTATCCGTTGCCCCGCGCAAACCGATCAATTCAATCTGGCTGGTACCAGGGTATAGATCCGCCAGCATGGCGGGCAGCTTTGGACTCAGGTTCTCGTCAAGCAGCAATTTCATGCGGATGGCCCATTGACAGGCGTCGCTCGCGTTGGGCGGCGAACATCAGGACCGCACGCACATGCTCTGCTTTAAGACTTGGGAAGTCGGCCAGAATCTCCGCTTCGCTCATGCCACCGGCCAGATACTCGAGGATGTCGTAAACGGTGATACGGGTTCCCGTGATGCAGGGTTTGCCACCGCGAATATCAGGATGGATGGCGATCCAGTCATTCCAATTCGTCACGGATTGGCCTCCTCAATTGTTGAACACTTCACCTTGGCTTGGACCACTCACTTTCGCTGGTCGTTCATGGCTGGATGGTTGCGCGGGCGCCACTCACAGCCGAATCCCTAACACCTCCCCGATCGCCGTGCGCACATCCCACCCCCGCTCGCGCATCGCCCGCTTGACCTCCGCCACCTTGGCATCCACCAGATAGCGATACCAGAAGCCCTGCAGGACGTGAAACGCCGCCCCGGCCTGTCCGTCGAGGAACCCCAGTCGGATCACATAGCGGTAGAAGAAATAGGCGAAGGCCCGCAACCCGCCCGGCAGCCGCGTATAGACCCGCTCTTTCAGCCAGCGCTTCACCCCCGCCTGCTGGCCGCCGCGCAGGCTGGCGACCGTGTCATGCGGCATGAAGCCGTATTCCAGATTGAGCAGGTCGACCGCCTCGCGGCTGGCGTAGCGGTTGTGCTTCTCGGTCCACCAGGTCAGCGATTGGAGGTTGTCGTCGATCAACTCCCCGGCGAACTCGACCGTCGACCCGGCGACCTTGATGTGCTCATCCATCCAGCGGTGCTCGCACTCACCGCGCCCATACCGAAACAGGCGCAGCACCCGCACCGGGAAGAGACCGCCGTGGCGGATCGGCTGGCGCAGGAAGGTCATGCGCCGGCCACAATGGACGCCGTCGACCTCGGGGCCGAGCGTTGGCAGGCGGGCGCGGATCTCGGCGATCAGGTCGGGCGTCAGATAATCATCCGCATCCAGGCGCAGCACCCAGTCGGTCTCCGCGTCGACTTGGGTCAGTGCCCAGTTGAACTGGGTCGCGTAGTTCACCCAGGCACGCTGCACCACCCGCGCGTCATGGGCGCCGGCGATCTCCATCGTGTCATCGGTCGAGAAGGAATCCACCACCAGAATCCCGGTGGCGACCTCCCGCAGACTCGCCAGACAGCGCGCCAGGTGCAGGGATTCGTTGTAGGTCAGGACCTTTGACCAGGTCACAGAGATAGATCCTGGAAGCTGGGCGGCTCCGCATCGCCGGCTTGACCGCTGAGGGTCTCGCATTCAGATAGGCAATCCAGACAGTGGTGTCCGGGAGCCACATCAGTCCAACTCCAGGCGTTGCTCGTACTGGCCTTGCTCGCCGCGCTTCAATGGCTCCCCTTGCCAGGCACCAGCCGTTCGCTCAAAGAGTCCCTCTGGCCAATCCGTGCCCGAGGCGACTTCCGGGGTCTCGCGTTCATCGAGTTCCAGAAACACGACCTCGACATGACGACGGCACAAATCCTCAGGGATTTCAATCATCGACGGCAGAACATTCTTGTACATATCCGCCTTGGCGGGACGGGGTATTCACCCCGTCCCGCGCGTTTCAGCCACTCATCAACGTCGTCAACGTCCGGATGGGGCACATGCCCCGTCCGGCTCGGGAGACAGAGTTCCCGGATGCCCTGACGGATCAAATCGTCCTGGCTGCGCGCAGATCGACGGCTGACGGCGTCGAGTAAGGATTCTTCCGCAGGCGTCAAACGAACAGTCAATGGCGGCATATCAACCTCCTCAAGGAGCCGCGATAAAGGGATTCAAGCGTATCCTGGGCGTCGGGCGATGGCGATCATCGACTTGGCCAAGGCGGGAATCCGCCCGACCCGCTCGAAGCGGATGTCGACGAACCCGGCCTCGCGCAAGAGTGCGCTCAGGGTGCGGATCGGCCAGAACTTGATGTGTCCGTGATCCCAGAGCGCGGTGAAATGCGCGTCCAGCTTGCCGATTAGGGCCATGGCCAGATTCTTCCAGTAGCCGTGATAGGGCGTGGAGACGATCGCCGTGCCGCTCGGTTCGAGCAGATCGAACAGGGTGGCGGCATAGCGGCGCGGGGCATAGAGATGCTCCACCACTTCCAGACTCGTCACCACCGGAAAGCGCCCATAGTGCTCGGCCAGATCTTCGTAGGCCGAACCTTCGTACAACGCCAGGTGCGGATATCGGGCCTGGGCTTGGGCGATGCCCTCGGTGGAGGGATCGATGCCGATCACCTCCCAGCCCTCTTGAGCGAGCGCGTTCGCCACGCTGCCGTTGCCGCAGCCGAGCTCGAAGAGTCCCCCCGGCCATTCCGGTCGCCGTTTTCAGGCCCTGGAGTTCGCGCAGCACGGCGGGGAGCAGGTAGTCATGACTGGTGTTCAACTCGGCGTTGTTCCAGCGATAACCGGAAAATTTCAGCGCGTTCCATCAGTCGATTACTCGAATGGCCGCGCCTTGACCGGTACGTGAGGTTACTCCGCGCCACCATCCAGGGCGCCCGGACGCGGATGGAGGCTGCACATACTTCACCGACCCAGCTTAATTGTAATGTCCTCGGAACGAGGAGATATCCACTTCGCGCAACGATTCGTAAATTGTATACACCATGCGATCTTTCTGATTCACCCTTCTCGAATACACCTCTTTTTCAAAGTAACGTAAGCGCTCTGGTTTACCTGCACCACTTCGTGGGTCTTTCATCAATTCACGGACAAGATCGAAGCATTTGAGATAGCTGGCTCGATCATTTCTGCGCAGCCAGTCCAAGTCTTCTTGGGCATTGTCAAGAATGAAAATCCGATAGGTCATTGAACACCTGTTCAGCAGCAGGAACATTAGGTTGGCGTCCAGCCTCGCGTTGGGCCTGTCCCATAAGCAACGCACGCAACGAACGCTGATCTGCTAGCAAACGAAGCGTCTCCCTCATGGCATTAAATTCTTCCTGCGAAATCAGAATCACTGACCCATAATCCGAAACGATGGCGGCTTCTTCATGGTCGCGCACGGCACTGGCAATCAGATTGCTTAAATCCGCCGATGCCTGCTGCAAGGTATAAAATTGCATCGTGATTGGCCTCGATAAGTATCGATTTTCATTTTTTCGTCGCTTGCATCAACGTAACGCATCCGCCAACGCCGGTGGCAGCGCACCTTCTCAGGCTAACCCATGAGTTCAGTGCGTTCCATCAGTCGCTTCCTCGAAGGGCCGCGCTTTGACCGGCGCGGCGGGGTTGCCCGCGCTACCAGTCAGGGCGGAAGATCATAATCACATCCGCCAAACGCCGTAGCTGGTCTTTGGTCAGGTCTGCCGCGACATTACATTAGATGCTACGCTAGAAGCGGAGCTTCCGCACTTGGTTTTGTCGCCGGCTACCTTCGTTTGGAGCCTCATGGATCGAAAGGCATCGGGTTTCACAGGCGTGCCTGATCCTGATGTTGCAGGAACCAGCGGTAGGTCTGGCGCACGCCTTCGGCTAGGTCGATTCGGGCGCTCCAGCCGAGGGCGTTCAGGCGGGTGACGTCGAGCAATTTTTGTGGTGGGCCGTCGGGGTGGCTGGGGTCGAAGACGAGTTGGCCCTGGAAGCCGACGATGTCGGATCACGCGGGGCGTGAGGCTTCGGGCGGTCATGGTGGGGATGGCGGCCGGTTCGGGAATGCGAAGTGTTCACTCATGGCGCCAGAATTGCGAGAGTTTGCTCAGGTTCTTCCAGGCCAGGGTGCCGAGTCCGCCCACGTCGTGGCGGCGCAGGGCGCGATAATCTTCGCGGCTTTTGCGCAGGATGTGCGACAGGGAGCGGTTGCTGGCACCGCCGAGGCGCATTCTGACCAGGACTGCGGGGATATAGGCCAGGCGGAGGCGTCCGCGCGCCAGGTAGCGCAGCATGGCGTCGTAGTCGGCGGCGATGCGAAAGTCAGTGTCGAAGCCGCCCCAATGTTCGATGACGGAGCGGCGCAGGTAGAGTGTCGGGTGGGGTGGCATCCAGCCGCGCGCGAGTCGTTTGGGGTGGTAGTCGCCGGCACGCCAGCGGCGCACGAGCCGCGTGGGGTCGGTGCTGGAGACGTAGTCCAGGTCGCCATAGACGCCGTCGATCCGGGGGTCGGCGAAGGCGTGGGCGATCGAGCCGCAATCGACTTCATACCCGAATCCCCAGCACCCGTTCGATGGCCGTGCGCACCTCCCAGCCGTTCTCGCGCATCGCCCGCTTGACCTCCGCGAGCCCGAAAAGCAGCCGAATCGCTGCGACTCGCACGGGCACGGAGATCGCTTGCGGCAGTGAGCGCGGACAATTTTTCCGCCACCGCGCTGGCAATGAATTAATCGATGGAGACACCGTCCAAATCGGCCATCTCCTGGAGGTGGCGTTGAATCGAGTTGGGAAGATTCAAATTGAAGTTTGTCATGACAGGTTCTCTAACAGGAGTTTCGGGGTCACCACATCAATATCAAATTGGGACGCTGGACCAAAATCCTTCGCGTTAAACGTCACGATTCGCGGCACCTGTGCGGCGACGGCGAGTTCCAGAACCAGATCGTCCTTGGCATCCGGCAGACAGGGGCGCCACAGAAAATAGATCCTGTGCAGATCAGCCAGCGCACAGAGTTGGTCCAGCATAATGTCGATCTCCGCCTCCAGCAGGTTCAGCACGGACTGATTGCGCTTGAGACAACTTCATATTCAAAAAAGCAAGGGTGTCGATAACGCAAGGCGAATACGCCTATCCAGAAGCGTCCTCTGTAACTGATGCGACTTTCCGTTGGCGGAATACAAACCAGCGTAGAGCACATTGGTATCGAGGACAATGCGCGGCGGTTTTTCTGAACCCGAGATGTTAGCTCGTTTCATCAATCGATTCATCGAATGGCCGCACCTTGACCGGTACGGCGGGATTGCCCCGCGCAACCATCCAAGGCGGGAGATCATGAAAGACACTGGAGCGCGCCGTCACCACCGCGCCATCGCCGATCGTCACCCCCGGCCCCACGAAGACATCCGCCGTGATCCACACCCGCTCGCCGAGGGTGATCGGCGCCGTCATCAGCGGCATCGATGCCAGGGAGTAATCATGGCTCGCGGTGCAAAGATAGCTGTATTGACTGACGGTGCTATGCGCGCCCAGCGTAATCGTGTCTACGCTATAGCAATCCACATCAGGCCCCAGACAGCTATCATCGCCCATGATGAGATTCCAGGGCGCCCAGATTCTTGCCGTGGGATAGAGCCGGATGCCCTTGCCGAGTTTCGCGCCAAACAAACGCGCGATCAGGCAACGCCAAGCGTGCAGGGGTCTTGGAGTCGGGCGGCACAGCAGCAGCCAGACCAGTTGCCAGAGCGCACGCGCGAGTTGATTGCCCACGGATAATTGATGCCGACGTAAGGCTTCAGTCATTGACGCCATCCCTCAAAATGTCGGGTGGATCAGCGCAGCGCATCCACCAACACCAGCAAACAAGGGCACGGCTCCTGGTAGATGCGGCGCGGGCGACATCCGGAGTCACCTGAAGCCACCAACCACGTGCCTTATTCACTCTACACACTGGTTAGAAAGATATGATTTAGCCGTTACACCGGCTTTTCGCACTCAAACCCTAAGCATCCCTCCCAGCGCCCCGGTTCCTCTACCGCCTTGAATTCTTCGTAACGACTGTCACCAAACATCGCCCGACGAATATTCACATATCCTGCTTGACTCAATTCCGCGCTCAGTCCTTTGTAGTCCCACATCCACAAATGATTGCTATTACCTAAGAATGATCGTGCCAGTCCAATCATCCCGCGTGGGCGTGATGAAATACCTAATGACGTGTTCTTCATCAAGCATGAACAAGCATCATCTGCTGGATTGGCCAAATAAACTCTAATCTCGCCTTCCAGGTCGGGCAACACCCCGCGATAGATACCGCCTGGCTTCAAGATTCGGAGTATTTCGGATAGGGATCGACGCATGTCATCCAAAGCCAGATGTTCAAGTACATGCGAACAATACACGCGATCAACCGATTCGCTATCGACTGCAAGCCATGCACGACATCGCCATAGATTGCGTCTGTTGGAAATCGCGGTTTAATCAGAGATTGGGCAACTCGGCCGAGCAAGGGAATGCGCTGTAGCCGCAGAGTTGGCGATGCATCATAATTTTTCCACCCAGGAGCCACGCTCAAACCACAGCCAAAATTAATCATTTGCATCGCGTATTCCTATTAACAATCGATGTGAGGCGACAGCCTCAGCTATAGCAAAGTTTGTAAAGTGGATAAGCGCAGCGCATCCACCAACGCCCCCAGACAACGGAACGGTTCCTGGTGGATGCGGCGCGGGCGTAATCCGGGGCCTGAAGTCAACAACCACGCGCCTGATCCACCCTACCCACTGAGTCATCTCCACCAATCAATCCATGCGCACACAATCAGGTTTGGAGCCTTGCCCCAGCACCCACTGGTAAACCGCCAGCATTTGTTCAGCAATCCTCACCCAGCTAAAACGCTGCTCGACCAGCACCCGTCCACGCTCGCCCATGGCAACCCGCTCAGCGTCCGCCATGGCAAACAGCGTTGCGAGCCCCTGTGAAATGCCCTCTGGCTCGGGCGCGATCCGCAGCGCGGCTTGCGCCTGAAATCCTTCGGGCAGATTGCATTGGGGGGTCATCAAGACCGGCAAGCCATAGGCCCAGGCTTCCAGCACCACCATGGGCAAACCTTCGCTGAAAGACGGTTGGATGAAGGCATCGGCGCGGCGATAGCTGGCGTGCTTCGCGGTCTCAAATTGTGGTCCGACAAAATGCACGGAGTCTTCAATGCCCTGCTGCCGGGCCAGTGACTTGAGATCGTCTTCATGCCCCGCCTGATCCCAGCCGGCGATGACGAGTCGCCATTCGTCGCCTGAATGCCGTGCCTGGCGAGCCATCGACCAGGCGAGTAACAGGTTGGGCAAGCCTTTTTTCGGATGCAGCCGCCCGAGGTACAACAGCACCCTGGCGCCGTCGGGTAGGTCCGTTTGCCAGTTCGGCGAATCGGCGGGCGCGTCAGCCGGTCGGTCGATGCCGTTGGGGATGATGCAAATGGGGTTGCGCAGGCCATAGACGCGGATGGCTTCGGCCTCGGATTCGCACAGTGCATGCAGACAGGCCGCGCCGCGCAGATGGGCGTCTTCGTAGAGCCAGCCGGCGAGACGCTTTTTCCAGTGGGCGTTACGGACGGCCCAGGGATCGAGCATGCCATGCGGCGTGATCAGATACGGCCGTTTCTGTTGTCTCGCCCAGCGCAAGCCAGCGACCGAGGGATACATCCAAAGGCCATGGACATGCAGCAGATCCAACTGAGCCGCCGCCAACGCCGAAGCAAGCATCGGGGCATACCCGAAAAATCCAGGGCCGCGCACGCCGAACACTTGCACCGGAAGCCCGCCCCAACCCGCCAGATCGCGCGCGGTTTCGCGGTCTTTGAGTCCCAGGATCTGGATCTCCATCGGGGTCTGCTGGAGCGATTGCGCGAGGTGTCGGGTGGCGTCATACAGCCCGCCAGCACGTCGTGACACCGAGGCGGTGAGCAGGCCGATTTTCATCGCCGCATCAACGCCCAAAGCAGGGCCTTATCGAACAGACTGGCCTTCGAGCGCGGCGCCTGTGAAGCTGCTTCGACCGCCCTGGCTAAATTCTCCGCGAAGGTTTGCGGCGTCCAGCGGGCGATGATCTCGCGGCTGGCCTGACCCATGGCGGCGCGGTCACAATCATCCGAAGAGATTTTGAGCATCAAGCCCGCGAGGGCATCGACATCATAGGGATCGAAGGTGTAACCGTTGCGGCCTTCCTCAACCAGATCCGGCGCGCAGCCGCAGCGGTTCGAGACCAGCACGGGCAAGCCAGACGCCATGGCTTCGTTGATGACCAAGCCCCATTGTTCCGTCGTGCTCGGGTGAATGAAACAGGTCGCACCCTGATACCAAACGGGCAACTCATCATAGCCAACAAAACCCGGTAGAACGATGGAGTCTTCGAGAGCTAAAGTCTCACGCTTTGCCTCGATCTCTGATCGCAAATAGCCATCTCCGAGAATGACTAACGGCCAAGCATTGGGTGCCGCCTTGCGACGATAGAGGTCATAAGCATCAATCAAACGGAGATGATTTTTCTTGTCTTCGAATCGAGCAGCTGCTAGAAAGAAATCACCATTTGAAAAAATGCCTGGGTAGACAGAAATCGGATGATCCTCACAATCCCGCGAGAAATGATCGTTATCAACCGCATCATAGCCAGTAAAGATTCTGCTAGGCGGAAAACCCATGGAGAGCAAGTAGTCACGGCTCGCCGACCCTGCAACCAACGCGGAATCGGTCAATGCGACCAGTCGATTTTTTATGTGCTCCAGCAGCCGATAACGGCTCTTGTCAAAAGCATTACTATCTGAAAAAATCACTGATCGCCGCTGATTCAGCAAGCACCAGTGCAATGCAGCTAATCCGCCGCCAACAGACCAACCATTGAGACAGACAACATCAGGACCAATCGCTTCGAGCGCCTTGCAAATGGCGCGTTGACGTTTCCACCCAGGAATCTCACGCCAATTCTGTTGTGGGAAAAGCGTCAATCGCTGAAGTGAAGTTTTATCCTTGTTCTCTAATTGTGCGAAACTCGCGTCGCGATTAGCAATTTCAATGATTGAAGCGTCATAGTCGGGGACATGGAAAACAGCTTTCCAGCGCGCCGCGTGATAATGGGAAACATTGATTAAAACCCAGGCGATCTTTAATTTCATAAGGGCTGACCAGTCAGTAAACGCTCCATGGCATGCGCGTGCGCTTCCACATCGCCATATTCGCGCACCCTCTGGTATAACGCACGTCCCTTGAGTTCGCGTTGCTCAGGATGCGTGATGAGATCAAGAATGACGGCGGCCAGTCGGTCGATATCGTGTCTATCGAGCACAACCGCCATCTCCTCCGAGTTGAAGACTTCCTTTAACCCTCCCTTGATCACAGAGGCAACCACCGGCACGCCATAAGCCGCCGCTTCCACCGGCGTGCGCCCCAATGCATCAAAATCCGTATTGAATAAAAGCAAATCGAGTGATTTGTAAAAAACAGCCAAATCGCGCTGCCAGCCAAGAAATCGTACTTTATTTTTGATTCCTAGTTGATCTGCCTGCTGGATAAGACGATCACGTTCAGGACCGTCTCCGGCAATCAAAAAAATCGCATTTTGATTAGTTGTCGCTATAGCGCTAGCGACCTGTAGAAAGATATCAAACCGCTTTCTAGCGATCAGCCAACCGGCATTTCCAATCACGATAGCTTCGTCATCAACATCAATATCCCTTCTAGCCAATCGTCTCTCGTCATGTGTCGGATAAGGGGGTATAATAAATGGGTTCGGAAGGGTAAATGATTTGCACGCAAGCGACGGTTTAATTAGAATCGCTTCTTGACGTATATAATCAGAAGCAAACGAGAAATAATTAAATACTCTGCCAGATACAGCATAAATTAAGGGCCAGTGCCAAGCACGCTTACCAATTTCAAAATGATGAAAATGAATTGCCAAGACTCTTTTTTTTGCAGGATGTCCTAATAATGCAAGTGCTGCAACCAGATTATGACCAGTCATGAGGATGACATCGGCTTCGTAATCGCGAAAAACGCGCCGCATCGCCAGCCAGGAACGCCAACCGAAGCGACCACGATACTCCAGTCCAATGGCAGGGATATCCGCCTCCTTGACCAGCGGCGCAAGTTGCCCAAGTGGATTGAGCGAAATTAATTGCACCGAATGACCACGAGCTTTGAGCCCGATGAGGCGAAGGAGGTTAGATTTCTCCATCCCGCCGAGATTCGTGCACTGGATAATATTTAAAATACGCATAGCAAAAATATCAGATCAAAAAATCGACATTGGTTTTGTGCTTAAATTTCTGCGCGCCAAATAAATTGTCGGCAACAGGAATACCGCAAACTGAAAGAATACCGAGAAAAACTCATGTGTTGAGTGAGTAATTGCTTGCAATGCTTGCGTTGTTAGCAGTATCACAATGATTTGCGCCACGTAATTTCCTTGCATCGCTGCCTTATACCAAAGGCTCATAATAAAACCAATCAGAAAAAATTTGATGGCTCCGAAATACCAAAACGATAGAAAAGAGTCAGAAAGGCCCGTCAATGTGCTTCCGGTATGTGGCACATGGCGAAATTCGGCGTAAGCCGCATTACCGAAATCTAGCATCAATCCCTTTTTCAGCCCGTAACCGACCCATTGACCAGGCACATAAGAGTGGACCAAGTCATTCCAGAGCGAGAGCCCAAAATCGAAGCGTAATCGACGATCTGCCGCTTCGATATTCATTACGGCGTTTGTGAGTTCGAAATTATTAGCGTCACCACTCGCACGCTCCATAAAATTACCAACAAAGTCGATCTCCAGAACTTCATTCACACCGGCGCCACTCCAAGTTGCACGATCATCACCCATCATCGTGTTACGATAATCACCGATACTGTTGACCACCAGTGCGCCAAGCAGCAGTCCGCTGATCATTGCCCAACGCGGCGGCAACCATCTGCGCTGAAACCATAAAGCCATCAACAATAGCATCGCTAACTCGATCATCGTTGCACGGCGTCCCTTGACGATTATACGATCCAAATAGAACGCCAGATCGAATAAAAAAACACAAAGCGGCGCCCAGCTTGGTTTAATGAGATACAGCAGGAGCGCTATTACCATTCCAATAGATAGCAATTTAGCAAAAAACACATAAATCGTTATAATACCAGTCCATTGATTACCCGTCGCTGCTGTGACTTCGGGCGCGAGCTGGCTCACCTTAAAGAAAAAAAATGCCCCGAGTAATGATAAAACCGCGCTTCCTATCAGTAAGCGTTTGCGATCCAGAATCCACCAGAAAAGGCGAGCAGGCCGCCGATTGTGAACATAGCCAAGCCAAGCGGCAATAAGGCATAGAAAGGCCATGAAAATGGTCTTTTCAAGAGCACCCGCTGGCAAATCTGAACGGTTCGTTAAACCGACAAGTTGCGGCATTACCCATCCAAGAAAGACCACGGCAGCCAGAAATGGAAACTGAATCATCCGATCCCGTTTCATTAAACCCCAAACAAGGATCGCTAAGCCCGTCAAGGCGAGCATCCAGAGCAGTAAAGTCGCGATAGCAGCACTCCCCATCTATAGACTTTGATCGGGATCAGACTGACACGAGGCCATTGACCAATTGGCGGAGATCGTTGCGATATCGGGATAAACCTGCTCGCTCGCGACTTTCCGCCGTCGCAGCTTGATGGTCCACAACCAAATCGCGATCATCCCGATAGCGCATGATCGCCTGCGCCAAGGCATCTGGATCGCGGATCGGCACGATAAAGCCATCGACGCCATCGCGGACGATCGAACCAGCATTGGGAGTCGCAATCACCGGTAGACCCGACATCAGTGCTTCATAAATTACCGTCGCGGAGCCTTCGACCAGTGAGGGCAGAACAAAGACATCGGCCCACTGAAAGAGGTCGCTCATCTTGGCACGGGGCACGGCCCCGAGAAAATTCGCAACCGTGCGATAGGGTAGAATTTTGTCCTCGGCTAGGGCGATCTGTCCGGCTAGTTTTGTTTCGACGGTTTCGAGTCCGAGTCGTCTCAGAGCTTCGAGCAGATCGGGCACACCCTTGCGCAATCCAATCTCGCCAGCGAACAAGAGGCGCAAAGGTCCAGTGCGTTGTGAACGGTCGATCGGCTCGAAACGACGGCTATCCACACCATAGGGCACCACCCAAATGCGATCGACTGGCACGCCACAATTGCGCAGTCCATCCGCCACGAACTCCGAACCGGCGACGATCACGTCGGCCAATGCCCATTCCGCTTCCTCGCGCGCTGAAAGCGGATTGGGATAAACCATGGATTCCAGCCCCGGTTGCCAGTCTGGCCAGCGCGCCAGTTCCTCGCTCAGCAGTTGATGCTGAATCCGTGTTGGCGCGATGGTTTGCTCCACGATACAACGCATGCCGCGTGGCTTAGCCCATTGCAGGAGGTCCAGGCAAGCCCCGTTGAATCCCCAGACGGCATCCGCCGCTGGTGGAGGCGAGGAGATGATATGACGATTGAAGCGAACAGCGAAGTCGGCGAATACCACCGTCCGTTGAGAAACCGTCTTGGCTCGGTTACGTTGCCAGGCATAGTGCCACCCGAAGACCTCGAAACTGGTGACCTTGTCGGGTGGAAGCGCTGGATCCTTACGCCCCAACCAGCGTTGCAAGCCTCTGGGACGTATTGGGCGGGGAATGGACTTGATTAGCCACTCCAACCAAGGCTTATTACCAATATAGCTATCGGTATAAAAACGCTCCAGCAGGCCGGCCTCGTGCAAGAGACGCGGCACGGCGTAGTGCATGCGGGCACCGAGCATGGCGACAGTAACTTTCTGCCTCTCTTACGTTTGGTATGGGTTTTGGCTTGAAAGCAGGGCCGCGAAGCGGCATCTTTCCGAGAAAATTAATGTTCAACCAGTTGTAGGGCCTGTGGGTATGTGGGCGCGAGGCCCGAGAGTGTGGGCAACCCCGGGAGCGCGCCGCCCCCCGATCTTGCAGGCTTCCCGCGATGCTTGCTCGGCGCGATACCGGGGTTGTCCACACGTCCCGTAGGGCTCGGGCCGGTCCGCAGGACGCGTCCACATATCCACAGGCCTCGGAGGCCTGATCATGGAAACCACGTCGCTGTTCTCTGTTGCCCTGGGCTTGTCTGCTCCCTGGTTTGTTGATGATGTGCGCTTCGATCCAGTGGCTGGACGCATCGACTTCGCGCTCGGCTATCAACGTGGGGCGCACTTTCCCTGCCCGCATTGCGGCACCGAGCATCAGCCGGTTCATGACACCCAAGCGCGCGAATGGCGGCATCTGAACTTCTTCCAATACGAGGCGTATCTGCAGGCGAAGGTGCCGCGGGTGCGTTGCGCGCAGTGCGGCAAGACAACGCAAATTCCCGTGCCCTGGGCGCGGCCCAACACCAGCTTCACCCAACTGATGGAAGCCTTGATTGTGACCTTGTGCCGGGCCATGCCGGTGGCTGGGGTCGCGCGCTTGCTGCGCGTGAGCGACATGCGTGTGTGGCGCGTGCTGGAGTCCTATGTCGATGCCGCCCGTGCGCAGGAGGATTTCTCCAGCGTCAAGGACATCGGCCTCGATGAGACCGCCGCGCGGCGCGGACATCACTACATTAGCTTGTTCCATGATATGGAGGCTGAGCGACTGGTGTTCGCCACCGAGGGGCGCAAGGCGGAGGTGGTCGATCAATTCGCCGAGGATCTTGAGGCCCATGGCGGCTGCGCCGAGAACATCCGCTCGGTCTGCATCGATATGTCGAGCGCTTATCAGGCCGGCGTCGCGGAACACTTGCCCTGGGCCGACATCACCTTCGATGAGTTCCATGTCATTCAAATGGTCAACAAAGCCGTTGATGAGGTGCGTCGCGCGGAGGTGAAAACCGAACCCGGTCTGAAGCGTTCGCGCTACCTATGGCTGAAGGACAAAAGCGACTGGACGCGCCGCCAGATCGGACAGTTCGCCGACCTGCGTCGGCTCAATCTCAAAACCCACCGTGCCTGGCGAATCAAGGAGGCGCTGCGCGAGATTTTCCGCACCGCGACCTCCCGTGAAGAAGCCGAACCCTTACTAAAAGCCTGGGTCAGTTGGGCGCGTCGCTGCCGCCTTGAGCCGATGAAGAAGGTCGCTCAGACGATCAAGGACCATTGGGAAGGCGTGCTTAACGCGTTCGATTCGCGCCTGACCAACGGTCGTGTTGAAGCCATCAATGGCCAGATCCAGGCCGCCAAAGCCAAAGCCCGTGGCTACGGCACGGTGAAGCATTTGATCACCATCGCCTACCTGATCGCCGGCAAGCTCACCCGCCTGCCCGCTTGTCCCTTTGATGCAGCAGCGTGTGCCACCCTTTCGGCTTAACCTGCTGTGTAAAAAATCGGTTACCCATACCAAACGTAAGAGAGCCGTTCTTTCTCGGAGAAGGCTTTTAGGGTGCTCATGGCTTGGTGCATCTCTTGGGTGTGCATCCACTCGGGCAGATGCGATTCGTCGAGGCGGGGCGCTTCGATGAAGAACTTCAGCCAGCGCTCCAGTTCGGTGACCACGGTCTCGGCGGCGAATTTGCTCAGTTCCAACAGGTAGAGACCGCCGTGGTCGAGCAGTTCCCGGCCCTGGTCATCGCGCAGCCGAAAGCGGTGAAACCATTCGCACAGGCCGGAACGCAGGGTCTGTCCCAGCAGCCAGATGGCGTAAGTCGGGCGGAGATGCTCATAGGGTTCGCCGTCCTGTAACTGGGCGCTGTAGAGATCGGCCCAGCCATAGAGCATGCGCGCGGGCAGTTCGGGGAGATTGAGCAGTTGCAGTTCGATCTGATAGAGCCGCCCGGCCTGGTCGCGGGCCTTGACGTCGACGATGCTGAGTTTGTCGTCGAGAAACTCGCGCTCGTTGTAGGGGTTGAGGATCTCAACCTCCGTCAGGGGGCCGGCAAGATCCTGACCCAGCGTGGCATTGAGGAAATGGATCAGCAGCGCCCGGTTCGCTTGCGAGCCGAGCAAGGCCTTGAAGACACAATCGATCTTGGGGTCGATGGGATGGCGCATGCGGCCAGTCTAACCAGACGCAACAGCGCGGACAATCGCGCGGCGTATCGACCTTGCTTGGCCTCCGAGCCGATGGGGATGCGTGGTGGGAGCCGCAGTGCGGGCGTCATGTCATGGACCTGGTCAGTGCCGGTCTTTTCTAATACCCCTGATCGCGCAGTTGTGCCTTGAGGCGCTCGATTTCGGCCAGGGCCGATTCTTTCGCGAGCCGCTCCTGTTCTTTCGCCGTCCGCTCCTGCTCGGCGAGCTGCTGCGCTTGCTCTTTTGCCGCTCGCTCCTGCTCTTTTGCCGCTCGCTCCTGCTCTTTTGCCGCTCGCTCCTGCCGCGCCTCGACCTGCAAGGCGTCGAGATGGCGCTGGATACTGATCTGCTGACGCAGGTAATTCTGCCGCGACTGATAAGCGTGGTAGGCGCGTTCTTTCTCGGAGAAGGCTTTTAGGGTGCTCATGGCTTGGTGCATCTCTTGGGTGTGCATCCACTCGGGCAGATGCGATTCGTCGAGGCGGGGCGCTTCGATGAAGAACTTCAGCCAGCGCTCCAGTTCGGTGACCACGGTCTCGGCGGCGAATTTGCTCAGTTCCAACAGGTAGAGACCGCCGTGGTCGAGCAGTTCCCGGCCCTGGTCATCGCGCAGCCGAAAGCGGTGAAACCATTCGCACAGGCCGGGACGCAGGGTCTGTCCCAGCAGCCAGATGGCGTAAGTCGGGCGGAGACGCTCATAGGGTTCGCCGTCCTGTAACTGGGCGCTGTAGAGATCGGCCCAGCCATAGAGCATGCGCGCGGGCAGTTCGGGGAGATTGAGCAGTTGCAGTTCGATCTGATAGAGCCGCCCGGCCTGGTCGCGGGACTTGACGTCGACGATGCTGAGTTTGTCGGCGAGAAACTCGCGCTCGTTGTAGGGGTTGAGGATCTCAACCTCCGTCAGGGGGCCGGCAAGATCCTGACCCAGCGTGGCATTGAGGAAATGGATCAGCAGCGCCCGGTTCGCTTGCGAGCCGAGCAAGGCCTTGAAGACACAATCGATCTTGGGGTCGATGGGATGGCGCATGCGGCCAGTCTAACCAGATGCAACAGCGCGGACAATCGCGCGGCGTATGGACCTTGCTTGGCCTCTGAACCGATGGCGATGCGTGGCGGGAGCCGGGGTGCGGGCGTCCTGTCATGGACCTGGTCCGTGCCGGTCTTTTCTAATCCCCCTGATCGCGCAGTTGTGCCTTGAGGCGCTCGAGTTCGGCCAGGGCCGCTTCTTTCGCGAGCCGCTCCTGTTCTTTCGCCGTCCGCTCCTGTTCTTTCGCCGTCCGCTCCTGCTCGGCGAGCTGCTGCGCTTGCTCTTTTGCCGCCCGCTCCTGCTCTTTTGCCGCTCGCTCCTGCTCTTTTGCCGCTCGCTCCTGCCGCGCCTCGACCTGCAAGGCGTCGAGATGGCGCTGGATACTGATCTGCTGACGCAGGTAATTCTGCCGCGACTGATAAGCGTGGTAGGCGCGTTCTTTCTCGGAGAAGGCTTTTAGGGTGCTCATGGCTTGGTGCATCTCTTGGGTGTGCATCCACTCGGGCAGATGCGTTTCGTCGAGGCGGGGCGCTTCGATGAAGAACTTCAGCCAGCGCTCCAGTTCGGTGACCACGGTCTCGGCGGCGAATTTGCTCAGTTCCAACAGGTAGAGACCGCCGTGGTCGAGCAGTTCCCGGCCCTGGTCATCGCGCAGCCGAAAGCGGTGAAACCATTCGCACAGGCCGGAACGCAGGGTCTGTCCCAGCAGCCAGATGGCGTAAGTCGGGCGGAGATGCTCATAGGGTTCGCCGTCCTGTAACTGGGCGCTGTAGAGATCGGCCCAGCCATAGAGCATGCGCGCGGGCAGTTCGGGGAGATTGAGCAGTTGCAGTTCGATCTGATAGAGCCGCCCAGCCTGGTCGCGGGCCTTGACGTCGACGATGCTGAGTTTGTCGTCGAGAAACTCGCGCTCGTTGTAGGGGTTGAGGATCTCAACCTCCGTCAGGGGGCCGGCAAGATCCTGACCCAGCGTGGCATTGAGGAAATGGATCAGCAGCGCCCGGTTCGCTTGCGAGCCGAGCAAGGCCTTGAAGACACAATCGATCTTGGGGTCGATGGGATGGCGCATGCGGCCAGTCTAACCAGACTCAACAGGCCGGACAATCGCGCGGCGTATCGAGATAGAGACGGACATAACCCATAGTCAACCACAGCGCTTGGTCTTGGTCTTGGTCTTCTGGCTAGTCTATACAGATCGAAGTCACGCAGATGAATGAATGCCAATGCCCAGCTGGGCATGGTGATAAGTAAAGGGACAATCATTAACGGTGCAGGGTAAGTTCGGTTACGATTCGTCCTACAACAACGCGCTCACCACAACGAACCTCCCGTATGGCTCCAAGACTGCGCAAATACCTCAAGCTCCTGCACAGTGCCCCGCCTGCTGGCCGGCCTTGCTGCAGGGCGTCGCCGCCACCCTGGAGCACGACAGCGCCCTTGGGCGCGAACGCTTCGCCGCCGTCATCGACGTCGGCGCCAACAAGGGCCAGTTCGCCACTTATGCCCGCCTGCGCTGGCCGCGGGCGCGGCTGATCTGCTTCGAGCCGCTGCCAGAGCCGCGCGCCAAGCTCGCCCGTGTCACTCGTGGTCGGGCCGAGATCCAGGCCTGCGCCCTCGGCGCCGCGCCCGGCGAGGGCGAACTGCACCTCGCCACCCGCGCCGACTACTCCTCGCTGCTCGCCTTGGGTGAGCGTCAAAAGACCCTCTTCGGCATGGACGAGGCCGGGGTGTTGCGGGTACCCATTCAGCGCCTGGACGCCTGCATCAGCGCGCCGCTGGCGCGGGGTCGGCTTCCGCGCGCCGGGAGCCGGTGCTGATGAAAACCGACCACCCCATCTATCTCTTTCTATCCGCCGGTGCCGAGGCGTTTCGGGTGTTGACCGGCGGGATGCGGCTGGAAGGTGCCTATCGTTTCAGCTCCACCACGCTCAGGACGGTGGAACGGCGGCTAGACGGACTGCTGGAACCCGAGGGGCACGCCGGGCCGGTCTATGTGGTCGAATTCCAGGGGCAAGGTTCGGAGCGGGCCGGTTACAATCTGCTGGCTAAGATCGGACTCTACGGCGAACAGTGTCCGACGCGGGATGTCATCGGCATCGGCGTGTTTCTTCGCGAAGGCGATGTCCCGGGTTATCCCGGCGGGCTATGCACCTCGCCCGACATGGTGCGCATCGTCATCCTGGAGCAGATCCTGCCGGACTGGCTGGCGCGCGAGCCGGAGAATCCCTATCTGGCGGTGTTCGCGCCGCTGCTGATCGAGGACGAGGCGGAATTGCGCGCCCGCGCCCCGGAGCTTTGGCAAGGGATCCAGACGGCGCCGCTCCCGCCTGATGCGCGCGAGCTGTTATCGCAAGTCATGGAATTTTGGTTTTTCGAACGCTTTTGCGGTCTGACCGCACAGGAGATCTGGGCTATGTTGAATCTGGTGACCCCCATCCAAGAGACCCGCGCCTATCAATCCATCTTTGCCGAGGGCAAGGTCGAGGGCGAGGCCAAGGGCGAGGCCAAGGGCAAGGCGAACACCCTCAAGCGGCAGATCAAACGCCGTTTCGGTCGTCTGTCCACCGCGGCCGAGCAGCGCATCGACGCGGCGGCGGTCGCGCAGCTCGATGTCTGGCTCGATGACATCCTCGACACCGACAGCGTGGACAGCCTGCTCGGGAAGGAGCTATAGGTGCCAGCACGGCCACTGACCATTATTGTTGAATCCGGCATCCATGTCGGATGGGTAGAGCGCCGTGAAACCCGTCAAACCCAGGTGCCAAGTCATCAGGAATCGCCCCCGCCGCGACGCCAGCGCCTGCGCTGATCGGTTGAGCCTGTTCAGCAACGCGAGAAACAGGTGAATTGTGAACAGTCCCTGCTCTCCTTATTCATCGCATCATCGTTTCGAGCAGCGGGTCGATCAGGTCTTGACTTCGAAAGATAATTCAAGCCGGAGAGTAAGCCGGGAACTTGTCCGCGTTTAGGTCAAGGTTTGTTTTCTCTGTTTCCGCCTGGTTTCCCGGCGGTGCCACACTATTTTGACCATGCACAGCTTCGTTACTCGGCTCGGAGCAGTAGGACTTGGAGTGTTACACCATCCGGCTCCTAGTTCGGGGCATTCACCAAGGGATAGACTCTCGCCCATCAACACAGAAGGCCCTCCTTCCATCAGACCACCCATGCTTCTCGCTCTTCGCTCCATTGGTGTGAATCGCTTCGGCTCTCGTTGTCACGCACTTAAGTCCTCTCGGTGTATGATCGTGTTATACCGAAACAATATCCCAAACTGCCACTCCGTTGCTCGATCCGCATTACCAGGCGTCAACGCTCTCACGAGTGGCTCCGACTTCCAACAAACACCGCCGATGTCCTCGTTTATCAGACTTGTTCATCGGTGCCCTTCCCGCAGACCGAATGTTGGATCTCCCTGGTTACCACGTGTTCTCAATGTAAGGCTCGATACGGCCTGGGACCCCGGGGAGTCTCCATGCCACTGACCATGACGCGACATCCGTGTTGCCTGCCGGGGGGCCAAACCCGTCGGCACTCTCCAGCGTAATTTTCGGGGCTCTACACCTTCAGGGGCGGCTTCACCCGCTACCTTTGCACCTCGCCTGTTTTCATGCCTACGCATCGTCGCGTCAGTTACCCTTCGCGCCGCAAGGCTTGATACCGGGCTCGCGGCTCACGATGACCCAGGCGGGACTCTCACCCGCTAGAACACGCGTCCTTGCCAGGCCGCACTGGCCCCTATTACCTCTGAGTCGATGTTGATGCGCGGCCGGAGCCCCGGTGCGGGCGCTGGGCGGGCGTGATGCAGCGGATTGATGAAGAAACTTCCCGTTATTCAGTATATGTACCCGGAATTTCGTTATGTGTCCCGTCTGCCCCGGTCGTTTCTAATCCGCCTGATCGCGCAGTTGTGCCTTGAGGCGCTCGATTTCAGCCAGGGCCGATTCTTTCGCGATCCGCTCCTGCTCGGCGAACCGCTGCGCTTGCTCTTTTGCCGCCCGCTCCTGCTCTTTTGCCGCCCGCTCCTGCTCTTTTGCCGCTCGCTCCTGCTCTTTTGCCGCCCGCTCCTGCCGCGCCTCGACCTGCAAGGCGTCGAGATGGTGCTGGATACTGATCTGCTGACGCAGGTAGTTCTGCCGCGCCTGGTAGGCGTGGTAGGCGCGTTCTTTCTCGGAGAAGGCTTTTAGGGTGCTCATGGCTTGGTGCATCTCTTGGGTGTGCATCCACTCGGGCAGATGCGATTCGTCGAGGCGGGGCGCTTCGATGAAGAACTTCAGCCAGCGCTCCAGTTCGGTGACCACGGTCTCGGCGGCGAATTTGCTCAGTTCCAACAGGTAGAGACCACCGTGGTCGAGCAGTTCCCGGCCCTGGTCATCGCGCAGCCGAAAGCGGTGAAACCATTCGCACAGGCCGGGACGCAGGGTCTGTCCCAGCAGCCAGATGGCGTAAGTCGGGCGGAGATGCTCATAGGGTTCGCCGTCCTGTAACTGGGCGCTGTAGAGATCGGCCCAGCCATAGAGCATGCGCGCGGGCAGTTCGGGGAGATTGAGCAGTTGCAGTTCGATCTGATAGAGCCGCCCGGCCTGGTCGCGAGCCTTGACGTCGACGATGCTGAGTTTGTCGTCGAGAAACTTGCGCTCGTTGTAGGGGTTGAGGATCTCAACCTCCGTCAGGGGGCCGGCAAGATCCTGACCCAGCGTGGCATTGAGGAAATGGATCAGCAGCGCCCGGTTCGCTTGCGAGCCGAGCAAGGCCTTGAAGACACAATCGATCTTGGGGTCGATGGGATGGCGCATGCGGCCAGTCTAACCAGACGCAACAGCGCGGACAATCGCGCGGCGTATCGACCTTGCTCGGACTCTGAGCCGATGGTGATGCGTGGTGGGAGCCGCGGTGCGGCCGGATGACGGTAAAATGGGTGGCCGGATGCTGTGGAATGCGCAGTGCTTTGCGCCGCGTCTCAGGAGAACTCAACAATAATTCCACCCTGGCCCCTATTCCCCTGTTTGTATCGCTGAACCGACTAGCTAGCGCCATAGATTCAATGTCAGGATGATCTACTCTTGGGGTAGTTTTGGGCCGGGTAACGGCCGCGGGGGACGCCGTGGATACATCCCTGTAGGCTTCATGGCGGCATCCATGCCGCCAAGACCCCCGCGCCCGTCACCCGGCTCAAAACCGAGAGTTCAGTTGTTTCGGCAAGTCATAGGGTGGCTGGTGTTGGTCTCCGCTGGGTAGCGGATGGCACGGCGGTGAGTCTGGCCCATGGGGCACCAGCGGCTTGATTACGCGCATGGACTTCGGTGCCGCACAAAAAAGCCCCCGAGGAACGAAGCCCGGGGGCTGGATATTGAAAGCCTGCAACCAAGCGAAACGAGCTAGGTTATCGGAAGTCTTGCACTGGTGGCTCGAAAACAATTCGAGCCAGGCACCTTTAATTTCCAAAAAGCCCCCGAGGAACGAAGCCCGGGGGCTGGATATTGAAGGCCTGAAACCAAGTGAAACGAGCTAGGTTATCGGAAATCTTGCACTGGTGGCTCGAAAATAATTCGAGCCAGGCACCTTTAATTTTTTTCACATTCCTTTCATGTGCCTGCGGAAACCGATACCAGCGAGACCTAGGCCCAATAACGCGAGCGTTGACGGCTCCGGAACGCTTGCAGACTCGAAGTAGCTGGAATAGATATTGTTGTTTTCGTGGTAGAGACCCTGGAGGCTCCCATTCTGACTGAATGCCCAGTTTTCCATGTCGAAGTTAAGTGAGATCCTGTAATAATCAGTCGCCCATCCGCTGTCGGGTCCGACGTTTGAGGTGGACCCCATGTCAAGGACAGTTTCCCCCGAATTTAAGTTAGCGCGCCCAGTTCAGTCGCAGCGGATTGGCGCTGCCCCAGTTCTTCGCCAGCGGAGTCGTCGGCGGAGCGTAGCGGAGCCGACGACTCCGCTGGCGGGTGATCGCCAAAGTGATCAGCAACCACGACACCACCTCCTTTGCCGCTCACATGCACATCGTCCGGCGTTCGGTAGCCAAGCCCCTGGTGAGGGCGTTCACCGTTGTAGAAGGGGAAATACGCCGAGAGGCCCATGAACAGCTCTGAGAGCGTCTCATAGCCCTTGGGGTAAATGTCCTCCCATTTGACGCTGCGCCACAGACGCTCGACGAAGACGTTGTCCAGGGCTCTGCCGCGCCCATCCATGCTGATGGCCACCTCGGCGTCACGCAACACCTGGGTGAAGGCGAGGCTGGTAAACTGCGCGCCCTGGTCGGTGTTGAAGATCTCCGGGCGGCCATGGTGGCGCAGCGCATCCTCCAAGCAATCGATGCAAAAGCCCGTGTCCATTGTGTTCGACAATCTCCAAGAAAGGACTCGTCGTGAGTACCAGTCGATGATGGCCACCAGGTAGGCAAATCCATGCGCGAGTCGCACATAGGTGATGTCACTGCTCCAGACGTGGTTGGGCCGTACAATGGCCAGCCCACGCAACAAGTAGGGGTAGATTTTGTGCTCAGGATGCGGCTTGCTTGTATGAGGCCCAGGCAACATGCCGGCTAAACCTAAAACGCCCATGAGACGCTGAACGCGTTTGCGACTGACCGCATAGCCTTGTGCGCGCAGCATCACAACCATGCGTCGACTCCCATAAAATGGTCTCTTGGTGTATTCCGCATCAATCAGCCGCAACAACTTTTGATCCAGTTCGCTCGGCTCGGCAATACGATCATGGCGGTGTGCATACACTCCAGAGCGATGTACGCCAAGCAGCGCACATTGGCGACTGACCGCTAACCCGCCATCATCAAGGCCGCCCATGTCGATCCACCCGCGACGCACGCTCACAGGCTCACCCCGGACTTTTTTTTCAGCCAGTCCAGCTCCATTTTCAACCGCCCGATCTCGCTGTAGAGTCGCTCTTCGTCGCCACTGTCGTCCACTTTCTTGCGCCCGCGCCGGCCTTCGAACAGCTTGCCGGCGTCCGCCACGATGGCTTTCTTCCACTGGCCTACTTGGACCGGATGAACCCCGTGATCCTGCGCAATCTCGTTAGTCGTCTTCACTCCGCGTACCGCTTCCAAGCCTACTTTGGCCTTGAAAGCGGCACTGAAGGTCTTGCGTTGTCTCTCACTCATCTGCTCTCTCCAAGTCTTTACAAGTCTCTTCAGATGAGGCAAAACTAACTTAATTTAGTGTCCTAAAATTGGGGTCCACTATAGTTCCGCTGGATCCGTTGCTGAAAAGTTTGTTGGATGAGAGGGAGGCGGCTGTTATCCAGTTGGCTCAAGCTTTGCGCATCGATCAAGTCTTGATCGACGAACGCAAGGGACGGAAGATTGCGCGAGATATTTACGGACTGCGCACATTGGGGACGGTGAGGGTCTTGCTGGAGGCCAAACAGAGCGGCCTGATCGACGCGATCTGTCAACCGTTGCAATCGATGCGAGAACACGGCTACCGCATTCACGAAGATATCGTGCAGGCGGCCTTACAGCAGGCTGGTGAGGTGTTTTAGGCGATTCCCGAGAAAGCCCCTCCTTAAAACTTAAAACTTGACCCTACCCCTTTCAAACATCTTCCGTCCCCTGCTAGAATCCCACGCCATCCACGTTTGCCACGGACCAGAATCCCGGATGCGATTCGGCAACACCCCTGATCAGGCGCCCACAGCGCCCCACTCGACAGCGTCTCGTGGACCCACGCATGACAGCGGCTACAAGCTGCTGTATTCGCACTTCCCGATGGTCCGCGATCTGCTGCAAGGATTCGTGCCCGGCGCCTGGGTCGGGGAACTGGATCTATTCGAGGTACACCACATGCTCGCCGAGAACGTCGAAAGCTGGACCGACCAATGGAAGCGCGAGGGATTACAGCAAGGTCTGGAACAAGGCTTGGAGCAAGGCTTGGAGCAAGGCTTGGAACAAGGTCTGGAGCAAGGTCTGGAGCAAGGTCTGGAGCAAGGTCTGGAACAAGGCCGCGCCGAAACCCGCCATCTGCTCAGCCGTCTCGCCCGTCGCCGCTTCGGGCCGACAATCGCCGGCCAAGCCGAGCCGCTCCTAGCCGCGATCCACGCCCCCCAGCCACTCGAAGAACTCGCTGAGCAACTGCTCACCTGCGCCGACGGAGAGGAATGGCTCAACGCCATCCAATCCAAGCGATAAGCCCCCTCAGCCCCCCTTAAAACTTAACCCTTAAAACTTAAAACTCTTACAAATGCCCCCAACGCCTCGCCCATCTCCCCGCTGCCCCCAAGACCTGGCTCATCACCGGGGTGGCGGGCTTCATCGGCGGCAATCGGCTGGAAGCCTTGCTGAAGCTGGATCAAACCGTCGTCGGTCTGGACAACTTCGCCACCGGCCATCGTCACCATCTCGATCAGATCCGGGCGGCCGTCAGCGCCGAGCAATGGGCGCGTTTCCGCTTCATCGAGGGTGACATCCGTTGTCTGGACGACTGCCGCGACGCCTGTGCCGGGGTCGACGTGGTACTGCATCAGGCGGCGCTCGGTTAGGTGCCGCGTTCGCCCGAAGATCCCATCACGACCAATGCCGTCAATGTCGCGGGTTTTCTCAATATGCTGGTCGCGGCGCGCGATGCCGGGGTCGGGCGGTTCGTCTATGCGGCCTCCAGTTCCACCCATGGCGATCATCCCGGTTTGCCCAAGGTCGAGGAGGTGATCGGTCGGCCGCTCTCGCCCTATGCCGTGACCAAACTCGTCAACGAGCACGATGCCGAGGACTTTGCGCGGGCGTATGGCTTGGAAAGCATCGGTCTGCGTGATTTCAATCTCTTCGGTCCGCGTCAGGATCCCAATGAGGTCCGAGACATCTTGTCGCAGGTGCTGGAGTTCTGGTTTTTCGAGCGATTTCGCGGCCTGACCGCGAAGGAGATCCGGGCGATGTTGAACCTGGTGACGCCGATTCAGAAGACGAAGGCCTATCAATCGATCTTTGCCGAGGGCGAGGTCAAGGGCAAGACCGAAGGCAAGGCCGAAAGCCTCAAGCGACTGCTCGTTCGCCGCTTCGGTCCATTACCCGTCTGGGCCATGCAGCGGATCGAGGCAGCACCGGTCGCGCAACTGGATGCATGGGGCTCGACGGGATCTTCGATGCCGCGAGCGTGGAGGAATTGACTGGAGGGGATGTGGGGTGACGCGAACTCTATCTGCTCTTCGAGCACAAGAGCCAGTCCGACCACTGGATCATGCAGCAACTCCTCCGCTACGTGGTCGCTAGCGGCGATGAGCACCGCAAACAGCACCCCGAGGCGCCTCAATTGCCGCCGGTCTATCCACTGGTGCTCTACCATGGCCAAGGCGCCTGGCGTGTTCCGGCGTGCTTCCACGATCTGGTCCACCCACTTCCCGACGCCCTTGCGCAGCCTATGTGCCCCAGTTTCGCTACGCCCTGCACGACATCTCCGAGCGCACCAGCGCCGAGATCAAGGGCGCCGTGCTTACCCGGCTGGCTCAGCTCGCCCTCAGGCATATCCACGACGACCAACCCCTCAAGCGTCTGCGTGAGCTGCTTGATCTCATCGAACAGGTCATCGACCAACCCAGTGCACTCGAGATCCTGGAATCCCTGCTGCGCTATTATGTCCAAGGCACGCGCCGGGTCGAGGAAGAAGACGTGCGTATCCTGCTCCAAGAACGTCCGAGTGGAGAGTCCGTGATGCAGACATTCATCGAAAGATATATTGAACAAGGGAAAGATATATTGAACAAGGCGAGCAGCGCGGCGAGCAGCATGGCCGCGCTACCGTGCTTCTGCGTCTGATCGAGCGCAAATTCGGCCCGCCGAGTGCGCCAATCCGCACCAAGGTCGAGCGAGCCGACCCCGACATTCCCCGGAACTCCCACCCTTGATCCAGTCCTGTCCCCGGAACTCCGGGAACTCGCCGGAACTCGGGACGCGGTTTAGGAACAGCGGATATTTATGACGTTGACATCCTCCGACCCAGTACCAACCGCTTTCGCGCATGAAGTGCGAAAGAGACTAGGTACTCACCTGAAGGAACTGCGCCTATTCGGTTCCCGCGCCCGAGGTGACGCTCGAGACCATTCCGACTATGACATGTTGGTGATCGTCGACAGTCGATCGCCCGAAATCCATGCCATGATTCTCGATGTCGAAGTAGGGTTGATCGACCGCTATGAGGCGTTGGTGACATCCATTGTCAGAACCGAAGAAGAATGGAAGCTGCGGCAAGGAAGCCCTTTAGCCCTCAATATCGAGCGTGAGGGACGGTTGTTATGACACCCCAAATCGACGCGGTGCTTCAGAAAGCGGCTGAGAAAATGCGCGTCGCCGACATACTCGTCGCTGCCAGCGCTTGGGGCGATGCGGCATCACGAGCCTACTACGCGGCTTTTCATGCCATCAGCGCCTTACATCTTTCCCGAGGGAATTCTTTTTCCTCTCATGCTCAGTCGATCGGGCAATTCAATAAGGATTTCGTGCGTACCGGTGTTTTTCCCAGTGAGTTTACGGCGACGCTGACGCGCCTGTTCGAGGATCGTCAAAGTGGCGATTACGACTTGGCTGGAGTGATTACCGAAGAAGAAGCAAAGCGAGATGTAGGCGATGCCAGGCGCATTCTTGAAGCAATCGACCGTTATTTGGGATCACAGTCCAATGAATGACCGGATCAGCAACCACTCCAATCTGAAACCATGGTCTGTCCCGGTTTTTCTACTGTGCCGGTAACAAAGCAGGAAACGACAAACGCTTTTACGACGAGATGATTCCGCTTGCGGACCGTGAATTCACGGCGCATTTACGGCGACTGACACAGAGCAAAGGCAATGAGCAGGACTCTTGAACAGTTGCTCGCCGACGAGAAGCCCGACGTTGTAGCGCGCGCTCAACAAAAGGCCACAGAGATTCTGCTGGGCATTCACCTAGCGGAACTGCGCGAGCGCGCTAGCAAGACCCAGGGCGAGTTGGCTGACGCGCTCGGCGTGAAACAACCGACCATTGCCGGCATGGAGAGGCCCGGACATGACCTCAAGCTGTCTTCGCTCAAGCGCTATGTCGAAGCGACCGGTGGCAAATTGCGGATCGATGTTGAGCTCTCCGACGGGTCACATTTTGGTTTTTCGCTGTAGCTCCAGCGCAAGGCACCACGCGCCGAACGGCCGAACGAACTGCTGGAGGAATTTCGCTGTAGAGCATCATCGGCGCCAGCGAAGCCGAGCCGCGCTGGATCACCCTGCCCGCCGGCGACCGCACCGACTTCGCCTCCATCCCGCGCCCCATGACCCGCCGAGTCTGGCCCCTGCTGCCACCGGTCGGGCGCAGCGGCAAAGCCGCCGTCATCCACGACTGGCTCTGCGACGAGCAGCCGCACAGCGTCGACCACCGGATGGCCGCAGACATCTTCAACGAAGCCATGGCTGTGCTCGGCGAGCCCGCTTGGAGCCGCGCCATCATGGTCTGGACCGTCAAGTGGTTCGGGCCGAAGTTTCGCGCAGGCGCCTGACCTGATCGATAACCCGGTGTCCAAAAAACCAGACCCGTCCCGGTTTTTCCCCTTTGAACCTCAATCCAGCCTTTATCCGCCGTCGCATCGCACAGCGGCCGAACTTGGTTCTGATTGATCGCAAGCCGGATGCAGAGAGGTTGCAATTGGTTCGTCTCGGCTCGCACGCTGCATTAAGACTTGATTGATGTACCTATTGCCCAAGAACGCCTTCGCACGCGGCGACAGCGTGTAGATAAATTCCCCTTGACATAAGGGGCTGAACCGAGTTTCAATCCCACCGCTGCACGTTCAACTCATGAACGCCCGCCGCACGACAACAACAACAGCCAAGCAGCGCCCCCTCCCATACCCTCGACTGACAGGGTATGGCGGTAGCGTGCCCGAAGCCGAAGCCCCTGCAAGGGCCTACAGCCATTCGCCCCGATTCGCGGAGCCGAATAACCCTTGGGATCTGGACTCCTGGGCCAGTGCGCGCCAGCGCTTGGGTCGTGCGGGGATCAGCCGCAGCAAGCACCCTAACCAAGACCGCGCGAATTTGAACGACGAGCTCCAATACCACGTCCTCAAACACCTGCAAGCCAATCCCCAGGCCAGCCAGCGCGACCTTGCCCGCGCACTCGGCATCAGCCTTGGGCGCACCAACTACTGCGTGCGCGCCGTCATCGAGCGCGGCTGGGTCAAGGCGCGGAACTTCCGCCGCAGCAACAACAAGCTCGCCTACGCCTACCTGCTCACGCCCGAGGGCATCGAACAGAAAACGCGCATCCTCGCGCGCTTCCTCAAACGCAAAGAGGCCGAATACCAAGCTTTGCAGGCCGAGATCGAACAACTGCGGGCTGAAGCCAAAACCGAAGCCGACGTCGACGTCGACCTTGAAACCGCCGACGAGGCAGCAACAACCCGAGCCCAATGAGAACCCCACTGAGACCTTTCGCGCGATATCGGCACCATCCAGTCCCTAAGCAGATCGGTCAGCAACTTCATCGTCCAGGCCCCGCGGAATCAGCCCATCACCCTCTACGGCGAGGGCACCCAGACCCGCTCCTTCTGCTATGTCGACAACCTCATCGAAGGCTTCGTCCGCCTGATGGACAGCCCGGATGACGTCACCGGACCGATCAATCTCGGCAACCCCGGCGAATTCACCATGATCGAACTGGCCGAGACCATCAAGGAACTCACCGGCTCCAGCTCACCCCTGGTGCATGAACCAATGCCGCGGGACGACCCCAAGCAGCGCCAGCCCAACATTACCCTCGCGCGGGAACAGCTTGGATGGGCGCCGACGATCGCCTTGCGCGAGGGGCTCAAACCGACCATTGCCTACTTCGACGATCTGTTACGTCGTCAGCAACGCCAGGGATTCTGAAACGCGTCCTCGATGAACCCGAGTACCACGACCCGCCGATGAGCCACGACCAGAATTTCAAGAATCTCCTGTTCGACACCTAGCGCGTCGTCCCGATCATCATCTTTCTGCATGCCGGAACCTATACGACCCAGCTCAACCTGGGCGGCGATCATCAGCGGTATCTGGAGTTTCGCTATCTCGCCTGCCCGCTCTTCGAGACCCCCGCGCGCGATCACTTCGACAGCCCCAACCTCGTTGCCCGACTGAACCTGCCCAACATGGCCTATGCGCCCGAAGACCGCATCAAGGTCTAAGCGCATGTCGACGACAATGAACGGGTCATCTACCAACAACGCTATACATGGGAGGCTCTCACCATGAGCGGATTCGCCGAACGGTTCATTCAGCAAGGTTTAGCGCAGGTTCTTGAGGAAGGGCGCCAGGAAGGACGCAAGGAAGGCGAGGCCACCATCCTGCTCCACATGCTCACCAAATTTGGTCAACAGAGCGACGCGATCCGACAGCGTGTGCAAGCGGCGAATGCCGAGACCCTGCTCCGCTGGTCGGCGCGGGTGTTGACAGGCGACGGCCTGGATGCCGTCTACACGGAGTTCGAGGGATGAGCGGATCGTTGAGGGATAGCGGGAATCGACACCGGGCCATGGCGCAGACAGCGGGGGTGTATTTTAAGCCAGGAACGGTACGCGGTGCGTACTCTAACAGGCTTGCGGCAGCGCCGGGAAACGCGGCGGTCAAAAGCGAACACAGACTTCGCCCGACCCTCTGGGGAGCGCCCGGTCGGCTCACAACCCCTTTCTCGGATTCAGTAAACTGTCCCTGGAACTCAAAGCGAGATGTAGGCGATGCCAGGCGCATTCTTGAAGCAATCGACCGTTATTTGGGATCACAGTCCAATGAATGACCGGATCAGCAACCACTCCAATCTGAAACCATAGTCTGTCCCGGTTTTTCTGTCCCGGTTTTTCTACTCCAAAACCCCTTCCTCGAATTCAGTAAACTGTCCCCGGAACTCGCGCGATGACGAAGGCCCTCTCGAAAAACGGTCGTCTTGCAAGACCAGCCCCGACCCTTGCAGGAACAAAGCGGAAGATATCCCGCCTTCAGCGGGTCGCATCTTTCGGAAGCTGACCTTGGTGTTCGGGAAAGCGTGTAATAGGAGACTCCGAATCTCTCTGCCGTTTGCGTCTGTGACCCCCGAAGTCGTGACCCTGAAGTCGACCAAGCCCCATTGAACTCCTCCATAAAAAAAACGGACCATCTCTCGACGGATCACCTACTGGGTGACCTCAAAGTACACACGATACGCAGCACGGGCGTGACTTTCGTTGCTCAGGGCTTCAAGTTCGTCATCCAGTTGACCTCCATCGCGGTGCTAGCCCGTTTGCTCAGCCCCTCGGATTTTGGCCTCGTCGCGATGGTCACGATTCTGACCGGCTTATTGAGTAAATTCATGGATGGCGGCTTATCCATGGCGACGATCCAGCGTCCGGATGTCACTCAAGGGCAAATCTCCAATCTCTTCTGGATCAATGTCGCCCTTGGCCTCCTGTTGACCATCCTGACGATCGCTTGCGCACCGGCGCTCGCCCTGGTCTATGACGAACCACGTCTGACCTGGATCGGTGTTGTCCTTTCGATGTCCTTCTTGATCGGCGGTTTGGCCGTTCAGCACACGGCTTTACTCAAACGCCAGATGCAATTCAAGGTGCTCGCGCGCATTGATGTGATCTCCATGACATGCGGCGTCTTGGCCGGAATCGTTTCCGCTTGGGGCGGGCTGGGGTACTGGTCACTGGTCATCTTGACGCTGAGCACCACGGCATCCCAAGTCATACTGGTCTGGCTGGCAAGCGACTGGTGCCCTGGCGCGCCGTTGCGCGGCACCGGCGTCCGGCCGATGTTGAGATTTGGCATCAGTCTGACTGGTGCAAACTTCGTCGGTTATCTCGCCTCGAACCTCACGCCCTTTGTTGTCGGCCTGGTGGGAGGCGCGCAACAACTCGGTTTGTATAACCGCGCCAACACCCTGACGGCGATCCCTTCGACTCAGATCCTCCCGCCGGTGATGAACGTGGCGCAACCCGCGCTTTGCCGGGTTGCTGGTGATCCAGAGCGATTCAGGCGGGCCGCGCTGTCGTTGATTCGCAAGGTGTCATTGTTGACGATGTTCATCACCGTCTCCATGGTCGTGCTGGCTGATTGGATTGTGGACATCTTCCTTGGTCCCGGTTGGGACGCCGCTGTCCCGATGTTTCGTCTACTCGCCGTCTTTTCCTTAGTGGAACCGGTGGCAACCATAACGAGTATCCTGTTGATCGCGGCCGGCAAGGCTAATGCTCTGCTCAAATGGAAACTGATGACGCTCGGCATTATAGCCGTCTCGGTGGCTATAGGTTCCATATGGGGCAGCATGGGTATTATCGCCGCATACTCACTATCCGGATTATTGATTCGGCTCCCCTTCTTTCTTGTTTACGCGAGCCGACATATTCCTGTTTCAAGAACTGATTTCCTTAACGTTTTCTTGCCTTTTCTGGCATTGGCGCTTTTCCTGTTACTGGCCTTAATCGGCTTAAGGTCGTCCTTGGAGATCGTAAATGCAACAACAGGGATTGTCATTTTTCTTCCAGTCGCATTGGTTTTTTATTTACTGGCGGGCCTGACGATCAAGGACGTGCGCATCGAAATAATGGATATATACCAAACTACATTGGTGACAATCAAAGGGAGAAAGGGCTGAAATGACAAACAGCTTTCACCATGACGCGACTGCCGCTGGACGACTTGAGGCAACAGTCATCCGGAATGGCTATTGCGTGGGTTGCGGTGCATGCGCGTCTATCATGGCCGCACCATTCCAGATGAAGATGAATCATCATGGACAATATGAGGCACAACGGATTCCAATATTGCAATCCGCGCATGCCACGATTGACGTTCAAACAGTGTGCCCATTTTCCGACGAGGCCCTGACGGAAGATCAACTCGCGCAGCCTCTTTACGGTGACGTCTGTGATCGCGATTCAAATGCCGGTTATTTTTTCTCGGTCTACTCAGGCTACGTAGCCGAAGGCGATTTTCGCGCGAGGGGAAGTTCGGGTGGTTTCGGCACCTGGATTGTCCATGAGCTTTTTAAGTTAGATTTGATCGATTACGTCATTCACGTTCAACCCCTTCCGCCCAGCGATGACAACGGACCGTTGTTTGTCTACACAATATCCGATAGTTCCGATAGCATTCGAGACGGCGCCAAGTCACGTTATTATCCGATCGAATTATCTTCGGTTCTTCACTCGGTACGAGATCGGCCGGGTCGTTATGCCTTCGTCGGTCTTCCATGCTTTATCAAAAGTGTGCGGCTGCTTCAGCGGCAAGATCCCGTATTCAAAGAACGCATCAAATATTGCGTTGGCCTCGTTTGTGGTCATCTGAAAAGTACGCGCTATGCGGAGAGCCTGGCATGGCAAATTGGGATTGACCCGTTAGCATTGAAATCATTTGACTTTCGTGTCAAGGACGATCACGCTCCAGCCGATCGTTATTGCGTCAGTGCGAGCGATGGTGAGCAAGAGATGATCAGCACGGCGAGCGATCTTTTCGGCACGGATTGGGGGGCTGGCGCATTCAAATACAAATCTTGCGATTTCTGCGACGATGTCTTTTCAGAAACGGCGGACGTTGTTCTCGGCGATGCCTGGCTCCCGCAGTTCGTCAATGACAGCAAGGGTACGAATATTCTGATTATTCGCAATCCTGACATTCACAAACTATTAGATACGGCCAGCAAATGCGGAAGAATTGACGTTCAGGAGTTACCGATCGCGCTTGCGGTCGCATCACAAGCTGGCGGCCTGCGACATCGAAAAGATGCCATTGCCTATCGTCTTTATTCGGAGAAAAAAGACAATTGCTGGACCCCGCGCAAGCGACCAGCACCATTGATCTTTCTCTTTCCGCGATTCGAGCGAAAACGCCAAGATTTGCGCGCGCAATTAAGAAAGCTGAGCCATGATGCGTTCGATGTGGCGCGGAATAAAAATGACATCGCTTTTTTCCTTGACCAAATGAAGCCTTTATATCGAGAATATCGCGCAATCAACGGCGATATCCTTGGCAGAATAATCAGTTTGGCGCGCAGGAAACTACGGCAGATTCCTTGATAAACAGTTGCTATCGCCAATTAAAGCTAAACAGATGAATCATTTATTTGTATTAAACGGATCAACCGGAAACCGCGGCTGCGAGGCGATCCTGTTATCGACTTACGATCTGCTGAAATCCGCATTTCCGGATTCGAGATTTATCAATAGCTCATTCAAGGATGATCGCGTTTTGAAGACGCCATATCTGAATCTTCCTGAACTCAAACATGCCTGTCATCCGGAGATACGTTCGCTGCCGGGTCTCCGCTGGCAGATTGCCAAGCGGATTCAGGGCCATCGATTCAACTTCGAGCGGTTTTTGCCCTGGGCCGATGTGGTTCTCTCGCTCGGTGGTGACAACTATTCGATGGATTATGGGAGTGCGCGAACTTATTTCGAGGCCAATGAACGCATCCTGGCGGCGGGTAAAAAGCTGGTGATCTGGGGTGCATCGGTCGGCCCTTTCGACAAGGATCCAACATTCGAACGCGATGCCGCCGACAATCTGAAACGCGTTCATCGGATCGTCGTCCGTGAGACGCGCACCCAGCGCTACCTGGACGGGCTGGGCGTTAGGGATAACGTCGTGCTGATGCCAGACCCGGCTTTTTCGCTGGAATCCTCGCCAGCGGAACTGTCGCCAGAGATCGAGCGGTTGCTTGCCGAAGGTGCCATTGGCGTCAATCTCTCGCCGCTGCTCGCGCGCTATCGCCCATCACCGGATCGTTGGGTCAATGAGGCGGCAAGCTGGCTTGACACCCTCCTCGCCAACACGAAAAGCTCGTTCCTATTGATCCCACATGTCATGCAACCTGGTAATGACGATGCGGCCTTTCTTGCCGAGGTCAAATCCAAAATTCAGCATTCATCCGAGCGGTTGCAACTGCTGCCTGGATACGATCTGTCGTCGCGCCAACTCAAAGACGTGATTGCCCGGCTGCGCTGCTTCGCTGGCGCGCGGACCCATGCGACCATCGCGGCGCTGTCGAAAAATGTGCCGACCCTCTCGATTGGCTACAGCGTCAAGGCACGGGGGATCAACGAGGACATCTTCGGCCACGATCATTGGGTGATTGATCACCTGACGCTCGAACCTGAGCGTTTCGTCGAGAAAATCGATGAACTGTTGGCGGCGGAAACCGAGATCCGCGCCTTTCTCGCGCGGCATAACCAAAGTCACCGCATAAATCCGACGACTGTTCGCGCCCTGTTCGCATGAATTGTCCATCGCATCTGTCGTCGAGGGATTGTCCGTGACAGCGACAAGCATTCCAATCCAACTCTCGGTCGTCATCCCTGCCTATAACGCGGCGGCATATATTGCCGAATGTCTGCAGAGCGTGCTATCGCAGCAAGACTGTCCGCCGTTTGAGGTCATTGTCGTCGATGATGGGTCAAAAGATGGCACGGCTGAATTGGTGGAACGTGACTTTTCGACAGTGCGGCTGATTCGCAAACCGAATGGCGGTCCAGGATCGGCGAGAAATATGGGAGTAGAACATGCCGAGGCAGACATCATTGTTTTTATTGATGCAGACGACAGGATGCTCCCAGAACGCCTTGCGTTTCAGGGGCGTTTTATGTTGGATAATCCGCGCTTTGGGTTGACTTTCGGTAATCAGCACTATCAGCGCAAACCCGATTACGATGCGAATCATCATCGTGGGATTTGCGAGTCACTCGATTTCTCCGAGCTGACAAATGGCTACGCTCGCCTGCTGATGAATGGAAATTTCGTGGCAAATACGGCGTGCGCCGTTCGATGGGAAGCCTATCGGTCGATCGGCGGTCAACCCGAGGATATTTTTGTCGGTGAGGATTATGCGATGAACTGTGCCATTGCGCGCCAATGGCCCATCGCCGCATCCCGCCGTTATCTCACTTGGTATCGCGAAGGCCATGGCGGCAATCTGATGAAATCGCAACATACCTATCGCGGTCCGGTCGCCGTGCTGCGCGATGAATTGCTGACCCACGGGCAATGTTTGACACCATCGGAATATCGACAAGCCTTCAAACGCTGGCGCCAGATTACCAACATGCTGCTGCGGTGGGTGTGGGCCGAATCAGGTCACACGGCAGTGGTCGCGGAAATGTCCAGACTGCGTCCGCTCTTGCCCCCCATGCTGTACGCCAAATGGTTCCTGTTGTCGATGCTCCCGTCGTCTTTGGGGCGGTCCGCACGGAACATCAAACGACTGACCATCGGCGCCTGGTCGCGCGGGAGGGTAGGCGCATGAAATTCGCCTATTTCGGCATCCCGCATACCGGCGGCACCTACAGCGTCTATCGCTCGCTGCGCAAGGGCCTGGCTGAGCATGGCGTCGACGTGTCCTGGCTTGGCGTCGGTCCGAAGGCGCAGGCCGCGATGCTGGACCCGCGTTGGCAATCCGACCTGTCTCACGGAGCGGTGATCGCGGGAGACGAGGAAAATGAGCGGGAACAGGCGCGGCGGTTGAACCGCCATCTGGTGGAAGCCGGTTTTGATGGCGTCTTCGTCAATGTCCTCTCGGGCCGCGTGGCCACCAATGCGATTCGGTTTCTGGATCCCGCCGTCAAGCGGGTGATGATCGTCCATACCATCACCCTGGCCACCTACGCGGCGGCGCGGGCCATCCGCGACCATGTGCATGCCACCGTTGGGGTCTCGCCCCGGATCAGAGATGACTTGATCCACCAATACGGCTTTTCCGCCGATCGCACGCAGGCCATTGCCAACGCCGTGGATCTGGCTCGCTTTCAAGCCGCGACACGCCTTCCCCGCCAGGATGGACCCTTGCGCCTGTTATCCCTGGGGCGAATCATCAACTCGGACAAAGGCATTTTCTGGCTACCCGAGATCCTGGAGCGTCTGCCTGCCGACGTGGGTCAGTTGACGATCGCGGGCGATGGTCCCGACCTCGCGGAACTCAAGCGACGCTGCGCCAGATTTGGCGAGCGTGTCCGTTTCATCGGTCGCGTCGACGCCGAGCAGGTGCCCAAGGTCTTGGCCAGCCATGACGTCTTTCTGTTTCCCTCCCGTTTCGAAGGGCTTCCATTGTCTCTCGTCGAAGCCATGGCGGCCGGTTGCGTTCCAGTCGCCTCGCGGATCAAGGGCGTCACCGAGACCGTGGTGCGGTCTGGGGAGAATGGCCTGCTGTTTCCGATCGGCGATGTCCAGGCGGCGGCGCAGGCGATTGAACAATTGCATAGAGACCCTGACGGACTCAGTCGGATGTCGACTGCCGCGCGGGAAAGCGTCATCGGTCGGTTTGACCTTTCAACGATGGCGCAAGCGTATTTTTCGATCTTAGAGACTCTCGTTTCAAAACCTACGCGGATCGCGGCGCCTTATCCCATCGAGCATTGGCGTTATCCGCGTGGTCTGAAGCCTGGCTTCCGAACCTATCTGCCGACTGACCTCAAGAATTGGTTACGTCTTTTGAGAGAGCGCCTCGCATGAAGAAAGTTGGCTCTCTTACGTTTGGTATGGGTAACCGATTTTTTACACAGCAGGTTAAGCCGAAAGGGTGGCACACGCTGCTGCATCAAAGGGACAAGCGGGCAGGCGGGTGAGCTTGCCGGCGATCAGGTAGGCGATGGTGATCAAATGCTTCACCGTGCCGTAGCCACGGGCTTTGGCTTTGGCGGCCTGGATCTGGCCATTGATGGCTTCAACACGACCGTTGGTCAGGCGCGAATCGAACGCGTTAAGCACGCCTTCCCAATGGTCCTTGATCGTCTGAGCGACCTTCTTCATCGGCTCAAGGCGGCAGCGACGCGCCCAACTGACCCAGGCTTTTAGTAAGGGTTCGGCTTCTTCACGGGAGGTCGCGGTGCGGAAAATCTCGCGCAGCGCCTCCTTGATTCGCCAGGCACGGTGGGTTTTGAGATTGAGCCGACGCAGGTCGGCAAACTGTCCGATCTGGCGGCGCGTCCAGTCGCTTTTGTCCTTCAGCCATAGGTAGCGCGAACGCTTCAGACCGGGTTCGGTTTTCACCTCCGCGCGACGCACCTCATCAACGGCTTTGTTGACCATTTGAATGACATGGAACTCATCGAAGGTGATGTCGGCCCAGGGCAAGTGTTCCGCGACGCCGGCCTGATAAGCTGTCGACATATCGATGCAGACCGAGCGGATGTTCTCGGCGCAGCCGCCATGGGCCTCAAGATCCTCGGCGAATTGATCGACCACCTCCGCCTTGCGCCCCTCGGTGGCGAACACCAGTCGCTCAGCCTCCATATCATGGAACAAGCTAATGTAGTGATGTCCGCGCCGCGCGGCGGTCTCATCGAGGCCGATGTCCTTGACGCTGGAGAAATCCTCCTGCGCACGGGCGGCATCGACATAGGACTCCAGCACGCGCCACACACGCATGTCGCTCACGCGCAGCAAGCGCGCGACCCCAGCCACCGGCATGGCCCGGCACAAGGTCACAATCAAGGCTTCCATCAGTTGGGTGAAGCTGGTGTTGGGCCGCGCCCAGGGCACGGGAATTTGCGTTGTCTTGCCGCACTGCGCGCAACGCACCCGCGGCACCTTCGCCTGCAGATACGCCTCGTATTGGAAGAAGTTCAGATGCCGCCATTCGCGCGCTTGGGTGTCATGAACCGGCTGATGCTCGGTGCCGCAATGCGGGCAGGGAAAGTGCGCCCCACGTTGATAGCCGAGCGCGAAGTCGATGCGTCCAGCCACTGGATCGAAGCGCACATCATCGACAAACCAGGGAGCAGACAAGCCCAGGGCAACAGAGAACAGCGACGTGGTTTCCATGATCAGGCCTCCGAGGCCTGTGGATATGTGGACGCGTCCTGCGGACCGGCCCGAGCCCTACGGGACGTGTGGACAACCCCGGTATCGCGCCGAGCAAGCATCGCGGGAAGCCTGCAAGATCGGGGGGCGGCGCGCTCCCGGGGTTGCCCACACTCTCGGGCCTCGCGCCCACATAGCCACAGGCCCTACAACTGGTTGAACATTAATTTTCCCGGAAAGATGCCGCTTCGCGGCCCGGCTTTCAAGCAGAAACCCATACCAGACGTAAGAGAGGCAGAAGTCCTCATTACCGCCGCTGAGCAGGGCGTCGACCTGGCCCACGGAGATGTCGATGCCCCATTCCCGCAGCTGCTCGTGCAGCAGGGGCTGGGTGACATGGCAGTGGTGATATTGATAGAGCATGTAGCGACGCAGCTCGGCGCCGAAGTGCTTGCCGTTGAGACTGGCGGGCAATTCCCCAAGCAGATATTCACCCTCAGGGGTCTGCCACACTTCCAAGCGATAGCAGGTGTTGTGCGCTTGGATGCGCAGGTCTTGGACGACGAAGTCGCGATAGCCCTTGAAGCGTGAGCCTTCGGGAACCGCAACCGATGGCGCGACGGCGAGTGTCTCGTGAATCGGCAGTTGCTCGGTTTTGTTGCGCTTGGAGGAGCCGGGACGCTTGGGCGGTGGGCGCTCATCGCTGCCTTCTTCACCATCGCCGCTTGCTTGCGTATCGCCGCTGGCTTGACCATCGCTGTTCGCTCCACCGTCTCGGTCTCCGTCTTCAGCGTCAGTATCGGTATCATCGCCGGTCTTGGTCCCTTGTTCCATTCCGCTGGGCTTGAACTTGGGCTTGGTCTTTTGTCCTTTCAGCACCGCGATTTCATCGCGCAATTGCAGAATTTTCTCAGCTTGTCGATGCGTCTGCTCAAGCAGTCGTTCGATCTGTGCCAGCAACTGTTCCACCAGCGGCGTGCACTCGGATGCAGCAACCCTCGGAAGTGGATCGTTACCAGGCATGGGACGGAATGAATGGCTCGTTGTGGCGGTTTCTTGTCAAGGATTCTACCTTATCTTGCTAGCCATCTGTTATCTTTGCCATTGCTTTTTGAGAAGTTACCCGGGGCGCGGGTGCGCAATTCCGCCTCGTCCTCGATCAGCAGCGGTGCGAACACCGCCAGATAGGGATTCTCCGGCTCGCGCGCCAGCCAGTCCGGCAGGATCTGCTCCAGGATGACGATGCGTACCAAGTTGGGCGAGGTGCATAGCCCGCCGGGATAACCCGGGACATCGCCCTCGCGAAGAAACACGCCGATGCCGATGACATCCCGCGTCGGACACTGTTCGCCGTAGAGTCCGATCTTAGCCAGCAGATTGTAACCGGCCCGCTCCGAACCTTGCCCCTGGAATTCGACCACATAGACCGGCCCGGCGTGCCCCTCGGGTTCCAGCAGGCCGTCGATGCGCCGTTCCACCGTCTTGAGCGTGGTGGAGCTGAAACGATAGGCACCTTCCAGCCGCATCCCGCCGGTCAACACCCGAAACGCCTCGGCACCGGCGGACAGAAAGAGATAGATGGGGTGGTCGGTTTTCATCAGCACCGGCTCCCGGCGCGCGGGAGCCGACCCCGCGCCAGCGGCGCGCTGATGCAGGCGTCCAGGCGCTGAATGGGCACCCGCAACACCCCGGCCTCGTCCATGCCGAAGAGGGTCTTTTGACGCTCACCCAAGGCGAGCAGCGAGGAGTAGTCGGCGCGGGTGGCGAGGTGCAGTTCGCCCTCGCCGGGCGCGGCGCCGAGGGCGCAGGCCTGGATCTCGGCCCGACCACGAGTGACACGGGCGAGCGTGGCGCGCGGCTCTGGCAGCGGCTCGAAGCAGATCAGCCGCGCCCGCGGCCAGCGCAGGCGGGCATAAGTGGCGAACTGGCCCTTGTTGGCGCCGACGTCGATGACGGCGGCGAAGCGTTCGCGCCCAAGGGCGCTGTCGTGCTCCAGGGTGGCGGCGACGCCCTGCAGCAAGGCCGGCCAGCAGGCGGGGCACTGCAGGAGCTTGAGGTATTTGCGCAGTCTTGGAGCCATACGGGAGGTTCGTTGTGGTGAGCGCGTTGTTGTAGGACGAATCGTAACCGAACTTACCCTGCACCGTTAATGATTGTCCCTTTACTTATCACCATGCCCAGCTGGGCATTGGCATTCATTCATCTGCGTGACTTCGATCTGTATAGACTAGCCAGAAGACCAAGACCAAGACCAAGACCAAGCGCTGTGGTTGACTATGGGTTATGTCCGTCTCTATCTCGATACGCCGCGCGATTGTCCGCGCTGTTGCGTCTGGTTAGACTGGCCGCATGCGCCATCCCATCGACCCCAAGATCGATTGTGTCTTCAAGGCCTTGCTCGGCTCGCAAGCGAACCGGGCGCTGCTGATCCATTTCCTCAATGCCACGCTGGGTCAGGATCTTGCCGGCCCCCTGACGGAGGTTGAGATCCTCAACCCCTACAACGAGCGCGAGTTTCTCGACGACAAACTCAGCATCGTCGACGTCAAGGCCCGCGACCAGGCCGGGCGGCTCTATCAGATCGAACTGCAACTGCTCAATCTCCCCGAACTGCCCGCGCGCATGCTCTATGGCTGGGCCGATCTCTACAGCGCCCAGTTACAGGACGGCGAACCCTATGAGCATCTCCGCCCGACTTACGCCATCTGGCTGCTGGGACAGACCCTGCGTTCCGGCCTGTGCGAATGGTTTCACCGCTTTCGGCTGCGCGATGACCAGGGCCGGGAACTGCTCGACCACGGCGGTCTCTACCTGTTGGAACTGAGCAAATTCGCCGCCGAGACCGTGGTCACCGAACTGGAGCGCTGGCTGAAGTTCTTCATCGAAGCGCCCCGCCTCGACGAAACGCATCTGCCCGAGTGGATGCACACCCAAGAGATGCACCAAGCCATGAGCACCCTAAAAGCCTTCTCCGAGAAAGAACGCGCCTACCACGCTTATCAGTCGCGGCAGAATTACCTGCGTCAGCAGATCAGTATCCAGCGCCATCTCGACGCCTTGCAGGTCGAGGCGCGGCAGGAGCGAGCGGCAAAAGAGCAGGAGCGAGCGGCAAAAGAGCAGGAGCGGGCGGCAAAAGAGCAGGAGCGGGCGGCAAAAGAGCAGGAGCGGGCGGCAAAAGAGCAAGCGCAGCAGCTCGCCGAGCAGGAGCGGACGGCGAAAGAACAGGAGCGGCTCGCGAAAGAATCGGCCCTGGCCGAAATCGAGCGCCTCAAGGCACAGCTGCGCGATCAGGGGGGTTAGAAAAAACCGGCACGGACCAGGTCCATGACAGGACGCCCGCACCCCGGCTCCCGCCACGCATCGCCATCGGTTCAGAGGCCAAGCAAGGTCCATACGCCGCGCGATTGTCCGCGCTGTTGCATCTGGTTAGACTGGCCACATGCGCCATCCCATCGACCCCAAGATTGATTGTGTCTTCAAGGCCTTGCTCGGCTCGCAAGCGAACCGGGCGCTGCTGATCCATTTTCTCAATGCCACGCTGGGTCAGGATCTTGCCGGCCCCCTGACGGAGGTTGAGATCCTCAACCCCTACAACGAGCGCGAGTTTCTCGCCGACAAACTCAGCATCGTCGACGTCAAGGCCCGCGACCAGGCCGGGCGGCTCTATCAGATCGAACTGCAACTGCTCAATCTCCCCGAACTGCCCGCGCGCATGCTCTATGGCTGGGCCGATCTCTACAGCGCCCAGTTACAGGACGGCGAACCCTATGAGCATCTCCGCCCGACTTACGCCATCTGGCTGCTGGGACAGACTCTGCGTCCCGGCCTGTGCGAATGGTTTCACCGCTTTCGGCTGCGCGATGACCAGGGCCGGGAACTGCTCGACCACGGCGGTCTCTACCTGTTGGAACTGAGCAAATTCGCCGCCGAGACCGTGGTCACCGAACTGGAGCGCTGGCTGAAGTTCTTCATCGAAGCGCCCCGCCTCGACGAATCGCATCTGCCCGAGTGGATGCACACCCAAGAGATGCACCAAGCCATGAGCACCCTAAAAGCCTTCTCCGAGAAAGAACGCGCCTACCACGCTTATCAGTCGCGGCAGAATTACCTGCGTCAGCAGATCAGTATCCAGCACCATCTCGACGCCTTGCAGGTCGAGGCGCGGCAGGAGCGGGCGGCAAAAGAGCAGGAGCGAGCGGCAAAAGAGCAAGCGCAGCGGTTCGCCGAGCAGGAGCGGATCGCGAAAGAATCGGCCCTGGCCGAAATCGAGCGCCTCAAGGCACAACTGCGCGATCAGGCGGATTAGAAACGACCGGGCAATTCCGGGGACATATACTGAATAGCCGGAGGTTTCTTCATTGATCCGCTGCATCATACCCGCCCACCGCCTCGCGAAGCCCCACCCGAGGCAACGGAGAAACCGGCACGGACCAGGTTCATTCCAGGACGCCCCCAGCGCCCGCACCGCGCTCCCACCACGCATCGCCATCGGCTCGGAGGCCGAGCACGGTCGATACGCCGCGCGATTGTCCGCGCTGTTGCATCTGGTTAGACTGGCCGCATGCGCCATCCCATCGACCCCAAGATTGATTGTGTCTTCAAGGCCTTGCTCGGCTCGCAAGCGAACCGGGCGCTGCTGATCCATTTTCTCAATGCCACGCTGGGTCAGGATCTTGCCGGCCCCCTGACGGAGGTTGAGATCCTCAACCCCTACAACGAGCGCGAGTTTCTCGCCGACAAACTCAGCATCGTCGACGTCAAGGCCCGCGACCAGGCCGGCCACGGCAAATCCGTTCTAACCAACAGGCGCGACACGGGCAGCGCGGGGCATTGAGTTTGCCGTCATGCCCAGATAATCGAAGACACGGCGGACCTTGCGCGCGAGCTTCTCGATGGTGGCTGCCACGGAATCCTTGGATTTCGTTTTGATCAGACCGGCGGCAAACCGGCGCAGTCGGGTGATGTTTTCTGGTCCATGGCCGGTGCGGATGGTGCAGCGATCCTCATCCCAGTTCCAGTCGAGGATCCAGTGATGGGCTTCAACGCCCCAGTGCCCACGGTTGAAGGCGAGCAGGCGCTTAGGGCTTGCACTCTCAGGGGTATGATCCGTGACGCCGAAGACTGTCTCGACGGAGGTCTTGTCGGTTTTTTTCTCAGTGGTGGTGCGCTCAATGGCGAAGACCTGCCCGACATGGGGGAAATCGAGATAGTTGTTCAGCGCCGTGGAGGTCCAAATCGCGCGGCTTTCGATACGCCCATGCGCAAGGTCCGATGACTCGCGAAAATCCGGCTCGCCCCGCGCCTGGAAAAGCAGGCGGATGTCGGCAACCAGCGTGGGCTGATTCTCTTTGGCGATAAAGACGTAATGCGCGCCCCGTTCGATGAGATACTCAGCGAGCGTGCGCTGGGTGAGCAGGGCGTCGGTGGTGAGGGTCTTGTCAGTGAGGTCGAGGGAGTCGAGCACCGGGATGGCCATCCCGATCTCGTTGGTTTGCTTCAGTTCATCACTGCCATTGACAGGCAAAGCACCGACTTTTTTTGGGTGTGACAGACCTTGGAGTCATGTCCAACGACACCGAGGATGTGGGTCTGGCGTCCCTCGGCGTCGATGGCATTGCACATCGTCTTGCCATCAATGGCCAGGCCCTCGTCCTCGGCGCCCATCTGCGCATTCCAGCCCTGCAGCGCCCCATCAAGGGCGTCGGGATCGACCCGGGTGAGGACATCGCGGATGCGCGTGCGGCTGGGCACCTCATAGCGACCGTTGCGATAACGGCAACCAAAGCGCGCCCGGGCCGCCTGGCTGAGATCCTTCGCCCAAGCGGCGATGGCCTTATAACCACGCGCCCCGCACAGCACCGCTGCGGCGGAGATCGCAAGAACCACCGGCAAGGGATGACGCCGGCCTTGGCCGCGACGCGGATCAGGGACATCGACAAAGAACGCAGGAAGCGAACGCATCTGTTGTGCGGAGATCATGAGTTTTGGGGCTCCATAGCGATACTGGGAATCGAGTCTTGGGTCGGACAAGCGTGCTTGGACCTGCCCGATCAAGGGGCGGACAAACACCCGCTTGGCGCCATCGGGCTGCTGGCTGTAGCCGGCGCGCGTGCGGCGGTACCCGCGCGTCTGCCCGACCTCCAGCCAGTTGGCCGCGCGATAGCAGGTGCCGGTAAAGCGGCGCGGATCGACGAAGGTCTCCAGCAACCACAGCGGATAACCGAAGCGGGTCTGCCAATCAGTGCTGACCTGGCGCTCGCACAGCGACAGCACCTTGGAGGCGAGATTGGGCACATGCCACTGGGGCAGAATGAGAAAGCGGGCGTTGTTGGCGATCAGATGCAGGCGGTCGAACTGGTAGCGGCGATCCCAGCCGATCCACTGATCGCGCGCCGCGCACTTCCAGGCCGCGGCGCTCAGCACCAGCAACGCCAACCACTGATCCCGCCAGATGGCGACATACCAGAGGGTGTGACCGATTTTTGCCGCCGCGCCCAGGTAGTGATACGCCTCGAGCAATGCTTTGAAGCGCGCCTCTTCATCTGGGGCGACCGCACGCAGGGTGATGTCGTGCAAGTTCAGGGGGCTGCCTCGTCAATCAACATAGGCAGGCAGTTTGAACGAGTCGGACGGAAATGTCCAGAATCGAGGGTAAATACTTCTACGGCTTGTCAATTAGGGCTAGCACGGTTTCGCCCTGCCAGGCCGGGCGGCTCTATCAGATCGAACTGCAACTGCTCAATCTCCCCGAACTGCCCGCGCGCATGCTCTATGGCTGGGCCGATCTCTACAGCGCCCAGTTACAGGACGGCGAACCCTATGAGCATCTCCGCCCGACTTACGCCATCTGGCTGCTGGGACAGACCCTGCGTTCCGGCCTGTGCGAATGGTTTCACCGCTTTCGGCTGCGCGATGACCAGGGCCGGGAACTGCTCGACCACGGCGGTCTCTACCTGTTGGAACTGAGCAAATTCGCCGCCGAGACCGTGGTCACCGAACTGGAGCGCTGGCTGAAGTTCTTCATCGAAGCGCCCCGCCTCGACGAATCGCATCTGCCCGAGTGGATGCATACCCAAGAGATGCACCAAGCCATGAGCACCCTAAAAGCCTTCTCCGAGAAAGAACGCGCCTACCACGCTTATCAGGCGCGGCAGAATTACCTGCGTCAGCAGATCAGTATCCAGCGCCATCTCGACGCCTTGCAGGTCGAGGCGCGGCAGGAGCGAGCGGCAAAAGAGCAGGAGCGAGCGGCAAAAGAGCAGGAGCGGGCGGCAAAAGAGCAGGAGCGGGCGGCCAAAGAGCAAGCGCAGCGGTTCGCCGAGCAGGAGCGGATCGCGAAAGAATCGGCCCTGGCCGAAATCGAGCGCCTCAAGGCACAACTGCGCGATCAGGCGGATTAGAAACGACCGGACGGACGGGACACATAACGAAATTCCGGGTACATATACTGAATAACGGGAAGTTTCTTCATCAATCCGCTGCATCACGCCCGCCCAGCGCCCGCACCGGGGCTCCGGCCGCGCATCACCATCGACTCAGAGGTAATAGGGGCCAGTGCGGCCTGGCAAGGACGCGTGTTCTAGCGGGTGAGAGTCCCGCCTGGGTCATCGTGAGCTGCGAGCCCGGTATCAAGCCTTGCGGCGCGAAGGGTAACTGACGCGACGATGCGTAGGCATGAAAACAGGCGAGGTGCAAAAGTAGCGGGTGAAGCCGCCCCTGAAGGTGTAGAGCCCCGAAAATTACGTTGGAGAGTGCCGACGGGTTTGGCCCCCCGGCAGGCAACACGGATGTCGCGTCATGGTCAGTGGCATGGAGACTCCCCGGGGCATCAATAGGGGCCAGGGTGGAATTAATTTTCGGTAGTCATTAGGCGTTGCGCGAGCGGACTCGCTTGGACAGGCTTGGCTTAGGAGAGCAGGGACTGTTCACAATTCACCTGTTTCTCGCGTTGCTGAACAGGCTCAACCGATCAGCGCAGGCGCTGGCGTCGCGGCGGGGGCGATTCCTGATGACTTGGCACCTGGGTTTGGCGGGTTTCACGGCGCTCTACCCATCCGACATGGGTGCCGGACTCAACAACAATGGTCAGTGGCTGTGCTGGCACCTAGAGCTCCTTCCCGAGCAGGCTGTCCACGCTGTCGGTGTCGAGGATGTCATCGAGCCAGACATCGAGCTGCGTGACCGCCGCCGCGTCGATGCGCTGCTCGGCCGCGGTGGACAGACGACCGAAACGGCGTTTGATCTGCCGCTTGAGGGTGTTCGCCTTACCCTTGGTCTCGCCCTTGGCCTCGCCCTTGGCCTCGCCCTCGACCTTGCCCTCGGCAAAGATGGATTGATAGGCGCGGGTCTCTTGGATGGGGGTCACCAGATTCAACATAGCCCAGATCTCCTGTGCGGTCAGGCCGCGAAAGCGTTCGAAAAACCAAAATTCCATGACTTGCGATAACAGCTCGCGCGCATCAGCCGGGAGCGGCGCCGTCTGGATCCCTTGCCAAAGCTCCGGGGCGCGGGCGCGCAATTCCGCTTCGTCCTCGATCAGCAGCGGCGCGAACACCGCCAGATAGGGATTCTCCGGCTCGCGCGCCAGCCAGTCCGGCAGGATCTGCTCCAGGATGACGATGCGTACCAAGTTGGGCGAGGTGCATAGCCCGCCGGGATAACCCGGGACATCGCCCTCGCGAAGAAACACGCCGATGCCGATGACATCCCGCGTCGGACACTGTTCGCCGTAGAGTCCGATCTTAGCCAGCAGATTGTAACCGGCCCGCTCCGAGCCTTGCCCCTGGAATTCGACCACATAGACCGGCCCGGCGTGCCCCTCGGGTTCCAGCAGTCCGTCGATGCGCCGTTCCACCGTCTTGAGCGTGGTGGAGCTGAAACGATAGGCACCTTCCAGCCGCATCCCGCCGGTCAACACCCGAAACGCCTCGGCACCGGCGGACAGAAAGAGATAGATGGGGTGGTCGGTTTTCATCAGCACCGGCTCCCGGCGCGCGGGAGCCGACCCCGCGCCAGCGGCGCGCTGATGCAGGCGTCCAGGCGCTGAATGGGTACCCGCAACACCCCGGCCTCGTCCATGCCGAAGAGGGTCTTTTGGCGCTCACCCAAGGCGAGCAGCGAGGAGGAGTCGGCGCGGGTGGCGAGGTGCAGTTCGCCCTCGCCGGGCGCGGCGCCGAGGGCGCAGGCCTGGATCTCGGCCTGACCACGAGTGACACGGGCGAGCGTGGCGCGCGGCTCTGGCAGCGGCTCGAAGCAGATCAGCCGCGCCCGCGGCCAGCGCAGGTGGGCATAAGTGGCGAACTGGCCCTTGTTGGCGCCGACGTCGATGACGGCGGCGAAGCGTTCGCGCCCAAGGGCGCTATCGTGCTCCAGGGTGGCGGCGACGCCCTGCAGCAAGGCCGGCCAGCAGGCGGGGCACTGCAGGAGCTTGAGGTATTTGCGCAGTCTTGGAGCCATACGGGAGGTTCGTTGTGGTGAGCGCGTTGTTGTAGGACGAATCGTAACCGAACTTACCCTGCACCGTTAATGATTGTCCATGTACGTATTGTGACTTAACGATGCGAAAGGTCGCCCATACGGCCGGGCAATTCCGAGGAACGTTTACGCAATGGCCGGCGGCTCGCGCCTGGAACCACTCCCTCCCCGTCGGCGTATCGGCTACACTGGCCGCATGATCGCTGACACCCAAACGCCCAACCTCGGCTGCCCATGAAGACCGATCACCCGATCTATCTGTTTCTGCGCAGCGGCCCCGAAGCCTTCCGCGTCCTCACTGGCGTCCTCGTAGAGGAATTCGTCAATACGTACTGGCATGCCCATGTCTCTCACTCTCAAAATTTTACTACTTTCGTAGTCTAGATTGACGGTCAACACGCGGCAAGTACCAAGGGAATGCCGGGGACATACTGAATAGCCGGAGGGCCCAGGCGCGCGTGGCTGATTGGCTTGGCACCATTCAATGGATCGGCGCCAGCCCTTACCGCCCGCATCACCAGCGCAAGATCAGATCCGCGCGGCTGAGGATCGACGCTGGCGGCAGCATACGCGGCTTGAGCGGGGCAATGCGATTCGTGTGTTTCGTGGATTGAATTGGGAGGGTGGGCGTTGAGCTTCAATTGAGGAGTGCCACAACCTAGGATTTGCTGGCAGCCTGATGGCGGTTGTGTTTTTACAGGCGGCCGAACACCAGCCCCAAGTCGATCTCAATCGTCTCAAACGGCGGGATGCGCACCTTGGCCGCCGTTTCGTCCGGGCCTTCGGCGGTGAAGATGGCACGGTAGCATCCCGCATCCAAAGCGTAGGCGATCAGTACCCGATCTTCGGGTGACACAATCCAATAGAAAGGCACACCAGCGCGCTGCAAGCGCAGGAAATGCGTGACGGTGTCCTTGCGCTCATGGCCCGGCGAGAGAATTTCGCCTACCCAGTCCGGCGCAAGGGTCATGACGCCAGACGGGCGCTGCGGCAGCCGCTCTTTGCGCCACCCAGCGAGGTCGTGGCTCGGGCAATGGTGTTCGGTGTAACGCACGCTGATCTCGGGGACGATCCACCAACCGCCCGGGCCGCCGAGCCGCTTTAAGGGGATTGTCTCTTCCACCAATCCCGACTGCGCCAGCCCATGCTCAAAACGACTCATCGCGCGCTGAATAATCTCGCCGTCAATCAGCTCCACGCGCTCGTCGCTGGGCCAGGCCATTAGGTCGTCGATAGTGTGAAAGCGTTTTGCTTCCATAAGCTGTAGCTCGTCGGGGTGGGTGCAACCTGCCGAGCACGCTCCAGAAGGCCGCAAGGGCTGAGATGGCGTGACCGAGTTGGCAAGGCGGCGCTCGTTGGCCTAGGCTTCATAGATAAGTTACGAAGCTCAGAAAGCACATGCGTGTCTAACAGATACATCAGAAATCCACGTATTGGATCCATGTCTGCGCCGGCGGGTAGATCACGCTAAAGTTCCTCCGTTCCAAAACGCTGGCCCAAACGCGGACGCGAAGCGATTGAGGCGATCAACTCCCACAAATCTCAGCGAGGCGACTGGCCCGGGTTATGATCAAGGCCGTCAACTGGCATGGGGGAATACATTCGCCCCCACAAGCCTCGCGGTAGCGGCGAGTGCGCTCAATACCAGCGCCAGGCCGAGCGGCCAGGCGAAGAGTTCCCTGACCGGGCGAAAGCCTTCCTCCTCGGTTTCCACTGGCTCGAGTTCATCGAGCAGGGCGTAGATGGATTGCAACTCGCGCAGGTCGCGGGCGCGAAAATAGCGCCCGCCGGTTTGCTTGGCAATGACCTTGAGGGTGCGCTCATCAAGCGGGTTGCGCCCGAGCGACATGCCAAAGGGACCGCGCGGATCGGCGCCGATGCCGATGGTATGGATGCGCACGCCCGCATCGGCGGCCAGCTCGGCGGCTTTGTCTGGCGCGATGGCACCGGCGGTGTTGGCACCATCGGTGAGCAGGATCAGCACTCGCTCGTCGACGGACTGGTCGCGCAGTCGCTTGACCGCGAGGCCGATGGCATCGCCCATGGCGGTCTCGCGGCCAGCCAGGCCGATGGCGGACTCAAACAGCAGGGTGCGCACGGTTTCGCGGTCGAAAGTGAGCGGTGCCTGCGGATAAGCCTGCTGGCCGAACAAAATCAGCCCGATGCGATCTCCCACGCGACGTTCGATAAAGTCCCCGGCCACGGCCTTGACCGCGGTGAGGCGATCCGTCACCCGCGCGCCTATCACCATGTCCTCTTCCACCATGGAGCCGGAGATGTCCACCGCGAGCATCAGGTCGCGCCCGGCGACCGGCAGCGGCAGGGGCTCGCCGATCCATTGCGGGCGCGCGGCGGCGGTGACCAAGAGTAGCCAGACCAGCAGCGCCACTAACAGCATCAGCCCGGCTGGTCGACCGCCCTGGGTCGCGGCGCCGCGCATGGCCAGTGCGTAGAAGGGCACGCGCAGCGCCGCGCCTTCCAGCGCTGGCGCGCGCGGCAGCGCCAGATAGGCCAGCAGGGGCAGCGGCAGGGCGAGAAAGGCCCACCAGTGGGCGAAGCTGAAGGTCATTGTTTTAGTGGCTAGTGGCTAGTGGCTAGTGGCTAGTGGGTTAGAGGTTTTTTGTCAGCCAGGTGCGGGCGAGGGCGCGCAGTGCCGGGGCGTCGCAGTCGGGGTCCGGGGCGTAGGGGCCCTGTTTCAGCGCCTGTCCTGGACCTTGGGTGAATTGCCCCTTGCCACCGGTTTGATCGAGAAACTCCAGCCAGGCCGTGCCGGTCAGTTCAGCCACCTGGTCGCGGGCAAACTGGCGCAGGGCGACACGCTTGAGCAGCGCCGAGACGCCGGCGATCAGTGCCGCGCAGTCATCGGTGGCTGGCAGCGCGGCCAGTTCGCGCAGCACCCGCTGGCGCAGGCGCTGGCGTCGCCAGGCGCGCCAGCCCAAAAGGCCGAGCCAAATGAGCAGCGCCAGCACCAAGGCCGCGAGCAGCCACCAGCCCGGTGCCGGCGGCCATGGGGATGGCGGCGCGGGTTCGTGGATGTCGCGCAGATCAAGCGTGGCGACCTGGGCGGGATTGGCCTTCATGGCATTGCCCCGCTTTGGGTCAGGCCCCGCGGCTGGCGCACTGGCGGGCGTCGCGCCGCCAGGGATAGGGCGCGCCCGAGCACGAGCGCCGGATCATCCTGGGTCAGGCAGCGCTCACAGGGGATGCCACGGCGCTCGATGTGGGCGCGCGCCTGGGCACGATGGGCCTCCAAGGCTTGCTGATAATCCGCGCGCCGACGCCCGCTTAGCGTATCGAGCAAGCCGCCGCGCCGGCCGTCGCTAATGCGGTAACGCCCTGGCGGTGGAGGCGCCAGTTCGAGGGCGTCGAGAATCTCGATGGCCAGCAGGCTGTTGTGCCTGGCCAGTTGGCTGAGATGACGTTCGGTCTCGTCATCGGCGCCGGCGAAGTCCGACAACAGCCAGACCAGGGTGCCGGGGCGTATCACCTGGCGCAGGCGTGCCAGTGCCAGGTTGAGGTTGCCAGCATCGGCACTGGCGGCCAGTCCCGGCTCCGGATCGCCGGTGGCGACCAGGGCGCGAATCAGTCGCATCTGACCGCGCCGACCACCGCTGGGTTGCAGTTCGATCGGGCCGCCGTGCTGAGGCGGGTTCCCACGCTGGAGCGTGGGAACCAGGAAAGCGCCGATGCGATCTCCGTGCTGCACCGCTGCCCAGCCGATGAGGGCCGCCAGGCGCGCGGCCATGACCGACTTGAAAGCGCCGCGACTGGCGAAGAACATGCTGGGGCCGAAGTCGGCGACCACCATGACCGGGCGCTCGCGCTCCTCGTCAAACACCTTGACATGAGCATGGCCAGCGCGGGCGGTGATGCGCCAGTCCATGTTGCGAATGTCATCGCCAGCCTGATAATGACGCGATTCGCGATAGTCCATGCCACGTCCGCGCAGGCGCGAGCGATGCTGGCCGGTAAGAACGGAGCGGGTGCGATGCCGGGGCTGCTGGCTCAGGCGGCTCGCCAGTGCGCGCTGGGCGATCAGATCGCCGGCATCGACACGCCAGTCGGCATCGGGGGCGATTGTTGTCATGGAGCCGCTCAAATCAAAGGCACACGCTTGATCAGTTCCGCCACGAAGCGATCCACGGTCATGCCCTCGGCTTCGGCGGCGTAGCTCATCAGCACCCGGTGGCGCATCACATCGAAGACCACGGCGTGTATGTCCTCGGGCGTGACAAAATCGGCCCCGCGCAGCCAGGCGCGGGCGCGGGCGCAGCGATCCAGCGCGATGGTGGCGCGCGGGCTGGCACCATAGTCCACCAGGCGCGCCAGGTCGCTGTCGTAGGGGGCGGGGTCGCGGGTGGCCAGCACCAGTTGCACCAGATACTCTTCCAGGTTCTCAGCCATGTGCAGATCCATGGCCTGATCGCGCGCGGCCAACACCTGCGCCTGGCTGACCAGGGTCGCCGGTGGCGGTTCGCCATGGGCGCGCCCGCGCATTTCGGCGCGGGCGATGGCTAGAATCTGGCGCTCGGCACGCGGGTCCGGGTAATCCACCCGCACATGCATCAGAAAGCGATCCAGCTGCGCCTCGGGCAGCGGATAGGTGCCTTCCTGCTCGATGGGGTTTTGGGTCGCCATGACCAGAAAAGGTTCGGCCAGGCGATAGGTGCGCCCGCCGACGGTGATCTGGCGCTCGCCCATGGCCTCAAGCAGGGCCGACTGCACCTTGGCCGGTGCGCGGTTGACTTCATCGGCCAGCACCAGGTTGTGAAACAGCGGCCCGGGCTGGAACTGAAACTCGCCGGTTTCCGGACGGTAGATGTCAGTGCCGGTGAGATCGCCCGGGAGCAGATCGGGGGTGAACTGCACGCGTTGAAAATTGCCCTCAATGCGCGCGGCCAGCGCCTGAATGGCCGATGTCTTGGCCAGACCAGGCGCGCCCTCCACCAGTAGATGCCCGGAGGCGAGCAAGGCGATTAGCAGTCGCTCGATCAGCGCCTCTTGTCCGACGATGCGCGCGGAGAGTTGGGTGCGCAGTTCGGCGAAGGCGGCGGCGGTCTTGGCCACGGCCGCCGCCGGTGCTGCTGCTGGCGCCGTTGCAGCCACAGCGGCGGCTTGGGATGCCGGAGCGCTGGCCCTTGGTGTTTGAGTCGCTGTCATGCAAAATCTCCGTTCAGTATCCTGGTCCGGCGCACTGAGATCCATCTTTCCGCACGCGGCTCGCGCGAAGGCTCATGGTTCCGGTCATTCCGGTGCCCCCGAAAACCCGGTTGCTGGTTCACGGTAGCAGGCTTGTGGTCGCGCAACCAGTCCCGAGTCCCCAGCCCAGCTCAGGATCAAGACTGGGCTCAAGCCTAGGATCATCTGTTTTAACATGACCATGCGAAAAGATTACAGCCCGTTTAGGTGTTTCCCGTAGCATCATTTGCCACCATGCCGATGCCGAGTGGGCGCCTCCATTCGCCCCGACAAGTCGACCGTCGCTGGGTTATTCATTGTCGATCAGTTCGCGGATGAAAAGCACCTCCCTTTTCAGCCGCCTGGCGCGCGGGCTGGCGTTGCTGATCGCTTGCCTGCTGCTGCTCTCTATCCTGGCGGTCGGGGCCCTGCGTTGGGTTAATCCGCCCACCTCGGCCTTTATGCTGCAACATTGGTTTGCGGCGAGCCTGGCTAAGGGCGAGCCGCCCGGGTTTGAGCTGCATTATGAGTGGACCGATTGGGATGCCATCGCCCCGTCGCTCAAACTCGCGGTGATGGCGGCGGAGGACCAGCGCTATCCAAACCATCGCGGCTTCGACCTGATCGAACTCCAGGCCGCCTGGAAACGCTTTCGCCAAGGCGGGCGCCTGCGTGGTGCCAGCACCATCAGCCAGCAGACAGCCAAGAATCTGTTTTTGTGGGGCGGTCGGGATTATGTTCGCAAGGTGCTTGAGGTCTGGTTCACCCTGCTGTTGGAAACGCTGTTATCCAAAGAACGTATTCTGGAGCTCTACCTGAACATCGCCCAATTCAGCGCCGACACCTATGGCGTCGGTGCCGCGAGTTGGCGCTATTTTGACCGCCCGGCCGCGGTCATCAGCCCCGACCAGGCTGCGCGCATGGCCGCCGTTCTGCCCAACCCGCGAATGTATCGGCTCGATCAGCCATCAAACAAAGTGCGACAGCGCACGCGCTGGATCCGCCAGCAAATGCGCCAGCTTGGTGGCGAAGGCTACCTGCGTCGGCTCAATCCTTGATGAGCCACCAGGACCCCACGGCCATGTCTCATCAGTCTCCGATGTTACAGAGCGCCGGCAGCATGTTGTTTCCGGTCCAGGTCATGCTGATCGCATCGCAGGCGAGCGCGATATCGAGCCGCGCTTCCTCTGGAACCCTTCCGAAGGACAACTCCTTGGTGAAATTGCCGGTCATGGCGTTCATCTCCAGTTTGGTATCCTCACAGTCCCCCTGGAAACAAAGATTGCAGGCCATTTCTTCGTCGAGTTCCGGGCTTTTCCAGGGTTCGAGGACGGCGGGGGTCTTTTCGGCGTTTTGATTGACGGCGACTTCCAGGGAAATCATGTATTTTTCATGCGCATTGAAAAAACAGGACACCAGGAAGGTGACCCCGGGCGGGTTCTCGACCGTTAGCGCTGCCGTTGGCAACATATCCGTGCTGGCTTTTTCGCCCCAGAAGGTGTAGTTCGAGCCGTATCCAGCGGCTGCCGGGGCCGGGACTGCCCCGGTGAAGGTGCCGCGGGTTGCGGGCTCGATAGTGTACTCCTGGCCGTTCCATGACCAGATGACGGAGCGGTCGATCAGCAGATTGCGCATGCCGTTGCGATGGCTCTCGCCCAAAGTGAGTCCGGTTTGCAGAGTGCCGCTTTCCCCCCGGCCGCCACCCGCGCTGACCGAGAACAGGGGCTTAGACCTCCTGTCCGGATGGGTAGAAAAAATGCGTAAATCGCATCCAGCCATGCCGCACCACATGCGATCAAAGCGATAGACAAGCAGCGCATCGGTTTCGCCCGCGGGCGTGTTCTCACCGAGCCTGATGAGTGCGAAACCAACTTCATCGGGATTGTCGAAGGTGCCCAGGTCGATGTGCCCTCGCAGTGCGCCACCGAGTTCCGCGAAGCCGAACCAGTTGAAGGGTGCGCGACCTTCAAGATTCATCTTGCCTGAGTCTTCCAGGCATTTGCCAGCGTAGGCGTAGTGGCGATCATTGGCGTGCGTCGCGCACCAGCCATCGCCTTTGGGATAGCGGCACTCCGGATGGACGGATGCACTGCCGAGGCAGGCGGCGAAACTGTCAGATGCGCCAAGGCTGATCGCCAATGCGACGATGACAGAGATGAGGTTAGGCATGAGCATCTCCTTGTTTAGCGACAATTGCGCCGGCCTTGTCCAATCCCGCCGCTCTGGGTGTCTTCATCAGATGATCAGGCAAACTCAAATGGCGCCAGATTAAAAAATATAAAAATCAGAATCATGAGTGCTGTGCAATGGACAGTGTGGTCGGCTTGGCGGATTCGGGATAGGCATTGAGCATGGGATTTCTTGTGACTTCTTGTGTCTTCTTGGGACAGGTTGGCAACCCGGTAGGCTAGCGCCCATGCGGATGGCGCCTCAGATGAGCCTGGACCATCCTCAGTTCGCCGTAAGATACATCGTCGCCAAGCTTCTCCTTGGCCGGCGTGAGCCTTTCGGTTCCCGTCTCGGTAAATACAGCGACGATGCGCGCGAGTTTGTCCTCGCTGACAAAGTCGGTGACGGTGAGCTTGCCAGTGCCGATGTAATAAGCCAAATGGCTTTCGATGGTGGTGGGCTTTAATGATCGCTGGGTGGCGATGTCAGCGATGCTGATACCTTCTTGGTGCAGGCGATAGCTGATCAGGCGGGTGTCGCCATCCTGGGCTTTTTTCTTGCGCTGTTCCGGCGGCTCTGACGGAGCCGGATGCTGAGCGACAAGCTGAAGAATCTCCGCGCCATAGCGCTCGGCGGTGCGCGCGCCGATGCCTCGGATGGCGGCCAGGGCATCCAGGCTGCCCGGCAGGGTGGCGGCGATCTCTCGCAGCACGGCGCGGGTCAGAATCCGATAGCGGGTTTCTCCCTTGCGTTCTTCTTCGGCTTCTTTCTCGGCGCGCCAGCGGCGCAGGGCTGCGAGCAGGGCGTCATCCTTGCCTTGATCAGGTCGCGCGCCCGAGCCTTTTTTGGGCCGCGATCCACCAGGCGGCTCGTCGATCTTTGCCTTGGCCACCGCTGCTAGATAGGCGTTGGCCGAGAATCCCTCCCGGCAGCTCGTGATGCCGGCGGTTTTGATCGCGAGCAGCTTGCGCAGCTCATCGACGGCCTGACCGAGGGTTTTGCGCAGTGCCTTGCTGTCGGTCTCAAATTCGAAAGCGACGAGCCAGGGACTGAGTCCCTCGGCGAGCTTTTCGGAGAAGTAGATGGAAGCCTTGCGCAACCGTTCCTGCAACTCCGGATCATCCTCGGGCATTCGGTCCGCGCAAAAGCGGGCGTGCAACTCGCGGCGGAATTTGGTGCTGACGATGATGACTTCCGCGCTGGTTTGTTGCTCCAGCGCGTTCATGGTCACAATAGGCTCGACGTCGCCCGGAGCACGCAAATCGATCACTCGATAATTGCCGCGCAGCAGGCCGAGTAGCCTGCGCAGCTGGGCACCAAGCAGGTCGAAATCCCAGCATTCGCGCAGCAGTCGCTGCTGGTAGTCGATGCGTGCGGCCTTGAGCTGCTCCGGGGTGGGCGCTTGCCGGGTGGCCGCGTCGACATAGTGGCAGACGCGCTGGTCGGTCTTGACCGCATGACGCGGGATGGGAGCGCTCAGCACCAGGCCCTCGAGCGTCTTGCAACGGCTCAGGCCCACATAGACCTGGCCGTGGGAGAAAGCGGCGGCGGCGTCGATAATGGCGCGCTCGAAGGTGAGCCCCTGGCTTTTGTGAATGGTAATCGCCCAGGCCAGTCGCAGCGGATATTGGGTGAACTTGCCGATCACCTCCTCGGTGATGGCCTTGGTCTCCGGGGCGATGCTGTAGCGGATGTTCTCCCAGGTGGCGGGCTCGACCTCGATGTCAGCCTCGTCTCCAGGGCAGCGCACCCGGATGCGCTCGCGCCCAAGGTGGGTGACGGTGCCGATCTTGCCATTGAAATAACGCTTGTCCTCGCCGCTGTCGTTGCGCACGAACATCACCTGCGCGCCCTGCTTGAGGGTCAGTGTGGCGGCGGTCGGATAGCTGTGCGCCGGGTAGTCGTCCTCGATCTCGGCCTCGAACTGGCGTGGCTTGCCGGCCAGCGCCCGCAGGCGGGTGTCGTTGATGTGGTCGGCGGCGCGGTTATGGGTGGTCAGGGTAATATAACCATCCGACTCAGAAGGTTTGAAGCCGGGCTGGTAACGGGCATTGAGCCGCGCGAGCGAGCTTTCATCAAGCTGGTTGTCGCGCACCGCGTTGAGCAAGTCGATAAAGTCAGTATCCGACTGGCGATAGATCCGCGTCAGCTCAATGGGCACCAGATCCAAGGCCGCCAGCGCGCGGCTGCTAAAAAAATACCCGGTCGCATAGTGCTCACGCAGCATCGCCCAATCTTGATCCGGCACCACGGGCGCGAGTTGATGCAGATCGCCAATCATGAGCAATTGCACGCCACCAAAGGGCGCATCGCTCGCGCGCTCGCGGCGCAGCATGAAGTCGACCGCGTCGAGCAGATCGGCGCGCACCATGCTGATCTCGTCGATAATCAACAAATCCAGGCTGGCGATGATGTCGCGCTTCTGGCGACTGAAGCGCCGCTCCCCCGCCTGGCGCCGCGCCTCGCTGCCGGGCACGAAGGGACCAAAGGGCAGCTGAAAGAAGGAATGCAGGGTCACGCCCCCGGCATTAATGGCCGCCACCCCGGTCGGTGCCGTCACCACCATGCGCTTGGGCAACTCGGCCTTCAGGCTGTGCAGAAAGGTAGTCTTGCCCGTGCCCGCCTTCCCGGTCAGGAAAATGCTGCGGTTGGTGTCGCGCACGAAAGCTTGGGCGAGTTGTAATCGCGGGTTGTCCGCTGGCATTTGCTTGCCCCGATTTTTCCCAGACCCAGGCCTCCGGCGCTCGCCGGCGGCGCAAACCCTGGTTGGCGACGGCGCGGTGCGGATGGCGGCTGGTGTGGCGTTCAGGCGCCGTTGCGCATACGGGCCAGTTCGGCCAGCAGAGCCTCTTTTTCGGCGCGTTCCTGTTGGGCGATCCGTTCGGCTTGTTCACGTGCATCACGTTCAGCCGCCAGCGCCTCGCGCTCAGCCGCCAGCGCTTCGCGATCTCGTGTCCAGGCCGCGCGTTCCCGCTGCCACTTTGGCAGCACGAAGGCTGCGTAGATCGGATCTTCGATCATGGCGTCCAGCGTCGGCCGGCGGGTGAAATCCTCCAGGCGAAACTGAAAGCCGGGCAGGATGGCGGAGCGGATGATGCCATCCTCCCTTGGCATGGGCTGATAACGACCCGAGGCATTGCGTCGGTAGAACAACTGCCAACGTGGCTGGTGGTGGAGGATGTAGTACTCGGGCACGCCGACGGCTTCGTATTCGCGACGCTTCTGCTCGGTATCGCGGCGAATCTCCGCCGCTGTGCTGTCCGACAGCGCTTCGACGCACAGATCGAAAGTGCCGTGGTAGGAACGGTCGAGATCCTCCAGCGGCACGGCATTGTCATCACGCACCAGTCCCAGATCCGGCTTGCGGATGGTCACCTTGCCCAACAACTCCAGGCGAAAACCCATGTCCAGCGCCGTGAGTCGCGCATTCTGATGGGTTTCGAGATAACACCGCAGCAAGCCAAGCAGCCACTGATAAATCTGGTAGGTCAGGACATCAGACACCGGCTTGACCTCCAAAAGGCCGTTGTTCCACTCGTAGCCGTTTTCGTGCTCGTAGTAATGGGCCCAGTAATCCATCTCGCTGACGCGGGCGCCTTCGGGGGGATCGACCGGTAAATTCGGGGCTGGATCGACCTTGGGCGGGTCGGCCAAGGCGAATGCGGGCGCTGACATGATAAGCACCTCAATCAGTAGTGGGCCATGGCGAGAGTCTAGGTGTCTGCTCAGGAGGTGGCAAGTTCGTAACCCATTGACGATGATGGGGGATGAGCCAGTCGCCATGGGATCGGGCGGTGAAGGATGGGAAATCGCCGATCTCTTTTTGCAGCTTTGGCGATGATGCCACCAGATGGAGGTAATTTTCCATCAACATATCGCCGCGCAACAAGAGACCAGGGTTCTCATGCAGACACCCAGGCGAGTCGAGAACCATGCCGTCAATCGCGGGGTTGGCGAAAATCGCCACCCAATTGACCGCCGAGCAGGTGAGGAGACAAGGGGCGCTGCCCTTGGTCACGACCTTGTGGCGGCTCTCGCCCATGTCGGTCCGCGTGATCCACCTCAGCCGATGCCCTCGTCGCGGTAGAGCTGAAACCTGTTCCGACCGGCCTTGACTCCGGGGGTATGGTGTCGCCCGCCTTGTTAAGCTGGCTTCTCGCTCCAATCTCTTCGGGCTGTCGCGCCGTTCGTTTTAACCAGCCCTTATTCGACCAAACTCGAGCCGAGTCCGCCTATGCGTCCTGCCCATCTGCTCAAAATTCTTGATCGTGAATATTCCAGTACCACCGCCGGTCATCACACTCCGGTCATGCTCTGGGGGCCGCCCGGCGTGGGTAAATCGCAGATGGTGGCTCAGATTGCCGCGCGACACCAGGCGCCCATGATCGACATTCGGCTGTCGCAGATGGAACCGAGCGATTTGCGCGGGATTCCCTTTCGCGTTGATGAGCGGGTGGAGTGGGCGGTACCCTCGCTGCTGCCGGATGTCACGCGCCACGGCAGCTCGGGGATTTTGTTTCTGGATGAAATCACCTCGGCGCCGCCCTCGGTGTCGGCGGCGGCCTATCAGCTGATTCTTGACCGCCGCCTGGGGGACTATCAGGTTCCGGAGCACTGGGCCATTGTCGCCGCCGGCAACCGTCAGGGCGATCGCGGTGTGACCTACGCCATGCCGGCGCCCCTGGCCAATCGCTTCTCCCACTTCGAGGTGGAGACCCATTTGGACGACTGGGTCAGCTGGGCCTATTGTGCTGGCATCGACGCGCGTGTGATCGGCTTTTTGCGCTTTCGCCCGGAGCTGTTGTTTGATTTCGACCCAGCGCACAATCCGGTCGCTTTTCCCACGCCGCGCTCCTGGGAGTTTGCCCATCGCGCGTTGCAAAAGTTTCAGCACGACCAGGACCTCCTCCAAGGGTGCCTGCAGGCCTGCGTGGGGCCAGCCGCGGGCATTGAGCTGACCGCCTTTGTCAACAGCCTGGAGCAGATGCCCGATCTGGATGCCATTGTGCGCGGCGAGTCGGTGCCGGTGCCGGAGGAAATCGACCTGCAATACGCCGTTGCGGCGGCGCTGGTCGGGCGTGCCATCCGGGCGCGCGGGGAGGAAGATGGCACGACCGCGATCGGTCACATCCTGACCTATGCCGGACGTTTCCGTCAGCGCGAAATGGGTGTGATGTTGGTGTCTGATTTGCATCGCGCCCTGGGGAATGACCTCTTTGCCGTGCCCGCGTTCGCCGACTGGGCGCGGGCGGTGGCGGATGTCATGCTGTTTGACTGAGCCGCGTCATGACGAAGCCCGGAGCAGGAACAGCTGACACCGATCTGAGCGCGCTCGAGACCAAGCTCGCGGCCGCGCGCACCCGACTGATTCTCGACAAGCCCTTTCTTGGCTCCCTGGTGCTGCGCTTGCCCTTGCGCGCGGCCGATGCTGGTTGGTGCCCCACCACGGCCACCGACGCCCGGGCCTTTTATTTCAATCCCGAGTACATCGCTGCCCTCAGTCTGGCCGAGACCCAGTTCATGCTCGCGCACGAGGCGCTGCATTGTGCCCTGTCGCATTTCGCGCGTCGCCAGCACCGGGTGCGCCACAAATGGGATCTGGCCTGCGACTATGCGATCAATCCGCTGTTGCTCAACGAGGGACTCAAACCGCCGCCCAATGCGCTGGTCATGCCGGCCTACCTGGGCATGACGGCGGAGGAAATTTATCCGCTGATCGATGACAACGACCAGTCCGAGACGCTCGATACCCATGCCTATGATCAGGACAGCGACAGCCAGCAGGGCAGCCAGGGGCAGAGCTTGAGCGAGCGCGACCTGGCGGCGGGCAGCCGCGCGCGCGAGTCGGGTGAGGGGGAGCGCGGTGGCATGGGCCAGGGCGAATCCCCGCGGGCCGAGGTCGGCGCCAGCGGTGGTGAGGGGCCAGCGCCACCCGATGGCCAGATCGCCCCGCTACCCCTGACGCCCGATGAGCGCGAGCAACTGCGGGTGCAGTGGCAACAGCGCCTGGCTGGCGCCGCGCAGCAGGCCATGCAAGCCGGCAAGCTCGGCGGCGAGTTGCGCCGCCTGATCGACCACCTGCTGCAGCCGCGGCTGCCCTGGCGCATGCTGCTGGCGCGCTACCTGAGCGCTCTGGCACGCGATGACTACAGCTATGCTCGCCCGTCGCGACGCGAAGGGGACTTCATCCTGCCGCGCCTGCGCAGCGACCAGCTCGATCTGGTGATTGGGCTGGATACCTCGGGCTCCATTCGCGATGGGGAGATCGAGGAATTCATCGCCGAGATCGACGCGCTCAAGGGCCAGCTGCGTGCCCGCGTGACCCTGTTGCCCTGCGATGCGGCCCTGAGTCCGGGCGCGCCTTTCGAGTTCGAGCCCTGGGAGCGCTTTGAGCGTCCGGAGCGTCTGCATGGCCAGGGCGGCACTAGCTTTGTGCCGGTGTTCGACTGGCTGGCCGGGCGCGATCGCCAGCCCGATCTGCTGTTGTATTTCACCGATGCACAAGGGGTCTTTCCCCCTGCCGCTCCAGCCTTTCCGGTGCTGTGGCTGGTCAAGGGGCGCTCGCCAGTGCCCTGGGGAGAGCGGATTGCGCTGAATTGATCACAAGGTCATCAACCACTAGCCACTACCCACTAGCAGCAAGGGCCGCGAGAGATTCCTGGCCCGATGCCGCACTCGGCTTGCGTTAAGATTCCCGGCTTGCGAAGCTGTCGCCCTTGAAAACAGCGGCCGGACCCCAACCGCGCCGCCGCATTCCGCTCCAACATGCGATATTTGCCTGTGCAAACACCAATGCGCGTCCTCTGGTTGAGCCTTATCTTCGTGACCATGATCGCGGCCAACCCGCTGGTCGCCGATCCCTACCGTCTGCCGGATTTCGGTAGCTCCGCTGATACCGTCCTGTCGTTGGCCGATCAACGATCACTCGCGCGGGCCTTTATGAAAAGCGTGCGCAAGGCACTGCCGGTGATCGAGGATCCAGTGCTCGACGACTATATCCAGTCGCTTGGGCGCGAGTTGGTACAGAACAATCATGTCGGCGGCGACTATCGGTTTTTCCTGATCAATCAGCCGACGGTCAATGCCTTTGCTGGCCCCTCGGGACAAATCGGGGTGTTCGCGGGCTTGGTGCTCGCGGCCGAGACCGAGAGCGAACTTGCCGCGGTGCTGGCGCATGAGATTGCCCATGTCAGCCAAAAGCATCTGATGCGCTCGTTCGAGTCGCAGAAGCGCATGGCGGTCCCAGCCACCGCGCTGCTGATTGCCGCGGCATTGCTGGGCAGCCAGGTCGACTCCCAGGCGGGCATGGCGGCCATGGCCGGGGTGCAAGCCGTCGCCATCCAGAACCAGATCAATTTCACGCGCGAAAACGAGCAGGAAGCCGACCGCATTGGTATTGATATTCTGGCCGAGGCGGGATTCAATCCCTTTGCGATGCCGGGTTTTTTTGAAAGCCTGGGGCGTAGCGGCCGTTATTATGATAAGAGCGCGCCGGAGTTCTTGCGCACGCATCCGGTTACCACCAGCCGCATTGCCGACGCGCTCGCGCGGGCCGAGCAATATGGCTTGCGCCAGCGCCCGGACAGCCTGGAGTTTCATCTCGCCCGCGCCAACCTGCGCCAGCGCGGCTACACCGGCGCGCAGCGCGCGGTGGAGCATTTCGAGTCGACGCTCGCCAATGGGCGCTATCGCAATGCGCTGGCTGAGCGCTATGGCTATGCCTTGGCGCTGGTGAGGGCCGGGCGTTTCGACAGTGCGCGCGAGCAGACCGCGAGCTTACTGCAAGCGCGTCCGACGCAGGTCGAGTTTCTGGTGCTGGATGCCACCATCGACATCCAAGATGGGCAACTCGGGCGGGCCATCCGCAACCTAAAAAGCGCCCAGGGTCTGCTTGGCGATCACTGGCCCATCGCCAGGATCCATGCCGAGGCCCTGCTGAAGGCGGGTCAGGTCGGTGCCGCCCTGAGTCTGCTCGAGGCTTTTCATCGCCGACGCCCGTCCGTGACGCAGATTCATGGCCTGCTGGCCGATGCCGCCGGTCGTTCGGGTGACAAAGCGAAAACCTATGGCTATCGTGCCGAGGAGTTGTACTATCAGGGCGACCTTGAGCCCGCGATTCGCCAGCTTGAGCTCGCCGTGCGCTTGCCCGGAGTGGACTATCATCTCGCTTCCAGGCTGCAGGCGCGTCTGGACGCGATGCGCGAGGAAGAAGCCTCGGACAATAAGAAATGGTCGCGCGGCAATGATTGAATCTGGATGTAGGTAGGCATGAAGGATTGGTCGATTTCACGCAGTTTTCTCAACCTCGAGCCAGGCCCTATGGGCGCTCGCGCGGGTCAGTCTCATGAGTGACAGGCGTCTGTGGGGAGGGGCGCTCATTTGAATGCAACCACCATGGCTGCATTAACGCAATGAGTAACTCCCGCCAACCTCCAACAGCTGGTGTGCCGCTCTGGGTCAAGCTCTGGCTGCTAGTGGCTCTTCTGTTGACGCTTGCTTTCGCGGTCTTTGAGTATCGGGCTTACCGTCTGATCGACCACCAATTGCGTGCGACTCTGGCGGGCAAGGCCCAGGTTCTGAGCGAGCGCATGCTGCGTCTGCATCAGGATGTCTATGCCCTTGATCGGCCGCGGGCGTCCGACGGGCCGGATGCCATGTCATCCATGCCCGACCAAGCGGATGGGGCCATCGCCGCGGCCGGTGGCTTCATGCCCGATGCCCTGCTTGCTGGGCTTCATGCCGACACTGTGCTGTCACTTCCCGCCGAGTTGCCGCTGGATATAGATGTCCAGGAGCGGCCTGCCCCTGGTGACTTGCCGCTGCCAACAGGTGGCGCCGAGCATCCTGAGTCCGAGTCACTCTATCGCGTCGCGATTCCAGTCCCGCGCACCGCCGCCTGCGGGCACTGTCATTCCCAGCCTCTGCCGGATTTGGATGTCGTGCTCAGTGTCTCGGCGCGGGGCGTGCGACAGGTGGTAAGGCGTCAATGGGCGGCGGCGGTGCCGCTGGTGTTGGGTCTTTGGTTGCTCTTGCTGAGCACCATGGCCCTGTTGCTGCACATGCTGCTGGGGCGGCGCCTGAGCCAGCTGCGGGCGCGGTTGGGGGCTATTGTTGGCGCTGTGCCAGTTCAGGGGGAGGGTCCGCATGCGCGACAGGGTGCGGACGCTCAAGCAGCGTCTTCGTCGACCTTGGGCGATGAGCTGGAGTCGTTGGGCACCGCGGTTGATGCGCTGCTCGGCGATTTGCGGCTACGCGAAAGTGAATTGCAGGCGGTGCGCGGCTTTGCCCGCATTGGCTTCTGGTCCTGTGATCTGAAGGCAGGGCGAGTTGACTGGTCGCCAGAGGTCGAGTCCCTGATCGGTTGGCGCGCCAACATGCACCAGCAGCCGCTGCGGAGTCTGTTCAAGCAGCGGGTGGATTCCCGTGATTATCCGCAGCTCGGGCAGGCGCTTGAGAATGCCTTGGCGAGCGCCCAGGGCTTTGCCTGCGAGTTCCGGGTGCGCTTTCCCGAGGATTGCACTACCTGGCTGAGTGCCACGGCGGAAGTGCTGCGCGATGAGCGCGGCAAGCCCCGGCATATTCGCGGCATGCTGCAGTACATCGGCGAGCGCAAGGAAGCCGAGTCGCAACGACAGGAGTATGTGACCCTATTCGAGCGGCTGTTTCGCGCGACCGGCACCCTAATGAGCTTTTCCGACCCCGAAACCGGCAGGCTCATTGAGGTTAATCCGAGCTTCGAGCGCATCACCGGCTATACCCGCGAGCAGGCCGTGGGCAACTCTTGGTCCGAGCTTGGGTTGACAACAGCCGATCAACGCGAGGCGATGTTCGAGCAGTTACAGCGCGACGGCGCGGTGCGCAACCGGCATCTGAGTGGCCACAAAAGCAACGGAGACTGCCTGGAGCTCCAATATTCCGGCACCCTGATAGAAATTGACGGTCATGTTCGGGTGCTGTCGATGGCCGAGGACATCACCGATCTGGTGCGCGGCGAGGAGGCTCTGCGTCGCAGCGAGGAGCGCCTGGAGCTGGCCATGCGCGGTTCCCACGATGGTCTCTGGGATTTGAATCTGCAGACACATGAGGTCTACTTTGCGCCGCGCTGGAAGGAGATGCTCGGCTACCAGGACGCGGAGCTACCCAACGACATGTCAACATGGCGTCAGCTCATCGAGCCAGAAAGTGACAAGCGTGCCTGGGCGCTGTTGGATGCGGTCATTGCTGGAAACGAGCCAGATTTCGCGCTGGACATCCGCCTCAGGCACAAGGATGGTCATTGGGTGGACGTGTTATCACGCGCGCATCTGGTACACAATGCTGACGGCGAGCCCCTGCGTTTGGTTGGCACTCACACCGATGTCTCGCCGTTGAAAAAGGCCCTGGCCGATGTCGAGCGCGAGCGCAAGAGGGCCGCGGATTACCTAAAGGTCGCCGGCGTGGTCATGGTGGCGCTCGACGCCCAGGGCCGCGTCACTCTAATTAACGATAAGGGCTGCGCCCTGCTCGGTCGCGACCAGGCCGACATTCTGGGTCGCGATTGGTTCGAGCAATTCTTGCCGCCGAGTGCGCGCGCGGGGATGCGGGCTAGCTTTGAACGGATTCTTCAGGGCGACGTCGAGCTGGCCGAGAAAAACGATGGCCCCATCGTCTCGGTCGATGGCAACGAGCACATCATTAGCTGGCGCAATAATCCGCTGCGCGATGCCGATGGGCGCATTGTCGGCACCCTGAGTTCCGGGCTCGATGTCACCGAGCGGCGCAGGGTCGAGGCCGAGTTGGCGCAGGAGCGCTCCTTTCTGCAGCATGTGATTGACGGTATCGATGACCCCATCATGGTGATTGGCGAGGACTATTGCCTGATTCGGGTAAATCGCGCCGCGGCCCGTCGTGCCGAGGCACGGGGCCTGTCTCTCAAGGATTTGACCTGTCATGCCCTGCTCTACGGCAGTGACAGCCCCTGCGCGGAGCGCGCGCGTGATTGCCCGCTGGCCTCGGTGCTGAAAGAGCATCAGCCGACCAAGGTGGTGCACCTTGATGAATCCGACAGCGAGGAGTCGGGTGAACATAGCTATGAGATTTCCGCCAGTCCCCTGCTCGACGAGCATGGTCAGATTGTTGGCATTATCGAGGTGGCCCGGGATATTAGCGAGCAACTGGCGGTGGCGGCCGAGCTTAGGCGCAGTGAACTCAGCGTATTGCGGCTGTCGCAGTACGATCTCCTCACCAGCCTGCCCAATCGTCTGCTGTTTGCCGACCGCCTCAGTGCCGGCATCGCCGAGGCGCGTCGGCGCGGGGCCAGTCTGGCGGTGATGATTGTCGATTTGGATCGCTTCAAGCACATCAACGACAGCTTCGATCATCACGAGGGTGACGAGGTGCTGAAATCCGTCGCCTCGCGCTTGCAGCAACTGGTGGGTGAGCAGGAAACCCTGGCGCGCCTCGGTGGTGATGAGTTTGGCATCATCCCGGCGCCTTTCCACGGCAAGCGCGAGCCGAGCGGCTTTGCCGAGCGCATCCATGAGGCGCTGCAGCCGCCATTTATGTTGCATGGTCAGCGGGTCTTGGTGGGCGCCAGCATTGGCATCGCGCTCTACCCGGCGCAGGGCAACACGGCCGATGATCTGCTGCGCAAGGCCGATGCCGCGCTCTATTCGGCCAAGGCCGATGGCGGCAAGACCTCACGCTTTTTCACCGAGGAACTCACCGCCGACGCGCGCGACCGCCTGGTACTTGAGGCCAGCCTGCAGGAAGCGCTGGAGCGCGAAGAGTTCGAACTGCACTACCAGCCGCAGATCGACTTCCGCGCCGGCAAAGTCAGCGGTATCGAGGCGCTGGTGCGCTGGCGCCATCCGCGGCAGGGCTTGATTGCTCCGGGGCGCTTCATTCCGCTGGCGGAGGAATCCGGCCTGATCAATCCCTTGGGCGACTGGGTGCTGCGCACCGCCTGCGAGCAGATGCAGGCCTGGCGCGAGGCCGGGGTGGTGGCACCCGAGGTGATGATGTCGGTGAATCTGTCCGCGCGTCAGTTCGAGCAGGTGCAACTCGCGGACAAGGTGCTCGATATCTTGCGGCACAGTGGTCTGGCTCCCGCGGCCGTGGAAATCGAAATCACCGAATCCACAGTGATGCAATCGCCGCGTCGCTCCATTGACTGCCTGCGCCAGTTACGCCAGGCCGGGGTGAAGATTGCCGTGGATGACTTCGGCACCGGTTACTCATCGATGAGCTACCTCAAGCGCCTGCCGCTGACCAAGCTGAAGATCGACCGGTCGTTCGTGTCGGATATTCCCGATGACACCAACGATGTGGCCATTGTGCGCGCCATCATCGCGCTCGGCACCAGCCTGTCGTTGGAATTGCTCGCCGAGGGTATAGAAACCCAACAGCAGCGGGATTTCCTCCTCCAAGAGGGCTGTCAGCTTGGTCAGGGCTATCTGTTCGCCAAGCCGCTGTCGGCCGAGGATTTTGTTCGCTTCGCGGGCGACTGGGTCGGCGCTGGGCAGGGTTGACTGGCAGGGCGAGTCAATGCGCCCCCATGAGCTCCCATGGCGGCTCTATTTTCTCCTCGCCCTTTCCCTTGCCCTTCTCCTCGCCCTTGCCTTCGCCGCATCGGCCCCCTCGGGCAAGGTCGCCCGTCACCCAATTGTCATGGTGCACCGGCCTCAAGCTGAGTGAAAATGCACTCGAGCGCGGCCTGGTTGCGTCCGGTCGGGTAAAAGGCATTGATGTCGCTGGCAAAGGTGGCTTTGTCAACCATGCCGGCCGAGAGCTTGCTGGCCTCGTCAATAAAATAGGTATTATCGCTATTCGTGTCCAGCGGATAGCTCAGCGGCTGCCGCATCCTCCAGGTGTTTTGTCTTCATTTTTTTGACACTTTTATTTCCAACAGGACGAATCATGTCTTCCTCTCCCTTGAAAATCGTGATCATCGGCGGCTCCGCCGCCGGCCCCAAGGCCGCCGCCAAGGCGCGGCGCACGGATGAATTCGCCGAGATCACCCTGATCCAGCGCGATCCGGATCTCTCCATGGCCTCCTGCGGCTATCCCTACTACATCGGTGGCACCTTCGATGATCGCAATCTGTTGGTGTGCACCCCGGCCGGGATTCCACGCGATCCGAAATTCTTTGACAAAGCCAAGCGCATGACGGCCCTAGTGCGCACCGAGGCGATCAACATCGACCGCGACACCAAGACAGTCACCTATAAGAACCTGGACACGGACGAAAAGGGCGCGGTCTCCTACGACCGACTGGTGCTGGCCACGGGCGCGGCACCCGTGTGCCCGGTCGCGCCGGGGTTCGATCTGGAAGGCGTGCTGACCCTGCATTCCATGGCCGATGCCGATGCCCTGCGCGCCATCCGCGACGAGGGCAAGGTCACCCGCGCCATCATCGTCGGCGGCGGGTTGATTGGCTTCGAGGTCTGCGAGGCACTGCGCCTGGCCGGCATTGAAACCACCATTATCGAGAAAACGCCCCAGGTGCTGCCCTTTCTCGATCCCGATCTGGCCAAGCTGGTCGAGAACCATACCCGTGCCCAGGGCGCGGACATCATTGTTGGCAACGGCGTGGCGGAGTTTCTTGGCGAGGACGGCCAGCTCACTGGCGTGAAGCTCGACAACGGCACCGAACTGCCGGCGCAACTGGCCGTTATCGCCGTGGGTGTGCGGCCGAACATTGCCCTGGCGCAAATGGCCGGGCTGGAGATCGGCGCCAAGGGTGGCATCCGGGTCAATGAGTACATGCAAACCTCCGACCCGGACATCTATGCCGCTGGCGACTGCGTGGAATGCACCTCGCTGATCACTGGTGAGTCCAATCGCGCGCCCTACGGCGATTTGGCCAACCTCCAGGGCCGGGTGGTCGGGCAGAATGTGATCGAGCCCGGCAGCGCGCGCTTTCCCGGCAACACCCAGACCGGCATTTGCAAGATCTTTGACTTCACCGTCGGCGTCACCGGCCTGTCCGAGGCCAGCGCCCGCGCCGCCGGGTTGGATGTCAAGACAGTGGTCATCTCGGGTCTGGACATTCCGGTGTTCATGGGCGGCAAGCTGCTGATCAGCAAGCTGGTGGCCGAGCGCGACGGCGGCCGCATCCTGGGTTTTCATTGCGTCGGGCCAGGCGATGTCAGCAAGCGGGTCGCCATCATGGCCACGGCCATCATGGGCAAGCTGAGTGTCGCTGACATGGTCAATGCCGATCTGCCCTACGCGCCGCCCTATTCGCTGGCGCTTGATCACGTCATCATCGCGGCCCATGCGCTCGAGAATAAGCTCAAAGGTCGCATGCGGGGGATTTCGGTCAGCGAGGTCAAGCGCAAGGTCGACGCGGGCGAGGATGTGTTCATTCTCGATACCCGCAACCCGGCGGAATACGAGCAAATGCGCTTAGGTATCGGCGAGACGCTCATCCCCCAGGGCGCCATTCGCGGTCGCCTTGAAGAGCTCCCACAGGACAAGGACAAAGAGATCATTCTCTACTGCAAGATCTCCCTGCGCGGCTACGAAGTCGCATCTATCCTGAAAGCCCATGGCTGGCGCAATCTCAAGGTGATGGAAGGCGGGATCATGGCCTGGCCTTATCCGCGGGAGAAATAAGCAACCTCTGCCCATCAGCGTCAGGGCCGCACCGCTCGGCGCCTGATACTGGACCTCGGGCGGACAATGGTCTAGCCTTGTTCTCCCGAATCCCACGGCAAGTCCGCCGTTGCGCCTACTTGATGACCGCAAAGCTCTATATCCAGACCCAGGGCTGCCAGATGAACGAATACGACTCCGGTCGTATCGCCGATCTTCTGCGCGAGTCCCACGGCATGCTCCGGGTCGACCAGCCCGAGGACGCCGATGTCCTGGTGCTGAACACCTGTTCCATTCGCGAGAAGGCCCAAGAGAAAGTCTTCTCCCAACTCGGGCGCTGGCGCCCGCTCAAAGCTCGGCGGCCAGAATTGGTCATCGGCGTCGGTGGCTGTGTCGCCAGCCAGGAAGGCACGGCGCTGCGCGAGCGCGCGCCCTTTGTCGATCTGATCTTCGGCCCCCAAACCCTGCATCGTTTGCCTGGCATGCTCGATGCCCTGCGCGCGCAACGCCGCGAGGCGCCTGGCCAGCGCGGCGCTGCCCAGATTCAGCGCGCCAGCGCTTACATCGATATTTCCTTCCCCGAGATCGAAAAGTTCGATCATCTGCCCAGGCCGCGCGCGGAGGGTCCTAGTGCCTATGTCTCGGTCATGGAGGGCTGCTCGAAATACTGCACCTACTGCGTAGTGCCCTATACGCGCGGACCCGAGGTCAGCCGGCCCTGCGATGCCGTCATCGCCGAGGTGAGCGCCCTGGCCGAGCAGGGCGTGCGCGAGGTGAACTTACTCGGGCAGAACGTCAATGCCTATCGTGGCCTGATGGACGACGGCGAGCCCGCTGATTTGGCCCTGCTGATTCACCAAGTGGCGGCCATCGAGGGCATCGAGCGCATACGCTTCACCACCTCGCATCCGGTGGAATTCTCCGATGAATTGATCGAGGCCTTCGCCGAGGTGCCCGAGCTGGTCGATTTTCTGCATCTGCCGGTGCAAAGCGGGTCGGATCGCATGTTGGCGCTGATGCAGCGCGGCCACACAGCGCTGGAGTATCGGGATAAAATTCGCCGTCTGCGCGCGGTGCGTCCCGGTATCAGCATCTCCTCTGATTTCATTGTCGGCTTCCCTGGCGAGACCGAGGCGGACTTCGCGGCCACGCTCCAGCTGATCGAGGACATTGGCTTTGACCAGTCCTTTAGTTTTATTTTCAGCCCGCGCCCCGGCACTCCCGCGGCCAGCTATCCGGACGACTGTCCGCGCGCGCTCAAGCAAGGTAGGCTCGAGCGCCTGCAAGCCTTGATCAACAGCCAGGCCCGGGCCATCAGCCAGGCTATGATCGGCACGGTGCAACGGGTGCTGCTGGAGCGACCATCCCGCCGCGACCCGGCGCAACTCAGTGGTCGGACTGAAAACAACAGGGTGGTCAATCTTGATGCCCCGGCCGAGCTGATCGGTTCCTTCGTTGATGTCCAAATCACCGAGGCGCTGCCCAATTCGCTGCGCGGTCACTGCCTTCACACGGCAGGGGGCGCTGGTGTCGGTGGCGGCATTTCGACAGGCGCCGCAACCCTCTCTTGACCACCCCCGCGGACAGTCTTGATCTTGAGCTCGCGCCCGAGGACAACCTCCGCCTGGGTAATCTGTGCGGGCAGTTCGACCAACACCTGCGCCTGATCGAGCGCAGGCTGGGCATTGAGATCAACAACCGGGGCCTGAGTTTTCGGCTCATTGGCCCGCCCGCGACCCTGGCGCATGGCGAGCAGTTGCTGCGCGATCTTTATGCACTGACCGAGCAGGAGATTCTCTCGCCCGAGACAGTGCATTTGCATTTGCAGCAATCCGGCATCGAGGCGGCGCTGCGCGAGCCCGAGTTACCCGAGGTTTTAATTAAAACCAAGCGTGGCCTGATCCGTGCGCGCGGGCCGAATCAGCAGGCCTATCTGCATGCCATTTTGCGCCACGACATCAATTTTGGCGTCGGCCCGGCCGGAACGGGAAAAACCTATCTGGCGGTGGCCAGCGCGGTCGAGGCACTCGAGACCGAGCGCGTGCGCCGCCTGCTGCTGGTGCGCCCGGCGGTCGAGGCCGGCGAGCGCCTGGGCTTTCTGCCCGGCGATCTGGCGCAGAAAATCGACCCCTACCTGCGCCCACTCTACGATGCACTCTTTGAGATGCTCGGCTTTGAAAAAGTGAACAAGCTCATTGAGCGCAATGTGATTGAAGTGGCGCCATTGGCCTATATGCGCGGGCGCACCCTGAACGACGCCTTTATTATTTTGGACGAGGCGCAAAATACCACCCCCAAGCAGATGAAGATGTTTCTGACCCGTATTGGCTTCGGTTCCAAGGCCGTGGTCACGGGGGATGTCACCCAGGTCGATCTGCCGCGCGGCCAGCCCTCGGGGCTGCGCCAGGCGGTGGATGTACTGCGCGAGATCGAGGGTATTAGCTTCACCTTTTTCAGCTCGCGCGATGTGGTGCGCCATTCCCTGGTGCAGCGCATCGTCAATGCCTACGATCATCACGATCAACGCCAGCCAGAGCTGGCCGCGGCCGGCTAATACCACCTAATGATTGCCAATTCCATGTCCACGGAACCAGACCCGGACCCCAAATCTCGCGATGCGCTTGCCGTGGCCGCGGCGCCACTAGTCCTTGATTTGCAATGCGCCACTCTGGCCGAGGTGCCGAGTCAGGAGGATTTCGAGCACTGGGTCAGCGCGGCCCTTGCCGCCGGCCGATCGGCACCCGCCGCGACCGAAATGACCATCCGTCTGGTGGACGAGGCCGAAAGCGCCGCCCTGAACCGCACCTATCGCGGACGGACGGGGCCAACCAATGTGCTGTCTTTCCCCTTCGAGCTTCCGCCCGGGGCGCCCGCCACTGGCCTTCTCGGCGATCTGGTCATCTGCGCGCCCCTGGTGCTGGCCGAGGCCGCCGACCAGGGTAAATCCCCCCGCGCGCACTGGGCGCACATGGTTGTGCATGGCACCCTGCATTTGCTCGGCCATGATCACCAAGACGACGATCAGGCTTCCGCGATGGAGGCCCTGGAAACCCGCATTATCACAAGCTTTGGATTCGAGAATCCCTATGAATCAGACAGCGGACCCGATGACCAGTGATCGACCGCGTAGCGGCGAGCCGCTGAAAGACTGGCGCAAACGCCTGTGCCAGTTGCTTGGCGGCGAGCCGCGCGACAAGAATCAATTGCTTGACATTCTGCGCGACGCCGAGCGTCGCGCCTTGCTCGACCGCGATGGCCTGAGCATGATCGAGGGCGTGCTCCAGGTCGCCGACCTGCGCGCCGAGGACATCATGATCCCGCGGGCCGAAATGGTCACAGTGCGCCGCGATTCCTCGCTTGAGGAGATTCTCGCCATCGCGGTGGAGTCCTCCCATTCCCGCTTCCCGGTCACCGGTGAGGACAAGGGCGAGGTACTTGGCATTCTGCTGGCGAAGGATCTGCTGGCCTACTGTACCAAGTCCAACACCCGCCCTTTCAATATTCGCGACCACTTGCGCAGCGCCATCTTCGTGCCCGAGAGCAAGCGGCTGAACGTGCTACTAAAGGAGTTTCGCGGTAGCCGCAACCACATGGCCATCGTGGTGGATGAATACGGCGCCGCCGCCGGCCTGGCCACCATCGAGGATGTGCTCGAGCAGATCGTCGGCGAGATCGAGGACGAGCATGATTTCGACGAAGGTGCCTTCATCTTCAAACGCGGCCCGGGTGAATACACCGTCAAGGCGCGCACCAGCATCGAAGATTTCAACGAGTACTTCGCCAGCACCCTGAGCGGCGAGGATGTCGATACCATCGGTGGTCTGGTGGTGCATGCCCTGGGCAAGCTTCCGGTGCGCGGCGAGCGGGTGCAAATCGATGGCTTCCGTTTCACCGTGCTTCGCGCCGACAGTCGCCGCGTGCATTTGCTCAGTGTGCGTGTCTCGCCTGCGGTGGAGAGTGCGCGGGCGGTCTCCTGATGCGTGCAACACCCCCTAGCAGCAAGGGTTCAGAATGCGCTGTGCGCCGTGGCGCCAGAGCGAATTCACATGAGGCTTGATAAGTGTTGATAGTGATTCTTGCTTCGTTTTTCTCTCTGGCTTAAACTTTCGGCCTATGAAAACCAATGATGCCCTTGCCTCACCGTCTGGCGGACCACCAGTGTCCGCGACTCTTGCCGAGCTTCCGCTCGGCGCCCGGGCGCGCGTCATCGGCATCAGCGGTGGGCGTGATCTCAACCGCCGTTTGCTGGCCCTTGGCGTGCGTCTGGGGAGCGAGTTGCGCGTGGAGCACCACCGTGGTCGCGCCCGGGTGGTCTCCATCGGTCCAACGCGCATTGCCCTCGGTGGCGGCATTACCGAGAAGCTGCGGGTGGAGCGGCTGGATTCGACATTGCCGCGGGACGCCGCGCCCGTGCTTGCTCCCTCGTCCTAGGTTCGGGAGTGCCCGCGACCTGAAGCAGTCCTTCTCTTCCATCTCATGACCAAGACTGATGCCGCAACTGGTCATTCAACGCCGGCCGATGCTCGCGCCATTGACCAGGTGTTGGTGGCTGCCGGGACTATCATTCTCGGCAAGGACGCCGAACTGCGCCTGGCGCTGGCTTGCCTGCTTGCGCGCGGGCACCTGCTGATCGAAGATCTTCCGGGGGTTGGCAAGACCACCCTGGCACATCTGCTCGCGCGGCTGCTGGGGCTAAAGTACGCGCGCATTCAGTTCACCAGCGATCTCCTACCGGCGGACATTATCGGGGTATCGGTGTACGAGCGGGTGCGCGAGCGCTTTGAGTTTCATCCTGGGCCCATCTTTGCCCAGGTCGTGCTAGCCGATGAAATCAACCGTGCCACGCCCAAGGCACAGAGTGCGCTGCTCGAGGCGATGGAAGAGCATCAGGTCACGGCCGAGGGCGAAACACGTGCGCTGCCGACGCCCTTTTTTGTCATCGCCACCCAGAATCCGACCTATCAGGTGGGCACCTTCCCGCTGCCGGAGTCGCAGCTTGATCGGTTTTTGATGCGCATCGAGCTTGGCTATCCCAACGCCGAGCAGGAAAAGGCGCTGTTGGCCGGTGCCGATCGACGTGCGCTCTTGGCCGGTGTTGAACCAGCGCTGAGTGTCGACCAACTGATGGCGTTGCAGCAGCGCGTGAACTCCGTGCATGTGGCGGCCCCCGTCATTGACTATTGCCATGGCATTTTGGCGTTCACCCGCGCGAGCAATCGCTTTCTTCATGGATTGTCGCCGCGCGCGGGGCTTGGGTTGTTGCGCGCGGCGCGTGCCTGGGCCTTGATCCATGGTCGCACCTATGTGATCCCCGAAGACCTCCAGGCCGTGCTGCCGGCGTGCGTGCCACACCGCCTGCTGAGCGGCGATGACAATGGTCCCGTCGGCCATGCCGAGATCGCGGACTTTATTCTGCGAGCGGTCTCGGTGCCCTGACCATCCCGCGGAATCGGCGAAGGACGCTGCGCGACATGGCGACTCCGACATCCCCCGCGTGGCGGCAACGCCAGGGTTGGGCATCGCTGTTTGGCAAGCTGCTGCGGCGGGTGCCTGTCGATGCGCAGGGGCAGGCGACCATTGGGGCACGACACATATTTATTCTGCCGACACGGGCCGGCTTGGGCTATGGGCTGCTGCTATTGGTGACCCTGCTTGGCGCGCTGAACTACCAGAACAACCTCGGCTTGCTCTTCACCTTTGTGATGGCTGGAGTGAGTCTGGTCAGCATGCACCATGCTTGGTTCAATCTGCTGCGCCTGCGGGTGCGAGCGCAGCCGGGCGCGCCTGTGTTTGCCGGGCAGGATGCACAGTTCTTAATCACCCTTGATGATCCGCGCGAGCGCGAGCGCGGCGCCCTGTGTCTGCGTGGAGCTGCCTGCATCGATCTGCCCGCTGGGGGCATGGCGCGGGTGGCATTGCCGGTGCCGACCGAGCGCCGCGGCCCGCTGCCACTTGGCGAGGTGCTGCTCGAAACCCGCTACCCCCTGGGGCTGTTTCGCGCCTGGTCGTTGGTCTCGGTCGATGCGGTGGCGATCGTCTATCCGCGCCCGGCACCCCAGGCCAGCGCACCGCCGCAGCTGACGTCCGTGGATCACAATGCCAGCGGTGATCAGGGCACTGGGGCGGACGACTTTGTCGGTGCGCGCGCTTACGCGCCGGGGGATTCGCTGCGCCGCATCGACTGGAAGGCGCTGGCGCGCGAGCGTGGGCTGGTGGTCAAGCAGTTTGGTGGTGACCGTGCCGCGCGGGTGTGGCTTGACTGGAGCGCGCTGCCGCCGGTGGATGATGAGACGCGCATCGCCCTGCTGTGTCGCCAGGTGCTCAATGCCTCGGAGCAAAATCTGGTCTACGGGTTGCGCCTGCCCGGTTTGAGTGTCGAGCGCGGGCAGGGTGATGCGCACAAGCATCGCTGCCTGAGCACCTTGGCGGGGTTTCGCTGTGACCATGCGCCATGACAAGTAAGCGCCAACAATCCCCTCAGGCATCACCAGTCTCACGCCGGCCGCCACGCCATGCCGCGGCAGTGATGACCGGCGAGTCGGTACCTGATCGTCTGCAAATTGGCCTGCTGAGCATGCTGCTCGCGCTGGCCGCGCTGCCACTGCTGTTTTATATGAAAGCGCCGGTCGCAGGCTATATCGCCTTGCTGCTGCTGGCGCGGGTGGCGGTGCTGTGGCGCCCGGCGCTCACGCCTGGGCGCTGGCCGCTAGTGGCGCTGGCGCTGCTTGGGGTGGGTGTGGTGCTGGCGGCTTACCGCGAGTTGGCGGGTCAGGATGCCGGCACCGCGCTGCTGCTCACTATGATGGTGTTGAAGACGCTCGAGATTCGTGGCATGCGTGATCTGCGGGTGTCCTTGCTGCTGTTCGGTTTTTTGCTGGTGGTAGCTTTTTTATTCAATCAGTCGCCGCTTTTTGCCATCTATCTGGGCGTGCTGCTGCTCGGGAGTTTCGCCTTGCTCGCGGACCTGAGTGCGGTGCGGCCAGCGTCGATCACGGCCGCCACCGCGAATGCCAGCCGCTATGGCGCTCGGATTTTCGCTGACCGACAGGCCTGGTTCAAGCGTTTGCGCACCGCCGGGCGCCGGGCATTGGTGCTGAGCGCCCAGGCGGTGCCGCTCGCCGCGTTGCTGTTTGTGCTTTTCCCGCGCCTGGACTCGCCTCTGTGGAGCCTGGGTCTGGAACGCGAGCGCGCCAAGACCGGGGTGAGCGATTCGTTGGAGCTTGGCAACTTCAGCGAGCTGGTGCGCTCGGGCGCCGTCGCCTTTCACGCCTATTTCGATCAGCCGCTGCCAGTGGAACCCTCCCAGCTCTACTGGCGCGGGCCGGTGCTGTGGCAGACCGATGGGCGCGGCTGGGAGCCGGGGGATGATGCGTTAATGGACGAGCTGCCGGCGGATATCGAACCGCTGGGCGAGCGGCTCGACTACGCCATTGTGATGGAGCCAACCGAGCAGCGCTGGATCTTCGCGCTCGATCTGCCCCTAGCGGCGCCAGCGGATGCCAGGCTGACGCGGGATGCGCGTCTGGTGGCCAAGGAAAGGTTGCAGGAGCTCAAGCGCTTTGAGCTGCGCTCGGCGCTCAAGTATCGCTCGCTGGCGCTGACGCCGCCTGAGCGCGAACTGGCGCTTGAGGTGCCAGAGCGCATGATCACGCCGCGCATGCGCCTGCTGGTGGGCGAATGGCGGGAGCAGGGTGGTGGCGCGCGCGCTATCGTGGCGCGTGCCCTGGCCCATATCAACCAGGAAGCCTTCCGTTACACCCTGAGGCCACCGCCGCTGGGTGCCAATCCAGTCGATGATTTCTTGTTCGAGACCCGCGCCGGCTATTGCGAGCATTACGCCAGCAGCTTCGCGCTGCTGATGCGTCTGGCCGACATCCCGGCGCGCCTGGTGGTGGGTTACCTGGGCGCCGAACGCAACCCATTGGGCGGACACTATCTGGTGCGCCAGTCCGATGCCCACGCCTGGGCCGAGGTCTGGCTGGAAGACAGCGGCTGGACGCGGGTGGACCCAACAGCCGCGGTCGCGCCAGAGCGCGTCGACAATGATGCTGAACTGGCTGATCTGGGCGGTGCCGCGCCGCTGCGGTTTCGGGTGACGCGCGACAGCGCCTTGGGGCGGTTGGCGCACAGCCTGCGGTTGCTGGTGGACGCGGGTAACGCGGCCTGGAACAACTGGGTGGTGAATTTCTCCAGCACCCGCCAGCAGCGCTTGCTCGAGGCGCTTGGCCTGGAGCATTTGGGCACCTATGGTCTGGTGCTGGGTTTGGCGAGCGGCGGCGCGGCGCTCATGTTGCTGCTGCATGCGCTGCTCGCGCGCCGGCGCTGGCCGGCCGATCCGGTCGAACGCAGCTACGCGCGCCTGTGCCAGCGCCTGGCGCGGGTGGGACTGGCGCGCGAACCGGGCGAGGGGCCGCGCGATTACCTGCGGCGGGTGGCAAAGGCGCGGCCCGATCTGGCCCAAGCGCTGTATGCGTGGTTGGCCTTCTACCTGCCCTTGCGCTTTGGTGGTGCGAAAAATGGCCAGGCCCAGCAGGCGCTTATCCAGCGCGAACGACGTATGATTATTCGTCGAAAAGTATGACTCATCCAGCTATCCAAGGCAGGCGCGATAACATCGGTTTTTCTGGACAAATTGCGACTTAAGCCCTAGTGTCAGGGTAAAGGTGCTGTGGCTTATGTCTGCTTGCATTTAGCCGGTTTTCGCAGAAAAATGGCGTCCTGTTGGTGCGCGGGTGCTGGCCAGGCCGGAGCAGACCAGCACAGAGCAGATCGGCGAAGAGCAATGATAACAAGAACAATCACCCTCATTCGATTTGGGGTTGGATCTAAGGGCGCGTTGATGGCGCCTTAGTCGCCATTGGTTCGGAATATGAATATGGCACCACTTGATCAGGCTGCCGGCTCGGGGCGTTCCTTGCCAATGACGCTGAACGCCTGGACCAATTTTCTGACCGATACCGAACTCCCCGCCTTTGCGCGCACCGTCAGCGACGTGACCCGGATTGCGAGTGATCCGGAAGCCAGTGCTTACATGCTCTCCAACGCCATCGCCAAAGACGCCGCCATGGCGGCGAGGCTGGTCAAACTGGCCAATTGTCCGCTGTTTCCAAGCAGTCATGGCAATATCCAAACAGTTGATCGCGGTGTGGTGCTGCTTGGTTTCGACGCGGTGCGTGATTTGGCAATCTCGCTTAGCGTGATCGAAAAAGTCCTGCGCGGCCAGAGTCGCGATGCCCTGCTTGAGGAAATGGCGCTGGCCTTTCATACCGCCACCCAGTCGCAGACGCTTGCCCGCATGGCGCGAGATGACGTAGTGGCGGAGATTTTTGTTGCCGGTTTGTTGTATCGCATCGGGGTGCTCGCGGTGCTCTCAAGCTCCGACCCCAGAGTGAGCGATTTCCTGGCCGAGAAAGCGGACTTTGGCGACGGCGATGCGGTACAGATCGCGCGCCTCGAAAAACGCACCTTTGGCTGTGATATGACGCAACTGTCGCGACGCTTGGCGCAGCACTGGTCCCTGGGTCAGGTGTTGCAGAAGGCACTCTCGCCAGACCCTGGGCCGGTTGGGGATCGTATCGCCACCGGCCGGCGCATTGCCGAGGTCGCCATGCGCAGCGGCTGGGAATCGGATGAGATCCATCAGTTGCTGTCCCGGGTCGCGCGCAATATGGGGCTCAATCTGGCCGATATGCGCGAGAAAGTGCATCAGAGTTCAGAGACCGCGCGCGAAATGGCGTCGCAGTTTGGTGCCACCAAGGTTGCCCCACTGATACCGGAGACCGCTCAGGCCAAGGCCAAGCGTGACAAGGCGGAACGCGAGGTAGCCGGGGGAGTCGTCGCCGAAGTCGGCAATGAAACAGCGCTGGGCGAGGATGGCTACTCCTCAAAGGTGCTGCTCCCGAATCCGATGCTGCAACTCGAAATGCTCGGTCGCATGGCGGAACTGCTCAACGGCAAGCCTGATATCAACCGCTTGCTGGCGACCGTGGTGGAGGGTGTGCACCGTGGCATTGGCATGGACCGCAGTGTTTTCGCGCTCCTGACCACCAAAAAAGATGCGGTCGTGGCTAAGTTTGTGCTCACGCAAGTCGAAGAGCGCCTGCAGGCGAGCTTCCGCTTCAGTCTGCGCCCTGAGATGAATCCACTGCTCGCCGCTGTGATAGGGCAGCGCAAGGCATTTTGGATTCATGCTGATTCCCAGCCGGATGAGCGCAAGCTGGTACGTGGCCCGTTCGCGCAATTTGTCGGCAAGAGCGATTTCTTGATTCACCCGGTGCTTTTTACCGGCAAATGCATTGGCTTTCTCTATGCGGATCGCGCCAGTTCCGGGCGCCAAATCGAGGCCTCGGATGAGATGAGTTTTCGTCAGTTCATCCAGCAGTTGTCAATTGGTCTGCGGCTGCTTGGCGGACGTTGACGCCCTTTCTGGCCATTAGGTCCAGCCAATAGCCAATAGCCAATAGCAGGGAAACTGTCACGGCCAGCGCGGCATGCGAAAGGGCAGCAGCATGCGCACCCAGGGCTGGGCGAAACGATCCAGTGACAGGCTTTCATGCACCGCGGTGACATGTTCTCCCGCCAGGCGGGTGGCGATGGTGGAGCGCGCATAAAAGGGCGTGTCTTCCAGGGTTTCGAGCACGCGCGCTCGGGTTTGCCCGGTTTCCGGGTGTTCACTGCGGGTGGCGCGCGGAATACGCCACACCCTGGTGGTTGGCAGAGGTGCCCGCGCTGGTGGCTCAAAGGGTTCGACCGAGCCGTCGGGGTTGACCCGTAACGCCAGCGACAAAGCGCTGCCGTCGCGTCGGTTGGCGTCGTAGAGCACGGCGGCGCCACCGCGACGGCGCTTGGCGCGCGACCAGTCCCAGTCGGTGAAGCCCTGCTCCAGCGGCTCCGAGCCCCAGTTGCTGTCAAGATAGCCATCACCGCTCCAGCCTAGACGTGGATGGCTGAGCTGGACGCTGACGCGCGAGTCGGGTGCGATGGGCCACCAATGATGGCGGCCGTGCTGATCGAGCCGCTCGACATGGCGGGTCATGGCCTGAGGGTGCACCCGGACTTGGCCGCGCAACGGCAATGGGATGGGCGCGGCGGTCTCTTGGATGTCGATGACCAGGTCATCACCATCCCAGTACAGCTGACTGGGGCCGATGCGCAGTGTGCTTGGTTGGCGGCTCAGGCGTTCGCGCCCGCGCTCGGTCATGGCCCAGCGTTTGCCCCGCGCGCCGTAGAGCACGGCGTTGAGCGCGCAGTAGTGCTCCGGCTCGGCCGGGCCGCGCCGCCGTGCCCAGGCATAATAGGGCGAGAAGACACTGCCCAGCAGCGCGATGATGGTGAGCCCATGCTGGCCGTCGTCGCTTAGCGCGTCGAGGTACCACCAAAGGTAGCCGTTTTCCGGGATGCTTTGGTCGAAGGCCGGTCCTCGAGCAAGCTCCGGGCCGCTAGCCGCCCGGACAGGGTCGCCATTGGTAGCCCTGGCCCCGGGTGGGTGCTGCCGCCCGCCAGATACAGGCCCGGCAGTTTGGTGCGCGCCCCCGGTCGACTGAAAGAGGCCATCCAGCCGTGGGAGGCGCGGCCATAGAGCGCGCCACCGCTGGCCGGAAACAGCTGCTCGAACTGGGTCGGCGAGGTCGGTTGGCTGAGGTCCGGCGGCGCTTGCAGTTGCAGCCCACAGCGGTTGAGTAGGGCGAAGGTGCGCTCGGCGCATGCGTTGATCTCCGCGGGTGTGAATGCATGACGGTCCCCGATCGCCGGGGCATTGACCAGGCACAGCAGGCGTTCCGGCCCGGCGGATGAGGGGCTGCCATGCTCGGCGTTGTAATGGCCAAGGGGATCTAGGTGGGGATCCCGGTGGGGATCCCAGTGGCGATCCAGGTGGCGATCCGTATCGCCGCGGTCTTGGGCACAGATATAGACAGTGGGCTCGTGTGGCAAGCGATGGCGCTCGAACAGGTCGCGGAATTCGGCCGCGTAATCGCGCGAGAAGAAGACCGAGTGGCGCACCAGCGGGAAGCCGCTGGGTTCCGCCAGCAGATTCCAGGTCAGCGCCGACAGGGAGCGTGCCGAGGGAGGTGTGGGGGGCAGGGCGCGCGCGGCGGCGGTGCCGAACAGCCCGGCGCCGAGCGCGGCGGTGTCGGCATTGAGCACCAGGGCGCTGGCGTGGTGGATTTCACCCGAGGTCAGGCGCACACCGCATGTGCGTCCGCGCTCAATGAGAATCTCCGCGACTGGGGATGAATAATGCAGGCGCACGCCAAGCCGAGTGGCCACCTCGGCCATGGTCAGCGCCAGTTGGTGCATGCCGCCCTCGACCAGCCAGACGCCGTCTTGTTCAACATGGGCGACCAGCATCAGGGTGGCCGGGGCGAGGAAGGGCGAGCTGCCGCAGTAGGTGGCGTAGCGGCCAAAGAGTTGGCGCAGGCGCGGATCCTTGAAATAGTCCCCCAGTACCGGCCATAGCTTGGAGTAGGGCTTGATGCTCATCAGCCCGCCGAGGCCACCGAGGCCGACACGCTGCATCAGCCCGGCCGGGGTGGTGCGGCTGTTGGTGATGAAGGACTCCTTCAGGGTGCGGAAAATGCCGCGCGCATCGGCGCTGAAGCGTAGGAATCCGCGTGCCTCGCGCGCGCCGGCGAACTGGCCGATGGAATCGGCGGAGCGCTGGAGATCGGCGAACAGATCCAGACGCTCATCCGCGCTCCAGGCATGGCGGGCGAGAGTCTCGGCGGGTTGCAGTGGGAGTTCGGTCGCGAGCGAGGTGCCGGCGGCGGCGAAAAGTTCCTCGAACACCCAACGCATGGTGAAGACCGTGGGACCCGCATCAATGCGGGCATCGCCCACCGCTACCTGGCGTAATTTGCCGCCCGGCGTGGCCGCGCGCTCAAACAAGTCAACCTCAAGGCCGTGCGCGGCCAGGCTGACGGCGGCGGCCAAACCGCCGACCCCGGCACCGATCACGATCACCCGCTCGGGCTGTGTGCCGGCGCTCATGGGGTGGGCACCGTGACTGGTGCCGAAGTCAGTTGGATCGGATGCGGTTGGATCGGATCGAGCTGAATCGGGATAAACTGGAACTTTATCACTTGAGCGATCACTTGACCGGTCACTTGGCCGATCACTTGGCCGGGCAATTTGGTGATAAGGGATGGCGGGCGAGCTGTTAACACGGGTTTTGGGGGAGATGCTGGTGTGTGGATTGGCTTGAGGGACGGATACGAAGTTCCGCATTGTGACTTCGGCTGTTGGTCATGGCGGCGGACAGCATGCGAATTGACGCCCTCTCAGGTGGTGTCTATCTTACAGGACAGCAAGACGCGGCAACCAGCTTATCGCCAGCTCATGGTGAGGACGCAGGGGACCATGCCCCTGGGCCACCGCCGCCCCACCGCCAATCTACTTGAGGAATCAGCAACCGATGGATGTGATGCCGCGAATCGAACAAGCCCTTGAGCAGGCCATTGCCCAGGGCAGCGGGGAGGCGGCGCCGCCGCTGTTGGAAGCGGCTATCCGTCACGCGGTTTTTCCCGGTGGCGGGCGGGTGCGCCCGCGCCTGTGTCTGGCGGTGGCTTTGGCCTGTGGCGACGATGCACCGCAACTGAGCGATGCCGCCGCCGCCGCGTTGGAGCTGCTGCACTGCGCCTCCCTGGTGCATGACGATTTGCCCTGCTTCGATGATGCCGCCACCCGCCGCGGACGCCCCTCGGTGCACGCCGCCTATGGCGAGCGCCTGGCGGTGCTGGTGGGCGACGGGCTCATTGTGCGCGCCTTCGAGCTGCTGGCCTGGAGCGCGCCCGCGCATCCCGAGCGGGCGGCCAAGCTGGCCTCCATCATCGGGCGCGCGGTCGGCATCGCCTCCGGCATCGTCGCCGGCCAGGCCTGGGAGTGCGAACCCGAGGTGGAGCTGACCGAATACCATCGCCAGAAAACCGCCGCGCTCTTTTTTGCCGCGACCGAGGCCGGGGCCGCCGCCGCCGGCCAGGCGTCCGCGCCCTGGTATGGCTTCGGCGAGAAGCTCGGCCTGGCCTATCAGGTGGCGGACGATTTACGCGATGTCGCCCTGAGTGAGGCCGACATGGGCAAGCCCATGGGACAGGACCAGGCCCACGGTCGCCCCAGCGCGGTGGTCGAGCTTGGACTGGATGGCGCGCTCGCGCGGCTGCAAGCGCTGATCGGCGCGGCGCTCGAGGCTATCCCAGCCTGCCCGGGTCAAGCCAAACTGGCCGACTTGGTGCGCGCGGAAATGCGCCGGCTGCTGCCGGCCGAGCTGGCTGACCGCCTCTAGGCGCCCCGTCCCTTGCCGCCCCACCCAACCCAAACCCGAATCCGAATCCCATTGAAAACCATTCAAGCAGTCACAGGCGCGACGCAACCCCCCTGGTTCGAGCGTTTCACCGACACCTGGCACCGGTCCATCACCCGCCTGGTCGCCAGCCCGGCATTCCAGCGCTGGGCGGCGGACTTCCCCCTCACCCGACCCATTGCCCAGCGTCGTGCGAGCGATCTGTTTGATCTCTGCGCCGGCTTTGTCTACTCCCAGATTCTCGATGCCTGCGTGCGCCTGGAGCTGTTCGAACGGCTGGCCAAGGCGCCGGTGACGCCCGAACAGTTGAGCACCGAGGTCGACCTGCCACCCGCCGCGGCCGATCGCCTGCTGCGTGCTGGTGTGGCGCTGCGACTGTTCAAGCGTCGCTCGGGCGGGCGCTTCGGGCTCGGTCCCCATGGCGCGGCCATGCTTGGCAACCCGGGTATTGCCGCCATGGTGCGCCACCATCGCATGCTCTATCGCGACCTGACCGATCCGCTGGCGCTGTTGCGCGGCGAGCTAGCGGACACCGAACTCGGGCGCTTCTGGGCCTATGCCGGCTCAGCCACCCCGGGCGCGGCCGGCGATGCCGAGGTGGCTTCTTATAGCGAGCTGATGACCGCCTCCCATGCCTTTGTCGCTGGCGATACCCTGGATGCCTATTCTTTTAAAAATCATCAGTGCCTGCTCGATGTCGGTGGTGGCGAGGGGAATTTCCTGCTCGCCGCCGGGCAACGCTGGCCGCATCTCAGGTTACAACTCTTCGATCTGCCGGCGGTGGCCGAGCGCGCCGCGAAACGCCTGCGCGAGCATGGTCTTGGCGAGCGCGGCGCAACCTTTGGTGGCGACCTGATGCGTGACCCCCTGCCCCAGGGCGCCGATCTGATTTCCTTTGTGCGCGTGATTCACGATCACGACGATGACGCAGCCTTGACCATGCTCCGGGCCGCGCGCGCCGCCCTTCCAACGAGCGGTACCCTGCTGCTGACCGAGCCCATGGCCGAGACCCCCGGCGCCGAACCCATCGGCGATGCCTATTTCGGTTTCTACCTCCTCGCCATGGGCAGCGGACGCCCGCGCCCGCCGCGCGAGCTGACGGCCATGCTCAAGGCCGCTGGCTTCTCCTGCGTGCGTCTGCTCCCGACGCGCCGGCCGATGCAAACCCGGGTGATGGTTGCCAAGGTCTGATCGCCGAGGATGCCTGCAAAGCTGGGCTGGCAACTTGGATTGACAGATGAGGTGTAAATCAGGCTTGACATATCTTTCAGTCAGGCTAGACTGACACCTAAGTTATCCCTGTCATGCAGTTCATCGTTCCTGGCCCCTCCACTTTGTTCAGGTAGCTGGGCGGCGAGACACGGGGGGATACCTAAACCAGGTAAGCATTTCGCGGTCGCCCAGTCAGCATCCGGCCAACATCCGACCAGCACCGGGTTGGCATCTCGCCACGGGTCATTGCGGTAACCAAAGGTTTTAGTCAAAGGTTTCTAGTGACTATGTCCATCGACATGAACACCCTCGCGGTCGTTCTGGAGCAGCCCGAGCAGCTCGCGGTCAGGCGTTTGGACCTGACCCCGCCGAGCCCGGCTGACTGTGTCGTGGACATTCACTGGAGCGGCATCAGCACCGGGACCGAGCGTTTGCTCTGGTCCGGGCGGATGCCGCCTTTTCCCGGTCTGGCCTATCCGCTGGTGCCAGGCTATGAGTCCGTCGGCCAAATCCTGGCGGCGGGCGAGGACAGCGGTCGGGTTGTCGGTGAACAGGTGTTCGTGCCTGGCGCGCGTTGTTACGGTGAAGTGGCAGGTCTCTTTGGTGGCGCCGCCTCCCGTGTCATCGCACCAGGCAATCGCTTGCTACCCCTGCCGACGGATCTGGGAGAACAAGGCGTTTTGATGGCCTTGGCGGCGACCGCGCATCACGCCATCGCGCCAGAGGTGGCGGCCAGTCATGCGCCGTCCGGCCAAACGCCAGATTTGATCATTGGCCATGGTGTTCTGGGTCGCCTGCTGGCCCGCCTGGCCGTGGCCATGGGTGGAGCCCCGGTGGTCTGGGAACGCAATCCCGAGCGCGTCGCCGGCGCCGAGGGCTACCAAGTCATCGCTCCCGAAAGCGACGAGCGCCGGGATTATCGCCGCATTTGCGATGTCAGCGGCGACAGCAAACTGCTGGATGTGCTGATCGCGCGCCTGGCCCCAGGCGGCGAGATCATCATCGCCGGCTTCTATGAAGCACCGCTGGCGTTCGACTTCCCGCCTGCCTTCATGCGCGAGTTGCGTCTGCGGGTGGCGGCGGAATTCAAAGAGCCCGATCTGATCGCCGTGAAAAGCCTGATCGAGTCCGGTCGCCTGTCCTTCGACGGGTTGATTACGCACAGGCTGCCAGCGGAACAAGCGGCGGAGGCTTATGTCACCGCCTTCTCCGACCCAAGCTGCCTGAAAATGATACTTGACTGGAGGCATGTCGATGTTTAGCCCCGCCGGCCATTTCGCGCCTGACCAGCCCTTCGAGCAGCCGTCTGGCCTGCCCGAATCTGGTGGCGCCGGATCTGGTGGCGCCGGATCTGGTGGCAACGGCTCCTCCGGCAAGCGCCCCGAGATCATCGCCATTTACGGCAAGGGCGGCATTGGCAAGAGCTTCACCCTGGCGAACCTGTCCTACATGTTCGCGCAATTGGGAAAGAAGGTACTGCTGATCGGCTGTGACCCCAAGAGCGATACCGCCACCCTGCTGTTCGGCGGCCGCTCCTGTCCGACCATCATCGAGACATCAAGCAAAAAGAAGCTTGCCGGCGAGCCGGTCGAAATTGGCGATGTCTGCTTCAAGCGTGACGGTGTCTTCGCCATGGAACTTGGCGGCCCCGAGGTCGGACGCGGTTGCGGTGGACGCGGCATCATTCATGGCTTCGAGCTGCTCGACAGCCTGGGCTTTCACGATTGGGATTTCGACTACGTCCTGCTCGATTTCCTGGGCGACGTGGTCTGCGGCGGCTTCGGCCTGCCGATCGCGCGCGACATGTGCCAGAAGGTGATGCTGGTCGGCTCCAACGATCTGCAGTCCCTTTATGTCGCTAACAATGTCTGCTCTGCGGTCGAGTATTTTCGCGGGCTCGGTGGCAATGTCGGTGTCGCCGGCATGGTCATCAACAAAGATGACGGCACCGGTGAGGCGCGGCGCTTCGCCGAGAAAGTCGGGGTGCCAGTGCTGGCCGAGATTCCGCAGGACGATGATATCCGCCGCAAGAGCGCGGCCTATCAGATCATCGGCAAGCTCGACAGCCCCTGGGCCGGCTTGTTCAAAGGGTTGGCCGAGCAGGTCGCGGTGGCACCGCCACTCAAGACAACACCGCTGGCCCACGAGGATCTGCTGGGTCTCTTCGCCAGCGACGCCGTCGGCCGCGATGTGATCCTAGAGCCAGCCAAGCCAGAAGATATGTGCAGCGTCCAGAAAACTGTCAAGCCCTCACTCGAAGTCATCTACGACGACGCCTGAAAATAAGAAGATAGCAAATAGTAAATAGTCGATAGCAAATAGATGCTAACTCCTAACTCCTAACTCCTAATTTCTATTTTCTAAAAACAATGCCTCGCCCAACCAACAACCAAGCGCCAACAGCAGCCGGTCTGGTCCCCGACCAGATCGCGGCCGCGTCCGCTGGCGGTTGTCATGCGGGCGAGGACCATTTACGCCGTGCCGCGGAGTCTTCGGGTCAGAGTGAGCTGCTTGAGCGCTTTGCCGCCGACTATCCCGCCGGACCTCATGATCGGCCGCAGACCATGTGTCCGGCCTTTGGTTCGCTGCGGATCGGTTTGCGCATGCGTCGCACCGCCTCCGTTCTCTGCGGCTCGGCATGCTGTGTCTATGGCCTGAGCTTCACCTCCCATTTCTATGGGGCGAAGCGCAGTGTCGGTTATGTTCCCTTCGATTCAGAAAGCCTGGTCACGGGCAAGTTGTTCGAGGATCTGCGCGAGGCGGTCGAGCAACTCGCCGATCCCGAGCACTACGACGCCATTGTGGTGGTCAACCTGTGCGTGCCAACGGCCTCCGGCGTGCCGCTGCGCCTGTTGCCGCAATCCATCAACAACGTACGGATCATCGGTATCGACGTGCCCGGCTTTGGTGTGCCCACTCATGCCGAGGCGAAGGATGTGCTCTGTGGCGCCATGCTCAAACGCGCCCGTGGCGAGGCCGAGACCGGCCCGGTACAGGCGCCGCGCGGTGGTCGCAGCCAAAAGCCGACACTGACCCTCTTGGGTGAAATGTTCCCGGCCGACCCCGTCGGCATCGGCATGCTGCTGGAGCCCTTGGGCTTGGCCGCCGGTCCCGTGGTCCCAACGCGCGAATGGCGCGAGTTCTATGGCGCGCTTGACTGTGCCGCCGTAGCCGCCATCCATCCCTATTATGCGGCCTCCATCCGTGAGTTCGAGCAGGCGGGCCGGCCCATCATCGGCTCCGCGCCGGTCGGGCACGATGGCACCGACGCTTGGCTGAGCGCGGTGGGCGAGGCCTGCAATATCCCGACCGAGCAAGTCGCGGCCGCCAAGAATGCCGTGCTGCCGGTCATCAAGAACGCCCTCTCGCAAGCCCCGATCAAAGGCTCCATCACCGTTTCCGGCTACGAAGGCTCGGAACTGCTGGTTGCCCGCTTACTGGTCGAGAGTGGCGCCGAGGTGCCCTATGTTGGCACCGCGACTGGACGCACCCGCTGGGCCGAAGCCGATCGTGATTGGCTTGAGTCTCGTGGCGTGACCGTCCGTTTCCGCGCGTCGCTGGAGCAGGATAAATCCGCTGTCGACGCCATTAAGCCGGATTTGGCCATCGGCACCACGCCCGTGGTGCAGCATGCCAAGGAGCAATCCATTCCGGCGCTTTATTTCACCAATCTGATCTCGGCGCGGCCCTTGATCGGAGTGGCGGGTGCCGGATCGCTGGCGCAGGTGGTGAACGCGGCGCTGGCCAGCCAGTCGCGTTTTGATCGCATGACCGACTTCTTCAAAGGTGTCGGCACGGGCGCGACCGCCGGAGTCTGGCCGTCAATGCCGCCCGCGAAGTCGCGGGCGATGCCACGGGTCGCCGTCGCTGCGCCCATGGCTGCGGCGGGAGGGGCGCACTGATGCTGGTGCTCGACCTCGACCGTGCTGGCGGCTATTGGGGAGCGGTCTATGTCTTTACCGCCGTCAAGGGCCTGCAAGTCATTATCGACGGCCCCGTTGGCTGTGAGAATCTGCCGGTGACAGCGGTGCTGCACTACACGGACGCCCTACCACCGCATGAACTGCCGGTGGTGGTGACTGGGCTGGGCGAGGAAGAACTCGGCCAGGAAGGCACCGAGAACGCCATGAAGCGCGCCTTCGCTACCCTGGACCCGAAACAGCCCGCCGTTGTTGTGACGGGGTCTATCGCCGAGATGATCGGTGGCGGCGTGACGCCGGCTGGCACCAAGATTCAGCGCTTCTTGCCGCGCACCATCGACGAAGACCAGTGGCAGAGTGCTGATCGCGCCATCTTCTGGTTGTGGAGTCAGTTCGGTGGCCAAGGCAAGACCAGCGCCAAGGCCAAAGCAGCTCAGCGCAATAAAACAACCGGACCCAGCGTCAACATCATTGGCCCGGCTTATGGTTGCTTCAACACCGCCTCGGATCTCGCCGAGGTGCGTCGCCTGGTCGAGGGCCTGGGCGCCGGGATCAACATGATTTTTCCGCTGGGCGCGCATCTCGATGAGATTCCGCGTCTGGCCGATGCGGATGTGAACATCTGCCTGTACCGCGAATATGGCCGCAAGCTGTGCGAGGCACTCGACAAGCCTTTCCTGCAAGCACCCATCGGTCTGCACAGTACCGTGGCGTTTCTGCGCAAGCTCGGCGAACTCCTGGGTCTCGACCCCGAGCCTTTCATTGAGCGCGAGAAGCACACCACCATCAAGCCGATTTGGGATCTGTGGCGCTCGGTGACACAGGACTTTTTCGGCACCGCGAGCTTTGGCATTGTCGCGACCGAAACCTACAGCCGTGGCGTGCGCCATTATCTCGAAGACGAGCTGGGCATGCCCTGCCACTTCGCCATCGCGCGGCGCCCAGGCGTCAAGACCGACAATGCCGCCACACGCGAGGCGGTGCGCGGCAAGACCCCGCTGATCGTTTTCGGTGGCTACAACGAGCGCATGTATTTGGCCGAGGCGGGCGGACGCGCCGCTTTTATTCCCGCCTCGCTCCCCGGCACTCTGGTGCGGCGCCACACCGGCACTCCCTTCATGGGTTTTTCCGGGGCGACCTATCTGGTGCAGGAAGTTTGCAACGCGCTTTTCGACGCGCTGTTCAATATCCTGCCGCTGGGCACGGATCTCGACCGGGTCGAAGCAACACTCGCGCGCGCGAGTGGCAACGAGCATCGCGAGCTTCCCTGGGAGGGCGCCGCCAAACTCAAGCTTGATGAGCTGCTTGAGTCAGCGCCGGTGCTGGTGCGCATCTCCGCCGCCAAGCGCTTGCGCGATGCCGCCGAGCGCGCCGCGCGCCGAGCGGGGGCGGATCGGGTCACGGCCGAGCACGTCGGCCAAGCAGGCTCGGCAATGAATCAGGAGGCCGTGGCATGAATGTCCGCGGCAGCACGAGAGGTTCGTGGTCGGTGACCAAGGCAGTCGATGTCTTCGGCGTCGCCGCGTTTCAAGCTTCAGAGGTGCCAGTCGAGTTGTCTTGCACCCAGGAAGCGCATGGCCGCCCGGGTCGAACGGGCGCTAAATCTGTAAGGGGTCTTTTAACCCTCGGCAGAATGGATGGTGCGTCTCTGGCGCGCTGAAAGACAGCCGCAAGGCTTCACTCACTTTATTTGAGGATTGAATCATGGCAGAGAAATCAATGACCGGCTTGACTGATGCTGAAGCAAAAGAATTCCACGGTATCTTCATGTCCAGCATGACCGCCTATTTTGGTCTGGTTGTATTCGCGCATCTGTTGGCTTGGATGTATCGCCCCTGGCTGTAATCCGCCATTGGCCTTAAGCCAATCGCCCCGTATTGACCAATCATTTTTTAGCAGATGCCGTTGCTAGGCATTGCTCGCCAAACTTGGAGAATTTACAAATGAACGACAGCATGCAAAACCTGCACAAAATCTGGCAGATCATCAACCCAGCTCAGACCCTGGTGGCACTGGGCGTTTTCCAGATCGTTCTGGGTCTGGGTATTCACATGATCCTGCTGAGCACCGACCTGAACTGGCTCGACGACGGCATTCCGGTCACCTATCAGGACCAGGCTGCCGCCTCGGTGCCGCAAAATCAATAAGAAGGCCTTTTCGGATGGTGCTGACCGGCGCGTACTCGCCCCCCGGGTTTGCGCGTCGGCCAGCATCCGAGTTGCTATGTGGAGGCAGCAGGTCATGGTGTCTCCCCAGCAGAGGATTTAACGATGGCCATGCTGAGTTTTGAAAAAAAATACCGCGTACGCGGTGGGACGCTGGTCGGGGGAGACCTGTTCGACTTCTGGGTGGGGCCGTTTTATGTCGGCTTCTTCGGAGTCTCCGCGGTCTTCTTCGCGACCCTCGGTACCCTACTAATCATTTTAGGAGCGGCTCTCGGGCCGACTTGGAATATCTGGCAAATCAGTATCGCTCCGCCCGATCTGGATGTTGGTCTGGGTGTCGCGCCACTGAAAGAGGGAGGTTTGTGGCAGTTCATCACCATCTGCGCGATCGGGGCCTTTGTGTCCTGGGCGCTCAGACAGGTTGAGATTGCTCGCAAACTGGGCATGGGGCTCCATGTGCCTTTCGCCTTCGCCTTCGCGATTCTGGCCTATATCACGCTGGTGGTCATCCGCCCGGTGCTCATGGGTGCTTGGGGGCATGGCTTTCCCTATGGAATTTTCAGTCACCTCGACTGGGTTTCCAACGTGGGTTACCAGACGCTTCACTTCCATTACAACCCGGCGCACATGCTGGCGATCAGCTTCTTCTTCACCAACTGTCTGGCGCTGGCGATGCATGGCTCACTGATTTTGTCCGTGACCAACCCGCGTGACGGCGAGGCGGTGAAGACGGGTGAGCACGAGAACACCGTCTTCCGTGACATCGTGGGGTATTCCATCGGTGCCCTGGGCATCCATCGCCTGGGCGTCTTCCTGGCAATCAACGCGGCTTTCTGGAGTGCGGTCTGTATCCTGCTGACCGGTCCCTTCTGGACGCGCGGATGGCCAGAATGGTGGATGTGGTGGCCCAACCTCCCAATCTGGTAATCTGAGGACACCAAAATGCCTGAATATCAAAACATTTTCACGAGGGTCCAGGTTCGCGAACCGGGCTACCCTGGTGTCGAGCTCCCAAGGGGCAGTCTGCCTCGCCTTGGCAAGCCGATCTTCAATTACTGGATCGGCAAGATTGGCGATGCGCAGATTGGTCCGCTGTATCTTGGGGGTTGGGGCATCGCTTCCCTGATCGCTGGCTTCATCGCCATCGAGATCATGGGGCTCAACATGCTGGCCTCGGTCGACTGGAACCCGATCTTGTTCGTCAAGAACTTTTTCTGGTTGGCTCTGGAGCCACCACCGCCCGCTTATGGCCTAAGCTTCCCACCGCTTGCTGAAGGCGGCTGGTGGCTCATCGCCGGGTTCTTTTTGACCCTCTCCATCCTGCTGTGGTGGGTCCGGGTCTACAAGCGCGCGGTCGATCTCGGCATGAGCACCCATCTCGCGTGGGCCTTCGCGGCCGCCATCTTTTTCTACCTCACGCTTGGGTTTATCCGCCCGATTCTCATGGGTAGTTGGGGTGAGGCACCGCCTTTCGGCATCTTCCCGCATCTTGACTGGACGGCTGCTATTTCGATCCGCTATGGGAATTTCTACTATAATCCCTTCCATGCGTTGTCGATTGCCTTCCTGTACGGCTCCGCGGTGCTCTTCGCCATGCACGGCGGCACCATCCTGGCTGTTTCGCGCTACGGCGGTGATCGCGAGATCGATCAGATTACCGATCGCGGTACGGCGGCCGAGCGTGCCATGCTGTTCTGGCGCTGGTGCATGGGCTTCAATGCCAGCATGGAATCCATCCATCGCTGGGCCTGGTGGTTCGCGGTCTTCACTGTCATTACCGCTGGTCTGGGTATTCTGCTGACCGGTACCGTGGTAGAAAACTGGTATCTTTGGGCAGTGAAGCACGGTGTGGCGCCTGGTTACCCGTCTGAACTGACCATCGAGAATCCCTATCTGACGCAGGGGGTGGCGCAATGAAACTGCGTAATCATCAAGCGCTGGCACTCCTGAGCCTGGGTGCAACCGCGTTCATCGTTGGCTGCGAAGCCCCACCGCCCGAGGTCGTGCAGAACGGCTATCGCGGCCTGGCCATGCAGCAAATGTTCAATCCGGATCGGTTGGAAAAACTCGTCGAAGCGAATCAGACGCCCGATGCGATTCCGGCGGCGACGCCGGGTGGCGGGTTGGCCAAGGACGTTTACAAGAACGTCCAGGTGCTCGGAGACCTGACGGTCAATGAGTTCAATCGCACCATGGTGGCCCTGACCACCTGGGTCTCGCCGGAAGAAGGCTGCACTTACTGCCATGAAGGCGTTCAGTGGGAATCCGATGGTGTTTACACCAAGATCGCTTCTCGCCGCATGCTGCAAATGACCCGTGAAGTGAACTCGACCTGGCAAGACCATGTGGCCGACACCGGTGTGACCTGCTACACCTGCCACCGTGGCAAGCCCGTGCCGGAGTATGTCTGGGTTTCGGATCCAGGTCCGGATCATCCGTCAATGGTGTCGCCAACCGGGCAGAACACCATCGGATACGCGGTCGGTTATACCTCAATGCCCTTCGATCCCTTTACACCTTTCCTGCTGGGCGATGAAGAAATTCGCATCATTGGCCAAACCGTGCTGCCACAGGGAAATCGTAAATCGATCAAACAGGCCGAATGGACTTACAGCCTGATGGGACACTTCATGGATGGTCTTGGGGTGAACTGCACCTATTGCCATAACTCGCGGTCCTTTACCGCTTGGGATCAAAGCACCCCACAGCGGACGACCGCTTGGTATGCAATCCGCAATGTTCGCGACATGAACAATGACTATGTCGCGCCCCTTGGCGAGATTTTGCCAGAGTCCCGTAAGGGGCCTCTTGGTGACGCTTTTAAGGTCAACTGCAAGACCTGTCACCAAGGTGTCTACAAGCCCTTGTTTGGAGCGCCCATGGCGAAGGCCTATCCTGCTCTCTACGAGACTGCGGCGGCCGAAGAAGCTCCGGTTGAGGAAGGCGTGCCTGCTGCTGCCGAGGCTGAAGCAGAGGCAGCTCCCGCAGCTGAAGCTGAAGCAGCACCGGCTGAGGTAGCTCCCGCGGCTGAAGCTGAAGCAGCACCGGCTGAGGTAGCTCCCGCGGCTGAAGCTGAAGCAGCACCGGCTGAGGTAGCTCCCGCGGCTGAAGCTGAAGCAGCACCAGCTGAGGCAGCTCCCGCGGCTGAAGCTGAAGCAGCACCGGCAGAGGCAGTTCCCGCGGCTGAGGCAGAGGCAGCACCGGCTGAGGCAGCTCCCGCGGCTGAGGCAGAGGCAGCACCGGCAGAGGCAGCTCCCGCGGCTGAGGCTGAACTAGCACCGGTTGCGGATGCATCTGCCGCGGCATCAGAGGCCCCGGCTGCTGAAGGCGAAACGGAAGCAGCCGCTCCAGCCGAAACCGCGGCACCGCCTATGCAGTACGTTCCAGCACCGATGCGTTATCAACCCGCACCCATGCCAGCTCCGCCGGCACCCGCGGAACGCTAAGGATTCGGTTGATCGAGGCGAGGGACCGCCGAAATTCATTGATGGCTGAAAAGGCCCTTTGGGCCAAACCTGAAACAACGAGGTAATCACCATGGCTGAAAAGAGCATGACTGGCTTGACCGACAGCGAAGCCAAAGAATTCCACGGTATCTTCATGTCCAGCATGACCGCCTACTTTGGTCTCGTGGTCGTCGCTCATCTGTTGGCTTGGATGTATCGTCCCTGGCTGTAATGCCAGAAAAGCGGACAGCTGACAGTAAACGTGATATTACGCGGCTTTGAAATCCAAACCCACCGGATTCGCCGCACCCAAATGTGGAGACAAGATCATGAGTAACGACAAATTCACCGGAATGTACAAAATCTGGACCTTCTTTGATCCTCGCCGGACTCTGGTAGCTATCGCTGGCTTCCAACTCGTGCTGGGTCTGCTGATCCATTTCATCCTGCTCGGTTCCGACCTGAACTGGTTGGACGATGGCATTCCGACTTCCTACATGGGCGCTGGGGCAGCTCCTGCTGGCCAGATGTCCGCGATGCCAGAGGCTCGCACTACCAACTGATAGCGCTAGACTTCACAGGTAAGCGGTGGCAGCCGGGCGCCTTGGGTTCTGCTGCCTCCGCGCCTGTTGGTCAAAAGGATTTTTTTGATCACTGCCCCAGCCCATTCTGGAGTTGCAGGCATTCAAAAAAGATAGCGCTGAGATGGCCGTAAGGTCAGGAACACACTAGAGGCTATAGCAATGGCTGAAAAAAGTATGACGGGACTGAGCGAGAGCGAGGCCAAAGAATTTCACGGCATTTTCATGTCCAGCATGACCGCTTATTTCGGTCTGGTCGTTGTCGCACATCTGTTGGCCTGGATGTATCGTCCCTGGCTGTAATCGAAGGGAAGGGCCTCCTGTTCTGTTTCAGGAAGGCTTCAGTCCTTTTGATCGGAGTTGGACATGCATAAAATCTGGAAAATTATCGACCCGCGCAGAGCGATCATCACCATTTTCGCATCCCAATTTCTTCTTGGGTTGTTGATCCATTTTATTCTGCTCGGCACAGACCTTAACTGGCTAAACGACGGTATCCCACCTTTGTAAAAGCCCGGGTCTTTTTCTGGCTGACTCATATTGGGAATGACAGGCGAATGTCGCGGCGCTCGGTAAAGCTTCGACTCTCGAGTCTGTCTTATTGACGAAAAGCAGCGGTTCCCGCTGCTTTTTTTTTGCTCAAAAGATCGCGGTGATCAATTTTTTTTTTTCTGGCTCTGGTATGGACAATGGTAATCCACTAGGTCTTGCTCATGTCCTGCTTGGCAAATTGTCAAGGATGAACTTCCACAGGGAGCACGCGGGTGGTTTTGTTTAGCTGCATCAACATCACTGTGGAGTCATTCAATGTAAATCGGACGTTTTCTTGCCGATGTTGGCCACTGAAATGACTTGGGCCGGTTGCTTCTGGTCGGGGTAGTAAGGACGCTCACCGCCACGGCCATCGATATCGGCCAGTTCTTTTTCCCGCGCTGAAATGAGTCCAAAACACTGACGCACGTCCTCGATTGTCCCCTCGGAGAGTGGATGCTTCATGCCGGGTGGCGGGGTGACGTCCCTGACGATGGCAGCCAGCGTCTTGCGCATGGCGATCAAAATTTGCTGTTCTTTGCTAAGGTCCTGCATCCGGCAGTCTCCTATGAGGATTGTGGGGAATGATGAGAGTGAATTGTTAGCGTCTGTTGAGCAAGAATTGGGGCTAGTTGGCCGTTGCGAAAGGGGAGCCTAACCACGCGGTGCTCGGCGGGACGGTACTCGGCAAGGAAGAGTTCGCCCATTATGGCAAGCCATTCGGACCTGGGTCGGCAAGCAGTAAGCGCAGCTGGGTTTCGTCGAGAACGGGGATGCCGAGCTGGGCGGCCTTGGTCGCCTTGCTGCCGGGGTTCTCGCCGGCGACCACATAGTCAGTGTTGGATGAAACGGCGCCCGTGACTTTGGCTCCGCGAGCAATCAACTCTGCTTTCATGTCATCTCTTGGACGCGTCAGGGTGCCGGTCAAGACAAAGGTTGTGCCAGTCAGGGGTAAGTCCTTGGGGGCGTTTGGGCGAGGAGGATCGGGCCAGTGCAGTCTGGCGCCATCGGGGTCGATCAAATGCGCGATCACCTCTCGGTTGTGCTCCTGGGCGAAGAAGCCGCGAATATGCTGGGCGACCCTCTGCCCCACGCCGTCAATGGCGATCAGGGCTTCTTCATCGGCCTCCATCAGGGGCTCGAGTGCGCCAAAATGCATGGCTAGCGCTGTGGCCATGGTTTCCCCCACTTCGCGAATACCAAGCGCGTGGATGAATCTGGCCAGGGTTGTCTCGCGGCTCTGGTCGAGCTTGGCGACGAGATTCTTTGCTGATTTCTCGCCCATGCGCGGAAGATTTGATAGTTGCTCCGGGCTGAGCGCGAAGAGATCGGCTGGGGTTTTAACCAGATCCTGCTCAATGAGTTGTTCAATCAGTTTGTCGCCAAGTCCGTCGATATCGAGCGCGCGGCGCGAGGCAAAATGCTTGAGCGCCTCTTTGCGTTGGGCGGAGCAGATCAGACCGCCGCTGCAGCGGGCGACCGCCTCGCCCTCCGCACGGATGACGTCCGAGCCGCATACCGGGCAGTGCGATGGCAGGGCAACCGGCTCGGTTCCCGGCGGGCGCAGGGCGGTGACCACGCCGACGACTTCAGGGATGACGTCACCGGCACGCCGCACGATCACGGTATCGCCGGCGCGCACGTCCTTGCGGTGGACTTCATCGATATTATGCAGGGTGGCGTTGGAGACGGTGACCCCAGCGACATCCACGGGCTCGAGCCGCGCCACTGGGGTGACAGCACCAGTGCGTCCGACCTGAAATTCCACCGCTCTCACTTTGGTTTGCTCTTCGCGTGGCGGGTATTTGAAGGCGATTGCCCAGATTGGATCGCGCGCGCGAAAGCCGAGCCGTCGCTGGGCTGCCAGGTCATCCACCTTGAACACTACCCCATCGATTTCGTAATCGAGTGCATCGCGTCGCGCGGCCATGGCCCCCTGGTAGTCAATGCAACCCTCGGCGCCGGTGACGCAGGTCGACTCCGGGCAGACTCGCAGCCCAAAATCACGCAGGCGGGCGAGCGCGGCGCTCTGGGTGGCGCCAAGATCGCCCCCATCGACAGCGCCGAAGCCATGGCAGAACATGGTCAGCGGTCGGCTGGCGGTGATGCACGGATCGAGTTGGCGCAGGCTCCCCGCCGCGGCATTGCGCGGGTTTTTGAAGGGCGTTTGTCCCTGATCGAGCATGCGTTGCTTGAGTGCCTCGAAGCCGGCAAGGGGCAAATACACCTCACCGCGTACCTCGAGCCGTCGCGGCCAGTCTGTGCCGCGCAGTCGCAGAGGGACGGCACCAATGGTGCGGACCTGCGCGGTGACCTCCTCGCCGGTGCGCCCATCACCCCGGGTGGCGGCCCGAGTCAGCAGGCCGTCTTCATAAAGCAAGCTGATGGCCAGGCCGTCAAGCTTGGGCTCGGCGACATAGCGCACTTGCTCAAGGCCGAGTTCGCGCCGAATGCGCTGGTCGAAGTCGCGCAGATCATCAGGGGTGCGGGCGTTGCCGAGCGAGAGCATGGGCGCCAGATGCTCCGCCGGGGCGAAGCGCTCGGCCGGTGGTGCGCCAACCCGCTGGGTAGGCGAATCTGGCGTGCGCAGTTCGGGATGCTGTTCCTCGATTTGCTGGAGTTCGCGCAGCAGGGCGTCGAATTCAGCGTCCGGAATCTCCGGGTCATCCAGGACGAAGTAGCGATAATTATGTTGCTCGAGTAGGCGATGGAGTTCTTTTGCGTGTGCTTCGCCTGGCTTCGTCGGGCTTGTCTCTTTCATGAGTCGGTGTGGTCGTTCTGACCCTTATCGGAGTCAGCATCGGCTCTAGTTGCCTTGGAGTGCGGGGCGGCATAGTCAATCACGGCATTGCGCAGGCTCTCAATGCGCCTGACGCTGATCGGCCGATGCCGTGCGTCCTCGACCTCGGCGGTCAACTCGCGCGCCAGGGATTTGGCCGTGGTCAGCATGGCATCCAGCGCCTCGATGTCTTGATACTTGCCGTGCATTTGGCAAAAGAGCGCGAGGCCACGCGTCTCGAACGCTGCCATTGCCTCGTCCTGGTCGGGATAGAGGGGGAAGTTGCCGGGCTGAACCAGGTTGGCCATGCTAAAAAGGGTACGGGTTTGCCCCGGTTCGTCAGCAATTCGATGAAAAATATCCTTGCTCCCGGCGACCAGAAAATGCCGACTGGCGGCGGCAAGAATGTCGCGGCCCGAGAGACTGCCCTCGCGCGCCACTACAAAGACCTGGATGATGGGGCCCTTTTCAGTATTGGTGACAATGCCAGCAATATCCGCCGGGTCCAGTTCCCCGGTGCGAGCTTCCTGGTATTCGTGATTCTCGTTGTTGCCTGTGGCGGCGGGATTGCGTGCGTTGGTGGCGGCCGAATAATCACCCTCGCCCGGGGTGTCGTCAGGGTCGCCCCGGTCGGATGCCTCTTGCCCGGGCTGCCAGTCGCCTTCCTCCTCGCCGTCCCCGATGCCAAGGTTGGGCTCGCGTTTTTCTCTTGCCCTGACCTTGGGCGAGGCACCATTCAAGCGCCCGGCGTCAGAACGCAACTTGCGGTGGCGCTCCCACATATAGAGCGCGACCAGGAAAGCAATGCCGACAATCAGCAGAATGATGCGCAGTGTGGTGGCGTCCATCGAAGCCTTGAA